>NZ_QLTS01000002.1:90017-268451 GCF_003269275.1 Phascolarctobacterium faecium DSM 14760 | reverse complement strand
TCTACAAAAATCGCAAAGTCAGGGCAGCGTGTTTCGCACTGGCCGCATTGGATACATTTATCCTCGGCGACCACCTCTACTTTTTCGATCTCGCTGATTGCCAAAACCTGTTTGGGACAAAATGCTACGCAGATCCCGCAGCCTTTGCAGCGATTTGTATGGACCTTCAGACTCATAATCGCGACCTCCTTCTTTCTCAAAAACTATCCGCCTTAAGCGGAACAAAAATAATTAGAAAAAATAAATAATAGTTTTCTGTGATTTCAACTCTATTATATAGGAAAGCATCGGCGATATAAAGCCCTAAAATTGTGAAAAAATAAAATAGCAAAATTTTTTGATGAAACAAAGTGAAGTTTGGAAAGATAAATTTGTAAAGTTTGTCTAAAAAACTTATAATAATATATAATAATGGAGAAATAGAAATATTTATTGAAAGGAAGTTTGATTTATGCGCGAAATAGACAAAACCTTACCTAAAGATCAGAGAATATTGCTGGCAGCAGAGGAAGTTTTCAGCCGCCGCGGCTATGTGCAGGCGACTTTAGACGAGATCATTGCGCTTGCGGATACAGGTAAGGGCACGGTCTATAAATATTTCGGCAATAAGGATAACTTATTTTATACGCTTGTCGCCAGTAAGATAGAGCCTTTCCTGCAATGCCTGCAGGAAGTGGTTGCTTCAGGTAAAAGCACCAGCGAAAAAATCAGAAGCTATATGCTGGCGCTGCTGCCGTTTCTGCGGGATAATAAGGATCTGTATCGGATTTTATGGTATGAGGTGAGCGGCAATCAGCGCGGCTTTCATCCGGTATTTTTAAACGATGGTTCCTGGGAAATGAGTTCTTTGTACGGTGATACTCTGTCTGAAGATGAATATAACCGTATCCTGCGGTACCGCAATCTGATCAGGGAGCAGGTCTTATGTCTGGTGACGATTATCAGCGAAGGTATGGAGACTGGCTTTATGAAGCAGGGGCAGCCTACGATCACGGCTCACCATTTATTCGGCGGGGTAACGATGTCGGTGCTGCACTATGTGGGTCAGCCTGAATTTACCGATGCTGAACTGGCGGATCTGATCGTCGACAGGTTTTTGTACGGGCATGCTGTAAGATAACCTTGGCTTTGGCCGCGGAAGGGTGAGAAAGCTTGGAAAAGAAGCTTTTATTAGAACAATTCAACAAAGATTTTGCCGCGATGCAGCGTGGTATGATGATGCAGTTTGATAAGCTGCCGCTGCCAGTATATGTATTGAGGGTAGAGGCCGATGCAAGCGGACTGCCTCAGGATTTTATCTTTGTTTATGCCAACAGCGCCTGTGCCTCTTTTTTGGGTATCGACGGTAAAAATTATCTTTTGGGAATGTCTTTCAGCGATATTTGGGGCGATAACGGCGCCAAATGGCTGAATATCTATACGAAAACAGCGTTGGAAGGTCTGACCCAAAATATCGAGGATTATAACGAAAATTTAAAAAAATATCTGTCGGTCGACTGCTATCAGCCGATGTACGGCTACTGCGGCTGTTTTATGCGCGACGTTACCCAGCGCCGGGATATGGAACGGCAGCTGTACGAGGAAAAAGAACGTTACCGGGTCGCGATGGAATCCAGTATAGATCTGCTGTTTGAATATGATATCAGATTACAGGTGATGCATTCCTGGAGCAATATAGCTTCTGAAAATTCTCAGGAAAAAACACGGCGCAGTTATATCCCGGATTATCTTTCCGTGGTCATAAAAGAAAATCTTGTCGATCCATCGGATCGGGAGGCTTGGCTGGGCCTGTTGCGCGGTGAACGCAGTGAAGAAGCCCTGGAAATCAGGATGCGCCGTTATATTGACGAACAGATAGATAACAAGTGGTATTTAGTGCAGGCAACGACTGTTTATGAACAGGGACTGCCGGTACGCGTTGTGGGTACGATGCGCGATATCGACGCCTGGAAACGGATGCAGCAGGAAAAGCAGTTGGTCGAAAGCCTTAATTATGAGATCAATCACGTGCTGGGCGATATTTATTATGCCGTAGTGCATTTTGATCTGGACGCAGGTACTTATCATTTTGTTGAGCTGACCGGGCAAAAATGCGTGGACTATCCGTATAACGGCACGTGTGAGGAATTTCTGGCCTATACCAGAGATGTAGTACCGCGCGAGGACTGGCATAAATTCAGGCAGCGTTTTAATTTACGGGAGATGCGCCGGGTTTTGACTAAAACCGGTGATAAGCTGGAAATGGAGCTGCGTCGCAAAAACGGCGGGGTCTATAAATGGATCAGTCTGATGGTTTCATATCTGCCGGATTACAGCGGTTCGAAAAAACAACAGGCGGTCCTGGTGGCGCGTTTTATTGATGATGAGCGCCGCCGTGAGATGGAACAGCAGCAGGAATTGAAGGAAGCTTTGGTGGCGGCGCATACTGCTAATGAGGCGAAAAGCGCTTTTTTGTCGCAGATGAGCCATGATATCCGTACGCCCATGAATGCGATCATCGGAATGACGACTATCGCCAGGCAGAATATTGAGAATAAAGTCAAAACGCTGGACTGTCTTAATAAAATTGGCAGCAGCTCCGCCCATTTGCTGGAGCTGATCAACAGTATTTTAAGTATGTCGAAGATCGAAAGCGGTAAAGTTATTTTAACAGATGATGAGCTGAGCCTGCCGCAGCTGCTGGAGGATGTACTAAATATCATCCGCCCGATGGCCGGTAAAAAAATGCAAAATCTGCGGCTGGAGCTTGAAGAGCTGAAACATGCGGAGGTTATGACTGACAGTACGCATCTCAAGCAGATTTTGCTTAATGTTTTAGGTAATGCGGTCAAATATACTCCGGAAGGTGGAGAAATCGTTTTGGGGCTGCAGGAGCTTTCCGCAGTGATCCCGCAGCGTTCGCAGTATGTTTTTACTGTCAGCGATAACGGTCCGGGGCTGTCGGAAGAACTGCTGCCGAAAATTTTTGATATGTTTGAACGCGGTGAAGACAGCCGTACAAGTAAAATCGAGGGGACGGGACTGGGGCTGGCAATCTGCAAGAACCTGACAAATTTGATGGCCGGCACTATCGAAGCCGCCAACAGGCCGGAAGGCGGCGCAAAGTTTACCTTAACGCTGCCGCTGCGCTGGCTGGGCGATGATGCAGTAAAACCGCTGCCGGCAGTAAAGCCTGCGGGCAGGAGCGATTTTTCGGGACATCGGGTACTGATAGTTGAAGATAATGACCTGAATATGGAGATCGCTCTGGAGTTTCTGCAAAGCCTGGGGTTAGTCTGCGAGGGTGCTGAAAATGGCCGGCGGGCAGTGGAAATGTTTAATGCATCTGCGCCCGGTCATTATGAAATGATATTGATGGATGTGCGGATGCCTGTTATGAACGGTTATGAAGCAACCAGGGAGATTCGCAGGCTGGCGCGTGAAGATGCGCGGCAGATACCAATTGTGGCAATGACGGCTGACGCATTTTCTTCAGATATCAAGATGGCGCTCAATGCCGGGATGAACGAGCATCTGAGCAAGCCGGTCAGTATCGAACGGCTGCAGGAAGTACTGGGACAATGGCTGTAACGGCAGGAGAAGCGGTACTGATGTTCTTATTAAAGTAAAACACCCAACGCATAGCGTTGGGTGTTTTTTTGTCAGGTGATCCTGCCTTCCTGCATATATAGCTGGCGGTCGCACATATAATTGATTACGGCTTTGTCATGGGAGATAAAGAGGAACGCCATCTGTTCCTGCCGGCGAATATTTTTTAAAAGCTGTAGGATCTGTGCCTGGACGGAGATATCCAGCATTGATGTCGGCTCGTCCAGGATAAGCAGTTTCGGTTTAAGCAAAAGCGCACGGGCGATACTCAGGCGCTGTACTTCGCCGCCGCTGACCTGATGCGGATAACGGTCCAGCAGGGCAGGTGACAGTTTGACTGTGGCCAGTGCGGCTTCGATAATCTCGCTGCTGTCAGGCAGATCAAAGATATGCAGCGGTTCACGCAGGCTGGCGCCCAATTTCAGCAGCGGATCAAAAAAGCTTTCAGGACGCTGCGATATGAACTGTACTTGCTGGCGAAAGGGTTTCAGCTGTTTCTGAGACAGCTGAGTCACGTCCTGCGTCTGAAAGATGATTCGGCCGCTGTCTGTCGGCAGAAGCCGCAGCAATACACGTGCCAGAGTACTTTTGCCGCAGCCGCTGGGTCCCATCAGACCGACTGCTTCTCCGGCAGCGATCTGCAGACTGCAGCTTTGTAAAACATCGTATTGCCTGCCGCTGCTGCGGTCCCAATATTTTTTAGAAACTTCGACAGCTTCAAGCATAGAGGAAGCACCTCACTTTCGCGGTGCCGCTGTCATAGACAGGCGGGACTTCCTGCAGACAGCGTTTTTGACAGCTGGGGCAGCGCGGCGCAAACCGACAGCCGGGCAAATGATCCTGCGGTAATGGCGGCAGGCCGGGCAGCGGCTGAAAGCCGTTTTCCGGCAGTGCTGCCAAGAAAGCCTGGGTATATGGATGGCGTGGGCCGGTAAGGACTTGGGGACCGTATTCGACGATCTGGCCGGCATACATAACGGCGATGTTGGCGCAGATAGAACGTGCCAGCTGTAAGTCGTGGGTGATGATGAGCATACCCAGTGACTGGCTGGTTTTTATTTTCTGCAGATTTTCATAAACAACGCCGCAGGCTGTTTCGTCCAGTCCTTTGGTAGGTTCGTCGGCCAGAAGCCACAGGGGCGAGCAGCAAATACTCATCGCGCATAATACGCGCTGCAGCATGCCGCCCGAAAGCTCATGCGGATAAGCGGCGAGTACGCGCTCTGCATCCGGTAATCCGAAAAAGGTCAGCAGCTGTTGCTTGCGCTGGTTGGTTTTATCCTTGAATCCGGCAGTCTGCAGGATATCGTCGAATTGCCTGCCTATTGTGCGCAGCGGGTTGAGTGAGTCGCCGGGATTTTGGGGTATCAGGGCGATTTGCTGTCCGTAAAAACCGGGCAGGGAAGTGTTGTCTGCCAGAATATCTGTACTGCGGTAGAAAATATTGCCGCTGCGAGCGACATAATCGGGAAGAATGCCTAAAATAGCCTGCCCCAAAACGGATTTACCGCAGCCGCTTTCTCCGATGATACCAGTGATTTGTTGGTGACGGAAGCAGATGTCAACACCGTCAACTGCCCGAACCAGTCCACCGGGGACAGGAAAGTGCACGTAAAGCTGATGCAGCACCAGATCAAGTGCTGCAGAGTTTAAAGTTACCATTTACGCACCTCATCAAAGCGTACATCCAGTTTGTCACGCATAAATTCGCCCAGATTATTGATAGCGTAGATCAGAAAAAAGATGCAGGCTCCGGGTATCAAAATCAGATGCGGTGAACTGCGATAATACAAAACAGCATCGCTGACCATCACGCTCCAGTCGGGAGTCGGCGGCTGAACGCCAAGGCCGAGGAAGCTGAGTCCGGCAATGGACAGAATCCCGCGTCCCACACGGATAGTGAACAGAATAAGCAGCTTGTTGACAATATTGGGAATGATGTGATGCAGCAGCAGCCGACTGTCACTGCATCCCAGACAGCGCAGACCTTCGATGAAAGGTTCTTCTTTAAGCTGCATGACTTCAGCGCGCACGATACGGGAAAATCCGGCCCAGGAGGTAATGACCAGCGCCAGTACCAGACTTTTGATGCTGGGACCGAAAATGCCGGCAATGGCGATCATAAAGCAGCTGCCCGGAATGCCTTGGAAAATGTTGCTGGCGACAGTGCACAGCATATCCAATTTGCCGCCGTAAAAGCCGCAGAAGAGACCGATTACCAGGCCGACACCAAGCGACAGAATTGCCGAAGCCAGTGAAAGCAGGATCGAAGCACGGCCACCGTAAAGAATGCGGCTGAACATATCGCGTCCCAGAGCGTCAGTACCAAAAAAATGCTGCCAGGAGGGCGGCTGCAGACGGTTTGCCATATCGGGTTCAAAGGGATTGTGTGTAACCAGGAGCGGTGCCAGGATACTGGCGCCGATAATGAGCAGCAGCACACTGGCCGCACAGTAAAATTGCAGGTTTGATTTTTTCATGACCGCTCACCCAGCTTTACCTTGGGATTGAGATAAGCGATCAGCAGATCGACCGTTACCATCACCAGGATCAGCGTACAGCCGCTGACCAGAACATAAGCCTGCAGTACCGGATAGTCACGGTAGCGGATGGCTTCCAGTGCCATGCTGCTGATACCGGGGATAGCAAAAATGCTTTCGGCTATTACAGAACCGCCCAGAACGCTGGCAAAATAATTGCCCAGCAGAGCGATGACGGGGATAATGGCATTAGGCAGGGCATAGCGTGTGAGCAGGTTGAATTTATTGATTCCACGTACTTTGGCGACCAGAAAATACTGACGGCCAAATTCTGTCAGCAGTGCGCCGCGCATAAAGCGGCAGACAGTGGCCATGGTGGCAAAAGCCAGAACGAAAGCCGGCAGCAGGAAATATTTCAGGCTGCCCGTACCGCTGGTGGGAAGCCAGCGCAGCTGTTCGCTGAAAATAAGGATCAGGATCAAAGCCAGCCAGAAACCGGGAATCGAGAGCATGATATTAGTAAGGTTTTTGACGAAGTTATCAAAAAAGCTGCCGCGGTAAACTGCACAGATGCTGCCAAAAAAGATACCGCCCACACCTGCCATCAGCAGCGCGAGTACAGCCAGCTCCAGCGTCACAGGCAGGCGCTGCGCGATCTCGGCGGCAATGTCGCGGCCGGTGATATAGCTGCTGCCAAGATCGCCCTGCAGAACTCCCATCAGCCACAGACCGTAGCGCAGCCACAGTGGTTTATTCAAACCAAGTTCTTCGCGCATCGCTTCGAGCTGTTCTTCGCTGGGGGCATATAATCCGTCCTGATTCAGGACAAATTCAGCCGGATCGCCGGGCGATAAGACGCCCAGTATAAAAGCCAGCAGGCTGATGCCCAGCAATACGGGCACAGCAGTCAGGATTCTTTTACAGCAATAACTAATCATCAGTCTATCAACTCAATTTCTGCTAAATTAACGCCGTAAACCAGCGCATCATAATTTTTTAAACGTTTGCTGTAAGCAACGATGCTGCGGTCGTTGAATAACGGTACTACAGGCTGGTCTTCGATGGAAATAAGCTGCAACCGATCATAAATGGCACGGCGTTTATTTTCATCTGTGCAATGCTTGGCCTCCTGCAGTAAAGCTGCGACCTCATGATTTTGGTAAGCCAGGCAGCTGATCTTATTGCGGCTGCCGTCCGGCATCATAAAAGTATAAAAAATACTGTAGGGGTCGCCGTTAGGCAAGCCCTGCTGTACGCGGGCAATGTCATAGTCGCCTCGGCGCATCTGCCGGGCCATGGTGGCATATTCCAGCGATTGGATCGTCACATCGAGGCCAATGATTTGCAGCCAGTATGAGATCAGTTCTGCTTCGCCTTTCTGCAGCGGTTCGCCGCCATTGATGCAGTAGACCACTTCGCAGCGTTGTCCGCCTAACACTTCACGGGCCAGTTTTCGCGCCTTTTCGGGGTCATATTCTACCGGATAGTCTTTATAATAAGGGCTGGTGTAGTTCAAAAGATTGGCAGTTGGTTCGGCATAGTTTAAATATAATGCCTGGACCAGATCTTTTCTGTCGATCGCCAGGCTGACGGCCTGACGCATACGTACATCGTTAAAAGGAAATCTGCTGCCGTTCAGGGCCAAAAAGCGGATCATCGTCGATTTATTGGTCGATATTGCAAAACGGTCATCCTGTTTGATTTCCTCAGCCAAAAAGGGCGGAATGGCGTTGATGTCCAGAACTCCTAAAATTTCGCCGGCCTTTAAGGCCGCATAACGGACGTCGGGATTGGGAATATTCCTGACTACGATTTCGGGCACCTTTGCTTTAGTGCCGTAATAAGTATCGCTGCGGGTAAGGCGGACATATTTGTTCAGTACGTTTTCAGTGATCTTATAAGGCCCTGTACCTATAGCGAAGCCCTGAAAATTGCCGTCGGGAGCAAAGCATTCCGGGGCATAGACAGGGCTGCCGAAGTCGATCATTTTATACAGCTGGTTGACGTTGGGCTCGGCAAAAAGGAATTTTAAGGTGTAATCGTCGATTTTTTCGTAACGAATCAGCGACGGATAAAAGGTTTTGATATCCAGACCATAAAAAGAGGAACGTTTGACGCCTAATTTCATCCGCTCAAAGTTTTTGATAACGGCATCGGCATTAAAAGGGCTGCCGTTGTGGAACTGTACGCCCTGGCGCAGATGGAAGATCCATTCTTTGCCGCCGTCCTTCATCTCCCAGCCTGTGGCCAGGCAGGGTTTGGGCAGGCCGTTTTCATCTTTGGTGATCAGTGGTTCCCAAACGCCTAAAATCTTGCTGCAATAGTAACCGTCTTTTTCGCCTGGGGCCAAATTTCTGCCGGCAGCTAAAACAACGGCGTTGTTTTCAGCTGTGATATTTTTTTCCTGTTCTGAGGCAGTTTGCTGCACGCCGCAGCCGCCAAGCAAAAGCACGGCTGTCGTAAGCAGCAGTAACAGGGGCTTATAAAAATGTTTCATATTTTCATCCCAGATTTATTTTTTACAGAAATAATAACAGTAGTGCGCGGCTGGCTGATCGTATATCGTCCGTCTGTAAAAGCTGCCTGTCCGGTAAAAGCCTGCAAAAGCTTTGCCTGCTGCTCATGAAAGATTTGCGCAGTCAAATCAGCCTGCATTTCCTGACTTACATCAGCCAGGTCGAGGAAATACTTCTTTTTGGGGTAAGTTAGAAATTCTACGTTGGCCTGCAGACCAAGCCGCCATAAAAGCAGCGGCAGCAGCTGATAATCAAGACATTCAGGACAGGACACGCCGTTTTTCTGATAAAGGCTGTAAAAGAACGGCCGCTGGATAGTTCTGACGATGATAAAGCCCTGGGTACTGTAAGCGTGCATTTTCAATAAAGCGCTTTTTATGTCGCGGATACGGTAGAGTGAATTGACACTGACGATGTAGTCGAATACAGCGTCAGTTGTAAAATCTTCCCATTTGCCTGCCTGCGTGCGAATATTGCCGATACCTTCGGCAAGCCGCCTCTCTTCAAGCACAGCCAGCATGGCAGGTGAAAAATCAAGACCGAGGATCTGCTGAGAATATTGTGCCATCAGCAAAGTGAAATTACCGCTGCCGCAGCCTATTTCCAAGATGGTTTTATTCCTGCCCAGAAGGCCGGCCAGTTTATCGGCAATCAGGCCGGTATCGTGATTGAGATTATATTCCTGTGTATATCGCGGCGCCAGCCGGACCCAAAAATCATTTTCTGCCTGGTCATTGAATTTGCGGTTGTCGGTATCGCCGGCAGCGTTCCAGCCAAAGGTTTCCTGCCAGACTGCGTTGAAGTCGATATCGGTGAATTTAAGCATAGCGGTAACTGCCTCCTGCTATTACAAAATCAAAGAGGGCATACATACCCTCTTTGATAATGGAAGTGAAAATTAAATGTCGAAGGTTGCGGACAGCATCAGGGTACGCGGGCTGGATAAGATCAGATTATTACCATAGGCAGTCCAGTAGTTTTTATCAGTAAGGTTGTAGCACATTGCAGTCAAGGTAACAGGAGTTTTGTTGAAAGCAGTTTTATAATTGACACCCAAGTCGTAAGTCATATAAGAAGGGGTCTGCAGCTGTTCATTATAAATATCGGCTTTACCGGTGTACATTGCCCGTCCGACAATACTGAATTTTTCATCCGGATTATATTCCAGTACGGCCACAGCATTCCATTTGGCCGCACCATTGACAGTTTTACCGTCGTTAGTGCCGTTTTGGGTTTTGTTTTGAGTGGCATCCAAATACATCAGACCGCCCATGAAATTCCACTTATCGGCGAGTTTACCATTCACAGACAATTCTATCCCCTGGTATTCCTGTTCGCCGTCCTGCTGCAAATACGTGCTGCCTTTGTAGACTTCGATGTTGTTGGCTTGCTTGATGTTAAAAATACCTAAGCTGGTAAGGAAGCCGGCATTGGCATATTTAAAGCCGATTTCATTTTGTTTGGTTTTGGCAGGATTTAAGACTTCACCGGCATTAGCATATTTGCTGGCAACA
This sequence comes from Phascolarctobacterium faecium DSM 14760, assembly GCF_003269275.1. Taxonomy (GTDB): domain Bacteria; phylum Bacillota; class Negativicutes; order Acidaminococcales; family Acidaminococcaceae; genus Phascolarctobacterium; species Phascolarctobacterium faecium. Next base: position 258,353 of record NZ_QLTS01000002.1, on the reverse strand, counting down.
ATAGTGCCCTTATCAAAATTTTCAGAATGACTGGCATACAAAGAAGTATGCTCATCGGGCTGATAAACAAAACCATAAGTGGGGCATAAAGCATCGCTGCCAACGGTTTGAGTTACTCGTCCGGTAATTTTATTATAGCTGTCGACCGAAGCATTATGCTTGTGCACACCAAGTAAAAGCTGGGCTTTTTTATATTTTACAGTGTCAGCTAAAGAGATACCCCAATACTGATCTTTACTGCTCAAACCGGTTTCTATTGAGGGATACCAGACATTGTTGCCTTGCAGGCCGCTGTAAATATTGCCGCTGACACTGCCCATACTGCCATTGTTATACATGTTTTTGGCGCCTTCGATACTGTGCCAGGCTTTGTCCAGGGCTAAGGTTACATCGTGATTTACTGCGCCGGTTTTAATATTGCCGTTGATACCGAGCTGGGCATAATAATTTTTGGTAACAGTTTGTGTGGACATTAAATTATTACTGACATCGCCTTTGTCATTGATGATAACGAAATTACTGCTGGCGCCGATGATGTTTCTTTGCAGTTTGTTGCTGTTCATGCCGGCGTTCAGAAACCATTTCCAGTCGGCATTCATTTTTTGTTCATGATTTAAAGCAATGATGTATCCTTCTGATTCTTTGGCCAATCCATCAAAACCGTAATTTTTGCTTGCTTCAGGAGCGCTTGGCACTTTGGTGATCTCTTTGCCGATCGCTGCTGCTTTTAATGAGAACCAGCGTGCGCCGCCTTCGATATTTAAATGCCGGTAGCCAACAAGTAAATTGGTGTTGCTTTTTTTATCACGGTGGTCGATGTTGGCAAAAATACCCTGGGCTTCCATATCATTGCTGTTGATTGCCGTATTGCCATTCAGTAATTCTGTGTTGATACGTACGCCCCATTCTTTGTCTTTGCCGAAACGACGGCTGACATCCAGGTATTCACCAAAAGACCCTTTGCCTGAAAAAGTTTGGCGGTAACGTGTAAGCGGTGCCTCTGTTGCTTTTTTGGAAACAAAATTAACTATACCGCCGGCTGCCGTGGTTTCATAAGTGCTGGGAATACCGGTAATGCCGCTGTTAGGGCCGGAAATAAATTGAATGTCGCCGATCATAAAGGTAGGGGCGGCAAATTGAGTCATTAGACCGGGGATACCGTTTAGGTAGGAACTGGTACCGTTGCCTTTGATGCCGCGAATAGAGAAATCGTTGTGCAAAGTCGTGCCTTGAATCCGCACAGCCGGGTTATTTGCTAAAATACTTTGTAAAGGCTGATTGGGGCCGCCGAAAGTCTCAATGGTTTTTTGCGTGATGTTCATATTGCTGAAAGGCACGTCCAGGACGCTTTTTTCGCCTAAAATACCAATGCTGCCTTTGGTTTTTACATAGCCGCCGGGCAGGGCGTCTTTATCGGCTTCGACAACGACTTCGTCTAGGTCGTGTGTCATGGTTTCCTCAGCACTGGCCGTCAGAACAAAACCAGTGCTGGCAATGGCGCAGAAAACAGCCGCTGTTAAAAATTTCTTGTGCTTATTTATCATTGGTAAACACCTCATAATTTTATTAATAAATTTTCCAGGTATGCACGCTGATGGTATACCTGGACTTAATTCCTAAAAGCAGTGTGGCTGTCTGCTAAATATCGAACTGCGCTGACAGCATCATTGTACGCGGCGCGCCGAGAGCTACGGAGGTACCGCGGGAGATCCAGTAATCTTTGCCTAAAACGTTATAACACATAGCAGTCAAAGTAACAGGTGTGGAATTGATTTTGGTTTTATGTTTATAACCTAAATCAAAGGTCATATAATCGGGGGCCATAACACCATTATCGTTAACGTGGGACTTGCCGACGTAGTTCATACGGAAAATAGCGGAATTATTCTGGTCCGCTTCATATTCCGTTGCCAAAACGGCGTTCCATTTAGGAGTACCGGTAGCATAACGGCCTTCGAGATGCTCACTGCCTTTAGCAAGCTTTTCACGTTTACCGTCAAGGTACATCAGGCCTCCCATAACATTCCATTTAGGAGCAACTTTACCGGTCAGAGAGTATTCGACGCCTTTGAATTTATTTTCGCCGTTTTGCGTGTAGATTTCTCCTATTTTACCGCCGGGATTATCTTCTTTGATATAGCTGCCCTGATTTAATTCGAAGAAGGCCAAACTGTGTAAAATTTCGCCGCCGCGGTATTTGATGCCGACCTCAGTTTGTTTGTTTTTGATAGGTTTAAAAATTTCACCGGCATTATCGTAAGACTTACTTACCTCTACCGGTTTGGTATAGGATTGGGCGTAGCTGGCATATACTGATAAATTTTCGACAGGCTTATAAGCGATAGCAAAGGTAGGATTAAGGGAATCTTTGCTGACTTTGGCGCCGGAAGCACTTTCAGTTTCGGTATCGCGGTATTGCAGTGCTGCATATAACGAAGCTTTGCCAAATTCAAAACGGTCGGCCAGGGTTGCTGCATAAGCATATTCTTTGCTGTAGCCAACAGAATCGATGTCAGCAGCAGCGATTGGAGTGCCGATAATATGAACGCCATTCCACAGATCACCGCCGATAGTGGCCTGCCCTGCAGCACTGCCGGAATTGACGGCTTTACTTTTATACATGAAATAATCAACGGCAAAAGACAAGTCATTTTTTACATTACCGATGGCGGCCTTGTTAGAAACGCCGACCTGCCAGTAACTGCTTTTACTGTCGGAGACATAGTCGCGGAATTTACCGGAGAGCTTGCCGTTGTCACCGAGAGTCAGTGAACCACTGTTGGGATCGTTTTTATGCTCGGAATAATGCCCGTAGCCACCGTTGATGAAGCCGCTCCATTTATCGCTGAATTTTTGGATATGGTTTAAGGTAAACAGCATGCCGTGATTATATTTGGTCTGACCGTCAAAACTGAGGTCTGTTTTACCGTTCGGGGCTTCTGCCAGATTGCCTTTGGTAACACCGCTGGCGCTGAGCCAGCGCTGGCCTCCATTTACCTTCCAGTCATAATAACCGCCGAAAATATTAGTCATACTTTTAGCGTCCTGATGATCTAAGTTGATATAAATGCTTTTATCACGTACATCGGCACCTTTTATGGAAAGGCCGCCGTCTTCATTATGGGCGTTGACTCTGATGCCCCATTCATTGTTTTTACCAAAGCGGCGTCCTAGATCAAGGTCTTCGGTCCAGGTACTGCGTCCGGAAAAACGCTGTGTATAGCGGGTGACAGGGTCTGCAGCAGCGCGTTTAGTTGTACCGTTCAGCAGTCCTGCCGGCGCATCGGTGCCATTAGTGCCGTTGTTGGAAAAGGTAGCGCCGTTAAGCACGGTGTTAGGGCCGGAGACTATATCGACGCTGCTGAGGATATATGCCGGGATGCTGCGGGTCTGGTTGAACATATTGGGAATACCGTTGATGTAGTAATGAGAAGCATTCATATTGACGCCACGCATACTGAAATCTGTATACATGGGAGAAGTACTGCCGATACGAATAGAAGGGGTATTAGCCAAAGTACCGTTTAAAGGCTGATTGGGGTCATAAAAGGTCATAATAGTTTTTTCAGTATATTTTTTTGTGTAAAAGGAACATCGATTGCTTTGATATTGCCCAAAATGCCAACTCTGTCGTTGTTGGCTACAAATCCCCCCGGCAGAGTGTTTCTGTCGGCTTCGACGATGACTTCGTCCAAATCATGCGTCATGGTTTCTTCGGCGCCAGCGGGTACTACAAAACCAACGCTGGCAACAGCGCATAAGACGGCCGTTGCCCAGATTTTTTTCTTCCCATCCATCTTTTAAACACCTCGTCAAATAATTTTTATATCTTTAGTTTTTCTGACCGAGCTGACCGGGTTTCGCGTGTCAGAAAAATAAAAGCAAAATAAAAAACGCTTTTCTGCGCATAAAGACAGAAAAGCGTAAAAAGCTCTTGCAACGCTCCATCCTGTCTTTCGCAGGATCGTAATGGGCTATAATCAGGCAGTTCTTCTGGCTCTGCTTCATCGCGTACCTCGTCTTCCCAGTTTCCCAGTGACGTTTTGAGGTTTGCTCGGCATTACAGCGGCGGGACCGCATCGGCATTGCACCGATTTCTCTGTTAGGCAATAATGCACCTGATTATCATAAAGTATTCAATTTTGAAATCAGATAGAATTATAACATTTAACTTTTTATATTACAAGTAATAATTTGTGCTAAAATTAATTTGTTAAAAAACATAGCTGTTCTCAATAAGTTGATGATATATAATAGTCTGAAAAATCAATTTTATCTATGCAGTGTGAAGCGTTATATGTCAATGGTTCTGCGAAAAGTTCAAGGCGCAGAGGAAAATAAAAAAGCAGCCACATCATGATCGATGTAACTGCTTTAAAAATAAATCATAATAAAAAGTCTGCAAAATCCTGTGGAGCAGAAACGATTTGTCTGACACCGGCGGCACTCAGTTCGCCCGGGGAACTGTAACCGTAGCCTGCGCCGATGATGGCGATTTTATTTTGCTGTGCGCCGATAGCGTCGTGCTCGCGGTCGCCCAGCATAACGGCGGCGTTCTTATCAGCAGCGGTAAGGTGCAGCCGCTGCAGCACTTCGCTGATCACGTCGGCTTTGGTTGGCAGCTCGCCGTTGAACCCGGGGCCTGCTATTGTTGAGAAGTGAGCGGCGAGGCCAAAGTGTTCCAGGATTTTTTCTGCGTAAAGCTGCGGCTTGCTGGTGGCTACGGCAAGGGTCTTGCCTGCCTGCCGCAGGTTTTGCAGTAATTCGGGAATACCGTCGTAGACGGAGTTTTCGTACATACCTACGCGTGCGAAGCGCTCGCGGTAATATTCAAGGGCCGTATTTGCTTCTGCGGCAGTCATGCCGCAGACTTTCTGGAAGGATTCTGTCAGCGGCGGGCCGATAAATGGCAGCAGCTCGCGGTCGGGGCAGGTGCCTTTGCCGCATTTTTCCAGGGCATACTGCACGCAGCGGATGATGCCGGGTGCTGAGTCGGTAAGGGTGCCGTCAAGGTCGAAAAGGATATATTTATACATTGCCTGCTCCTTTGAGTGTATTATGATAGTTTGATTTTGTGTTCACATTATACCGCAAGGGCATGTATGATTGCTAAATTCGAAAAAACCTCATTAAGCAATCAAACGATACCGCAAGGGCATATGTTCTCACTAGGCTCGAAAATATATTTGCCGACTTCGTCGGAAAAGGAAACCCACGACGCTCATTATACAATCGCGTCTTTTGGCTAAGTTCGCAATTTCGTTTATTCATTTCGTGACTAAACGGTGCTCACTTAACTGTTCACATTATAACATAAATTAAATGATGAAGAAAACTGCGGCTGATATTGCTTAACCGTTGCCGGTGGCAGTGTTATAATAAAAATATAAATTTTATTGACGAGGGGTTTTTAAGATGACAGAAAAATTATATGAACAGGATTCGATGCTGAAAAGTTGCCTGGCAACGGTGCTGAGCTGTGCAGAAGATAAACGCGGGTATGCCGTGGTTCTGGACAGGACGGTATTTTTTCCGGAGGGCGGCGGTCAGCTGAGTGACCGCGGAACGCTGGGCGGAGTGAAGATGACTTATGCTGCGCAGCGCGGCAGCGAAGTAGTGCATTATTGTGAGCGGCCTTTGCCGGTTGGGGCGCAGGTCGAAGCGGTGCTGGACTGGCAGGCCCGGCTGGACCATATGCAGCAGCATGCCGGCGAGCATATTCTTTCGCATGCGGTCTGGAAGCTGTTCGGAGCTAATAATATTGGTTTTCATATGGGCGAACGTTTGGTGACTATTGACCTGGATAAAGAATTGACAGCGGCTGAGCTGGAGCAGGCCGAGGATTATGCCAACAGCCAGATCTGGGAGGATAAGCCGATCATTGTCAGTTATTTGCCGCATACGGAGCTGTCAGCGCTAGTGATGCGTAAGAAAAATGAAAAGCTGACAGGCACGCTGAGGATCGTGACGGTGGCAGACGGGGATATTTGTACCTGCTGCGGTACGCATCCGTTACGTACAGGTATGATCGGTCTGATCCGGATCAATCGTTTTGATAAACATAAGGATGGGATTAGAGTAGAGTTTTTATGCGGGCGCTGGGCACTGGAAGACGCACGCCGCAAAAATGAATACGTCTGGCAGGCCGGGCGCCTGCTTTCCATGAAGCCGGAGGGCGTGCCGCAGGGACTGAGGAAGCTGCAGGAAGAAGTAACGGAACTGAATGAACGGTTAAAAGCACAGACCGCTAAATTATATGAATTTTTAGCGCCGCAGCTTTTAGCGCAGGCTGCTGTCGATGAGGGCGGCATTAAATATGTCGCGACGGCACAGGAGGATTGCAGCGCCGCCGATGCCAGACTGCTGCTGAATAAACTGCTGGCAGACGGGCGTACTGTAGCTGCGGTCGTGTACAGATCCGGGGAGCGGATCAATTTCGTTTTGGGAAGCGGGGAACAGACGCAGGCTGATTGCCGCAGTCTTTGCAGAAAGGCAGGCGAGCTGTTTGGCGGCAGGGGCGGCGGGTCGCAGCATTTTGCTCAGGGCGGCGGAGCGTACAGCGATGACTGGCGGCAGAAGGTACTGCAGCTGCAGCAATTATTGAAGGAATAGTGATCTTTTATTTATAAAAAGAAGTTTTTATTGTGTAAAATACAAAAAAATAATATAATAGAACATATAGAATTGTGATGATTATGAATTTTACAGTTGCTTGCAATCTGTGATATAAGTAACCGCAAAAGGAGGCAGACAGGCTTGGAGAGGCAGAAAGATAAAATCCTGATAGTCGATGACGTTGAGCTTAACCGGGCGATCCTGTGTGAGCTTTTTGCCGGTGACTATGAAATACTGGAAGCAGATAACGGTAAAACGGCTGTAGATCTGATGGAGCAGTATCACGAGGAAATAGCGATCGTGCTGATGGATATCGTGATGCCGATCATGGACGGGTTGGAAGCTCTGGAAATTATGAACGGCAAAGGCCTGACTGAGAAAACGCCTATTTTTCTGATTACGGCCGAATCGTCCAACGATGCTATTTCCAAAGGCTTTCGTCTGGGTGTGGTTGATGTCGTTTTAAAACCGTTCAACCCAGATAATATTTGCCAGCGCGTTAATAATATCATCGAATTGTACCGTTATCGTTATAAACTGGAAAAGCTGGTCCAGGAACAGATGACGAAAATCGAAAAGCAGAATGAACAGCTGCGTAATTTCAACGTGGCTATGATCGATACCCTGAGTACGATCGTTGAATTCCGCGACTGCGAATCAGGACAGCATGTCCAGCGTATCCGTCAGCTGACCAAGATCATGCTGAAGGAGCTGGGACGGCAGAATGCCGAATATAAAATGAGCGATAAGACCATCGAGGATATTTCGATGGCGGCGGCACTGCATGACATAGGCAAGATCGCAATCCCGGACTATATCCTGAATAAACCCGGTCGGCTGACGGCAGAAGAATTTGCAATTATGAAGGAGCATACGCTGTACGGCTGTGAGATTCTGGAAAGTATCGACAGTCTGAAGCAGAATAAAGAGCAGTACCGCTATCATTACAATATTTGCCGCTGGCACCATGAGAAATGGGACGGCAGCGGTTATCCTGACGGACTGATCGGCAAAGAGATACCTATTTATGCGCAGATCGTGTCGCTGGCCGACTGTTATGACGCTTTGACCAGTGTCCGCTGTTATAAAGGTGCTTTTACCCATGAAGAATCGGTGCAAATGATTGAAAAAGGCGAATGCGGCGCATTCAGCCCCGATCTTCTGCAGTGTTTTCTGAAAATCGCTCCGGGACTGCCGGAAATTTTACAGTCAGACGACGGGCTGCCGGCGGTAGTGTATCACTATCAGCATCCCAATACCGAGAAATTCAGCGGTAAAAAATGCTATAGCTGTGATATGGATAAAAACAGCCGCGTTGCGCGTTTGCTGGAAATAGAACGCGAAAAACAGAAGGCGCTGTTCGCCATGAGCGGCGATATAATTTTTGACTATGATCTTGAAAAAGACCTGATCATTTTCTCGGATGAATATAAAAATATTTTTGGCGGTGAATGTGTTGTCACAAACGCAAAAGAGGCCATTTACAGCAGTATGCCTATTTTACAGGAGGATCTGCAGCAGCTGGCGGAGCTGACCAAGGCATTGACAGAAGAGAACAGCGGTTATGTTAAAGATGTCCGGCTGATCAATAAGTTCGGCGAAGAAAAATGGTACAGGATCCATATAAATTCGATCTGGGATAAAGAAAATTATGGCGTCATGCTCAGTATCGTGGGCAGGATGGTCAGTATCGATAAAATGAAACGTGAGATCGGACTTTGGAAAAGGCAGGCTGAGAGTGATGCTTTGACCAAGCTTGGCAACAGGGCTTATGGCGAGCGCCTGCTGCAGCAGATGCTCTGCGAACCGCAGAAGGAAAAGGCTGCGGTCATGTTCCTGGATGTTGATAATTTTAAGATGGTCAACGACAGGCATGGACATTTGTTCGGTGACGAGGTTCTCTGCCGGATCGCCAATGAGATCAGCAAGCAGTTCCGGATCGACGACATCGTCTGCCGCATCGGCGGCGATGAGTTTCTGATCATTATGCGTAACATTAAGGATAGCCGTCTGCCGCTGATGAAAGCGGATGAGCTGAGAGCAGGCATCGAAAAACTGGGACTTGAAGCTGATGTCCGGGTGCCGCTGTCGATATCCGTAGGCGTATCGTTTTATCCCGTAGATGGCACAGATGATGCAGTGCTTTTATATAAAGCAGATAAGGCTTTGTATGAGGCGAAAAAGCGTGGCAAAAATAATTGTGTCATTTACAGTAAAGAGCTGGAAAATGAACCGTTCATGTCGCAGATAACCGCTGCGGAAAGCGAATAAAAAATGACCCGTACGATAAAATCCGTACGGGTCATTTTGTTTATAAGCTTGTCTTAAAGTGCTTTGATCATGTTGCAGAGTCTGTCGACCTGAGGTGGGTCTGTGGCCCAGCTGGTGCAGATACGGGCGGCGATCCTGCCGTCGTCCATGTATTCCCAGGGTGCAAGGGCAAACTGTTTACTCAGTTCGTCGTACATTGCCTGCGGGAAAATGATGAACTGCTGGTTTGTTGTGGAATCGGTCACAAAGCCCAGGCCGCGTTCCTGGACAGCTGCTTTGATCTGCAGAGCCAGTTCAACGCCATGACGGCAGATCTTATAATAAAGTCCGTCTGTAAAAAGAGTTTCAAATTGCAGGCCCAGCAGGCGTCCTTTGGCCAGTACAGCGCCGCCCTGCTTCATGATCGTGCGGAAATCGTCTTTTAGAGCCGGATTGATGATAACTGCCGCTTCGCCGAAAAGCGCGCCGCATTTGGTGCCGCCGATGCAGAAGACATCGCAGTTGTTTGTGATATCCGCCAGTGTCAGGTCATTGTCAGGAGCTGTCAGGCCGTAGCCCAGACGGGCCCCGTCGATAAAAAGATAAAGTCCGTAATGCCGGCAGACGGCATACAGCGCTTCCAGCTCTTCTTTGTGGTACAGGGAACCGATCTCTGTCGGCTGTGAGATATAGACCATTTTGGGCTGGACCAGATGTTCGCGGCTGGGGTCGCCTAAATACAGCTCGTGCTGCTGTCTGATCATGGCAGCTGTGATTTTGCCGTCAGATGTCGGCAGGTCGATTACCTTATGGCCGGTTCGTTCGATCGCGCCGGCTTCGTGCGTGTTGATATGGCTCTGTACAGTACCGTAAACGCCGTGGAAGGGGCGCAGTGCTGCGCAGATGATCGTCAGGTTGGTTTGCGTGCCGCCTGTCATAAAATGTACGTCGATATCGCTGCGGCCGCATTCTTTTTTGATCAGCAGGGCTGCTGTTTCACAGTATGGGTCGATCCCGTAACCGCCGGTCTGTTCAAAATTAGTTGCTGCCAGTGCTTCCAGTATTTCAGGAGTGCAGCCTTCTGTGTAGTCGCTGGTAAAATAATACATAACGCGCCACTTCCTTTACTTGTTTTTCCGTTTGGCCAGCCAGCCTTTAAGGTGTGTTTCGTAAAAAATCGGCAGCAGGGAGAAAATAATGATGCCCAGCGTAACATGGGAAAAATTGTTTTTGACCCAGGGCATATTGCCGAACAGATAACCGCCGCCGACGAATAAAAAGACCCAGGTCACAGCACCGGTCACATTATAGATAGCAAAAGTACGGTAATGCATACTGCCGATGCCGGCTACGAAAGGCGCCAGCGTACGGACGATAGGGGCAAAGCGGGCCAGGAAGATCGCTTTATGGCCATGTTTGGCATAAAAGGCTTCAGCCTTCTGGATATGCTGTGGTTTGATGAGTTTCGGATAATTCCGCAGGATCCGGTGCCCGAATTCTTCGCCGATCATGTAATTGCAGGCGTCACCTAAAATTGCGGAAACCAGAAAGATGATCACGAGCGTCGTCAGGTCAAGGCCGCCTGCTGTAGCTGCCAGGGCGCCGCAGGCAAAAAGCAGTGAATCGCCGGGCAGAAAGGGAGTCACAACAAGTCCGGTCTCGCAGAAAACGATCGTAAAGAGGATCGCGTAGATCCAGTGACCGTATTGCTCCATGACGAGAGGCAGGTAGCGGTCAAAGTGCAGGATGTAATCGAAAAAATTAGAATAAAGTGCTTCCATTGTCAGAGGTTACTTCCTTTCGCAAAAAACTAAGTTTATTTTATCATAAAATACCTGAATTTGATATGAGAAAATTAGATGGATATGGTATAATGACAATATCGTAAAGCGACGGGAATTTAAGCTGCAGGTGCGGCAATGATCTCGCCTGATGCTGACCTGCAGTCACAAACAGCCTGCTCTTACAGTTTACAGCAGGCAGGAAGCAGGGCACGTCTGTGATAATGGTTATAGTTCTTTATGGAAGAGGAGTGAAGTTATGACAACTGATTTATGCTGGTGCGGCAGCGGCAAAGCTTATGCCGACTGTCACAGCGAAATAGACGCTAAAATCGAATTGTACCGCAAGGCCGGTCACGAAGTGCCTGACCGGGAGATGATCAAAACGCCGGAACAGATCGCAGGTATTCGAGAGGCCTGTAAGATCAATACGGCAGTTTTGGACGAAGTAGAAAAAAATATCAAAACAGGCATGACAACGGAAGAGATCAATACTATCGTACACGAATATACCGTTAGTCATGGTGCAATCCCGGCACCGCTCAATTTCTGCGGATTTCCTAAAAGTGTCTGTACCTCGATCAACGATCAGGTTTGCCACGGAATACCGTCGGCACAGGACGTTTTGAAAAGCGGCGATATCGTTAATGTCGATGTTTCAACTATTTATAACGGCTACTATGCCGATGCTTCCAGAATGTTTATGATCGGCAAAGTCGATAAAAAGAAACAGGATCTGGTAGCGATCACTAAAGAGTGCCTGCGCCGCGGGCTTGAGGCAGCACAGCCGTGGAGCTTTGTCGGCGATATCGGCGCAGCCGTGTCCGGTTTTGCTCATAAGCATGGTTATTCTGTCGTCACTGAATTCGGCGGTCATGGTGTGGGTATCGATTTCCATGAGGAACCTTTCATCTGCCATGTGGGCAAACGCAAGACAGGAATGCTGCTGGTACCGGGCATGATCTTTACGATCGAGCCGATGATCAATACCGGGAAGCGCGAGGTTTATGTTGATGCCGGCAATGACTGGACTGTTTATACTCAGGACGGCGGCATGAGTGCTCAGTGGGAATATACGGTGCTGATTACGGAAACCGGCAACGAAGTGCTGACTTATTGAGGTAGTGCTGTTTAAAAATAAAAACGCTCAGGGCTTAGGCTCTGAGCGTTTTCTTTTTAGTTAAGTGTTTTAAGGACGCGGGTGATCGCAGCAAATAACTCTTCAGGAACGATGGGTTTACTGACATGGTCGTTCATGCTGCTGGCGTAAGCGCGTCTGATATCTTCTGTAAAAGCATCTGCCGAAAGCGAGATGATCGGGATCGTCTGTGCCTGCGGGTGCGTACTGCTGCGGATCGCCTGCGTCGTCTGATAACCGTCCAGGACCGGCATCTGAATATCCATCAGGATCAGAGCATAGGTGCCGGGGGCGCTGTTTGTAAACAGTTCCAGTGCTTCTTTGCCGTTGACGGCGCAGTCGCTGCTGATGCCGCGGCTTTTTAAAAGCTCCAGACACAGCTCCTGATTGAGAGGATTATCTTCAGCCAGCAGCAGATGCAGACCATGCAGGTTTTGTTCAGCCGTTGTGCTGTCTTTTTCAGCAAGTTCTTCGGCGTAAGGCAGTGTCAGCTGTACGGTGAACGTACTGCCTTTCCCTTTGGCACTGTTGACGCTGATGCTGCCGCCCATCAATTCAACTAAATATTTGACGATAGAAAGTCCAAGGCCGCTGCCGCCGTATTTTCTGGCGGTGCTGCCGTCTTCCTGCTCAAAGGGCTGGAAGACCTGAGCGAGCATTTGTTCCGACATACCGCAGCCGGTATCTGTAACGACCATTGTCAGGACAGTCTGATCAGCGCTGTCGGCCTGATGCTGAGTGATGTCAAGCGTGATCTGTCCGCCTGCGGCAGTGAATTTGACGGCGTTTGACAGCAGATTGCTTAAAATCTGCTGCAGACGCAGGCTGTCGCCGAGCAGGATATCGTGTTTGAAGGCTTCGCTGTTCAGGTTGAAACTGATATTTTTTTCGCGGCATTGGATGCTGTAAAGGCCCTGGAGTTCACGCAGTACTTGAGAAAGTTTAAAGGGAGAATTGTCCAGCTTGAGTTTTTGGTTTTCGATCGCGGACATATCGAGAACATCGTTGACGATACCTAAAAGCAGCTCGGACGAATAGCTGATTTTCTGCAGATATTCATTGCGGCGGCTTTGTTTTTCCGGCTGCAGGGCCAGTCTGGTAAAGCCCAGGATGGCGTTGAGCGGCGTACGGATTTCGTGGCTCATTCGCGACAGAAAGCTGCTTTTAGCTTCACTGGCGGCCAGCGCCTGTTTGGCAGCAGTTTCCAGCTCCAGATTTTTAGCTTCCAGCAGTTCCAGATATTTTTGCCGCTGCAAAGTGAAATAAAGCCAGGCGGTAAAAAGAATGATCAGCACGGCCAGCAAAGCAGCGATCAGATAGTTGTATTTATAGGCCAGATCAGACAGTAAAGGCTGGTAAGGCGATTGTACGGTCTCGTACATCACTATGTTATCCAGCGTTTTTGGATTCAGCGTGTCGATACATTTGTTGAAAATAGTCAGCAGCTGGTTGCCGTCGGCATTATTAGCTGCTGCCAGACAGAGATTATCGGGGAAATTAAATAAAGATAAAATCTTTAAATCGGTAAAGCGGGGATTTTGCAGATGATAGCTGATGATATGGCTGTTCTGCAGAGCAATGTCGGCCTCTCCGTCCGCTACTGCCATCAGGCAGTCTCTGGTATTGGCTTTATTGATAATGGAAAAATGGGGATAGGTATTTAAAATGAGATTTTTATAGGCAATATAATTAAATGGCAAAGCTACCTTCTGGGGTTTGGTGATGTCGATAAAATTATTTTTATTGGCGACAGCCATAACGCGCCCCTGAAAGAAGGGCTTGGAAAGCCGGATAGAAATGTTGTTTCGGTAAGGCTCGTAATCCGTGATCCCGGCGATCAGGTCAAAACCTTCTTTCTGCAGGCTCTGGTCCAGGCGGGCACCGGCCGGCAGCAGCTTTAAAATGACCTGGGCACCGGATAAGCGTCCCAGCTCTTTGGCTATTCCGGGCAGGATACCTGCCGGCAGATTAGTTTCGGAACTGAATGCTGAAAGCGGTTCGTCGTTAGGGAGAAAACCGATGGTGATCGGCCCGCGGTGCGCCAGGAAGTCTCGTTCTTTTTTGGTAAGCAGCGGCTGCGTCAGCAGGGAGCTTTGTTCGTAATAGGTGGCATAAGTTGTATTTTCAAATTCAGGCGTATTGGCGTGAATGTTCATTAAAGCATCGTTTAGACGCTGCAGGACGGCTTTATTGCCTTTTGTCGTAATAAAATAGATCGGGTCGGCCTGAAAGCGGGCCACTAACCGCAGATCTTTATATAAAGGCATGCTGCCGGTAACTACGGCATCGATCTGTTTATTTTGCAGCGCTTCGACCATAGCTTTGCTGGAATCAAAAAGTACAGGCTGATAGGTAAATGTATTTTTACGGGCAACATCGCTTAAAATTTCTGTCTGGAAGTTACCCTTGAGAACGCCGATCCGCAGACCGTTGAAGCTCTGGTAATCGTTATAGTAAACTTCGTTATCGTCATTGCGCACGTACATGACCATGTATTCGACGCCGCTGGGCAGCGAGGCAAATTCGTAGCTGGCGGCACGCTCAGGCGTGTACTGGGCCATGCCTAAAAGATCAAGCTCGCCTTTGGCTAAACGCTCCAGACATTCCTGCCAGGTGGCATAAACATATTCATAACGCCAGCCGGTATAGTGCGAGATTTCGTTGAGATATGCAACGCCGTATCCGTCGACGGTTCCGGCTGCGGTTTTTTCGATAAAACCGGGGCTGTCGGTGTAGCCGACCCTGATGGGATGAGGGCGCATGCCAGTGGCAGCGGCGCTGAAAGGGTAAAGCAGCAAGAACAGGCAGCAGCAGAAAACGAGCAGATTTTTGTTCTTTTGGAAAATTGAGCGCAGGTGATCCATTAAGAAACCAGCTTTCCCAGGTTATGGTTTGTTGATACCTGTTGTTTTAAAGAGTAAAACATTATATATATTTATTATATAATATTAATTTTAATAAAACAAATACCAACAAAGTCAAATGATAAAAGCGGTATAAATAAGGTGTTGTATAAAAGGATAAAACCCAAATCAAAGGAGGTTTTTAAGAGCGCCAGAAAAGAAGGAGAGAGAAAAACAAGAAAAAGAGAGAGCAAGAAAAGAATCGTCACACCTTTAGTCAGCGACGGCACTTGAAAGCGGAACTGAGGCCGGGTTCTTTGGCACGGTTCCGTTTTTTTGCAGCGGCTGCGACTACAGGGCTGAAAGGTCGTGAAAAAATGATCGTTGTCAATCCGCAAACTGTTACAAACCGTGAGCTGGCTGCTTTGGCCATGCAGGCTAAGGGCAGGATCAGCAGGCTTTATCTGCACTGGACGGCAGGTCACTACGAAGATGTTTATGATGATTATCACCTGAACATCGGCCCCGGCGGTGAGATGTATCTGACTTGCAAAACATTTACAGAAGTGAAGGAGCATACCTGGCACCGTAATACGGGCAGTATCGGCATCGCGCTGTGCTGCGCTTCCGAGGCGCAGGCCTGCAGCGGCTGGGATACTGATTTTGGCGGCGAGCCGCCGACAGTAGTGCAGATAGAAACACTGGCTAAAGCCGTTGCGGTATTGACGGCCTGTTTGGAGTTGGAGATCAATGTCCTGACAGTGACGACTCATTGCGAAGCGGCCTTGTTTGACGGTTACGGACCGCACAGCGGCGATCCGCAGCTGCGCTGGGATCTGTGGTATCTGCCTGACCTGCCGCTGGACAGCGTTCTGAAACCGGGCGGGTATGTTATCCGTGGTAAAGCCTTGTGGTATCTCAGCGAAATTTTAAGACAAAGGAGGTGAAAGAAATGGCGATCACTAAAACTGTTACCAAACAGACCCTGACGCTGAATGTCGAAGACGGCGTTAACAGTCAGGGGGCTGCAAAAACTAAAGGTCATAATTATGCCGGCGTACGTCCGGAAGCAGAACCTGCTGCTATCATGCAGGCTGCTGCTGCTCTTGGCACTCTTATCAGTCATGAACTGATGGGCGTTGTTGTGACTGAAAAAGCCGAGCTTGCTCAATAAAAGCGGGCACAGGTACAGAACGTATATTTATTAGAAAGGAGCTGGAATGAATGGAAAAAGTTTTACAATTGGTATTTAAAAAAGCCGATGGCAGCAAAAAAGTCTTCAGCGTGACCGATCCCCGCGATGATGTTACTGCTGACGAAGCAAAAACAGCGATGGAGACAGTCATTGCTGCCGATATTTTTGCAGCGGACGGTATCGGTCTGACTGAAGCTGTTGAAGCCCGTGTGCGCACTACGGAAGTCAATGTTTTAGCATAAGATGGATATGGAAACGCTGCTGCCACAGGTCGCCAATTATGGTTTTCCAATGGTCCTGTCGTGGTATCTGCTGGTGCGCATGGAAGGCAGACTGGACAGACTGACGGACAGTATCAACAGCCTGGCCCGCACTATTGCGGCCGGAAAAACAGCATAAAAAAAGACGCAGCTCAGGCTGCGTCTTTTTATTTTATATCATTGTTTACCAAGCGTCGATACCACGCCCGTCAGCCAGCGGATCGGGTCCGTAGCTGTTAGGACCGATCGTGCCGCGAAAGAACATCAGGTAGACAGCAAAGAAAAAGCTGATCAGCGGAATGAAGGCCAGCAATACCATGAGCGAGCCGTGGTCAAGGTCATGCAGACGTCTGACGTAAAGCGACAGGCAGCTGAGCGCGGCGATAAAGGTCAAAGCAAAGGCCAGTATCTGGAACATCGTTCCGTCTGGCGCAAACAGACTGCCGATCAGATAGCCCAGACACCAGATGATGGCATTACGCAGTAAAAAGCGCAGGATATAGGGCTTACGGTTCAGGCGGCCGTCAAAACTGAAAAACATTTCCTGGAAATCCATAAAGATTCCTCCTTTTATATAACGTCAGATAAATACAAATATCACTGTTGCTGTCTTAATGATAACACAGACAGCAGCTTAAGTCGGATTATTTTAATTACTTTTCTGACGCCAAAAGTTATGGAATTTATCGGCCAGCTGTTTTTGACTCAGCTGTTCCGGCCACAGCTCCTGATTGGGAGCATTGCGCATAGCGGCGGCCAGATGGTCGTAGACTTCAGGGCTGAGCTTTTCCAGTTCGCGTATATGCTCTTTGATATCCTGGCGTTTGGTATGACCGTCGTAAGGGCAGGGATTACGCAGAGGCTGCAGGTCAAGCTGCCTGACCATGTCGATGATTTCTGCTTCGCGGTAATACAGCAGCGGCCTCAGTACGGTCAGACCTGTTCTGGACAGTGGTGTGATCGGTAAAAAGGTACGCAGCTGACCGGAGGTGAGCACGTTCATCAAAAAGGTCTCTACGGCATCATCGTGGTGGTGGGCCAGGGCCACTTTGTTAAAACCAAGCTCCAGTGCCATACGGTTGGTAGCGGCACGGCGGAAATAAGCACAGGTGAAGCAGGGCGTATTGCCTTTATTCTGCCAGGCAGAGTTGACATCGACCTTTTCGCTGTAATGTTTCAGACCATAGTATCCGCAGAAAGCTTCCAGATCTGCTTTGGGAAAAGCAGGTGAGAACATTGCGTCAACAGTATAACAGGCCAATTCAAACGGCACAGGGGCATACTTTTGGATCTCGGCCAGTGCGGCAGTCAGAAACATACTGTCCTTCCCGCCGGAAAGTCCGATCAGGATCCTGTCACCTGCCTGCAGCATATCAAATTCGATTACAGCCCGCCAGAGCTTGCTTAAAAGCTCAGCAGGAACGAAGGGTGTACGGCTCATGGAGATTCTCCTTCAGTGCTGGTATATGATGTTGTTATTATACCACAAGGGTATGTATGAGTGCTAAATTCGTAAAAACTTCATTAAGCATTCAAACGATACCACAATGGTATGTGCCCTCACCAGGTTCGATAAGGGTGTTTAGTAGTGCAAATAAAAAAAGCCTGCTCAAAAAGAGCAGGCTTTTATGGTTTAGATTAAGCTACGCGAACGTTAGCAGCGCGCATTCTGCGGCTGTTTTTCGGATCAGCTTCTGTATCAAATGTTACAGGTTGACCTTCTTCAAGAGTTTTGAAGCCGTCGCTTACGATAGCGGAAAAATGTACAAATACATCTTCGCTGCCGTCAGCAGGAGTAATGAAACCAAAGCCTTTATCAGAGTTAAACCATTTTACAGTACCGTTCATCATAACGAGTACCTCCTAAATTTTATTATATTCACAGACCACACGCAAAAAACTCACATATTTTTGTAACTCATTCAATAGCAAATGACTTACAAAAATATGTGAGCACAATTTGTATATTCGGAATACTTCTATATATTATCATGGCAGAAACAGGAAGTCAAGCTTTTGTTAAAATATATTTTTGAAAATTTACAGTGCTGTTTTCAGGCAGCGCTGATGTGTCTGAATGTCTGAAACATAAGGAAGCAGAAACTCTGCCCTGATTTTGTAAAAAAAGAAAAAATTAATGTAATTATTCAAAAAAGAGGATAAATTATTTAAAAATATGTTTTTGAATATTGAAAACCCTGTATTTAAATTGGCATTTACGGTACAATATAACTATAATAAATAATTGTGCTGACGAATAATCGTAATCTTTAAAGGGGTAGAAGCGATGCAGAAAAAATCCGAAGCTTTTCCTAAAAAAATATATTTGAAGCCGGCTTTGGAAGAACGTCTGGCTCAGATTTTGGCAGTGCCGCTGACAGTTGCGGCTGCCCCTTTCGGTTATGGTAAAACGACTGCTGTGAAAAAAGTGCTGCTTTCTCTTTCTGTAGATATGCTGTGGGATACCTGTTATACAGGAGCGGAAGCGGCTTTTTGGCGTTGCTTTGTCAAATCGCTGCAGACTGCTGGTGTAGATACTGCTTCGCTGACCTGGCAGGAACTGCCGCGTAATGCGGCGACCCGTCAGCGGGTTATCGAAGTGCTGCAGGCATCGAATTTGAAAAAAACGGTTGTTTTCGTCTGGAACAATTATCATCTGCTGGGCAGCGAGGACTGTGATAAGCTGCTGCTGGCGCTGGCGAAAGCTGATCTGCCCAACTGGCATTTTGTGCTGCTGACACAGCGGCCGCCGGATTTCACTTTGGATGAGCTGGTCCTGAAAGGTGAGTGTCTGTATCTGCAGCCGAAGGATTTTGCTTTTGAAGTGAGTGATATTATTGTTTATTATCGTAAAAACGGGATAGTTTTAGAACGTCGTGCCGCCGAAAATCTGCTGGCTGCTACAGAAGGCTGGGTCAGCGCCCTATATCTGTATCTGCGGCAGTACCACAACGGGCAGAGCCCTCAAACAGGCGAGGAATTGCTGCGGCTGGTACAGGCCGTGGCTTATAATTCCTGCAGCGAAGCGGAAAAAACACTTTTAACAGAGCTGTCTATTTTAAATGAGGATTTTAGTGGACGCCAGGCTGCTTATGTAACGGAAAATGATGCGGCGCCAGCTCTGCTGGAAAATCTGGCGCTCAGACATGGCTTTATCAGTTATGAGCTGCTGAGAGGACAATACCATATCCATAATGCATTCAAAGTCTATCTGCAGCGTCTGGGAGCAGAACTGCCGGATACAGAACGGCGTCGTTTGTGCCGGCGCAGTGGTCAGTGGTATGAGCTGCAGAACGATTTTCTGACAGCCTTTTGCTACTATCATACAGCCGGCGATTATGACAAGATGCTGACCGTTTTTGAAAAAGACCGCGGCTGCAGCTTTGAGAACAATTATAAAAATAAAATTATGGCTTATTTTGGCGAAGCGCCTGAAACGATCAGGCAAAAGCATATCAAAGCGGGATTGATTTATGCGCTGTGGCTGTTTTTGAGCGGGGAAAACGAACGGCTGCAGCAGGAAATCAGGAAGCTGCGGAAATATATTGGGCAGCTGGAGGACAGACAGGAACGGGAGCAGTGTCTGGGCGAGCTGGAGTTTTTGCTGGGTGAGACCCAGTATAATGATGTGGAAGCCATGGCGGCTTATTTTAAAAAGTCGCTGCAGCTGCTGCGGCAGCCGGTACGCTTTTTCTCGCCGCAGACTATCTGGGGCGGCGGTGCCAATTCTATTTTGTTTATGTTTTACCGTCAGGCCGGTACGCTGCAGAAAACCCTGGATGTTTTTCCGCAGGCTATGGCATATTATTACCGTCTGGTGCAGAATCACGGCGCCGGTTCTGAATATGTACTGGCATCGGAAGCGTATTTTCAGCGCGGTTATTGGGAAAAAGCGTTTATTTTGGCAACGGAAGCACTGAATGTTTCACGGCGCAACGAACAGGTCAGCGTAGAGCTGTGTGCTGAATTTATTGCTCTGCGTATCAGTATAGCTTTAGGTAATAAAAAACGTGTCCGTGAGATCAGCAGACGGCTGGATACTCTGCAGACGGCAGTGCAGGAGCATTTATACCGCAAAACTATCGAAGCCAGCCGCGCCTGGATCGATCTGCAGCTGGGGGATAAGGGCAAACTGCTCGTTAGCTGGCTGCAGAAGGGTGATTTTCAGAAATCGGGTCTGCTTTATTCAGCCTGGGGCTGTTTATATATCGTTTATGGACGCTATTTACTGCTGCAGAAGGACTATCTGCCGCTTTTGGGGCAGCTGCGTGAATTTGAAGCAGCGGCGCGGAGTTTTAATAATTTTTTACTGAGTATTTATGCTGCGGTCTACAGTGCTACGGCACAGGACGGTCTGCAGCATGAAAACGAAGCTTTGAGCGAATTGAACCGGGCACTGGTGCTGGCGGCTGCAGACGGGATCGTGATGCCTTTTGTGGAAAATTTTGACGTGCTGGAACCGCTGCTCAAAAAAGCAGCACAGCAAAACAGCGGTGAACCGGAGCTGCTGGCAAAGATATTGGAGCTGGGTGCAGTATATCAGGAAAATTTAAAAAATATCAAGCACAAAGCTTCGTATATCATGGGCGGCAAAACTTTGACTGCCAGGGAGGCCGAGATCGCAAACTTTGTTGTGCAGGGCAGGACTAATGCGGAAATTGCCGCGGAAATGTTTATTGCCGAGATAACAGTGAAAAAGGCTTTGCAGGGGATCTACCGCAAATTAGGCGTCGATACGCGTCTGGAGCTGGTAATGGCCCTGAATGCCGATAGCTGAGGATTTTATTTCGTGATGTAAGACGTTTATTTGACCATTAAGATCGGCAGTAAAAAAATACTCCGCTGCGGCGGAGTATTTTTTGTGAAAGCAGAACCTGTTTTGTGATAAAATGCTGTTATAACAATAAGGATCGGGGTAAAGGTTATGCAACGTGCTTATTATGAAAGTTCTTTACAAGATTTTTTACAACAAGATGAAAATTTGATATTAGGGATTCTAGCTCGTAATAATGAATACACACTAGAAGATTTACAACGTAATGCTTGGTTAGCAGAAATCAGAATTCTGAAAAGTCAATTAGCAGTTTTGAAAACAGGCCATATAATTTTTGAATATACAATACCAAGAATTGGTGAAAGAATAGATGTAGTATATTTAAAAGATGGATTGGTATTTTCATTAGAATTTAAGGTGGGAGAGAAAAATTATTCTCGATATGCTATTGATCAAGTGACAGATTATGTTTTAGATTTAAAAAATTTTCATAAAGCAAGTCACAATAGGATTCTCGTACCAATTTTAGTTTCTACCGAAGCAATGGAAAGAACTAATAACTTTCGGGAGCTAAGGTTGGGGATTCTTAATGTGTTATTTTGCAATAAAAGCAATATAGCAGCAGTAATTACAGCTGTTTTGCAACAGTACAACGACATAGAATTAAATTCTAATGAGTGGATAGAATCTGCATATATGCCAACACCAACTATTATAGAAGCGGCACAGGCGCTATATCGTAACCACAGCGTTGAGGATATTGCGCGAAATGATGCAAAGGCGGTTAACCTCCAGCAGACAGCTGAAGCCGTTAATGAAATTATTGAAGTGAGTAAGCAGAAACATACTAAAGCTATTTGTTTTATAACTGGAGTTCCAGGAGCCGGTAAAACTTTAGCTGGGCTTAATATTGCCAATGAACGTCATAATTTTGCTGAAGAAGAACATGCGGTATTTCTTTCAGGAAATAAACCATTAGTGGATGTTTTGCGTGAAGCTTTAATACGTGATGAAAGTTCTAGAAAAAATATTTCTAAGCAAGAGGCGACAAAAAAGGTGTTACCTTTTATTCAAATGATTCATCATTTTCGTGATGCTGAGATAATGACTCAAGATCCACCAAATGAAAAAGTTGTTATTTTTGACGAAGCGCAGCGAGCTTGGACTCAAGAAAAGTTAGCTGAGTTTATGAAGCGAAAAAAAGGTGTAGCTGACTTTACAATGTCTGAGCCAGAATTTTTAGTTGGTGTTATGGATAGACATGAGGATTGGGCTGTTATTGTTTGCCTTGTTGGTGGAGGGCAAGAAATTAATACTGGTGAAGCTGGTTTGTCTGCGTGGTTTGATGCATTATCAACAAAGTTTCCTGAATGGGAAGTTTATGTGTCTGATAAAATTACTGATAGCGAGTATGTGCAAAATAAACCATTGGTAGAGAGATTGGCAACACTAAATTATCATATTGTTACAGCTTTACATTTGGCAGTTCCACTACGCTCGTTTCGATCAGAGAATGTTGCAGGTTTTGTAAAAGCATTATTGGATATTGATGTTAAATGTGCTCAAATGCTTTATGCAGAAATAAGCGAAAAATATCCTATATTTTTAACAAGAAATTTGCAAAAAGCTAAAGAATGGGTGCGAAGTAGGTCAGAAGGCACAGAACGCTATGGTTTAATAGCTAGTTCAGGGGCTAAAAGATTACGTAGCTGTGGAATTTGGGTACAGAGTAAAATAGATGCTAAGCATTGGTTTTTAGATGATAAGTATGACGTTCGGTCGTCGTATGCCTTAGAAGAAGTAGCGACAGAATTTGATATTCAAGGGCTAGAAGTAGATTGGAGTATTGTTGCTTGGGATGCTGATTTGAGGTTTGTCAAAGACCATTTTGAATATTTTAAGTTCATTGGTGCTGGTTGGCAAAGAATAAATAAAATAGAGAATCAGCAATATTTAAAAAATACTTATCGTGTTCTACTAACACGTGCGCGTCAGGGTTTTATTATTTTTATTCCTGAGGGTGATGCGTATGATGAAACTAGGAAGAATGACTATTATGATGAAACATACAAATATTTACAAAAGATAGGATTGAATGAGTTATGATTTTGGTATCGGCGGCGATTATTCGCAATACAGCAGGAGAAATACTGATTTGCCAGCGCGGTGCAGGCGGCAGCTGCGCCTTTTTATGGGAGTTTCCGGGCGGTAAGCAGGAAGCGGGTGAAACAGCTGCAGACTGCTTAGTACGTGAATGCCGGGAAGAGCTGGGGATAGAGATAGATATTGTGGCTCTGCTTGAGCAAACCAGTTACACTTATCCGGATAATAAAATAGGGCTTTCCTTTTTTGCCGCCAAAATAACCGGCGGTGTGCCGCAAAAAAGCGTACATCAGAAAATTTTATGGGTGCGGCCGGCAGAACTGCTGCAGTATCAGTTTTGTCCTGCCGATACAGAAATAGTCAGCAGGCTGGCACAAGGAGAATAAAGTAAAAGCACTGGATTTATTTTCAGTGCTTATTTATTTTCTTGGCTGCGGCGAATAAAATAGCAGGAAAAAGTGAATCAGAAGCGAATAATATTAAAGTTACGATAAAATAAAAAGATGCGGCACAGGCAGTGCCGAATAGACGGAGGAACCAATGACAGAGACCTTAGCAGGCCTTAATCCAGAACAGGCCGAAGCAGTACAGACAACCAACGGACCCATGCTGATCATGGCAGGTGCCGGCAGCGGCAAGACCAAGGTGCTTACTTGCCGGATCGCACATTTGCTGCAGCAGGGCGTACGTCCTTACCGTATTTTAGCAATTACGTTTACCAATAAAGCGGCCGCCGAAATGCGCGAGCGCGTCGATAAAATGGCGGGAGCTGCGGCTAAAGATGTCTGGCTGTTTACCTTCCATGCTTTCTGTGCCCGTTTTTTGCGGATGGAAATAACTAAATTAGGCGGTTATGGCAGTAATTTTGCTATCTATGACAGCAGCGACAGCCAGAACCTGATTAAACAGATTTTAAAAGAACTGAATCTGGATGAAAAGCGTTTTCAGCCGGCCGGTATCGCGTCGCGTATTTCCAATGCCAAAAACCAGCTGCAGAGCGTCAGTGATTTCAGTAAAGCTGCTTCGGATTTTTACAATCAGAAAGTGGCGGAGATATATGAACGTTATCAGAATAAACTGCTGGTCAATAACGCGGTGGATTTTGACGATCTGCTGGTACTGTCGATACGGCTGCTGCAGGAAAGCGAAGAAGTGCGCGCCAAGTATCAGGAGCGTTTTGATTATCTGCTGGTAGACGAATATCAGGATACCAACCATGCCCAATATCTTTTAACCAAGCTTCTGGCGGCCAGACATCGTAATATCTGTGTCGTGGGCGATGCCGACCAGAGCATTTACGGCTGGCGCGGTGCTGATATCCAGAACATTCTGGATTTTGAAAAGGATTATCCCGAAGCCAAAATCATCAAGCTGGAACAGAATTACCGCAGTACGCAGGTTATTTTGGATGCTGCGAATGCTGTTATTGAAAATAATACAGGCCGCAAACCTAAAAATTTGTGGACGGATAATGATAATGGTGTGGCGATCACTTATTTTCAGGCTATCGACGAACGCGACGAGGCCCGTTTTGTGATCGAAAAACTGCAGGAGCTGCAGGGCCAGCAGAATATGAAGCTGGGCGAGATGGCAGTCTTGTACCGCACGAATACGCAGTCGCGTATTTTTGAGGAAATGCTTATCAAAAGCGGGATCACCTATAATATGGTCGGAGGACTTAAATTCTACGACCGTAAGGAGATCAAGGATATCATCGCTTATCTGCGCGTGATTTTTAACCCGGCAGATTCGCTGAGTCTGCTGCGGATCATCAATGTGCCGCGCCGCGGTATCGGCGATGCAACGCTGGCCAAGCTGCAGGCCCATGCCGCTGAAAATGGGATGTCGTTGTTTGACGTGGTATCGAATGCCGCGCAGGTCGAAGGACTGAGCATCCGTTTCGTCAGCAAGCTGGATGAACTGGCGGCTATCATTTTTGATTTGATGAATCAGGCTGATAACCTGCCGGTAGAGGAACTGATCGAACAGGTGCTGAATAAGACCGGTTATATGGAAGAACTGCGGAATGAGCATACAGCGCAGGCGCAGAGCCGCATTGACAACCTGATGGAATTGATGTCCGTCGGGCAGGAATTTGCCAAGACGGAAGAAGAGAATAATCTGGAAAATTTCCTGGGGCATGTGGCGCTGGTGTCGGATATCGACGATGCCGAGCTGGGTGAGGACGCTATTACGCTGATGACACTGCATTCTTCGAAGGGTCTGGAATTCCCGATCGTCTTTTTGGCCGGCATGGAGGAAGGTATTTTCCCATTGGCCGGCATGGAGGAAGGTATTTTCCCACATGCGCGGACGCTGATGAACGAGGAAGAAGTGGAAGAAGAACGCCGCTTGTGTTATGTTGGCATTACCCGTGCAGAGAAACAGCTCTTTTTGAGCAATGCAAAGATGCGGACTATTTATGGGCATACGGTGTCCTACCCGCCGTCACGGTTTTTACAGGAAGTGCCGCGTAATCTGGTTACGGTCTTCAAACGTCCGGCATTAGAACGCAGGACGATCAATATGGTGGAAGCAAAACCGCAGAAACGCAGCCGTGATACGAACTGGTTCCTGGGCGGGCAGGAAAGCTTTATTCCCAAGCAGGCAATGAGCACTGCGGGAGCTGCTGCCGGCGGCAGTTTTAAGGCCGGCGATAAGGTGAGCCATGCTAAATGGGGCGTGGGGACAGTCGTCAGTGTTACATCGTCGCAGGATGGGCAGGAAGTGAAAATCGCGTTTGCCGGTGCCGGTATCCGCAGCCTGCTGACCAAGTATGCAGTATTGAAGAAGCTGTAATTAAATAGTGTTTTGGTGGCAAAGTGCCGTACCATATATAGAATAGTAAAATTAAATTTGACACTCTGATTTTTGAAACAATGAGACTAAAGCCTGAAAAACAGAAGCCGCCGAAGGGCAGCACAATAAAGGAGGCAGTCATGGAACTGGAACGCGCACAGGCTAAAAACGAGGCCGAACATTTGCGGGCAGAGATCCGCCATCACGAATTTTTATATTATGTGCTGGATGCACCTGAGATCACCGACGCAGAATATGACCGGATGCTGGTGCGCCTGCGTGAGCTTGAAGCGGCCTGGCCTGACGATGTGCCTGCCGATTCGCCGACGCGCCGTGTAGGCGGGAAGGTGAATCCCGAATTTACTGAGGTCAGACATCTGACGCCGCTTTTGAGTCTGGGCAATGCTTTTTCGGATGCAGAGCTGGTAGCTTTTGATCAGCGTGTGCGCAGCGGTCTGCCGGAAGGCAGTGCTGTAGAATATGTTATGGAGCCGAAAATCGACGGACTGGCCTGCAGCCTGATTTATGAAAATGGACGTTTGGTAAGGGCGGCAACGCGCGGTGACGGTGTGATCGGCGAAAATGTAACAGCCAATGTACGCACGATCCGGTCGATCCCTTTGGTGCTGAATATGAAAAACGGCGCCGCGCCGCCGGAGCTTTTAGATGTGCGCGGTGAAATCTATATGCCAAGGCATGCTTTTATGCAGCTGAACGAACAGCGCCTGGAGGCCGGCGAGAGCGAATTTGCCAATCCGCGTAATGCGGCTGCCGGCAGTCTGCGTCAGTTGGACCCTAACGTAACGGCGCAGCGGTCGTTAAGCTTTTTTGCTTATGCCGTAGGCGAAGGAGCCAGGGACAAGCATGCCGATTCTTTGGCGATGCTGGCTGATTATGGCTTTAAGGTCAGTGAAAATTACCGTATCGTAAAAAGTATCGATGCGGCGATAGAATATATCAGGGAATTTGACTCCCGGCGTAAAAGTCTGGCTTATGATACTGACGGCGCAGTACTTAAAGTCAACGCTGTTTATCAGCAGGATATTTTAGGTGCGACAGGCAAGGACCCACGCTGGGCGATCGCTTTTAAATTTCCGCCTGAGCAGGCTGAAACCAGGCTGGAGGATATCGTGATCCAGGTTGGGCGCACAGGCGTGCTGACGCCGACGGCGGTACTGACGCCGGTAAGGCTGTCGGGCAGTACGGTAAGCAGGGCCACGCTGCACAATGAAGATTTTATTAAAGCGAAGGATATCAGGATCGGCGATACGGTGGTCATCAATAAAGCCGGTGAAATCATCCCGGAGGTTCTGTATGTCGTGCTGGGCAAACGGCCGGAAGATACGAAGCCTTATGCGATGCCGCAGGAATGTCCGGAGTGCGGCTGGGCTGTTGAACGTAAAGACGGTGAGGCAGCTTTGCGCTGCACTAATCCGCATTGCCCGGCTTTGGGACGCGAAGGGCTGATCCATTTTGCTTCTAAAGGAGCAATGGATATCGAAGGCTGTGGACCGGCGGTTATCAATCAGCTGCTGGAGGCGGAACTGATCCGCGACGTCAGCGACCTGTATCTGCTGACTAAAGAACAGCTGGTAGTGCTGGATAGAATGGGTGAAAAATCGGCGGAAAATTTAGTGAAAGCTATTGCCGCCAGCAAGGAGCAGAGCTTCGACCGGTTGCTTTTCGGCCTGGGCATCCGTCACGTCGGGGCCAAGGTGGCTAGGCTGCTGGCAGTGCATTTTGGTACGGTCGAGAATTTGCTGGCTGCCGATGCAGAGCAGATCGCCGCTATCGACGATATTGGACCGAAGATAGCTGAAAGCGTCGTTACTTATTTGGCGTCGCCGTCGAACCGCGACTTGCTCACCCGTCTGAAAGAGCTGGGTCTGAATATGGAAATGCAGGTTCAGGCTGTCAGCGAAGAGCATCCCTTTTATGGCAAAACTATGGTCTTTACAGGTACGATGCCGACTTTGGGACGTGCTGAAGCGCAGACTATGGCGCAGGACGTGGGCGCTAAGGTCAGCGGCAGCGTCAGTAAAAAAACGGACTATGTCGTCGCCGGTGCCGAAGCAGGCAGTAAGCTGACGAAGGCGGAACAGCTGGGTGTGACTGTTATCGACGAAGCCGAATTTTTGCGCTTGCTAAGCGGTGCAGCTGAAGTATCGGGGACAGAGACAAAGGAACAGAAGCTTTTTTAAAAATATAATAGAAAAACAAACGACTGCATAATAAAAATTATGCAGTCGTTTGGCGTTTATGAAGCTAAAATTTTTATTTGTCCAGATAAGCGGCTGTGATCTCGCCGGTGTAGTAGGTGTGCCAATCCTTATCGGCATACCATCTGTCGGCCAGAGCCTTATCAAAATTTTCCGGTGCCATTTCGCGTTTTTCCACGATGCGGCATTCCAGATGCAGCCCGGCGCCTTTGATGACGGGCACTTTAACGGTCTGCCCTTCAGCAGGGGTGATTTCTGCCGCGGCGAATTTATCCATGTCACGTCCTGATTTGCTGCCGCATAGCCCCAGTGCTTTACTGAAAGCGGCTGTCAGCGGAAAACTGACGGTAAATTCGTTATGGGCTTCGATCAGCTCGTGCGTATAGCGTGAGTGACGTACCATTACGGTAAAAACAGGTTTGCCCCAAATATTGCCCAGCGCTCCCCAGCCAATCGTCATCGTATTGTGTCTGCCGCCTGCGGCAGTAGTAAGAAAAGCACCCTTCGCCAAAACCTTTAAAATAGTTTCCGCATGGTCGAAAGCGTTGATATTTTGCATAGCTGTCACACTCCTTCTACTATTATTATAATCGCTTTTGTGTGACAATGCTGTAAATTTGGCGAAAACAGGCATTGAAGCCAGGTGAAAATATTCAAATAGAGATCGATTGACAGTGCAAAAGAAATAAATTAAACTAGGTGCAAGTAAAAATATATCTTTAGGAGGCATTTTATGTTGAAGAAAAGTATGGCGGCAGTAGTTATGGTCATGGTGTTTGCCCTGGCACTGGCAGGCTGCGGCGGTAGTGACGGTGTCATGAGCAAGGGGTATGGGGATCTTTTCCGCGACAAAGCAGCTATTAATAAGGCGGTTACTGAAATAAAAGCCAAAGGCGGCGGTACGCCGCTGATGATTTTTCAAAGTATGCATTTCGGACCGGAATTTATTAATTTTTCCCGACAGGACCCTAAGAATAAAGAAAACGTCGATAATTTTGTCTGGACGCCTAATACAGGCTGGCAGGGACCTAAAATCGTAAAATTGAGCGGCGGCGGTAAACTTGAAGATAATTTATTCAATATTGACGACGTCAACTGGGATGCGATACCTGTTTTTATTGCTGAAACAGAGAAACTGGCAAAAGAAAACGGTATCGAAAAGGCTTCACTGGGCAGCAGCATTATGATCAATTTCAATGTCAGGAAGCAGACTCTCAGTTTTTCTGCTACTGTAAAAGGTGAACGTAAAGATGCTTATTCTACCGGCGATGTCCAGACAGGTAAAGTTACTAATTTCAGAGTGAAATAATAAAAAATAAACCTGCCGTTAAAGGCGGGTTTATTTTTTGCCGCGGCAGTTGCTGAAGCAAAGCGGTATATGATGGATATTATAGAAGTATAGGACAATTTGTGATATAATATATCCGATTTATTGCATATAATGAAGAACATTTATCATAGGAAGGTGAAAAAATGAAGGTCACGACCAAAGATGTAGAATACATCGCCCAGCTTTCCCGTTTGACTATTCCTGAGGGTGAAATGGAAAAATTCACGGAACAGTTCAATCAGATCCTCAATTATGCCGATATTTTGCAGAAGCTTGATACCGCAGGCATCGAGCCGACTCCGTACGTGCTGCCGATCAGCAACGCGTTCCGTGAGGACGTAGCTCTGCCCGGCGTTACTCAGGAAGAAGCGCTGAAAAATGCTCCGGCAGTCCATAACGGCGGCTTTAAAGTGCCCCGCGTTATCGAATAAGAGAGGGAGGAACTACTGTGGATCTTTACAAGAGCACTGCTCATGAATTGCATGATAAACTCGTTAATAAAGAAATCAGCTCCGTGGAACTGACTAAAGCTCTGTATGAGCGCATCGACGCTGTCGAGGATCAGGTCAAAGCCTATGTGACGCTGGATAAAGAAAATGCTTTGGCACAGGCGGCCAAGGTTGACGCCATGATCGCCGCCGGTGAAAAAATCGCTCCGCTGGCCGGCATCCCCGGCGCGATCAAAGATAATATCTGCACTAAAGGTCTTTTGACGACCTGTTCGTCCAAAATGCTGGCTAATGTTGTGCCGATTTATGATGCGCATGTTATTAAAAAACTTCGCGCCGAAGAAACTATTTTCCTCGGCAAAACAAATATGGACGAATTTGCGATGGGTTCTACTACTGAATCGTCTTATTTCCAGGCTACTCATAATCCATGGAACCTGGACCGCGTACCCGGCGGCTCCTCCGGCGGCAGTGCCGCTGCTATCGCGGCTGGCGAAGCTATCTGGACTCTGGGTTCAGATACCGGCGGTTCTATTCGTCAGCCTGCTTCTTTTAACGGCTGTGTCGGTATCAAACCGACCTATGGCCGTGTTTCCCGTTACGGCTGCGTGGCTTTTGCGTCTTCGCTCGACCAGATCGGGCCGATCACCCGCGACGTTACCGATGCCGCTACAGTGCTCAATACTATCTGCGGCAAGGACGAGCATGATTCTACTTCGCTGCCGGTGGAAGTGCCTGACTTTACCAAAGCTCTGCGTCAGGACGTTAAAGGCCTGCGTATCGGTCTGCCGAAAGAATATTACGGCGAAGGCCTGGACCCCAAAGTCCATGCCGAACTGAAAAAAGCAATCGCTCAATACGAAGCCATGGGCGCTGAGATCGTTGAGATTTCCCTGCCTCATACCGAATATGCGGTCATTACCTATTACATCATTGCTCCGGCAGAGGCTTCCGCCAATCTGGCCCGTTATGACGGCGTCCGGTACGGTTTCCGTGCGGCTAATGCCACCAGCGCGCCCGAAATGACTACGCTCAGCCGTACAGAAGGCTTCGGCGCGGAAGTAAAACGCCGTATCATGCTGGGAACTTATGTTTTGAGCAGCGGCTATTACGATGCTTACTATAAAAAAGCCATGCAGGTGCGCACGCTTATCCGCCGCGACTTTGACAGCGCTTTTGAAAAATGTGACGTTATCCTGGCGCCGACCTCCCCGGTCGTTGCTTATCCTATCGACGGCAAAATGGATCCTTTGTCCATCTATATGCTCGACGTTTACACCATTCCGGTCAATATGGCGGGCCTGCCGGGTATTTCCGTACCCTGCGGCTTCGCGGACGGTATGCCTGTGGGCATGCAGCTGATCGGCAAACCGCTGGACGAAGAAACCGTGCTGCGTGCAGCCTATACCTTTGAACAAGCCAACGAATACCACAAGGTACTGGCACCGTTAGGAGGTAACAAATAATGAAAAAATATACTACTGTTATCGGCCTGGAAGTCCATGCCGAGCTCAAAACAAATTCTAAAGCGTTCTGCTCCTGCTCGACTGAGTTCGGCGGCGAGCCTAACACCCATGTCTGCCCGGTCTGCCTGGGGATGCCCGGCGCTTTGCCTGTGCTCAACAAACAGGTGGTGGAATTTGCTATCCGTGCGGGACTGGCTCTGAACTGCGATATCCAGAAATTCAATAAATTCGACCGTAAAAACTATTTTTATCCCGATCTGTCAAAAAACTATCAGATCTCTCAATTCGATCAGCCTATTTGCCTGGGCGGGCATATCGACATTGAAGTGGAAGGCGGGAAAAAACGTATCGGCGTGACCCGTATCCATATGGAAGAAGATGCCGGGAAGCTGAACCACAGCGGCGCTACGATCAGTACCTCCGACTCGTCGGCAGTAGACTACAACCGTGCCGGCGTACCTCTGATCGAGATTGTCTCCGAGCCTGATATGCGCAGCTCCGAAGAAGCCCGCGCCTACCTGGAACAATTAAAAGCTATTTTGGAATATACTGATGTCTGCGACTGCAAAATGCAGGAAGGCAGTCTGCGCTGTGATGCCAATATCTCTGTCATGCCGGAAGGCGCTGCCGAGTTCGGTACCCGCGCCGAGATCAAAAACCTTAACTCCTTCCGCGCTCTGGTGCGCGCGATCGAGTACGAAGTCGAGCGGCAGATCGACCTTGTTGAAAGCGGCGGCCATGTTGTGCAGGAGACCCGTACTTGGGATGACGCGCAGGGCATGACCTTGTCCATGCGCAGCAAAGAAGAAGCGCATGACTACCGTTATTTCCCGGAACCTGATCTGGTGCCGGTAGAATTAGACGACGCCTGGATCGAACGCGTTAAAAATGAACTGCCAGAGCTTCCTGCTCAGCGTCAGCAGCGGTTGATGACAGAAAATGGCCTGCCTGCTTATGATGCAGGATTGATCGTTGCCACCAAAGCTATGGCCGACTACTTTGATGCTGCCTGCAAAAATGCCGGTGATGACAAAGCTGTAGCCAACTGGCTTTTGGGCGATGTTTCCGCCTATCTCAACAACGAAGGCATCGAAATCGATGCTTTCCCGATCAAACCGGAAAACCTGGGCGAAATGGTTGCCCTGATCAAAGGCGGCGTGTTGTCCAGCAAGCTTGCTAAAAAAGTATTTGCCGAAATGCTCAAAGCCGACAAATCTCCGAAAGTCCTCGTTAAAGAGCTGGGCTTGGAGCAGGTCAGCGACGAAGGCGCTATTGCCGCTATCGTTGATGAAGTGCTGGCCGAAAATCCGCAGTCTATTGCCGACTTTAAAGCCGGTAAAGACCGTGCAATCGGCTTCCTGGTCGGTCAGGTCATGAAAAAATCCCGCGGCAAAGCTAACCCGGGTATGGTCAATAAATTATTAGTAGAAAAAATGCAGTAAACGACTGCTGATTTTAAATCCTGTAAATGGGGGTGTCGCAATGAATAAACCGTTTGTTTTTGTTGGTTCAGGTTTGGGCTATTTGTGGTTGCTCATTTGGACGACTGTCGTTTCTATTATTACTGTGGGCTTGTTTTTCCCATGGGCTTATTCAGCGCAGCAGCGCTGGATCTGTGCTAATACCTACGTTGAAGGCAGGCGGCTGCGTTTCGACGGCACCGGGCTGGGGTTCTTTTTTCAATGGCTGGTCATTATGCTTCTGACTGCTGTTACTTTTGGCATTTATGCTCCCTGGGGCTATTGCCAGTTTAAACGCTGGGAGACCCGTAATACAGTTTTTGATGATTGAAAGCAACTGCCTGCTGTAATAAAACAATAAACAAAAGCTCCGTCTTTTTGACGGAGCTTTTTTGTCGTTCTGATTTATTTATATTTGCTAGAAAAATATTTAAAAATACAAATAAATATGCTTGTAGATATATAAAAAGTATGATATTCTTTTAATAAGTAAAAGAATATTAAATAATATAAAACGGCAAAACTGTCGAAAGGCAGTGACGCAAAGCTATAGGGTCTAAACCTTTACGGAATGACAGCCAGCTGCACTTAGCAGAGACGTGATCCGGAAGGGGTCAGCTGTCTCTGTTTTTATTTTGTCGAAAAGAGAAGCAGAAAGGGCCGTGCAGCATTGGCAGCAGCTTGGGCGCCTGGCAAAACGTCAGGGCAAAGCGCAGAAGGACAACGGCTATTAAAAATCTTTATGTCTTGTGGGGGGGTACTAAAGTGCTATAATATATTTGAAGCACTTTTACAATAATTAAAAAAGTTGTTTAAAAATGGTGCAGGATTTTGAATATAGTGGTTAAAGTGGTCAAAATTTGGAAAGGGGATTTGATGATGAGATCAAAAAGCTTGGCAAAAAACAAGGATTTACAAAGGAAAGTACTGTGCTCGCTGCTTGCAGCAGGCGTAATGTCCGTTTGTATATCTGGGGGGGGACGTTTGGGCGTCTGGTACGATTAAGGATCAAGATATGATCATTACCAGTAATATGGATATTGTTGCCGATGATGGCGAATTTGAAGGTGTTACGAATAGATATGCGGCTATAGGACATACACAAGATTCAACTATGACAGTTACTGCAAAACCGGGCGTTATGGTGGATAGTGTAGTAACAGCTACAAATGGTAGAGCTATGGGGATAGTTAATGTAGGTAATGGCGTTTTAAATGTTAACGGTAATTATAGTTTTGCGTTAAATGCTGATACTGTGAGAGGTATTAGAAATAATGGATATAATGACCTTAATTTGAACGGTGATTTTATAATTAAAGCAGTAAGTAAAGGCAAAAACTCTAATAATGATGTAGTAGTTGGGGTAGAGGCATTCAATGGAACGAATATTACTGTTAACGGTGATAAATTAAATATTGATATCACTACTGATAATGCCAGAATAATTGGCGTACAAAATTTTAATAATAATGGTGAAACTATTACTTTTAACAGTAATGATACGTCAATAAAAGCAGTGCAAATAGGAACTGGCAGTGTTTGTCAAGGTGTGTTGGCTTATCAAAGCACGACTAATTTTAATGGCAACGTCGTTATTGATCTTAAGGCTGATCAAGTGACGGATCAAGTACACGGCATAGATATTCAATGTGACCCTGGTAATAGTTATGAAACTGTTGTCAATTTTAATAATCAAAAAACTGACATAAAGGTTGAAGGGGGAGCAGGTTCGACTGTAGCTGCTATTAGAGCATCAGGTGTTCCTGGAACAGTAAATTTGAACGGTAAAGTAACCAATCTTACTGCTACGAATATTGCTGATGGATTTTCTGCAGCAGTTATCAGCCAATATGGAGCGCATGTAAAATCAGGCGCCGATTCGGATGTCAATGCTAGTGTAAATTCCAAGAATGGCGATGCAGTTGCAGTTTATATAAGTGAGTATGCCGGTTATAATGGAAATGTTGAATTAAAAGGAAGTCTTACAGCAAATGTCGTCAGTGAAAATGGTGCTGCGTGTGGCATTTTAGGAGAATTGTCAGACGAGGTAAAAGCGGAGACTGATGGAAATATTTACATCGGTAAAAATTTGAATTTAGGTGTTAATTCTAGTAATAGTGAAGCAATAGGTATTGGTGCTTCTGGTAAATATAATAAAACTAGTATCTTAGGGGATACCGCCATCACCGCCACAGGCAAAACTGGTGCGCACGCTCTTTATGCTGAGAAAGGCAGCGAGATCACTATCGGCAGTAAGGGCAAAATTGTAGACTTGACAGTTTCTAGCACCAATGGCGGCAAGGTTTATGGACTCGATGCGACAGGTGGATCTGATATTACTGTAAATGGCAGTAATTTGACCATAGACGTAAGTTCCTCTGTGGAAAATGGAACTATTAATGATAGGATTTTTGCTATTGATGCTTCGGACAATAAAGGCGGAAAAATAATTTTAAATAGTGATGGAATCACTCTTGTTGGCGAGCAAAAAGGGCATACTGTATATTGTGATGGTGTGCGTGCCAATGTGAGTACGATTGAGTTTAACGGCAATACTACAATTGATTTAAAGGCTGACTTAAAAGATGATTGGAGTGCTACCGAGAGTAAAAATAAACAGAGCCAGTTTGCCGGTATTAATGTGCAGTGTGATCCAGATGATAATAATGCTACAATTGTTGTTTTTAATGGAGGCAAGACGGATATTAAAGTTGAAGGTAAAGCTACATGGTTTGCTGCTGTACAGGGTTCTGGCGTTCCTGGGTCAATAAATTTTACAGGTAAAAAAGTAAATATTACGGCAGTCAACAATAAAGCTGTGAGGGAAGGGGATTCAACAACAGTCGGTATCTATGCCCAGTATGGGGCGACTATAAATTCTGTTGCAGCTACTGATATTGTTACTACGGTAGAGGCTAATGGTTATGCAAATGGCATTTATAATACAAACAATTTTAGCTATAATGGCAATGTAAAATTAAAAGGCAATTTTATGGGAACAGTTATCAGTAATGAAAGCAGTGCCTATGGCATTTATAATGATCCTCTTGCTGCTGATAACACAGGTGGCGAAGTTTACATAGGTAAAGGTTTAAAACTTGATGTTACTGCTCTAAAGGGTGAAGCGGTAGGAATTTATGGAGAAGGTGAACATAGTAAAACTACAGTTTTAGGTGACGTTATTATTACTACAAACGGTCAAAATGATTCTTACTCTCTTTATGCTGCTGCCAAAGCCAATATTACTCTTGGCAGTGCCGGCAAAACGGTTGCGCTGACAGGCGACGTTACGGCTAAAGATGCAGACAGTATCATTACGCTGGCAGGCGATAGCAATGTTGTTAAAGGCACGGTTACGGCTGATGCCGGCGGCATAGTTTTGGGAGGCGGTGACAAGGCAACCTATACAGTCGACAAATTTGTAACCAAAGGTGCTGGAGAAAGAGCTTCTGCTGCTGTGAGCGGTACGATCACCGTCAGCGGCGGTACTTTGAATATTGATAATCTAAGCGATATTAATAAATTTGATTTAGCTGATAATTCACTGATTGTCACTGGTAAAGGCGTGTTGAAAGCTGCGTCGGATAAGGTTTTTGAAGCTGATACTAGTGGTAAAAAAGTTATTGCGGGTGTTGACCAAAAAGTATTGTTCAATGGCGGTAAACTGGCTATTAGTGATACCAGTTATACTCTGGCAGACAGCAAGGTATACAGTGAGGCTTTGGGAAAGGTTGATGACAGCGGTGTAGGTGCTAATACCAAAACCACGATCGTTATGACCGGTACACTGCAAGATCAGCCTGTAGACAACAAGGCCACTGTAGACGACCTGGCGCCGACAGGTGCCGTCCATACCAATGTCACCGGTACGGTAAGCACTGGCACCTTGAACGTAGGTGACGACATTTACTCTGAAGGCGCGACGGGTGTCAATAATGACCTGGGCGTCAAAGACCTGGATTTCAGCAGTAACAGCGGCACTGTTGATGCCAGCGTCACTATCAGCAACGATACCGGGCTGACACTGGTTGGCGACGGCAGCAGTGAACTGCTGAAAGGCACCGGTTCCAATAATACTGTAACGGTAGGCAGTAACAGCGACAGTGCCGGTACCCTGACCCTTGGCAATGCGGCTGCAGAAAGCAGCGGCGGCACCTTGAACGCAAATGTAACCCTGCAGTCCGACAGCCAGATGACTGTAGAAGCAGGCAGCTTTACAGTTGATAAGATCACAGCCACAGAAGGAACGGTAGCTGTCAACGCAGGTGCGGATCTGACAACGATGCAAGACTTTACAGTTGGCGATGCCATTAATAATAAAACGGGTACGATAGACGCTGCCGGATCTATAACAGCCGGCAAAGTGGATTTGCAGCAGGGGACCGTAGCCGTTACCGGCTCTTTAACGGCAAATGAGCTTAGCGTCGGCACGTCCAAAAAAGAAGGCACTGTCACCGCAGCCGGCACAGTAGACGTCGGCACCTTGAACCTGAACAGAGGCAAAGTTGAAGTTACAGGTGCGTTGGCAGCAGAAACGTTGACAGTTGCGGATAATAGCGGTGCTTCTATAGCAGTCGGCGCTGCTGACAGCGCCGGCACGCTGACTGCTAAAAATGTACAGCTTGGCGGTACCAGCCTCATGCTGGACCCTGCCTGGAAAGATGGTAGTATGATTCAGACAGCATCTAAAGCAGGGCTGAAATTTAACGGCAACCAGGTAGACGGAAAACTGACCGTAGGACAAAATTCAGTCTTGAGTCTGGGCACTGCGGATACGGCGAAAGCGGAAGCCGCCTTTGCCGATACCGGATTGACCTGGGGGCAAAATGACATCACCGCTGCTTTGTATATCGATTACGAGCAGACCATGGACAGCACGAAAGGCGGCATCAAAGTCGACGGCAGCCTGACTCATGTAAGCGACAGCAAAGATCTTGCTGCGGCCAACACCGCAACTTTCGCAGCCGGCTCGCTGCTGATGGTCGCCGGTGACGCCGCACTGACGATGGACGGAGCGTTAAAAGCAGGCGGCACGGCTACGATTACTATCAGTAATGGCAGCGCTGCGACTTTAAAAGTTGATTCCGGCGCCAAACTTTATATCGCCGATGCACAGGCCGATAAACAATATACCATCGTCAGCGGCTTTACGAACAGCGGTAGCGATGTTACAGACGGCGGCTGGAACGGTACGAACCTGCTGTTGAACAAACTGGTCAAGGGCAGCGGCAGCTATAGTAGCGGCAGCTTTACCGTCAGCACGCAGAAAGTTAAAGCCAGCGAAGCTCTGCCGGGCGTAGCTTTGCCGAATATTCTTGATGCAATGAGCTCTCAAACTGATTCGCCTTATGCGGGTATCAAATATCTGAGCAATGCGATCAGCGGCCTTAATAGTAATGCGCAGACGCTTGTGGCAGTCAACTCCTTCGCCCAGGGAGCGGAAAACAGCGGCGCTACCCGCACGGGTGCTTTAGCAGCCCTGGATCTGGGGACGGCGGCGCAGGAACATCTGTCCCTGGCCAAGGCGGCTGCAGAACAGAGCGGCGGCTTCGGCAAAGCTGCTGTTGATACTGCTGACAACGGCGGCATCTGGGCACAATATATCCACAACAAAGATAAAGTCGATAACATGGGCGGCGTCAGCTATGACGGACAATACAACGGTGTTATCATCGGCGGCGACTTTGCAGACCGTGGCAAATACAGCAGCGGCATAGCTTTCAGTTATGGCAGCGGCGACAGCACCGGCAGCGCCTCTAAAAATGAATTTGACTTCTGGGGCCTCAGCTACTATGGCGGTATCCAAAACGGCGATACCAATCTGATTTTCGATGTCGGTTACAGCAAAACCAGCAGTGACGTCAAAGGCGTAATCAAGGCCGAACCTGACACGCAGGTCATCAGTATGGGAGTCAAAGGTGAAAAACTTATCAGCAATGGGCATGGAACGAGCTATGTACCGTATGCGGGCCTGCGTTATATGAATATTGATACGGACAGCTATAACGGCAGTATCGACGGGAAGACGGCCGCTCATTACAGTACCGATAAAGCTGATTTGTGGTTGTTGCCGGTAGGCATCAGCATCAGCCATGAAAGCGTTACTGCCGGAGGCTGGAAAGTGCGTCCGACAGCCGATATCGCTTATGTTTGGACTTTAGGTGATAAAAATACTGCGATGGATATTACCGTTCCGGGTGTAAATGCGACCGACAGACTTGGCTATGATATCATGGACAGCGGTTTCTTTGTCGGCAAACTGGGCCTGGAGGCTGAAAAAGGTGATTGGACTTATGGCTTAGGCTATGCCTGCCAGAAAGGCAGTCATGCTCAAAACAGTAAATTTATGCTCAATGTAACTTACAGCTTCTAAAAAACAACTTTTTCAAAATCTCTTTTTCCTGTTCACCCTTTTGTGTACCTGTGTGGAAAGCCTGCCTTTTATCGGCAGGCTTTCTGCTTTTGATGCGGACGTTTATTTGTAGATGTCGGGTCATATTTTATATTCGCATGATTTATGGTAAAATAAAGATACAATCCAATGGCTTGAGCGTACGGTTTCTTGCATGCTGAGAACCGTTTTTTTATTTGGAGCTTGCCTGTTATGTTTTGAAAGAAGGAAAAGTAAATTGGGATCAGTCCATAATCAACATTTTAAGCCGCGGCTGGCGATGTTTGCCGTGGGGATATTTTTAATGACTTTTGGTATCGCTCTGTCCTGTAAGGCCGACTTGGGCACATCGCCGATTTCCAGTGTACCGTGGGTTATGAGTATGTTTTTACCTTTTAGTTTGGGTGATATTACGATCATGATGAACATTGTTATGATCCTGGCGCAGCCGCTTATTCTGAGGGCGCTTTATGTAAGGGAGCTGGTGGGCCAGCTGCTGACGACGCTGGCTTTTGGCTGCAGCATTGATTTTTCAATGGGTCTGTTGGACTGGTTTATACCGGGCAGTGCGCTGGAGCAATGGCTTGCTTGCCTTTTAAGCATTGTTGTCTTGGCTTTGGGTGTTTTTCTGGAGGTGCGCGCTAAAATCTTTTTAGTTGCGGGCGAAGGTGTGGTCAGTGTACTGGCTTTTGTTACTCAAAAAAAGTTCAGCCTGATCAAAAATTGTTTCGATATATCGCTGGTCACTTTAGCGATTATTATTTCCTGGGTGGAATTCGGTACATTACAAGGAGTTGGAGCCGGTACAGTAGTGGCCGCAGTTTTAGTAGGGCGGTTTGTACATTTGTATGAAAGCAGGCTGAGTTTTTTCGATCGCTGGAAAGTAGAAGCTTAAGTGGCTGCAGCTTGATTTTCCTGTAAAATATTTTAAATTTTTTGGTTTCAAAATATTTGTCTTATCTGTAAAAAATATTTTAAGTGCTTGCCAAAAAAGCAGGAACGTAGTACAATGTGGTTAGCGAAAGCTAACCTGAGTGAATTTAAATTTATGGTACAATAAAGCGTCTGCGGCAGAAGCCGTAATGGCGCAGCGTGAACGAAAGCAGGTGTAAAAATGGCTGATTATATTATTGGCGGTATTTTAGTGGCTCTGGCAATTTTGGCACTGCGTAGCGTCTTCAAAAAAACATCTTCCGGCGGTTGTACCGGCTGCAGCGGCTGTAATGGCTGCGGACCCAGCTGTCACGGACAGGATCAGGAAACTGCCTCCAAATAAGCGGTGGAATGGCAGACGCCTGCGGCGTCGAAGCCTTGCAGATTATTGACAAATCATTTTAAAAAGCATATAATTTGACCATAAGGTCATTGGATTTTGTATCAGCCGCAGGCGCACGCAGACGTACGTGTCCTGCGTTTTTTTGTGAAGGTGGGTTTAGTTTTATGTATCATATCGACCGGGGCGCGTGGGCCGAGATCAATCTTGATGCCGTGGCGCATAACGTGCAGATCGCCAAAAGCAATCTTGATCCCCATACTAAGCTGTGTGCCGTTGTCAAGGCTGATGCTTACGGACATGGCGCGGTAGCGGTAGCCCGCGAAGCCGAAAAGAACGGCGCTGATTTTCTGGCCGTAGCGCTGCTGCAGGAAGGTCTTGAGCTGCGTGAAGCAGGTATCAGGCTGCCTATTTTAGTGCTGGGTTCGCTGCAGCCGGGAGCTGCCAATGTTGTAGTGCAGTTTGATATCAGTCACGCCGTTTTTGACGAAGAACGTTTATATGCCCTTAACGAAGCGGCTGTTAAATTGAATAAAAAAGCCAGGATCCATATCGCTATTGATACCGGTATGCATCGGATCGGCGTACATGTTCGCGATGCGGGTGAATTTGCGGCTAAGGCCGCGGCGCTGCCTGGCATTGAGATCGAAGGAGTGTTCTCGCATTTTGCAACGGCAGATGCTGATGACAAAGCCTATGCCGCGCATCAGTTTGAACGCTTCCAGGAAGCGCTGAAGCTGATCAGGGAGAAGGGTATCAGGGTACCGCTGGCACATATCGCCAACAGTGCCGCTTTGACAGAACTGCGTGAATATCAGATGGATATGGTGCGTCAGGGTATTACTTTGTATGGTTTGCATCCTGCGCATATGAGCGATTGTTATAAAGATTTTGAGCCTGTCATGACGGTCAAATCGACGGTAAGCTTTGTCAAAAGCCTGCCTGCCGGTGCGACTATCGGTTATGGGCGTACTTATACATTGAGCCGTCCCAGTGTTATTGCCACGGTGCCGGTCGGTTATGCCGACGGCGTCAACAGACGTCTTTCCAACGTGGGCTATATGCTGGTTGGCGGCGGCAGGGCTCCTATCGTGGGCCGCGTGTGTATGGATCAGGTGATGCTTGACGTTACCGACCTGCCTCCGGTCAAAGTGGGCGACGAAGTCACCGTTTTCGGCGGCAAAGATTTGCCGATGGAACTGGTTGCGCAGTGGGCAGGTACTATCTGCTACGAGCTGGTCTGCAGCGTCAGTCCGCGGATGCCGCGCCGTTATGTGCGCAACGAAAAGTGAGTCTGCTTTAAAAACGCTTTCCCTTATTTATGGCTGCTTTTGGCTTCGGCCGGGCAGCCGCTTTTTTATTTGCAAAGGCTGTAAAAGCAGGAGGGCGTTATTTTTATTTAGGCCGCTGCGGCGGCAATATGCTACAATAATAATATAAGAATCAGTAAGGAGTGTGACTTGACTATGAACGAACAGGAATGGCAGGCGTGTGTGAACCATGTGGCCGGCGGTGAATATCCGGTCCCCCGCGGTATGATCAGCAACTATAACGACTGGCGCTGCCGCTCGACGGTGGGGCGCGCTTTATATTGGATGGATGAGG
Organism: Phascolarctobacterium faecium DSM 14760; assembly: GCF_003269275.1. GTDB lineage: Bacteria > Bacillota > Negativicutes > Acidaminococcales > Acidaminococcaceae > Phascolarctobacterium > Phascolarctobacterium faecium. The sequence continues at coordinate 216,402 of NZ_QLTS01000002.1, read as the reverse complement.
TAGAAGCCGCGATGCATGTCCTGGCAACGATACTTGATGTGGAGCCTGATATGGAGGATGCACCGGAAATGGGCCTCAGCGAAGCTGAACATAAAGTGCTGTGCCTGCGGGATATAGCTGAAATCGTTTGGAAGTTGGCCCATAATGAGGATGCCGCTTTGAATTATCTGGATCAGGCCTATGCATTGAGCCGGGCTTATAAACATCCCTTCCGCAGCGCTTCCCGCGGCGATATGTTTTATCGCCGGCTGGCGATTCTGCGTGAGGTAGGCAAAGAAGAGCAGGCTGTACAGGAAGCGGAAAAGATGCTGGAGCTGGAAGCTGAAAACGACGGTATCAATCCTTACCGTTATTTTGCCTATAAATTTTTAGCTGAGCATGAACATAATAATGGTGATGACGAAAAAGCGGCACAGCTGTTTGCGGAGGCTTTCAGGTATTATCCGGTCAGTGAAGCCGGTGAGCGTGATCTGGCCAAAGCGGCAACGGCTGAAACAGCTGCCGACCGTTATAAGGCTTATGTATTTTGCAGCACGATTCAATACAAGCCCTGGGAAGAATTACCGCCTGCCATCATCAGGCGCGATCTGTGACGGAGGTTGCAGTATGAAAAAAGTAGTGTTATTAAGCGGCGGTATCGACAGCACCACCTGTCTGGCGCAGGCTGTGCAGGTCTGCGGTGCGGAAAATGTCACGGCGCTGTGTGTTTTTTACGGGCAGAAGCACAGCAGGGAAATGGCAGCAGCCCGTAAGGTTGCGGCTTATTATGGTGTACGTTTACTGGAGCAGGATATTGCCGGCATCATGTCCTATAGTAATTGCTCACTGCTGGCTGCCAGCAGTGAAGCCATCGAACATAAAAGCTACGCGCAGCAGCTGGCTGAGCATGGCGAAGGTACGGTAGCGACTTATGTACCGTTTCGCAATGGCCTTTTGATCAGCGCTGCTGCCGCTATTGCCATTTCATTGGGAGCTGATGCGATCTGTTATGGCGCTCATGCTGACGATGCGGCTGGACGGGCTTATCCGGATTGTACGCCGGAGTTTTATGCGGCTATGGATACTGCCATTTATGAAGGCAGCGGTAAATTGTGTCATCTGGAAGCACCGCTGCTGAATAAAAATAAAGCGCAAATAGTGGAGCTGGGACTGAATTTGGGTGCTCCTTATCAATATACTTGGTCGTGCTATGAAGGAGGCGACAGGCCGTGCGGCGAATGCGGCACCTGCATCGACAGGGCCAATGCCTTTAAGGCCAACGGCGTGGACGACCCTGCTTTATAAGTAAAAACACACCCTTTTTAAAGGGTGTGTTTTTATTTTACAGTACTTTTTCATAACAGTAAAACTGGTGCTCCATTTTACGGAACTGGATTTCACCGCAGAAATGATAGCCGTGCTTTAGAAACAGCTGCTGAGCTTTTTCGTTCAGGGCGTAGGTATCTGTTTTTAAATAACGCAGTCCCAGACTGAGAGCGAGCGTTTCAGCCTGCTGCAGCAATTCAGAGCCGGTACCGCGGCCGCGCAGGTCCGGGTCAACTGCCATGCGATGCAGGACCAGGGCTTTTTCCGCCAAAGTCCAGCCGGCATCAGCATAAACAGCTGGTTCGGTCTGATTGATGCAGATCAGGCCGCAGATCTGTCCTTCAGCTTCTGATACAAAAAGATCGCCTTGGGTGATGTCTGCGGCAAAATCCTGTTCAGTTGGATAAACCTCGTCCCACTGGTAGTTGCCGTAAGCGTGCATTTCCCTGACCGTATCCTGCACGATAGCCATGATCCGTGTTAAATCCTGCATAGTTGCCAAACGCAGCATCATTGCACCTCGATTCTTTGTTTTTGACCCTTTGTTTTTGACCCTTTGTTTTTTGCCAGTGTGTTTCCAGATTGGCACACATTTTTTTGAACAGCCTGTTCAGTTCTTTGCGTTCTGACGCTGTAAAATTTTGCAGACACAACTGCAGGCTGGTGTTTTCTTCAGTGATGATTTGATCGTAGAGCAGGAGAGCTTTTTCTGTTGGGAAAAGCTGCCAGTGCCGCTGGTCTTCGCTGCTGCGCTGCCTGTTTATATAACCGGCAGCGGTCAATTTTTGGACAGCTTTGGCAGTCGTAGATTTATCGACTTTTAATAAGAGCGATAAATCGTTTTGATTGATACCCGTATTTTCGCAGATCCGGGTCAGAAAAATAAACTGTCCCCGTTGCAGCGCCAGTTCCTTAAAATGCAGATCATGAAGATAGTGGATCGTGCGCGCCAGCGTGCCGATGTCACGCAGTAGGTCATTATGCAGTTTTGTCATAATATTCACCGCCATATTAGTTGAACTTTCAACTAATATTATGACGTAAAAGGTTGAAAAATGCAAGCTAAATATATTATAAAAAATAATTTAATTGTTGGATTAAAACTTTCTCCACAATAAAAAGCAAAAGCTGTTAAAATATTGTTATTAATATTGGAAAATTTTGTTAATTGTGAGGTGTCTGTTTTGTTTTTAAAGAAACATTTTACGATAATAGGGTTGGCCTGTGTTTTGTCTGTGCCGGCTGTCGATGCTGGGGCCGAAGGCTTTGCGATCAACGAGTGGTCAGCTGAAGGTGTGGCTATGGGCGGAGCGCGAATGTTTGCTGAGAATGACGCCGCCAATATTGCCTACAATCCGGCGTCAATCACCAAAGTGCGGGGCGAAGCTTTTAAACAGAGTGCGGTTTATATCAGCCCGCATGGCAAATATACGGCTTATGACGCTACAGGAAAGTCTATTGACGAAGGTAAAAACGTCGTACATGCCGGTTGGGCTCCCGGCAATTACTATGTCAAACAGCTCAACGACAAAGACTGGATTGGTGTAGGGTTGTTCAGCCGTTTCGGCATGATCTCAGAATTTGAACGGGATTCTAAAGTTGCATCTAATGCCTTTTTCTCTCGCTTGAACGGCGCCAGCCTGACGCCGACCTATGCCCGCAAGTTTGACAACAAGTGGAGTGCGGCCGTGGGGGCGGAAGTCAATTATGTGGGTCTGGAACTGCAGAAAAATTCTCAAATTCCATTTATGGGGGGTGCAGCTACGCAAACAAAGGGCGAAAGCTGGGCTTTAGGCTGGAATGCGGCTGCCAATTATGCTTTTGATTCTAAAAATGAGATCGGCCTGGTTTACCGCAGCAAGGTGACTCACAGTATGGAAGCAGATTTTAAAGCTTATATGGTAAATGGTATGAGTATAAAAAGAGATGCCTATGGCAAAGTAACTTTGCCCGACAGCTGGGCTATTGGTTACAATCATAAATTTGATGACCGTACTCGGGTAGAATTGAACGGTACCTATACCAAATGGAGTACTTATGATGCTTTGAATATCGACATTGAAGGTTTAGGAACTATTGCTTCTCCAAAAAACTGGAGCAACGGCTGGCGTTATGCTTTGGGCGTAGAACATAAACTGAGTGACAAATATACCATCATGGGCGGTTATGCTTATGATGAATCGGTAATACCTTTTGACGGCGCCGATTTTATCGTGCCGACCGGTGCCCGCCGCACCTACAGTCTGGGCTTCCAGTACCACGATAAAAAACAGACGCTTGCCATGACCTTGGGCTTTATCGATATCGATGGGTTGAGCATCAAAGGACATGTAGCAGCTGGTGATACTTATGATACCGCCCGCAGCCATGATAACTATGCTAAAGTTGTCGGTATCAGCTATCAGCGTAATTTCTGATATAAATAGCTAAGCAAAAAACTCTGCGTTGACAGAGCTTTTTGTAACAGCAGTTCAGAAAATAAAAGAAGTTGCATTGTAAATTTGATTTAATGTAAAATTTCAGCATTGTATAATCAAGCTGAAAGGGTGAGAGAAATGACAAAACGTTTGCTGATTTTAATTATGGCATTGCTTTTGGTCTGCGCTTCTTGTTTAGCTGATGAGCAGGTTGTAGTGGATTCTTTTAAAGTGCATGTGCAGGATATTATGCAGCCTGTTCTCGCTACCTATAAAAAAGATGCTGTCCACATACGTTATTTTGATCCCTCTAAACATGGACTGCAGGGTTCAGGACATTGGTTCAAGGTGCGGAATCTGGAACCTGTTTATTCTTTGGATGTTAAAAAAAATGATTCTGTCATGTACCCTTATATAGGCATACTTGATGTTGAGCGATACACTGAAATATTTACAGGCAGTTATCCTACCAAAGAAGAAGCCTCCAAAGCAGAGAAATCATATCTTTCTAATGCTATGCAGCACTGGCGCTTTTACTATGGCTATCAGAAGGGTAAATGGGAGAAAACAAAAGTTGAATTTTACAGAGATACTGAAAAAAGATTTATGAGTGATAAAATAACGATAACAGAATATGATGTTTTTGCAAATCGTTAGAATAAAGGTGTGTATTTGCTCTTTATAGCTAATGGAGCTGGTACGGATAGTTGATGATAATAGCAGGAATGAAAAGACGCTCTTACGGGTGTCTTTTTTTATTAGCAGATAAATTTGGATCATATGTCGTTTTTGACTATCCAACTTCATTTGGTATATAATGGAAGCGGTTATTTATCTGCCGTTTGACGGATTATCAAAGAAGCGAGGCGAACCTCATGGCAGTGATTTTTTATTTGAGTGGCACAGGTAACAGCCTGTATGCCGCTAAAAGTATCGCGCAGGAACTGGAGCAGTGCCGGCTGGAAGGCATTACCGGTTATTTAAAAGCGCCTTACGAGGTGCAGGACGAAGTTGTCGGTATCGTCTGCCCTGTTTATTGTATGGCGCTGCCGCCTGTAGTGGAGGCTTTTCTGCAGCAGGTGAAAATGGTGCCTCAGTATATCTTTTTAGTAGTGACTATGGGCGCGATGTCTGGACAGGCGCTGGGTCAGGGGAAAGAGCTTTTAAAGCAGCGTGAGCTGCGGTTATCATATGGCGCTCAGGTGGCGCTGCCTGATAACAGTATCGTCTTTCCTTCGCCGCAGGCACGTCAGGAGAAGCTGCTGCGCAACGCTCCGGCTGAATTGGGACTGATCGCCCGTAATATCAAAAATAAGTATGATAATTATCAGCATCTGGATCGTGGTTTTTTGTGGAAGTATGGCGGTACAGCTGCCGGTATGTGGGTGCTGGATAAGATCAAGCAGTTCGGTAAGCTGAGCTGCGCTGATGATAAATGTGTCGGCTGCGGCATTTGTGCCGAGGTCTGCCCCGCGGGCAATATAACTATGGCAGCTGGTAAGCCTGCTTTTGGCAGCGAGTGTGTGCATTGCTTCGGTTGTGCGCACTGGTGTCCGCAGAATGCTATCAGCCTGGGACGTTTAAAACCCGATCAGAAAACTCGGTATAAGCACCCGGAGATTACGCCTGCCGAGCTGGCAGTACAGAAGGAAAGGAAAGATGAAATATGAAAACTTACGCTCCCGTAACGGAAGCAGTGCTGGAGGATTTAAAGACTATCGTCGGTGCTGAATACGTTTTGACCGAGCCTGAAAAATTAGAGCAATATCAGACTGACGAAGAAACTGATCCGCGCAAGTTCCATCTGCCGGAGGCGGTTGTTCTGCCGAAGGACGCGCAGGAGATCGCGGCTGTTATCAAGCTGGCCAATACATATGATGTGCCGGTCACTGTCCGCAGCGGCGGCACCAGTCTGGCTGGCGGCGCTATTCCTGTATGCGGCGGTATTGTCCTTTTAATGGAACGGTTGAACAAGATCATCGAGCTGAATGCCGAAGGCATGTATATGGAGGTTGAAGCCGGTGTGCGTACTGTCGATATTCAAAAATATGCCAATGAGGCTGGTTTTCTGTATGCAGGCGACCCCTGCAGCGCTGAAAGCTGTCTGATCGGCGGTAACATCGCCACTAATGCCGGCGGCAATAAAGCGGTGCGTTACGGTGTGACCCGTGACCAGGTTTACGCTGTCGAGGTCGTAACACCGACTGGTGAGATCGTAGAGCTGGGAGCACGTTTAAAGAAAAAATCGACCGGGTACTGCCTGGAACAGCTGATTATGGGCAGTGAGGGCACGCTGGGCATTATCACTAAGGCGACGCTTAAGCTGCAGCCGATCCCGCCTTACAGATTTGATCTGCTGGCTGTGTTCAGCGATCCGGAGCAGGCCTTGGACGTAGTGCCGAAAATCATGCAGGCCGGCATTAATCCGACCAGTGTGGAGTATATGGATAATTCCTATGTGCGCGGTACGGCCGACTATCTGGAGTTTAAGGGAGCCCCTCATTATGAGAACGGCATTTATGTTATCATCACAGTGGAGACTTTCAGCGAGGACGAGCTGGATCTGAAAATGGAGCAGCTGGATGAGTTGTGCAGTGCTGCCGGCGCTGTCGATGTGCTGGAAGCCGATGAACGTATTTGGGATATGCGCCGCAACTGTCAGGAGTCTGTACGTCTGATCAGTCTGGTTTCCCTGACGGACGACGTGGTAGTTCCTGTTAATGAGATCGCCGGTACGATCAAGTTTATTATGAAAATAGGCGAAAAATATCCTTTCCCGGTCAAAATCAACGCGCATATCGGCGACGGGAATCTGCATATCGTTTTATGCAAATGCGAATTGAGCGACGAAGAATGGGAAAACAAAGTGGAAGCTTTCCATAAAGAGGTTTATACTTATGCTTACAGCATCGGCGGGCGTCTGGCCGGCGAGCATGGTATCGGCGCAAAAAAACTCAGAGAAATGGAAACATATACCCCGGCCGGCGAGCTGGTGATCATGCGCACGATCAAGGCGGCAATGGACCCGCAGCTGATTTTGAACCCGGGCAAGATCTTTGATCTGTAAGTTATTGAACTGCAGCGGCAGTATGCTGCGGAAAAGATAAAATCTTATTTTGTAGGACAGTAGAAAGGAATGGAAGTTATGAGTAAATACGAACCGGTCAGCGCAGAAGTGGTAGCAGCTCTGCAAACGGCTTTGGGCGCGGAGTATGTAAGGACCGATGCCGAAACCCTTGAAAAGTACAAAACTGACGAGGAAACTGATCCCCGTTATCATCATCTGCCGGAGGTCGTAATTTGGCCTGGCAGCACAGAAGAAGTTGCGGCGGTCATGAAAATCGCCAATCAATATAATGTGCCGGTAACACCCCGCAGTGCAGGGACCAGTGTTTCCTGCGGTGCGATCCCTGTTTATGGCGGTATCGTTCTGCTGTTGGAACGGATGGACAAAATCGAAGAGCTGAATACTGAAGGTATGTATATGGTTGTCGAGGCTGGCGCGCGTACAGTAGAAATTCAGGAAAAAGCCAATGCGGCCGGCTTCCTCTATGCAGGCGACCCCTGCAGCGCCGACAGCTGTCTGATCGGCGGTAATATTGCCACTAATGCAGGCGGTAATAAGGCTGTACGTTACGGCACTACCCGCGATCAGGTCTATGCGATTGAAGCAGTTACGCCTACCGGCGATATCGTTAACGTGGGCGCACGGCTGAAGAAAAAATCGACGGGCTATTGCCTGGAACAGCTGATCATGGGCAGTGAAGGTACTTTGGGCATTATTACTAAAGCCACTTTAAAGCTGCTGCCTCTGTGTCCGTATAAACTGGATCTGCTGGCGATCTTTACCGATTTGGATAAAGCTGTCGGTTTGGTGCCGAACCTGATCAAAGCGGGGTTGAATCCGACGAGCGTGGAGTTTATGGATAATGCGTTTGTACGCAGCTCCAGCGATTACTGTGAATTGAAGCTGCCTCATTATGAAGACGGTTTTTATGTTATTGTGACGGTAGAGACCTTTAATGAAGATGAGCTGGAAAGCAAAATGGAACAGCTGGACGAGATTTGCAGTGCCAGTGGCGCTACTGATGTTTTAGAGGCTGATGACCGTGTGTGGAAGCTCCGTCGCAACTGTCTGGAATCTACGCGCGTTTTGAGTCTGGTCAGCACTTCTGATGATCTTGTTGTACCAGTCGATCAAATCGCTAACTGTATCCGCCATCTGACCAAGGTTGCGGAAAATTACAGCTTTAAACTCTTTACGCTGGCTCATGCCGGCGACGGTAATCTGCATTTCCAGATTTTGAAAGGCGAGATGAGCGACGAGCAGTGGGAAGATGAAGTAAGCCGTTTCCATGCTGAAGCTTATCCTTATGTTTACAGTCTGGGCGGTCGTCTTTCCGGCGAGCATGGCATCGGAGCTAAGAAGGTCGAAGCCATGGAAAAATATACGGAGCCGGTAGAAATGAAAATGATGAAAGAAATCAAGCGTGCGCTTGATCCTAAAAATATTCTTAACCCGGGTAAGGTATTCAACGCCTGAAAACTGATAAAACCATCTGTACTTTAAGTACAGATGGTTTTTGCGTATTTGAGGTTCAATATAATTTTGAAATATTAATACCATTTTTTACGTTGTAATTTTTTAAGCGTAAAGATAGCAATCAATGCCATAACGCCAAGGCAGAGCGGATAGCCCCATTGGGATTTCAGTTCCGGCATATACTGGAAATTCATGGCAAAAATACTGCTGATACAAATCAGCGGCAGGAAAATGACTGCCACTGTAGTCAGCGTAGCCTGAATATCAGCGCTGCGTTCAGCAGCGGCATTGACGCAAAGCCGCTCCAGAGAAGTCAGTAATTCTTCGGCGACCGATAAGGTAAGTACGGCGCCTTCCAGTTTGATCGTCAAAAGTTCGGGGGCATTATCGCTGCCGATAACTAAAGGCGGGTCCTGACGCAAGGCGCGGCTGACGATGCGGCGCATCGGATAGACCGCCTGTTTGGCAGTGACCAGGCTGCGGCGCAGACGCAGCAGTTCTTTGGGATCCGGATGTTCATCCTGTTCGCTGTAAGCTGCAGACAGAAGCTGCAGCCGTTCTTCCAGATAATTGATGACCTCGCAGTTGTCGTCAAGGATCTTGCCTAAAATCAGGGTCAAAGCCTGCGGGATCGTATTATTCGGCTTCTGCAGGGTTGTTACCAGCGTACGCGCATTTTTTAAACGGTCACAGCGGCCATGCTGCAGAGAAAGTAGCCTGTTGGCGCTGGCGGCGAAACAAATATTATTATAAACGGCATTGCCGCTTTCGTTTAGCTGCAGGTGGCGGCAGACGAGGATTCTGTTGTTGCCGTCGCGGAATAAACGCGGCTGCTGTTTTTTATTTTCTAAAATGTTTTGAGTAGCGGGACTCAGTTTGAAGGAGCGGGCGACGGTCATTACCTGATCGTGCGAGCCGAATAATGACATATCAAGCCAGATAGCACCTTCTTCCGGAATTGCTAAAAGCTCTTCTGTAAGTTCATCGGCAGAAATATAGGCGTTTTCCTGGCCGTCAAGTATCAGCAAAGTGCGCGCGCTGCTTTGAACTTCTGTTTTTTTCTGAGCAAAGAGTGCGGCTGTGTCGATTTTTTGCTTTAACATCGCATTAGCTCCTTTTGTATAAATTCAAATTTCTGTATATATTTTAACCTGTTCAAAGTCAACTTACAATAATAAGGCAGGATTTTTTTTATAAATGGCGAAATATAACTATTTAAATAGGATGAAAAAAGATTGTCGGCAGGAACTGCCGGCGTTGTCGACGCAAGCTATTTTTAGATAAAGAGGAGCAATGAACGACATGTTTACAAGAGTTTTGTTAGCAATGGATCTTACGCCTAAGTCAGAAATACTGCTGCCGTGCCTGTACAGTCTGTGCCCCGATACAAATACAGAAATTATTCTAGCTTATGTATTCGATGAAGAAGAGGACGCAGATCCTTACAGTAGCAGTTATAAAAAGGTTTACAGCAAGCTGCAGGGGCATGCCAACGAGCTGATGCGCAACGGTTATGAAGCAGTAAGTATCGAAATGCCCTGGGGCGAGGTATTTGAAGAAATAACCCGCGTCGGCGACGATAAAGAAGTAGATCTGACTTTAGTGGCTTCGCATGGAAAGGGTTTTTTTAGAAGTGCCTTGCTGGGCAGTACGACCTTTGATCTTGCCAGATCTTCGAAGCGGCCATTGTTTGTTGCCAAAACCGACGGTGACAGCGACAATATTGCCGATGATGATATGTTGCGTAAATTGATGATACCGACCGATTTTTCTAAGAAATCTTTAGTGGCGCTCAATTTGATCCGCAGCCTGCGTGAGCATGTAGCGGAAGTGGTGTTCGTACATGTAGTGGAACGCAGCCGCAATCAGAGCGATCTTGAGAGCAAGCTGCTGAATGCCGAATCGCGGATGGAAGAACTGGTGGCCGAGATGAAACTTTTTGGGATCAAAGCTTCTTATCTGGTCGATAAAGGGGCGGCGTCTAAAAAAATCTGCCGCTGGGCGGAAGAAGAAAATGTGTCGATGATCGCGATGACCAAAACCGGTGCCGGCCTGGTCAAAGGTCTGGTAATGGGGGCAACAGCTCAGAACGTTACGCTTAATTCCGAGCGCTCACTGCTGCTGCTGCCTGCTGATGAAGTAAGTAATGATTAATAGAGAAGTGAAAAAAAATTTACATAATCTTGATGGAAACTCTTGACATATCTTCCGGAAATCAGTATACTGTTACTTGCGGCTGGATTAAGCCAGCCGCAAGTTTATTTTTAAGCGGTAAACAATAGCATAATCCCTGATTTTTTCAACCTGGAGAGATGACCGAGCGGTTGAAGGTGCACGCCTGGAAAGCGTGTGTACGGGAAACCGTACCGAGGGTTCGAATCCCTCTCTCTCCGCCACTTAAAAAAAGTTTGCCGCGGTCAGCGGCTTTTTGTTTTTCTGTAGGACCGCAGGCGGCGGGTCCTGCGCAATAGGAGTCTGTGAACCGTGTCAGGTCCGGAAGGAAGCAGCACTAAGCGGATACTCTTATGTGCCGCAGGGGTGCCTGCGTCTGTGGCCCTACAGGGAAACAACTGAGATTAAACCGGCTGTTTATGACAGCCGGTTTTTTGTATTTTTATATTATTGATGCAAAAGTGTCCCTTAAATTTTTCACAAAATTGGATATAAGTGAAGCCATTGCCCAAAGAAGCGAAGCGCCGCATGGGAAATAAAGGGCGAACTTACCCAGAAGCAGCGACGGAAAAAGGAGCTGCGCGGGTTACCGCTACCGGCGAAGCCGGCAGGCAGTAACTGCAAAAGTGTCCCTTAATTTTTTCACAAAATTGGATATGTACTTATATCCGTAAATTTTATATAATAAATAGATAAGAAACTCAGAGGCTTAATGATGGGAAAGGAGGCAGAAAATGGCTTATGTAGCACTATACCGGCGCTGGCGGCCGCAGGGCTTCGATGCCCTTGTAGGTCAGGACGCAGTGAGGATCGCATTGAGCAATGCTTTGACGACAGGACGGATTGCGCATGCGTATTTATTTGCCGGTCCAAGAGGTACAGGCAAGACCAGTACGGCGAAGATTCTGGCGAAAGCTCTGAATTGCGAGCAGGGGCCTACTGCTAATCCCTGTAACGAGTGCGCCAACTGCCAGCGGATCAATGACGGCAGCAGTATGGATGTGTTTGAGATCGACGCTGCCTCTAACCGCGGTATCGATGAGATCCGTGACCTGCGTGAAAAAGTCATGTTTGCGCCTGTCAACGGGCGTTATAAAGTATATATTATCGATGAAGTGCATATGCTGACGACAGAAGCTTTTAACGCGCTGCTGAAAACGTTGGAAGAGCCGCCGGCGCATATCGTGTTTATTTTGGCGACGACAGAGCCGCATAAGATACCGGCAACGATCCATTCCCGCTGTCAGCGTTTTGATTTTAAACGTGTGACTAATGAGGATATTGCCAAACGTCTGCGCGAGGTTGCTGACGGCAGCGAAATCAGAGCGGATGACGAAGCCTTGAAACTGATTGCGATTCAGTCGGACGGAGGTATGCGTGATGCGCTGAGCCTGTTGGATCAGTGCGGCGTGATGGCCGATACTGTAACTGCCGAAACGGTACGGAACGTTTTAGGTATCGTGGGGCGTGAAGCGCTGCGTGAGCTGGTGCGTGCGATCGGCAGGCAGGACTTGTCAGCTGCTTTGCAGCTGCTGAACCGTTTGGCTGAGCAGGGCAAGGATGTGCGTCAGATCCTGACAGAGCTGGCCGAGTATCTGCGGGCGGTGCTGCTCTATAAAGCATCGCCCGGATACCACGAAATTTATTTGACGGATACGGAAGAAGCTATTTCTGAGCTGGCTCCGTTATTTGGCAGTGATCGCCTGATGGCGGCTGAAGAACGTCTGCATCAGGCCATGGGTGAATTGCGGTTCAGTGCGCGGGGCAGGATTACTGCGGAATTATGTCTGTTTGATCTGTGCCGTATTGAGGGCAGTACTATTGCCGCACTGATGGCCCGCGTAGAGCAGCTGGAGCATCAGGTACGCAGCGGTGTGCCTTTGGGTGCTGCAAACAGCAGGACTCAGATTAAGCCTGAACCCGAAGAAAAACAGGCAGCGGCGGTTGCTGCTCCTGCAGCGTCCCGGGTAAAAAAAGCGCCGGCAGTAAGTGCCGTTCAGGCACCAGCGGCGGAACCCGAGCCTGCTGCTGCGGTAAAAGCTGAAACAGAGCCGAAACCTGTTTCTGAGGAAGCAGCTGCTGCGACGACACTGGAATACAGCGGTGACTGGACCGAAGGCGAAGATCTGTGGAACCAGGCTTTGGAGATCCTTAAGAATGAGAAAAAACAGTCTATGGTGGCCTGTGCCGCCGGCGGTTATGTTACAGGGTATGAAAACGGCGTTTTGACCGTTGGTTTCAAAAATAAATTCATGTGCGTCAGGATGAACGATCCTGATTATAAGAAAGCTTTTGAAGAAGTGCTGCTGAGGCTGGCACGGCAAAGTGTACGGTTGGAATGCATCACTGCCGCCAAGCCTGCCGCTGCCAAACCTAAAGCTGCTCCAAAACAGCCTCCGGCGGAAGATGTTGAACCTGCTGTGAAGGCTGCGCTGGACGCTTTTGGCGGCACACTGCAAAAATTATAAATCAAATTTCTGCCGCAAGGCATCATTACGAGGAGGAACAATAATGTTTAACGGTGGTATGGGAAATATGCAGGGCATGATGAAAAAAGTACAGAAATTACAGGCTGATATGGCAAAAATGCAGGAAGAATTAAAGCTGCGTACAATCGAAACTACAGTAGGCGGCGGTGCTGTCACCGTAGTTGTCAGCGGTAAAAAAGAAGTTGTCAGCGTTAAGATCGATCCCAGCGCAGTAGATCCGGAAGATGTAGAAATGCTGGAAGACCTTTTGGTAGCGGCAGTTAACGAAGGTATGCGCAAGATCGACGAAATGACTGAAGCTGAAATGGGCAAACTGACCGGCGGGATGAAAATGCCGGGCATGTTCTGAAAATGGCCAGAATGATCCGGCCGCTGGCCAATGTGCATGAACAGCTGCGGCGCCTGCCCGGTATTGGTTCCAAAACCGCTCTGCGCCTGGCGTATCATATTATCGATATGCCGGAAGAAGAGGTGCGCCGTCTGGCAGAAACACTGCTGGAGGCCAAGCGGCAGATCCGTTTGTGTGATATTTGTTATAATCTTACTGATGCCGAGACCTGTGAGGTTTGCGGCAATGCAGGACGCGACCACAGTGTAGTCTGCGTTGTGGAACAGCCGCAGGATGTAATGGCGATGGAACGCAGCCGCGGTTATAACGGTGTTTACCATGTGCTGCATGGCGTTTTGTCACCGCTTGACGGTATCGGTCCTGATAATCTGCGTGTAAAAGAGCTGCTGCGGCGTCTGCAGGGTGATACGGTCAGGGAAGTTATCATCGCTACCAATTCTGACGTGGAAGGCGAGGCTACTGCTGCCTATCTGGCGCAGCTGCTGAAGCCTGTCGGTATCGTTATCAGCCGTATTGCCCATGGACTGCCTGTTGGCGGCGATTTGGAATATGCTGACGAGCTGACTTTATCACGTGCTTTGGAAAACAGGCATAGAATGTAAGAAAGAAGGAGCTATAGCATGCAGGAAATAGAAAGTGCTGTCCGCGATCTGGGCGGTTCGGCCATGCAGGGCATTGACCATGCTGTAAAAGGGCTCAACTCGGGTACTCTGGAAGGAACGCTGCCGTTTATTATCGGCGTACTGATTTTAGTCGTCGTCGTAAAATGTTTTTCACTGCCGTTTCGTCTCATCTGGAATGGTATCTGCGGTGCGGTAGCTTTGTGGTTTATTAATCTTATAGGTGGATTTTTGGGTTTCGGACTCAAAATCACCGTTATCAAAGCGCTGATTGCGGGGTTCTTTGGAATACCTGGCTGTTTGGCGGTTATTTTATGGGAGCTTTACGCCAGGTAAAGCTTCAGGCAGGAGGTAAGTTATGAATATGCTGCATAAAGCCATGACCATTGCCGGCAGCGACGCCAGCGGCGGTGCAGGTATGGAGGCTGATTTAAAAACATTCCAGGAGCTGGATGTTTATGGTATGACGGCTCTGACCGTTATCGTAGCCCAGAATCCTCATAAAGATTGGGATCACGAAATTTTCCCGATCGGTTTGGACGTTGTGGAAAAACAGATCGAAACGATTGTCGCCGGTATCGGTATCGATGCTATGAAAACGGGGATGCTGGGCAGTGCCGAGCTGGTTGAGCTGGTGGCCCGTACTATAGACCGTTTCAAGCTGCGCAATGTCGTTATTGATCCGGTCATGGTCTGCAAGGGTGTGGATGTGATCATGGTACCGGAAGCCGCCGCCGCTATCAAAACTGTTTTGATGCAGCGGGCTGACGTAGTAACGCCTAATACGATCGAAGCAGCCTATCTTGCCGATATGGAAAAGGTGGAAACACTGGACGAGATCAAGGAAGCTGCCGGACGGATCAAGGAGCTGGGAGCAGGCTATGTCGTAATCAAAAGCGGTTCCCGCAATGACAGCAGGGAAGCTGTTGACGTGCTTTATGACGGCAGGGAATTTACAATTGCCAGTGCTCCTAAAATCGAGCCCTGCTATAATCATGGAGCTGGCTGTACTTATTCGGCAGCGATTACAGCGGGACTGGCCAATGGACTGAGCGTGCGCGAAGCTGTGGAACTGGCGAAAAAATTTGTAGCGGCCGCACTGCGCGGTTCTTTCAAGCTGAATGAATATTCAGGTGCGACAAACCATTGTGCATACCGTTTGGAGAATAATAAATAATTTCAGGATATGCTAAAGTTTTTGGATAAAACTAAAAACTTTAGCATATTTTTTTTGAAAAAACTGCGGTTTGGGCAACGATTTTGCAGAAATACTGTATACATGAAGAAAGAAGGCAGGATTTTTATTATTTTTGCCTAATTATTGTAGACGTAATTTTAATATTTTATTATGCGCAAGGGGGATATTTTGATGAATTTGTCAACAAAAATTCTGATCGGTCTTGGTCTTGGTATCATTGCCGGTCTGGAACTGGGTGCGGAAGGTGTAGATTTCGCCAAAACATGGATCGGACCTTTTGGTACTATCTTTATGAATATGATCAAAATGATCATCGTTCCTTTGGTCTTCTCGTCTCTCGTCATTGGTGTCTGCAGTTTGGGGGATATCAAAAAGATCGGCCGTATCGGCGGCAAAACTATGGCTTATTATTTGGGAACTACGGCATTTGCGATTGTACTTGGTATATTTTTAGGTACGGTTTTAGAACCGGGCGCCGGCGTGAATATGCCTGGTGAAGGCGTTAAAGCTGCGGCTAAAGCCGCGCCGCCTATCATGCAGGTAATTATTGACATTTTCCCGACTAATGCGATGGAAGCGATGCTTAAAGCCAACATGCTGCAGATCATCGTTTTCAGTCTGTTCATGGGTATCGGCATCACTGCAGTCGGTGATCGGGCCAAGACTCTGTACAATGTTTTTGACGGTCTGGCAGAGGTCAGCTATAAAATCGTCGGTTTTATCATGAATGTGGCGCCGATCGGTGTTTTCGGTTTGATCACTCCGGTCGTTGCAGCTAACGGCCCGGCTGTACTGCTGCCGCTTTTGAAGGTTGTTATCGCTGTTTATCTCGGCTGCTTCCTGCATGCGGTCATCGTTTATGGCGGTCTGCTTAAATTCGTCGGCAAGATCAGCCCGGTCAAGTTCTTCAAAGCAATTTTACCGGCACAGGTGCTTTCGTTTACCAGCTGTTCCTCCGGCGGCACATTGCCTGTCAGCATGCAATGCATCCAAAAGCTGGGTGTTTCGAAAGACATTTCCAGTTTTGTACTGCCTTTGGGCGCTACGATCAATATGGATGGCACTGCTGTTTATCAGGGAGTCTGCGCACTCTTCATTGCGCAGATCTATGGGGTCGATCTTACGACCGGGCAGTATCTGACTATTGTTCTTACTGGTACGCTGGCTTCGATCGGCACTGCCGGTGTTCCGGGGGCAGGTTTTATCATGCTGACGATGATATTGACGGCGATCGGCTTGCCGCTTGAGGGTTCCGCTCTGATCGCAGGTATCGACCGTATCCTTGATATGCCGCGGACCTGCGTTAATGTTACTGGTGACGCTACCGTTGCTTATCTGGTTGATAAAAGCGAAAAGTCGAACATCGAAGAACCGCTTTATTAAAATAAGACAAGACTCCTTGACGGATGGGTTTAGACCCGTCCGTCTTTTATATTTCAAGAATAATTCACAACAGGCGGCAGGAAATTTGCTGTGGACGCAGAAGGGATATAGGAGAAATGGGGTTATTGTATGGAAAAAACAGCTGAACTTATAAAACAGATCACAGAACGACTCAACCGCCGTCCTGCCCGGATCGATAAAGCTGACCGTTTGTGGGATGCTGCCGTTTTAGTGCCGTTGATAGACACCAAGCAGGGTCCGGCAGTTCTTTTTGAAGTACGGGCCGCCGGTTTGGGCTGGCAGCCGGGCGATGTATGTTTTCCGGGCGGACGCTATGAGTGCGGCGATGATAGCTTTGCCAAAACTGCTGTGCGCGAAACCTGTGAAGAGCTGGGTATTACTGAAGACAAAATAGAATTGTGCGGTGAACTGGATTACTTGGTGACACATATGGGACCTATTATTCATCCTTTTGTTGGCAGGCTGGCCAACGAAGTAAAGCTGGACTGCAACAGCGATGAGGTAGCTGAGATTTTTACGGTGCCGCTGAATTTTTTATTGCTTTCTGAGCCGCGCGTTGCTCATATGGAACTGGCAAACCGCGCAACTGCAGATTTTCCTTTTGATCTGCTGCCGCGCCATCCGCACGACTGGTATAAGCGGAAGGGGTATAATATCTATTTTTACGAATATCAGGGGCATGTTATCTGGGGGCTTACAGCTCGGATACTGCATGGATTTATTAAACGGTTTCATAAAGAACTGCAGGCTAATATTTTGTAATTGGGTGTGGGAAAGGAAGAAAAGGATTGAAAAAATTAATTTTGCTGATCGTAGCGGCAATCGCTGCCGCCAGTTATTTGGTATATGCTTATATGAACGGCGATCCGATGTTTGGGACGCTGGCTAAAACTATGGATGACCTGCCGCGCAATGAACGGCTGGGCTCTAAACGCAATATCGTAGTATTAGGCGTAGACGGCAGGGAAAAGGACGATGATCCTGGTCGCAGCGACACGTTATTTGTCGTAATGTTCGACCCTAAAAGTAAAAATGTTTCGCTGCTGTCGATTCCGCGTGATACCAGGGTGCGGATCCCCGGGCATGGCTGGGATAAAATCAACCATGCTTATGCGTTCGGCGGACACAAGCTGACGCAGCAGACAACGGAAGAGCTTTTGGGCATTCAGGTCAATAATTATGTAATGGTCGATTTCAGTGGTTTTGAAAGTTTGGTCGATGCGATCGGTGGCATTGATATTGATGTGGAAAAGGATATGTATTATTATGATGACTGGGATGATTTTCTGATCGATCTTCCGGCAGGGCAACAGCATCTGGATGGCAAAAAAGCGATCCAGTATGTGCGCTATCGTGATGAGGAAGGCGATATTGGCCGTATTAAGCGTCAGCAGAAGTTTATGATGGCGGTTTACGAAAAGATTGCTTCGGCACAGATTTTAACTAAGATGCCGGGGCTGGTTTCGGAAATTATGAAAATGGTCAAAACTGACCTGCCCGTTTCAGATATGCTGGCGATGGGCGGCGCTTTACACGGAATGATGAAAGAACAGGGCGGTCTGCAGATGGCTACAGTTCCAGGTACGCCTGAATATATTGATGAGATCAGCTACTGGATTCCCGATATTACTGACCTGCGCGAGCAGATGGTAGATATGCAGGGCGCGCAGATGACGGAACGTTATCGTCAGGGTGCTGAAAAAATGGAAGCAGAGTATAAACGCAACCTGATTACAGCGCAGGAAAAAGAAAAACAGAAAGCTGCAGAAGAGAAAATCAAAGCAGATGAACAAACAGAAAAGAAAATAAAAGAGGATACGAAAGAGAAGAATAAAGAAAAAGCTGATGCCGAAAAGAAAGCTAAGGCTAAAAAATCTAAGTCAGGCGAAGAACTGGGACCGGCAGAGAAAGACGGGCAGCAGTTAACAGAGCCGCCTAAGGCTGTGAAACCGCCTGCTAAGGAAAGCAGCCGCAATACGGTATCTGTCAAGGTCGTTGACTGCAGCGGCAAAGGAGCAGGCAGTGATGCCGCAGCAAGACTGGCAGCAATGGGCTTTGAGGTTATCGACGGCGGCAGTGATCCTGAACGTGATCAGACTACGGTAGTATCTACGACCAGCAACGGACGTGTGGTCAGCAGGCTGTCGGCTGTACCGTTCCCGTACACTCTGAGGATTCTGCGGGCTGATGATGCGTCTTATGACGCGGTGATTTTTATCGGTAAAGATTATCAATAAACCTTTGTCCAATGCAGGTAAATTCTCTTTGCACAAATTTTCTGAAAAAGGCAGAAAACTGCTATTGCATATTGTATACAAAAATGCTATACTAGGAGTATCAAAACAGCCCCTCATTTGGCCCTTCTCGTAAGGGCTTTTTTTTTACCCTTTTTTAAGTCTGCTAAAAAATTGAAGTCGTTTACAGTATTTGCAATGCTGTTTTGAAGTTGAGCTTCAACAAAAGTGCAGACAGTGGTGGAAAAAGCAGGATTATACTTTATTTTTTTACAAAAATGGCTAAAAAGGCCTGCTAATTGTGCTATAAGTGGAAATAGAGCTGGAAATATGATAAAATATATACATATTGTAAAGGCGTCTGCCTGAAATAAGAGCATGTACGTTAATTTGATTAAGGGAGGATGCGCAGTGAGAAATGATATCCATATCGTTTTGGACAGTATTGCTGTTGCAGAAGAAACACCCTTGCGGGACGATCCCCGTTGCCATGTGGTCCCCCTGCTGGTAAGACATGGAGATACCGAATGGGTGGACGGAGAAAAAAGCTTGCAGGAAATGTTTGCCATGGTGGAAGCAAGCGGGCAGCTGCCTAAAACTTCGCAGCCGGCCATCGGCAGATTTCTTGATGTATTTACAGAATTAGCTGCAGACGGTAAAAAAGTGATTGCGATCATGTTAGACGGTGTTTTGAGCGGTACTGTTCAGACAGCACGCTTAGCAGCCCGGCAGGTCATGAGTGAAATTCCCGGGTCTGATATCCGTGTCTTTGACAGTCTTACAGCAGCCTGTCCAATCAGCGGAATGGCAATGGAAGTACTCGCTTATGCTGAAACCGGCGCAACGATGGACGAGCTGGAGGAGTATCTGAAGGGCCTGATCGAGCGGACGGAAACGTATTTTTCCGTCAATACTTTAGATTATCTGCAGAAAGGCGGCCGCATAGGCGCCGTAGGCGCTTTAGTAGGTAATATTCTGGGCATACGTCCGATCGTGCACATCGATACCGCCGGCGAACTGGTCGTTGTCGATAAATGCCGTACCCGTAAGAAAGTATTGCAGCGCATGGTCGAGCTTGCCGCTGCGAATGCTCCTATAGAAGCTGTGTATGTGGCGAATGCTGAAGCTGAGGAAGACGCTGAAACTTTGCGCAGGGCAATGCTTGAATTGTTTCCCGGACTGCCTGTTCTGGTAACCGGGATCGGAACTGTTCTGGCAGCACATTTAGGACCCGGTGTTATTGGCCTTTTTGTGCGGCGGCAGCGCTGAAGAAAGGTGCAGACTTGATATGACAAGTAAACAAGAGGCGATTATCAGCGGCGAACAAATAAAAAATATGCTGTTGGGCGCTTATAAAAGTTTTGAAAAAAACTATCAATATATTAATGATTTGAATGTTTTCCCGGTGCCGGACGGCGATACCGGCACTAATATGATGCATACGATGGCAGCAGTGGCCCGTGAGATCAGTCAGCTGCAGAATGTGACTGTTTCCGAAGTAGGGACTATGGCAGCCCGCAGTGCGATCATGGGGGCGCGCGGTAATTCCGGCGTGATCCTGTCGCAGTTGCTGCGTGGCCTGGGAAAAGGCCTGGCCGGCAAAAAACGAGCTACCAGCAACGAGGTGGGCAAAGCTTTTCAGTTTGGTATTTTGTATGCTTATCGGGCGGTATCAAAGCCTGTTGAAGGAACGATCCTTACTGTGGCGCGTGCTATTGCCAAAGGTGCGTATCATGCTGTGCGTCAGGGTGAAGATTTTGAAGATGTTTTATGCGAGGCGTTGGAGAGCGGAAAAAAAGAACTGGCTCGTACGCCGGAACTGCTGCCGGCGCTGAAAGCGGCTGGAGTAGTTGATGCCGGCGGTCAGGGTTTGATCGTTTTCCTGGAAGGCTGTCTGGCGGGTTTCCGAGGCGAAGACGCAGGTGAGCTGCATCTGCCGCCGTCAAAGCCATCCTTCGCCAATTTTATCGAGATGGAAGTAGATTTGGAAAATCCTTATTGTACAGAATTTATCGTTAAGGAAGCTGAAGTCAAAGAGGACGTTGTACGCAGTACTCTCCAGCCTTTGGGTAATTCGTTGATTGTAGCTGTTGTCGGCGATATCGTCAAAGTGCATATCCATACCAAAGCTCCCGGGCTGGTTCTGCAGCACGGCTTGAGCTGGGGCTCTCTGCACGATATCAAGATCGACAATATGGCCGAGCAGCATCAGCATCGCGTTGTCGGTGCGCAGACGGAGAAGCACGGTCTGGCTGTACTGTCGGTGGCGGCCGGGAACGGTATTGCCAGCATCATGCATCAGCTCGGTGCAGCTGAGATCATCAGCGGGGGGCAGAGCATGAATCCGCCGGTAGAGGCGTTTATTAAAGTTATTGAAAAGGGATCGGCGGAGCAGTACATTATTTTACCGAACAATAAAAATATTATTCTGGCGGCGGAGCAGGTCAAAAAATTATTGGGAGCAGCGCAGGTAGATTATGTGCCGACAACAAATCTGGCGCAGGGTCTGGCGGCACTGCTGCATTTTGACGCAGCTAAAACACTGCAGGAAAACAGCGCTGTGATGCGACGTGAGGCTAAGGAAGCCCACAGTGCTGCTGTCAGTATTGCTGTGCGTGACAGCGTTGTTAACGGGATAACTGTAAAAAAAGGGCAGTACATTGGTTTGCTGGAAGATAAGATCGTTTATGCCGGAGCAACTCTGGAAGAAGTCACGGCGGAAACTGTCAAGCTGGCCGGCAGCGACTGGGAATTGATCAGTCTTTATTATGGCAGTGATCTGACACAGTCTGAAGCTGATAAAATCGCCGCAGAGCTTGAAGCTCTGGACGGCGGTTGGGAAGTTACAGTTTTTGACGGAGGTCAGCCGCTTTATCCGCTGCTGCTGTCGTTAGAATAAAAAATAGTGATCAGCAGGCCCTGCCGTGCGCGGGGCTTGTTTTATATTATGGGAATGAGGGGAAGCAATGCAGGAGATCATGATCGCGATCGTTTTGGGGATCGCCGTAGGTTGCAGTGACCTTTTAAATTATAATGTGAAAAAATGGCTCAGCCGGTTTTCTACAGTCAGTCTGTTTATCATGCTGTTGTGTCTGGGTGCTAAGATCGGCTGTGATGCAGAGCTTTTGGGCAAACTGGACCAGTTGGGCGGCAAATCTCTGGTCATGGCAGTTTTTATCATTGGCGGCAGCGTGCTGATGCTTTGGCTGGTGCTGAAGCTTTTTGCAAAAACGGCAGCCCGGGCGGAAGGGAGCGATGAATAATGGTTTATGCTATTTTTACATTTATCGCTTTAGGAATCGCCGGCGGATATTTCTTTTTGGGATTGGAACATAAAGACCTGCTGGACGAGATTTTGATGTCGGCTTTGTATTTTATGGTTTTTGTTGCCGGTATCGAAATCGGCGGAAACAGGCATATTATAAAAAAAATCTGCAATCCGCAGAGTATTCTGCTGGCAGTTGCCATTCCAACGGCTGTAACTATCGGCAGTTTAGGCGGTGCGGCTCTTTCAGCCTTCGTGACCGGGATGGAAATGCGGGACGCGCTGCTTGTCGGCAGTGCTTTAGGCTGGTACAGCCTTTCCTCTGTAGTTATCAGTACGCTGTATAGTGTTGAGATCGGGACGATCGCTTTTTTAGCTAATATGCTGCGTGAAGTCCTGGCATTTTTAGCCATACCGCTGTTGGTAAAAATCAATAAATTCCTGGCTTTGGCGCCATCAGGAGCTGCGACTATGGATTCCGGTCTGCCGGTGGTTATCAAATATACCAATATCCATGTCGGGCTATTCGCCTTTATCAACGGCCTGCTGCTGACGCTGCTGGTACCGGTGCTGCTTTCAGTACTCATGCCTGGTCAGTAAAAAAGAAATCCCGCGCTTGTTTAAAACAAGCGCGGGATTATTGTTTTTAGCAGAAAAATTCGTTGTTTTTGTAAATGTCTTTTATCGGCGCCAGCTTCTGGGTGATCAGGGCCTGAGCCTGCTGAGGCAGTGAGCGGGCCTGCTGAGGGCAGATAGTAGTGCAGCGCAGGCACAGGATACATTTTTGGGGGTCAGTTGTGTGCGGCTGCCCGCTGGGGATAGCCTGAGTTGGGCAGGTGGCCGAGCAAATACCACAGCGGATACATGAATCGCTGACCTGAGGTACGACGGGCATAGGCTGCCAGTCTTTATAAGGACGATTACCGGGGATATTTGTCAGCGCTGGCGCCTCTGTTAACGGCTTAGCGGAGATTTTTTTGGCAAAGTCAGTTAATTGTGCCAGATCGTCAGCATCAGGCCGGCCGGCGGCGACACTGCGCAGCATCGAATGTTCGGACAGTACGGCTGCTGCGGCGATCACACGGAAGGATTGACTGGTCAGACTATCGCTCAGCTCCAGCAAGGCATCTTCGTAGGCGCGGTTGCCATAAGCTGCTACAGCAATGGCGCTGGTATTCTGACCGTGCAGAGCGGTCAGCTGCTGCAGTGCAAAAGCTGGAACTCTGCCGCCGAAAACCGGTACGGCAACAACGATGATATCATCAGCAGCGAAAGTATACTGTGCCAAAGCAGGTAAAGACAAATCTATTTCTGTAAATCCGTCTGTATCAGCCAGAGCACTGGTAAGTGCCAGGGCTGCTTTTTTGGTACCGCCTGTAGGACTGAAATAAGCTGTATATATTTTTGCTGGTTTGCCGGTTATTGCTGTCATAAGACCGCCTCCTTCAGGGTTATGCTTCTGATTTTATTATGAGGCTTACAGTCTGGGCTGTCAACAAGCCGTCTTACCGCAGGATCTGGAGATATTTGTTTTCAAAGTCATTTAAAGGCAGAGGTTTACTGAATAAATAACCCTGCACCTCATTGCAGCGCAATTCCTTTAAAATATCCAACTGTTCCAGTGTTTCCACGCCTTCGGCAATCAATTTGATACCGAGATCAGAACAAATGACAGCCAGAGAACGGATAAGGATACGTGCCTTTTGGTTTTGTGCCAGTGTTTTTACCAAACTGCGGTCTAATTTTAAAATATCGAAATTGATAGTAGTGAACAGCGAAAGACTGGCGTTGCGAACGCCGAAGTCATCAATGGAAATAGAGAAACCATATTCCTTCAGTTTTTCCAAAGCCTGGCTGAAAACAAGCTGATTATCGACTTCGGCAGTTTCGGTGACTTCCAGTTCCAGCAGGCTGATGTCGATATTATGCTTGGTGATAAGAGCTAATAGCTGATCGGCCAGGAAATGGTAAGACAGAGTGCTGCGTGAAAGATTGATAGAAACGGGTTTGACCCGCATTTTTCTTTCTTTCCAGATATTGATCTGCTTACAGACTTCTTCAAAAACATAAAGATCCAGCATTTTTATCAGTCTCGCTTCTTCCAGGATCGGAATAAAATTATTGGGGGCAATGATTTCTCCGGCCTGATTTATATAACGGATCAAAGCTTCAGAACCGATAAATTCCTCGGTATCCAAAGAAATTTTAGGCTGGAAATAAATGCAGAACTGTCCGGCTGTCAGTGCTTCCTGCAGAGCGCTGTAATTGGCCAGATTGAGGATATCATCTAAATTATGCCGATAGCGGCTTGTTTTTTCTTTGCCATAATAAAATTTTTTCTTATCCGTATACATAGCGCTGTCAGCCTGCTGCAGCAGGCTGTTTAAATCGCTGGGGGATTTGACCCAGCAGCTGCCTGTAGCGATGGAGAAGGGCAAGTTAGTTTTTTCACAGAAAATATTACGCAAAAGGTTAAATTTTTCATAAAAATCGGTTTCTGTCAGATCATAGGTGATGATAACAAACTCATCACCGCCGATGCGGAAAAGTTCGTCGGGTTTAAAAAGGTTGAAGACTTTGGCTACAGTTGTTATAAGGATTTTATCACCCTGGTGATGGCCGTAAAAATCATTGATTTCCTTCATACCGTTGATATCGATATAAATAATGCCGGCAGAAGCATATTGTCCCGGCCTGAACTGACTGAGCACGTCCATAAAAGCGTTTCTGTTCAGTGCGTTCGTCAGCAGATCGTGGTAGCTGAGGCGATGCAGCATATCGACATGATTCCGATGTCTGATCGCATAGGAAAGAAAAATGGACATGGAAAGCAGCAAATAAGAAGAATTTTTGATTTTTTCACTGTCGTAATTATCGATGCCGATATAGCCTGCCAGCTTGTTATCCAAAAAAATAGGCGCAGCGATCAAAGAGGTGATTTCCTGGGCGTGCAGCGTAGCATAAGCCGCCGGATTAGTCTTTTGCAGCTGTTCGACATCGTCGATGATGATACAGTCGTTTTTTTCAAAAAACGGCAGCCAGTCGGAAATCAATGACAGATCGAGCTGCTGCAGCTTCTCCAGCTGCGGCGAGATCCCGGGAGCTGTCCATTCATGTGTGTTGTTCATCAACTCGTCTTTGATTTCAAAAACATAAGCACGGTCAGAAACTAGAAATTCGCCGATCTGGGTCAAGACAGCATTGATCGTCTGATCGAGGTCATCGACGGCGTAAAGCATTCTGACACAGTTGGTAATTAAGGTCTGGACATCAAGCATATTTTTCAGTTCCTGCTTTTGCAGTTCGCGTTCTGTTATATCAAAAGCTATTTCCATGCGTGCAGTTTTGCCGCGCCATTGGATTATTTTATCCTTGAGTAAAAAGTGTCTGCCGATAGAGGGATTTGTGAATTCCCAGGTATAAAAATTATCATCGCACAGTCTGTCGTTGGTACAGAATTCGCAGGGTGAAGTTTTACCCTGTAAAATTTCATAGCATTTTTTGTGTTTGTAGTTTTCCAGATGCAGTGTCTGGCAGCCTGTCTGATTGACAAACAGCAGCTCGTAGGTTTCTGGATCGGAAACATAAACAAGTTCCGATATTTCATTTAACAGACTGAGGGTATTGATATCTCTTTTCATGTTTATCACCTAAATATTATTGATTATTATTTAAAAATATTATATCATAAAAATAAAAGTATACATATCTTTATATTTATTAATATTGTGATGAAAATATAATTTGTAACAATAAAAAACAGACGTCTTAAAAGACGTCTGTTTAAATTATATTTAGACGGTAGTTTTTTTTGCCTGTTTTAAGCTCAGGCCGATACGGTTACGTTGTTCGTCGATGCTGATGATGACCGGCTCGATCACATCGCCGACGCTGATAACGTCCAGAGGGTGGTGAAACCGACTGTTGGATAATTCGCTGCGGTGAATCAGACCGCTGGTTTTTAGGCCGATATCTACGAAAACTCCGAAATCAACAACATTTTGGACTGTTCCTTTGACAACGCTGCCGATCTCCAAATCGCTCAGTTTTGCTACCTTTTTGCGTGTCAGCGGTGCCGGAGCATCTTCGCGCGGATCGCGCCCCGGCCGGGCCAGGGCTTCCAGGATATCAGTTACAGTCGGCAGGCCGGCGTTCAGTTTGACGGCAATGGCAGAGGCGTCGGCTTTAGCTGCCGCTTCCTGAACAGCGATGTCATTACAGTGTTTCAGGTCAAAGCCAAGCTCTGCCAGGATCTGCTCTGCTAAGGTATAGCTTTCAGGGTGGACGGAGGTATTGTCTAAAGGATTTTTTGCCTGGGCGATACGCAGAAAGCCTGCGCATTGAGTAAAGGCTGCCGGACCCAGACGGGCAACTTTTAAAAGTTCCTTACGGCTGGTAAAGGCACCGTTATCGTCACGGTAGGCAATAATATTTTTGGCGACGGTGCCGGAAATGCCTGCTACGTATGAAAGCAGAGCGGGAGAAGCTGTATTCAGCTCGACTCCGACGTGGTTGACGCAGGACTCGACAACAGTACCTAAGGTCGCAGTGAGTTCCTTTTGATTGACATCATGCTGATATTGACCAACACCAATAGCCTTGGGCTCTATTTTGACAAGTTCTGCCAGAGGGTCCTGTACACGGCGGGCAATGGATACCGCTCCGCGCAGGGAAACGTCCAGATCGGGCAGCTCTTCGCGGGCCAGCTTGGAGGCAGAATAAACAGAAGCGCCTGCTTCGCTGACGATCAGGTAAGCAATATCAAGATGGTATTTTTCGATCATCTGGGCCGTAAACTCCTCTGTTTCAAAAGAAGCAGTTCCGTTGCCGATAGCTACCAGGGTCACTTTATGCCTGGTCACCAGATCCATAAAGCCGGCTTCCGCTTGTTCACGCTGATGCTGGCTGCCGGTGATATACAGCGTATTGATCGCCAGTGTACGTCCGTTGGGATCAATAACGGCTGCTTTACAGCCGGTGCGGTAACCGGGATCGAGACCTAAAACAGTATGCCCGGCAATAGGCTGCTGCAGCAGCAGCTGCCGCAGGTTGGCGGCAAAGACAGAAATAGCCTGTTTTTCTGCTTTTTCCGTCAGTTCGTTACGCAGTTCCCGCTCCAGCGAGGGAAACAGCAGCCTTTTGTAGCTGTCGGCAACAGCATTTGTATAAAGCTCGTTCCAAACTGTGTGCGGCTGGATTTTTAGTTTTTGAGCCAGTTTAGTCAGCATGGAATCCGCAGGATAATTTAGGGTGAGCTTCAGACAATTTTTGCTTTCACCGCGGTTCAAGGCTAAAATGCGGTGCGGCGGCAGCTGACGTATCGGTTCGGAATATTCTTTATACATCAGGTAATCCTGCCCTTCGGTTTCGTCAACTGTCAGCGTTGAAGCAAGTTCGGCACCTTTCCAAAGTTCTTTGCGGATCAGTTCGCGGATATCGGCGCGGTCGGAAATATTTTCGGCAACTATGTCGGAGGCCCCGGCCCAGGCTTCGGAAACAGAGTTGACACCTTTTTCAGGATCTACATGCAGGCTGGCCAGCTTGTCTAAGGTCATTAGCGGCTGGGATTGAGCCATGATCAGTTCTGCCAGCGGCTCCAGTCCGCGTTCACGGGCTATCTGTGCCCGGGTACGTTTTTTAGGACGGTAAGGCAGATAAAGATCTTCCAGCTCCTGCATTTTGACAGCAGCTTTGATCTGGCTTTCAAGTTCAGGGGTCAGTTTTTCCTGTGAAGTTATTGATTCCAGTATTTCCTGACGGCGTTCTTCCAGATTACGCAGATATTGAGCACGTTCGCTGATCATACGGATTTGTTCTTCGTCCAGCGATCCGGTCACTTCCTTGCGGTAGCGGGCGATAAAAGGGATAGTATTACCGCTGTCCAGCAGTTCTAGAGTTGCGGCTGCCTGCTGCGGTCTGACCGACAGTTCGCCGGCAATTATTTGTTCAATGGTCATGGGTCTACCTCTTTCTTGTGTATAATAATTATAAAATTCGCTTTTAATTGCCAAAATCCTTGTGGAAGGTTTGTGAAATATGTTTAAACAGCTACAATTAAAGGATATTAAATATTGACAGGAAAGTTTTTCTTTATTATAATTTAGTAAATAATAGATAAAGATTATCTAAAACTAAACAGGCAATAAATGCCGGACAAAAAACATTTCAACCAAGGAGGTAAATCATGTTAAACAACCAAGAACTGACCGCCCTGCTGCGTCAAAACGGTTATAAAGTCACTCCGCAAAGATTGGCAGTTTATGAAGCGCTGGCTAATACCAAGCAGCATCCCAGTGCTGAAATGCTGTTCGGTACCCTGCAGCCTAAATATCCTTCCATGAGTTTTGCTACGGTTTATAAGACCGTCGAGATTCTCAATAAACTGGGCCTGATCCAGATCATCAATACCGGCGAGGACAGTTTCCGCTATGATGCTGATATCAGCGAGCACAGCCATGTGCAGTGTACTGTCTGCGGCCGTGTCGATGATGTACCGGCTCTCAATGACCGGTCTCTGGTCGTAAAGGTGGAAGAAGCAAGCGGTTACAGTATCGACAAACACCAATTTTATTTCTTTGGCGTTTGTGAGAAGTGCCGTAAAAAACACTGAAATTAGAGAAATGTTTATGTTGCCCCGACTGTACAGTCGGGGCTTTTTTATTAAGAACACAGAGTTTTTATTGTATGATAATATAGAATATTGTTAGTGTATAATTACAATGAACAGCTATAATTAAAATTATGGCTCTGTTTTTATAAAAATTTACTTTTTTGTCAAAGCAGAAAGTATAAAGTTTTGATATAATATATAGAAGCAAAAATCATTATAGAAGATGAGGAGGAGTCGGGGATGACGATTGCGAAGCATCTTGAACATACTTTATTAAAACCTGAGGCAACTGTCGAGGATATTATGCAGCTTTGCAGCGAAGCCCGGAAATACGGGCTCTTTGGCGTTTGTGTGAATCTGTGTTATGTGGGGCTGGCCAGACATCTGCTGAGCGATACGAACGTCAAGGTTGTGACAGTAGTAGGGTTCCCGCTGGGAGCTACATTTTCTGAGGTCAAGGCTCTGGAGACAAAAATGGCGGTCGAAGCGCACGCTGATGAAATAGATATGGTCATGAACGTATCGGCATTTAAGACCGGTGATTATGCTGCTGTAGTCAGTGATATCCGCAGCGTAGTCGAGGCGGCCAGTCCGTTTCCGGTCAAGGTGATCATTGAAGCCTGCCTGCTGACAGACGCTGAAAAGTGCACGGCCTGTCGTTTAGTAGCCGAAGGCGGTGCGGCGTTTGTCAAGACCAGTACGGGTTTTAACAAGGGCGGAGCTACTGTCGATGACGTAAAGCTGCTGGCAGCCGAAGCAGAAAAGTATGGTCTCAAAGTCAAAGCCGCCGGAGGTATCCGTGACGCGGAAGCTGCGCAGGCTATGCTGGCTGCAGGAGCTGAACGTATTGGAACCAGTGCCGGGCACAAAATCGCGGCAGGCGAAGCATGAGCAGTGAGTTTGAAATCACGATCCTGGCCAGCGGCAGTAAAGGCAATGCCGCGGTGATACGTGCCGGAGAGCAGGCTTTTCTGGTAGATGTCGGCATCAGCTGCCGCCAGCTGACGGAACGTCTGCATCAGGCAGGCATGAAGCCTGAAGATTTGACGGGCGTACTGTTGACACATGAGCATAACGACCATGTAAAGGGACTGCCTGTTTTTTGCCGTAAATACCGTCTGCCGGTGTTTGCCAATGAAAGTACCTGGCAGTATATGCCGAAAAAAAGTGAAATGGAACGCAGCTGTTGCCGCTTACTGCCCAAAAAACTGAGCAGCGGCAGTTTGGAAATAATCCCTTTTGCCGTCCCGCATGATGCAGCCTCTACAGTAGGCTATGTTTTTAAAAGCGGCGGCAGTAAATGTACATATCTCACCGACGTAGGCTTTGTGACAGACGAGGTGCGTCAGAATATAGCTGATGCTGACGTAGTGGTGCTGGAAGCCAACCACGATGAAGATATGCTGAAAAATGGCAGTTATCCGCAGATACTCAAGCAGAGGATTCTGGGAACACGCGGGCATTTATCCAATGTTTCGGCAGCCTGGCTGCTGGCGCATATGGAGCGCCTGCCGGAAGAGGTTTTTCTGGCGCATCTGAGCCAGGAAAACAATTTGCCTTCCCTGGCCCTGCAAACGGTGCGGGGTATCCTGGACGCTAACGAAGTTGGTGCGGATACAAAAATTTATATCACATCGCAGGAAAACATAGTAAAAAATTATGATTGAGGAGTGTTGAGATGGAGAGAAGCTTTATGAAAAAAACCATGAATATCTTTTTCTGTGCTCTGCTGGGAGCTGCTGTACTTATAGGCGGCTGCAGTGATAACAATAAGGCTGAGGCAGTAAAGGAACAGAAAACTGCTGCTGCGGCACAGAAAGATGCCAGCCTTTCCGGTGCCCGTAACACGCCGATCGTAGCGGCGGCTAAAAAAGTAGGTCCGGCAGTAGTGGGCATCACTAATAAAGCCTATGTGCGCGATATTTTTAATCGAGTGCAGCTGACGGAACGCGGCACAGGTTCCGGCGTTATTTATGACAAGTCCGGTCTGATCGCGACTAATAACCATGTTGTAGAAGGCGCTTCAGAAATCATCGTCAGCCTGACGGACGGGCGCAGTGTCAAAGGCAAGGTATTGGGGGCCGATGCGGCAACTGATCTTGCCGTAGTAAAGATCGACGAAAACAATCTTCCTGTTGCCGATTTCGGTGATTCCTCAACTTTACAGGTCGGTGAACCCGCTATTGCTATTGGTAATCCGCTGGGGCTGGAGTTCCGCGGCAGTGTCACAGCCGGTGTAATCAGCGCTTTGAACCGTTCCATCCAGTTAGGGGAACGTAAATTTGACCTGATCCAGACTGATGCGGCGATCAATCCCGGCAATTCCGGCGGTGCGCTGGTCAATGCGGAAGGGGAGGTCGTAGGTATCAATTCTGCGAAGATCGCTGTTTCCGGTGTCGAAGGCATCGGGTTTGCTATCCCCATTAATTCGGCCAAACCGATTTTGGATGAACTGGCAAAAAAAGGTCGTGTAGTGCGTCCGTATATTGGCGCCAGCCTGGTCGATAAGGATATTGCCAACCGGTACGGTTTTGATATCGACCTGCATGACGGTATTTTTGTTATGAAGGTTTGGGAAGGCAGTCCTTCGGCTAAAGCCGGCCTGCGTCCCGGCGATATCATTCTCAAGTTCAACGGTGAAAAGATCGATAAAGTAGTAGAGCTGCGCGGCAAGCTGGCTGAGCTGAAAGTCGGCGACAGTGTGGATGTTGTTGTTCTGCGCGGCGGCGCTGAAGAAACGATCCACATGACACTGGAAGAGATTCCTGAGGAAAACCGTTAAATGAAGATCACCATTGCCTGTGTGGGAAAGATCAAGGAAAAGTATCTGACGGCGGGGATCGAAGAATTTACAAAACGGCTGCAGCCGTTTTGTAAATTGGAAACGATCGCTATTGGAGAAGAGAGAATGCCGGAAGATCCATCGCCGGCCTTAAAAGAACAGGTGCTGGGCAGAGAAACAGAACGTTTGCTGGCAGTGCTCCCGGAAAATTCGTATGTGATTTTACTGGATGTTAGTGGCAAGGCCGTAAGTTCACCGGAGCTGGCCGCCAAAATAGAGAAGCTGGCCTTAGCGGGCAGCAGCCATATCACCTTTGTGATCGGCGGTGCTTTTGGTTATACGGATGCATTGCGGCATCGGGCTGATGAGCGTATTTCTTTTTCCAAAATGACTTTTACCCATCAAATGATTCGTCTGCTGCTGGTAGAGCAGATTTACCGTGCGTTTAAAATCAGCCGCGGCGAAAAATATCACTGGTAAGTAAACAGCCCTGATAATTTATCAGGGCTGTTTTTTGATAAAAAATAAAAAGTTTTATTTGACATAGAGCAAACTCTAAGGTTTATGATACAATTAAGAAAGAATGATTTGATGCTTGGAGGGATACTATGCGAAGCTGCAAGAAATATCTGCTGCTGCTGGGCCTGCTGTTGATGGCTGCGGTCGGAGGCTGTGGCGGGATCGGGTATGAAGAAACGGATGAAAATAAGCCGGTTACGATTAAAGGACCGGAAGGCTTGCCTACTAATCCTAAAATACTGATTGCTTATTTTTCACATACCGGGAATACAGAACTGGCCGCCTGGCAGATACAGGCTGCGGTCGGGGGACAGCTGTTTGCAATTCAGACTGAGGTGCCTTATCCGCAGGATAAAAGTGAATGCGGTAAAATAGCTAAACAGGAACTTGCAGGTAATGAACGGCCTCCTCTGGCGGTGGATTTAGCCGATATTTCCCAGTATGATACGATTTTCATCGGTTATCCTGTCTGGTATGGAACAACGCCTATGGCCGTGCGTACTTTTTTAGAAGCGCATGATTTTTCAGGTAAAGTGCTCGTACCGTTTTGTACCAGTAAAAAAAGCGGTATCGAAAAGAGCCTGGATGCTATAGCCGCAAGCTGCCCGCAGGCGTATATAACAAAAGGACTGGCTTTGCAGGATATCGGGACCGGGAAGATGCAGCGACTGATCAGCAGCTGGCTGGAAGGTGTACGCGGCGAAATAGATACGTTTGGTAAAAAGCGGACGGCACAATGATTTGCAGATAAATAAAATACCTGTGCTGACTTTTAAAGTCAGCACAGGTATTCTTTTACATATAATGCTTATCAGGCATTGGCGGGGATGATCTGATTGATGCAGGCGATGGCGTTCAGCGTACGTGGAAAACCAATATATGGCAGGCACTGGGTAACTGCGTCCAGCATCAGTTCTTTATCGTTGCCGACATTGAGATTGGCCTGTACATGGGCTTTGACCTGAGGTTCCGCACCGCCGATAGTGCTGATAGCGCATAAGGTGATCAATTCCCGCATTTGCAGATCAAGGCCGTTTCTGGTGTAGGTATCGCCAAAGCAGAACTCTGAAAGATAATTGGCTATATGTTTTTGATTAGCCGGCGAGTTTTTGTGCATGGCGGCAATGTGTTCTGTTCCGAAAATCTCACCCTGTACTTTAAAGCCGTCGTCAAAACGGGTGGCTTCGGTAACAGTACTCTGGTTTGCCAGCGGCATTTTAATGCCCTGTTTTTTAAAAACTTTATTGGTGATTTCCAAAGCGCCGACCGTTTTGGGAAAGCCCACATAGGGAGCGCACTGATAAAGTGTTTCTTTTATTTCTACCGGGGTAGCGCCGGCTTTCAGTGCGGCCTGCACTTGTGCAGGCAGGCTGTCTAAAGTCTGGCTGGCGGTAAGTGCGGTGATCGTCAGCAGTTCACGTTGTTTGTCGGTCAGCTTACCACGGGAATAAACGTCGCCGTAAATGAAATTGTCCATGGTCTGAGCAAAATCCGGGTCGGTGGCGGCAAGTTTGTTTTTGGCGCTGCCGAAAAGATGCGCCTGTTTTTGCTGTGCTGTTTCAATCCTGTTTTTTGAAGCGGCACACACGCTCATTTTGCCAATTGTAAAGGTCATCCCCCCCAGCAGCAGGGATGTCATCAGGAACATGGAAATAAAGTTTTTCATAGGTCTGCCTCCTCTTGTTTTTGATTTTGTGACGGATGGTTTTTCTGATAAATGTCAGTACGGTAGTTTTCTATTTTGATATCTATTCTGGCTAAGGTTTGCTGGATAAATTCCAATTTTTCCTGCAGCACTTCCCGCTGCAGTTCTAAAATATCCTTACGGGCTTCCAGCGTGGTGTCGCCGAGCTGTGACAAGGCGACATATTCTATCAAAGTTTCCGGGGAGAGACCGGCTGACCGCATGGTTTTTATAAATTCTATCCAGCAGAGGTCTTTGGAAGTGTATTCCCGGGTCCCGCCTTTATTGCGGGCGACAGGTGGGATAAGCCCGATCCGTTCGTAATAACGCAGAGTATTGGGTGTCAGCGAAGTCTGTTTGCCTGCTTCGGTAATATTCATAAAAATCACCTCCTGTAACTTTTAAATTCATTCTAGCGTTTGGAGTTAACTTCAAGTCAAGCGTTTTCTGAAAAAAATTAGCCGGCCTGTTCGATATAGATCAGTGTATAATAGAAACAAGTGAAGCTCTAAGCAGTTTATCAAAAAGAGGAGGGATGACGAATGATTATCAGTGCCAGCCGGCGAACTGATATTCCTGCTTTTTATTGGGAATGGTTCCAAAAGCGGCTGCAGGAACAGTATGTACTGGTACGCAATCCTCTGAACCTTCATCAGGTAAGCAGGATCAGCCTGCGGCCGGAGGTCGTGGATGGGTTGGTTTTCTGGACAAAAAATCCAGAACCGATGCTTAAGCAGCTGTCAGTTCTGGATGCGTATGCTTATTATTTTCAATTTACGCTCAATGCGTATGCTGCTGACGTAGAAGCAGCTTTACCGCCATTGGCGGTGAGGATAGAGATATTTCGGCAGCTGGCGCAGAAGATAGGTGCGGAAAGAATGATCTGGCGCTATGACCCGATCCTGTTAAGTGCACGCTATGACCTGCAGTATCACGCAGCGGTTTTTGAGGAACTGGCAGCGCAGCTGGCCGACAGTACGAAAAAATGTATTATCAGTTTCCTTGATTATTATCCTAAGATCAAGGCAGGTCTGCATCAGGCAGGGCTGAGAGGCCTGAGTGAGGACGAGCAGCGGCGGCTTGCGGCCGTATTGTCCCAAACAGCCCGGCAATATGGTCTGCAGCTGGAAACCTGTGCGGAAGCTATAGAATTAGCTGATCTGGGGATTGGGCATGCCAGTTGCATCGACGCAGAGCTGCTTGGCCGTGTGGGCGGGTGCCGTCTTGATACAGTCAAAGATAAAAATCAGCGCGGTGAATGCGGCTGTGCCGCCAGTATCGATATCGGCGCCTATAACACCTGTCTGCATGGCTGCATTTATTGTTATGCTAATGACAGCCGCAGACAGCTGCAGCAGATCACGGCTGGAAATAGCAGTTCGCCGCTGCTGTGCAGTGAGCTGGAGCCTGCGGATAAGGTTACGGAAAGAAACTTGCGGGCGCTGCGGTCACTGCAGGCAGAGCTTTTTTAAATATCGGTTTTGTTGTCAGACAGCCGGTATTAATTTTTTGAAAAAGCTGCTTGACTTGGAGTTAACTCCATTGGATATGATACAGATAAGGAACGGAAGTTCCGGCATTTTAGTTATGAGCGGGTGCAATAAAAAGCAGGTGATTTGGCGGTTCTGCATCAGTGCGGACTGCGTTTTCAGCTACAACAGATTTGAGCGCAGAACGATGTGAGAATGTGATAGAAAAGGAGTGTGGTGAGAATGTTGGAAGAAAAATTAAGCGTGTTTCCCATGGGTGAAAAAAATGATGCCTATGCCCGGTATTTTGTGGGGCAGAGCTATTTGAAGATGCTGACAACAGAAGGAGTAGTTATTGGCAATGTTACTTTTGAGCCCGGCTGTCGCAATAATTGGCATATCCATCATCAAGGCGGGCAGATACTGCTTGTCACAGGCGGACGAGGTTATTATCAGGAGTGGGGGAAACCGGCCCGGGAGCTGAACGCGGGTGATGTGGTGAATATCCCGCCTGAAGTGAAACACTGGCATGGAGCGGCTCCTGACAGCTGGTTTGCACACCTTGCAGTCGAAGTGCCCGCCGCGGGGGTGTCCAATGAATGGCTGGAACCGGTAACAGATGCAGAATATGGAAATTTGAAATAAAGGAGCAAAAATAATGCTGGGTAAATTTGTTTATTCCAATCCTACCAAATTGTATTTTGGAGAAAATTCATTAGAAAATCTGCCGCAGGAATTGGCATGCTATGGTAAAAATGTCATGCTGGTATATGGCGGCGGTTCGATTAAGAAAAACGGTATTTATGAAAACGTGGTCAAGCTTTTGAGGGACGGGGGCAAAACAGTTTTTGAGGATGCAGGTGTAATGCCTAATCCCACACTGGAAAAATTATATGAAGGCTGCAGGATAGCCAAAGAAAACAAGGTCGATTTGATCCTGGCAGTCGGCGGCGGTTCTGTCTGTGATTATGCCAAGGCTGTTTCAGTTTCCGCTTACTGCGAAACTGATCCATGGGAAAAATATTATCTGCGGATGGAAGCGGTGGATAATAAGATTATCCCGGTTGGCTGTGTTCTGACTATGGTTGGTACAGGTTCGGAGATGAACGGCGGTTCAGTTATTACCAATCATGCGGCTAAAGCTAAAATCGGGCGGGTGTTTGGTGATAATGTGTTCCCCAGATTTTCGATACTTGATCCGACTTATACTTTTACGCTCCCGCGTTATCAAATGGTTGCCGGATTTTTTGATATCATGTCGCATATTTTGGAACAGTATTTTTCCGGAACTGACGACAATACTTCCGACTATCTTATGGAAGGCTTGCTGCGTTCGCTGATCCACAGTTCCAGGATCGCGGTGCAAAGCCCTGAAGATTATGAAGCGAGAAGCAATATTATGTGGATCGCTACATGGGCCTTGAATACCCTGGTAGCTAAAGGAAAGTCGACAGACTGGATGGTGCATATGATCGGTCAGTCGATCGGCGCTTACACTGACGCTACGCACGGAATGACTCTGGCCGCTGTGTCGCTGCCATATTACAGGCACATCATGCCGTACGGACTGGCGAAATTCAAACGCTTTGCCATCAATGTATGGGATGTGCGTCCTGAGGGGAAAACTGATGAACAGATAGCTCAGGCAGGCCTTGCGGCGATGGAAAGCTATATGAGGGAGCTGGGACTTGTACTTAACGGCAGGGAACTTGGCGTCGATGAAACGATGCTTGACGGGATCGCTCAGGGTTCGTTCATTCTTGAGGGCGGTTATAAAGTACTGACTAAAGAAGAGATCGTTGAGATATTGAAGGAAACGCTGAAAGCCTAAAAAACAGAGCTTGCATTTATGCAAGCTCTGTTTTTTTAGGGCAGGCGTTCCAGTTTGATAGTGAAATCATTATCGAAAGCGGCCAGTTTTTCAATACCGCTTTCAACAGTACCAAGTTCAATGAGGCTGTTGGCATAACCGTAATCACGGTAAAAAAATGCCAGATTACCCCAAGGTGCATAATAAGCAAAACTGCCTGTTTGAGGATCAAAACCGGCAGGAGCGCCCTGTGTGTCCAGGCGCCGCGGCAGATAAGCTACCTTTTCGGTATTATTAAAATCTTTGCAGGTCAGTTCCAGCGGCAGCAGGCTCAAAAAATCCTCTGCAGCTCTGGTGCCATTGAGTTTGACGATAAGCTCGTCTTGGTTGGCGAGTGTCAGCCTGATGCGTTGGACTGCGTCTGTTGTAGCGGTCTGAGCTGCGTTAGCTGTTGTCTGGTCGATTTTGGCATTGGTACCGGACGTGCTGCTGCAGGCAGCCACAGTAAAGCTCAGTAATAAAGTAAGCGTCAGGGCCAGAGTTTTCAGCATGGTATTTCCTCCGTTTCTCTGTTTGTAAGTTGCAAATAGATAGGGTCTGCCGTTGCTTATACGGCTTCTATATGTGAGTTTATATGCTGGAGTCTGCTCCAGGTCAAGCGTTGTTTGTAGATTTTTTGCAAACTGCTTGACTGTGAGTCAACTCCAGCCCTTACAATGAAAGCAATACAGGAAAGGAGCGGTAAAAATGGTTAAGGATTTTAAACGCTGGACGACGCAGCTTACGGCGACGGTTTTGTATAATGGGCGTGGTGCCGCCAATCTGCTGGGGGCCGATATGACCTGGAAAAATGTTTGTCTGCCCGGAGTTAATTGCGGCTATTGCCGCTATGCAGAAGCCGGATGTCCCTGGGGGCTGACGCAGCATACCCTGACCGGTTTTACTTTACCTTTGGGCTGGCGGGTTTGGGGGCTGCTCATTTTGTGTGCTCTGTTTTTTGGCCGGATGATCTGTGGCTGGCTGTGTCCGTTTGGCTGGGCGCAGGAGCTTTTAGATAAGCTGCCGATGTTGAAGCTGTCTAAAAATAAAATTACGTACTATTTAAGTTATTTTAAATATGTGGTTCTGCTGCTGTTTGCCTGCAATCTGTATTTCTTTGATCTGCATGGTCTGGACTGGCGTTGGATCATTGGACTTTTGGCTGCTGCGGCGCTGTTTATCTATCGGCCTTTTTGTCGTTTTTTCTGTCCGTTGGGAGCTTTTTACAGCCTGTTTAACAGGATCGCCGTTTTTGGCATGCAGGTAGATTCGCGTAAATGTACCGCCTGCCAGCGCTGCGTACGCAGTTGCTTGATGGATTGTAAACGGGTAGGCGACAGGGAATGTATTGTCTGCGGTAAATGCAGACAGTCCTGCCCGACCGAAGCCATTTCTCTGGGCTGCAAATATTAAAGAAGAAATAAAATAACCTGCCGTATGCAGGTTATTTTGTGTTTTTTCTACATCAACAGTCCGGCACAGCCGGCTAAAAGCATCAAGGGAATAGCGCTCAGGTTACGGTAGTAATGCAGATAAAAAAGCAAAGCCGTCAGCAATGTCGGCCAGAATTTGAAATAGGTCAGCAGATTTTCCATTGCGACGGTTCCGGTTGCGGGGAAAAATGTTATCCGCATAAAAAAGAAAACTGCGGTCAGCATCAAGGCGATAACCGAAGGCCGCAATCCATTGAGGATACCTTGTACAGCCAGCGAAGAGTTGAACTTTTGGAGAGAACGGGCAACGATGGCGACAAGAATGAAAGATGGCAGGCTGACGCTGAAAGTAGCTACAAAAGAACCAAGCAGGGCTTGCCAGAATTCAGGGCCGCAGACCCTGGCTCCTACATATGTAGCCGTATTGACAGCGATAGGGCCGGGGGTGATCTGAGAAATAGTGATGATCCGTGCATATTCAGCTGCGGGGATCCAGCCGCGTCCGACGACTTCCTGCTGAATGATACTGATCATTGCCAGACCGCCGCCGAAAGAAAAAAGCCCGATTTTGAAAAAGACAGTGAATAATTCCCAATAAAGCATCATTTTGTATCACTTCCCAGATATTTAGTGGCGCAGTAACCAAGCGCTGAGGCCAGCAGAACGATTATGGCAATGTCGAGACTGAAAAAATAGATCCCAAGCAGTGAAAAGGCCAGAATGAACCAGCCAAAATTGTTTTTGATGGAATAGGGAATCAGTTTCAGAGTTGCTGCGATCAATAAAGCTGTGATAGCAGAATTGATACCGTCAAAAAATTTCAATATATTGGGGTACTGGTCAAAACCACTGGAGGTGAAAGCCGTGACGATGACGAAAATAATGACGAAAGAAGGCAGGACGACGCCGATAGTTGCTACCAGTGATCCTTTAAGTCCCCCCAGCCTGTAGCCAAGAAAGGTAGAAGCATTGACGGCAATAACGCCGGGCAAAGACTGCGAGAGCGCAAGAACGTCAGTAATGTCTTCATCCCTGATCCATTTTTGTTTTTCAACAAATTCGTCACGTATCAGCGGTATCATTGCCGGCCCGCCGCCGATCGTGAACAGGCCGATCTTAACAAAAACAAGAAACATATGAAGATAACGCGGGCGCGAAGTATCCATAATAACCGCCTCTTTTCAGTCTGATAAATGGTGTTATTTTTATTATCGGTTATCTGCTCCAGTATTACAAGTCTGGTTGGAACAGGCAGCGGTATCGGCTGTGGCAAATAAAACCAGATATAGTATGGAAAGTAAAATGAATACCAGATGTAGATAAAATGTACTGATAGTTATGACGTTAACGAATAGGCAGAGTCTAAAACGGCATAAAATAACCCCTCTGCAGCTTCAGCAGAGGGGTTATAGTAAAATCAGATATGTTTCTTTTCGATCAGTACGCCTACGGAAGTACGCCATTTCAAAATACCGGCGATGATGAGGCTGACAACGAAGCAGGCAGAGAAGAAGTACAGGGTAATTGAATAGCTGTTGGTCGTTTCACGGATCCAGGACAGCAGCAGCGGACCGGCGATGCCGGCCATGCCCCAGGCAGTCAGGATCTTGCCGTGTATGGCGCTGAGCTCTTTCGTGCCGAACAGATCGCTGAGGAAGGCGGGCATACAGGAGAAGCCGCCGCCGTAGCAGGAAATGATGACAAAGACAATCAGCTGGAAGATGAAGGCACTGCTTGTTTCTGCAAGTGCGTAGAAGGCAAAGATCTGGATCAGGAAGAAGACTACATAAACTGTACTGCGCCCGAGATAGTCGGAAATAGTAGACCAGAAAATGCGTCCCAGACCGTTGATCAGACCGATGATACCGACCATGGAGGCGGCAGCCATCGGTGTCATTTTTACTACTTCCTGTGCCATCGGTGAAGCTACTGCTAAAAGTCCGATACCGCAGGTAATATTGGTGAAAAAAATCCACCACAGTGCGTAAAATTGCCAGGTTTTGCGTGCTTCTTTGGCTGTGAACTGAGTATCCGGGAGGATACTTTTGACGTTAATGCCGGACGGCCCGCCGTTGCTTGCTTTAGGTGGTTCAAGATATAAGGCGGAGGCGGCCATGATAACCATGTACACGCAGCCGAGAATGATAAAGTTCTGTACCAGTCCGTATTTGGCAACCAGGATCTGCATCAGCGGACCTGCGATCAGGCTGGCAAAACCGAAACCCATGATAGCAAGACCGGTGGCAAAGCCGCGGTTGTTGGGAAACCATTTGACCAGCGTCGAAACAGGGGTGATATAACCGGTCCCAAGACCGATACCGCCGATAACGCCGTAAAAAAGATATAAGAGCGGCAGACTGTTGAGATGCAGTGCCAGCGCTGTACCGAACATACCCAGACCAAAGAAGCAGGTCGAGGTGAGACCGCTTTTACGCGGGCCGTATTTTTCAACGTAATCGCCCAAAAATCCCGCTGACAGTCCGAGAAATAAAATTGCGATCGAAAAAGTCCAGGTCGTTTCTTTCAGGGTAAAACCCATAGCCTGCATAATAGGCTTTGTCAGTACGCTCCAGGCGTAAACACTGCCGATGCAGATATGGATGCCGATAGCCGACAGAGCAATGAGCCATCTGTTTTTCATAGGTAAACATCTCCTTTTCACACTAGAAAAAATCCGAGAGGGCCAAAGCCGGAAAATAAAAAAACCATCCGGGATCAGTTCTCTCTGCCCAGACGGTCGGCTGTTTCTATGGCATCGCAGTACACGTGGTTGATTCCACTTTATCCGTCAGTCCTGCGAGGTCTATTTGATTTATGTTCTCATTATAGCAAGAATTACGATAATGTCAAGCAAGGAAAAATAAAAAAACAGCAGTATAAAAACAGAACCTGCCCAGCTTGTTTACTCTTACCCTTAAATAACGTATAATAAAAATTAATATAAAGATGTAGTTTATTTTATAAAAATGCGGGAGGGAATACCATGTATTTAGCTGATGAACACAAGATTTGGGTCTGTAAAGGCGAGGATAAGATCTGCATGCTGCCGAAAATGGCAAACCGTCACGGTCTGATCGCCGGGGCAACGGGTACGGGCAAGACCGTTACTTTAAAGGTGCTGGCAGAATCCTTCAGCGAGATGGGCGTGCCGGTATTCCTGGCCGATATCAAAGGCGACGTTTCCGGTATGTGCAAGGCTGGTGAAAGCAGTGAAGGGTTTCAGAAACGTCTGCATAAATTAGGCATAGAAAATTTTGAGTTCAAAGGCTTTCCTGTACGTTTTTTTGATGTTTTCGGTAAAAAAGGGCATCCTGTCCGGACGACTATTTCCGAGATGGGGCCGGATCTGCTGAGTCGGCTTTTGGAATTGAATACCACGCAGAGCGGTATTATGACGATCATTTTCAAGATTGCCGATGATCAGGGACTGTTGCTGCTGGATCTTAAGGATCTGCGTTCGATGGTGCAGTACGTCGGTGATAATGCGGCTCAGTTCAAAACTGCCTATGGCAATGTGGCGGCTCAGAGTGTCGGCGCGATCCAGCGGGCTCTGCTGCGCCTGGAAGAACAGGGCGGAGATGTGTTTTTCGGCGAGCCGGCACTGGACATCAGGGACTGGCTGGCAGTGGCAGATGACGGACGCGGTTATATCAATCTTCTGCATTGCGTAGAGCTGTTTCAGACTCCGCTGTTATATTCTACATTTTTATTATGGATGCTGTCGGAGTTGTATGACCTGCTGCCGGAAGCAGGCGATCCGGAAAAACCTAAAATCGTCTTTTTCTTTGATGAAGCGCATCTGATTTTCAAAGACGCGCCGAAATCTCTGCTCGATAAAGTTGAACAGATCGTGCGTTTGATCCGTTCCAAAGGCGTCGGCATTTATTTTATCACCCAGCAGCCTTCTGATATTCCCGATACTGTTTTGTCACAGCTGGGAAACAAGCTGCAGCATGCGCTGCGAGCTTACACACCTAAAGACCAGAAGGGGCTGAAGGCTGCGGCGCAGGCCTTTAGAGCCAATCCTGGTTTTGACGCGGCAAAAGTGCTACCGGAGCTTGGCACCGGCGAAGTGCTGGTATCACTATTGGATGCTGACGGAGTGCCGACAATGGTGGAGCGTGCTTATGTCATGCCGCCGCGCAGCTATCTTGGCGTAGCTGACGATACGCTGCGCAACCAGCTGATAGCCTCCAGCCCGCTGTATAGTAAATATGCTGAAGCTGTAGACCGTGAGTCTGCTTATGAGATTTTGAGCGTCAAAGCCCAGCAGGATGCGGAAGCAGCAGCCAGGGCACAGGAAGAAGCGGCGCTGCAGAAAGAGCTGCGCAGCCGCAGCGCGGCTTCTAAAAAAGAACCGCCTACGGTCGCTGAAAAGCTGATCAGCAAAACGATGACGCGAATGGAAAATAAAGCTGTAGACACTATAGTACGCGGTATTTTTAATCAAATGAAAAAATGGTTTTAAAGGTGCTTGAAATGAAAAAGATTTTTGCAGCATTACTGGCTGTATTATTTATAACCGGTGCTGTGCTTGGCTGCGGCAAAACGCCTCAGACAGAGCTGAATCAGGCTAAACAGCAGGCTGCAGAGCAGGTGGCCAAAACCGCCAAAAGTGGACTGGCGCAGCTGCAGGGCAAGCAGGCGCAGTTCAAAGTCGAAGAAGGGCGTGCTTATACCGGTAAGGCTGAGGTAGCTTTGTATATCCATACCTTTCATAAATTGCCGGGAAATTTTATTACTAAACGTGAAGCCGAGCGCCTGGGCTGGAAGCATAAGGGAACGCTGAATGAAGTGGCGCCAGGTAAAAGTATAGGCGGCGACAGGTATGGCAACTACGAAGGATTACTGCCGCAGAAATCAGGACGCAGCTGGAAAGAATGCGATATTGATTACAAAACCGGTAACAGGAATGCTAAACGTCTGGTGTATTCTAATGACGGACTGATCTATTATACGGACGATCATTATAAAAGCTTTGAAAAATTGTATTAAGGAGGCGGCTGATGAAAACAGTAACTTTGGCACTGGCCAGGATGCAGTCGATCAGGCAGCTGCATAAATATCTGCGTGCGGAGCTTGAGCTGCCGGATTATTACGGTGAAAATCTGGACGCATTGTATGATTGTTTGACGGAAGTCTGCGAGCCTGTTATACTAAAAATACCGCAGGCGGTAGCCGCAGGTTCAGAATTAGGTTGGTATGGCGCAAGACTGCTTACAGTTGTACAGGATGCCGCCGCTGCAAATCCTAATCTTCAAGTAGAGCTTATTTAAAATATATGCAGTCTGCTCAAGCGGCAGGCTGCTTTTATTCTGTTTTACAGAGGGCGAAAAGAATGATTTTAAGTGTAGAGAAGCTGTCGCACAGCTATGGCGTCAGAACTTTGTTTAAAGATGTAACTTTTAATATTGAAATGGGCGATAAAATCGGTATTATCGGCGTCAACGGCACCGGTAAAAGCACGCTGCTGCGCGATATTGCACGCGGTGAAGCCGGTGACGGCGGCCGGATTACGGCAAATGGCAGCTGCGTGATCGAATATCTGCCGCAGAATCCTGATCATGATCCACAGGCAACGGTATTGGAACAGGTATTTCAGGGCGATTCGCCGCAGCTGGAATTACTGCGGCGTTATGAACGGGCGGCAGCGCTGGCGGCTGCTGATCCTGAGAACAGTGCGTTACAGAGCAGGCTGCTGGAACTGCAGCAGCAAATGGACAGCGCATATGCCTGGCAGCTGGAGAGCGAAGCTAAAGCGGTGCTTGATCAGCTGGGGATCAGTGATTTTAATCAGCCGATGGCGGAACTTTCCGGCGGGCAGCGCAAGCGTGTAGCACTGGCCGGAGTTTTGGTGCGTCCTTCCGATCTTCTGATTTTGGACGAACCTACTAATCATATGGATAATGAAACTGTGGCCTGGCTGGAACAGCTGCTTTTGAAGCGAAAAGGCGCTCTGCTGATGGTGACCCATGACCGGTATTTTTTTGACAGAGTGGTCAACCGGACATTGGAATTAGATGGCGGGCAATGCTATTTATATACAGGAAATTACAGC
The DNA here is from genome assembly GCF_003269275.1 of Phascolarctobacterium faecium DSM 14760. GTDB lineage: Bacteria > Bacillota > Negativicutes > Acidaminococcales > Acidaminococcaceae > Phascolarctobacterium > Phascolarctobacterium faecium. The sequence continues at coordinate 172,002 of NZ_QLTS01000002.1, read as the reverse complement.
CTTTTTTTACGAAAGCGTGAAGAAAGACGCCAGTCGGAAGCTGCTGCTGCTCAGCGGCTGCGCAATGTTTACCGGCGTGAACTGGCCTGGATCAGCCGCGGTGCGGAAGCACGGCGGACAAAAAGCAGGGAACGCATCGAACGTTTTAACGAGCTGGAGCAGGAAATGAAAAATATTTCTGCACCGGGAGAACTGGAAATGTCATCTGCCGGCAGCAGATTGGGGAAAACTGTGGTCGAGTGCGAGCATCTGGGACTTGACTACAACGGTGTGACCTATATCAAAGATTTCAGCTATATCCTGCTGCGTAATGACCGCGTGGGCATTGTTGGCCCTAACGGCAGCGGCAAAACGACGCTGATGGATATTCTGGCGGGAAAATTAGTGCCTGACCGTGGCAGTGTTCAGATCGGACAGACGGTCAGGATCGGTTATTTTTCTCAGCACAGCGAATTTCCGGACAGCGAACAGCGCGTGCTGGAATATATCCGCGATGTGAGCGACCACATCGAAACAAACGATGGGACAAGGATTACTGCCGCACAGATGCTGGAAAGGTTTTTATTTCCTTCCGAGCTGCAGTGGGTGCCGGTCAATAAACTGTCCGGCGGAGAAAAACGGCGGCTGTATCTGCTGCGGGTTCTGATGGGTGCCCCCAACGTCTTGCTTCTGGATGAGCCGACCAACGATCTTGACATCCCGACGCTGTCGGTGCTGGAGGATTATCTGGACAGTTTTAATGGAGCTGTCATCGCAGTTTCGCATGACCGTTACTTTTTAGACCGGTTTGCCGGCAAAATTTTTGCGTTTATGGGTAATGGTGAGATCAGGCAGTTTATCGGCGATTACAGCAAATATGAAGCAGCGGCGGCCGAAAGCAAAGCAATGCTTGCAGGCGGTGCTAAAACCGGTACCGGCAAGGAGCGTATAGAAGCCGTTAAAAGCCAGTCTAAACAAATCAAGATGACTTATAAGGAAAAACTGGAATTTGAGCAGATAGAAACAATGATCGCCGGTGTGGAAGCCGAGCTGAAAATGCTGACGCTGGAAGTCAATAGCGCCGGCAGTGATTTTGTGAAGCTGGGCGAGCTTACCGCGCAGCAGCAGGATGCCGGGCAGCGTTTGGAACAGCTTGTGGAACGCTGGGCCTATCTTACGGAACTGGCGGAGGCGAGCGGTGTTTTCTGAGCTGCCTTAAAATAGAAAGGGATAAATATGTTAGTAGACGAAAATTTTAAACAACGCCTGCGGCGGCTTTTTTCAGTGATGATCCCGATTTTGATTACTCAGACGGCGATCATGGCTATGAATTTTTTTGATTCTTCAATGTCTGGTCATGCAGGTGCGGTCGATTTGGCGGGCACTTCGATCGGCGGTAATATCTGGATGCCGATTTTTGTTGGCACTAATGGAGTTTTATTAGGCGCGATGCCTATAGTTGCTCATCTGTTAGGCGCTGATAAGCGCGATAATATTGGTAAGGTCATTCGGCATACGATTTTTTTGGCGCTAGCTTTTTCGGCAGTTATCATTTTAATGGGCGTTTTATTTTTAGATACCCTGCTGACACATCTTCATTTGGAACCGCAGGTGCATTATATTGCCAAGATGTATATGGCGGCGGTGGCCGTAGGTGTGATACCGTTTTTTATGTCAACCTCGCTGCGTGCTCTGATAGATACTTTGGGACATACAGGTATCACAATGAAGATTTATTTGCTGGCGCTGCCGGTAAATGCCTTTTTAAACTACTGTTTTATTTTTGGAAAACTGGGAATGCCGCGTTTGGGCGGGGTTGGCGCCGGTGTGGCGACTGGTATTACCTACTGGCTGGAATTTGCTATTTTTGTCTGGATCGTGCATAAGCTGCCGGCTTTTGAGCATTTCCGGATTTTTAAAGACCGTTTCCATTTAGATATCAAACAGCTGCGTGAAAATCTCAGCATCGGTGTGCCGATTGGTCTGGCAATGTTTATGGAGGCCAGTATTTTTGGTGTAGTTGCACTGTTCATTGCCAAGTTCGGTACAGTCATCATTGCGGCGCATCAGGCAGCGTTGGGCTTTACTTCATTGCTTTATATGGTGCCGCTCAGTTTTTCAATGGCGCTGACGATTTTAGTTGGGGTCGAAGCAGGTGCCAAACGTTTTGAGGAAGCGCAGAAATTCAGTCGTATGGGCATTGCTCTCAATATGGCCATCGCGATTTTTCTGGCGGTGCTGGTTTACACTAACAGACCTTATATAGCCATGCTCTACACTACTGACCCTGTCATTATTGAAAAAGTAGTCGGCTTTTTGTTTTATGCAATCTTTTTTCAGTTGTTTGATGCGACGGCAGCGCCGATCCAGGGAATCCTGCGCGGGTATAAAGATGTTAAAGCAACCTTCTATTCCGGTTTTTTTGCCTATTGGGTGGTTTGTCTGCCCTTGGGCTGTTTCCTGGATTTTGTAATGGAGCATGGTCCTGCCGCATATTGGCAGAGCCTGGATATAGGCTTGTTTTTCTCGGCGGTTTTCTTAACGCTGCGGATGTTCTGGCTGCAGAAAAAGCTGGCACGTGAACAAATATAAAAACCGCAATAAATAAAAACTCCGGCTGTTTAGAAGCCGGAGTTTTTTTATACAAAATAATTTTATCACAGATAAGCAATAATAATGATAGTATGCTATAATACTAAAGCGAAATAGATTAAATTTTTATAAAGAAGGTTATATTTTGAGTGATAAATATCGAGATCCGATTCATGGATTTATTCGAGTAAGTAAGTCTGAGAATAAAATAATAAATTCGTTGCCATTTCAACGGCTAAGAAACATCAGGCAGCTGGCAATGACTTATTTAGTTTTTCATGGTGCTGAACACACAAGGTTCGGACATTCTCTTGGTGTGATGTTTTTAGTTACCAAAGCTTTTGAAAGTGCCGTTGATAATGCCAAAGCCAGTGGAAGTTATATTTTTGATGCTGAAAAATGTGCTTGGTATAAACAGATTTTAAGATTGATCGCGTTGACCCATGATTTGGGGCATGCCCCTTTTTCCCATGCTTCGGAAGCTGTGTTTCCGGAGGGTATGGAGCATGAAGATTTTACAGAAAAAATAGTTAAAGAAACAGAAATAGCTGATTATATAAGTGAGATCGGCCAGGGCTTTAAAGAAAAATATGGAAGTGAGTACGATATCACTCCTGATTTGATCTGTGATATTTACAGTGGTAAAAATCCTGGAGAAAATTATGAATTCACTTTTTTAAAAAGCTTTATGGACAGTGAACTTGACTGTGATAAAATGGATTATCTGCTGCGGGATTCCCTGTTTTGCGGTGTCAATTACGGAAGATATGATATAGAAAGGCTGCTCACCTGTCTTACTATCCATAAACAGGATGAATCTCCCCGATTGGCGATTACTGATGGCGGTATCCAGGCTTTAGAAGAATTTGTTCTGGCCCGCTACTTTATGTTTATTGAGGTCTATTTTCATAGGACGCGCAGGTATTTTGATTTGATGCTGGCAAGAGCTTTGAGTGAAGTTTTACCTGACGGAAAATATCCTGATTCTACAAGTGAATATTTAAAATGGAATGATAATAAAGTTCTCGAACTATTGGCGGAAAAGCGTGATATAATAGAAGCAGCGGGAAACATTATCAAAAGACGGGTGTATCCTTGTATATATTCCACCAAGACGCATACTGCAAAGGCAGATAGACAAAATTTCAGAATGCTAAAACGCAGTATTTTTGAGAAATTCGATGCTGAAGAATTTTTAGTGGATACTTCTGCAGCAAAAATGCCGCATAAGATTCCTGTTAAAACAGATCTTGATGACGAAAAAGCGATCATCATCGTACACCGGGATACGGGAATGTGCAGTACTATTTCCGAAGAATCGAACATTATCCAAAGCCTGGCCAGCAAGATCGATATTTATCGTCTTTATGTCAGCCCAGAGCGGCATGCTGAGGTTAGACCGGTAGTCCAGGAAATTATGCGTAATTGCAGTGAGGAAGATTGATTAGAGTCTCAGGCAGAATAGAGGGAGGTAATGTTATGGATTATATCAAAAAATGTGCTTCCATAATTCAAAAAATTTGTTCAGCGCATCCTGATCCGGGCAAAAAAATGGTGCAGAAGCTGATGTATTTGATAGAGCGTAAAGGCGTGGAGGTTGGCCTGAATTATAAAATCCACTTTTTTGGGCCTTATAGCGAAAAACTTGACAACGCTTTACATTTTTTAGAAAGCGAAGACATGATCGAGATCGATGCGGATCATGGCATGACGCATGTTATCAAATTTTGCGGTACGGATGAAGAGCTGGACAATGCCTTAACGGCTACGGAACAAGACATTGTCGATGATGTTTTATCAGTATTTGGCAAAAAAACAGCATTAGAACTGGAAGCACTGACAACATTGGATTACGCAGCAACAGCTTTGCTGCGATCTGCTGCCGATGATAAAAAAATTATTGAGCAAGTCAAACAGATAAAAGGCAGCAAGTTTTCCGAGAGTGAGCTGAACAAAGAACTGGGTATCTTAAAAAAATATCAATATCTTAACTGATAAACACAAAACTCCGGCTGTTGGAAAGCCGGAGTTTTGTGTTTAAGTGTACGTCTGTTTTAAAAAAAGTAAATAGCAAAACAACACTGCGGAATACTTAGCCCTTTGGGGGCTAAATTTTTTGTGTGGACTTGAATAGATCTCCGATCTCGGGTACTTGCCAAAGCATCCGGGGTTTTTCTTTTTTACGTTTCCTTGTCGCCAGCGGCGCAGGCGGGCAGCAGGAGGACAATGACCACGTGCGGAGCATTGCCCGCTGATGGTTGTTGTATAAGTGCCGGGGAGGGGCAAAACGGAAGTTTCTGATAAATATCCGTTTGCATGTCTTGTGGGGGGGACAAAGGTGCTACAATAATTATGATTATTGCTCTGGGGAATAAAAACACCGTTTTAACAAAAGAAAAACAAAAGAAAACAAAAGAATCTATCTGAAAAAGGGAGATGTGACTATGACAGAAATAAAATCAGCAGGCGAAGCAGAGCTTGCGGCCATAATGGGCAAAGGGCAGGGCAAGGCCCCGGCCGCCGGCATCGAAAAGCCTGCACCTGCAGCGCCCAGACCCTATATGATGTTCGACGCCGGCGAAGTGCAGCAGGAAAGCGGCAGCGCAGGCATCAGGTTCGACTTCAACTACGGCGTGCGCGTCACCGTGCCCCAGGGCGAATACCGGGTAAAATTCATCGACCGTAAAGCCTGCCTCACCGTCTACGACGCCCCTGCCAGCGGCGTTTTGGTCACCAGCAGCAAAAAGTATTTTGTTGATTTTCGCATCGAAGTATACGAAAAAGATCAACTGATCTTTGCCCACGACCTGGACCTGCGCGGCAAAAAAGTACTGCTCAAATTCCCCGTCGGGATACTGGGAGACATCCTGGCCTGGTTCCCCTACGCGGAAGCCTTCCGGCAAAAACACGGCTGCCAGCTTTACTGCGCCATGGCCGCAGAACTGGCCGAACTGTTCAAACCGTCCTACCCGGAAATAAACTTCGTCCAGCCGGAAGAACGGCCGGAAGGACTGTACGCCAGCTACTACATGGGCATCTTCTTCCCCTGCGACGACCGGGTACATCAGCCGTCAGACTTCCGCATCCGGGGCCTGCACCAGAACGCGGCCATGATCCTGGGACTGGACGAAGGCGGCGAACCGCCCCAGCTCAGCGTAAAGCTGCTGCCCCAGGACAAAAAGCGCAGGATCCAAGAACCCTACGTCTGCATCGCCGCCCAGTCCAGCAGCCAGGCCAAATACTGGAACAACGGCGGCGGCTGGCTGGGCGTCGTCAAATACCTGCAGGCCAAAGGCTACCGGGTACTGTGCATCGACCGCGAAAACGTCTACGGCATGAACAGCCGCTTCAACATCATCCCCTACGGGGCGGAAGACTTTACCGGCAAGCTGCCCCTGCAGGAACGTATCGACCTTTTGGCACAGGCCGACTTCTTTGTCGGCCTGTCCAGCGGCCTCAGCTGGCTGGCCAACGGCGTTGGCATACCTGTCGTGCTCATCAGCGGCTTCACCCTGCCGCTGAACGAATTTGCCACTCCCTATCGGGTCATCAACTACCACGTCTGCAACGGCTGCTGGAACGATACGCAGATAGTCTTCGACCATAAAGACTTTGAATGGTGCCCGCGGCTGAAAGGAACAGAACGTCAGTATGAATGCAGCCGTTACATCACGCCGGAAGCGGTAAACAAAGTCATCGACCGGCTGATGGCAGATCACAAACTGGACCCGCTGGCAGCAGAAGCAGGCAAAGGTAAAGCTAAAGCAGCGGCAACAAAAAAGAAACAGGAGCTGATAAAAAAATGAGCCTTTACTACTACAAAGACATGTTCAAAGTACAGGACCTGGAACAGGCAAAAAACATCATCCTGACAGAAGAACAGCAGGGCGGTGACTACCGCCAGCGTTGGGAGCGGGAAACAGAATACATGAAAACTCTGTTTGCCGGTGGACTGGGCGATTTAAACGGCAAAACAGTGTTGGACTTTGGCTGCGGCATAGGCAGGCTGTCCAAAGCCCTGCTTGAGCAGTACGACTGCCGGGTGCTGGGAGTCGATATCTCGCCCGACATGCGCCGTATGGCGGCAGAGTATGTAAACAGCGACCGCTTCAGCGTCATCTCCTACGAAATGTTCTGCGCCCTGGCAGAGCGTGGCGGACTAAAGGCAGACTGCGCCATAGCAGTCTATGTCCTGCAGCACGTCTTCGACCCGGCCCATGACATAAAGCTGCTGAGCCGGGCGGTAGCCGATAAACTGCTGGTGCTGAATTTAAAACACCGTGCAGTGCCGGTGATAGACAGCGAAAACGGCCGCAAAAAATTCTACATCGACGAACAGCCGGAAGCATCGGCAGACGTGGCTGCACTTTTGGAGCAGCAGTTCACAGCTCTTAGCGAACTGGAACTGGCTGCGGAGAAAATATCGGTAGTAACTAAACACTGGTGCCGAGTATATGGAAAGAAGACAGGCCAATGAAAAACAACGGAAAAAGCAGAGGTATGGACAAAAAGAAAGCGGAAAAGATCCTGGCGACAGTAGTCATGGGCATGAACCTTGTGAACACAGTAGCTCCGCTGGCAGCGCTGGCCGGGGCAGAACAGAAGCTGGTTGCTGCGCCGCAGCCGGCACGCAGCGAGGCCGAGCCTTTGGACTACGCCGTGCTGCCGCAGCTGGCAGACATGGTGGACCGGGCCATATTCGCCCGGGCCGAAGCAACTGAGTATGACGGCAATGCCAGCGTAGCTTCCATGGTTTCCGGCGATGGCCAGAATATAACTGCCGGGCAGAGCGGCACGGTCAGTACCATGAACGGCGGCACGCAGAATATCTCCATCGGCGGCAGCGGTACGGTCAGCACTATGAACGGCGCCCAGCAGAATATCGCCAGCGGCGGCGTGGGTACGGTAAGCGTCATGAACAGCGGCCTTCAGTATATCTTCAGCGGCGGTAAGGGTACAGTCAGCACGATGAAGATCGGCCTGCAGAATATCTTCAGCGGCGGCAGTGGTACGGTCAGCACTATAGACAACTGGTTTGGTTCGCAAAATATCTTCAGCGGCGGCAAGGGCACAGTCGGTACCATAAACAACGGCTTTCAGAGTATCTCCAATGGCGGCGTGGGCACGGTCAGCACCATTAATGGCGGCAATCAGACTATCTCCAGCGGCGGCAGCGGTACGGTCAGCACCATGAATGGCGGTGCGCAGCAAATAGGCAGCGGTGGCGTGGGTTCAGCCCTGGGGATTTTAGGCGGCCAGCAGCAAATAGCCAGCGGCGGCACTGGCTATGTCGAGCACGTTACAGCAAAGCAGATCATCTCGGGCGGCGGCACTGGCATTGTCGGGACGGTAACGGCAGGCGATAGCTGGAATTTGACAGCTGGGCAGACAGGTATCGCCAACAGCATGAATGGCGGTGCGCAGACAGTCTCTGCCGGCGGCGTGGGCACGGTCAGAGCCCTGAATAGCGGCACGCAGGCTGTTTTGACAGGCGGCACAGCAGCCAATACCACCATCAACGGCGGCACGCAGAATATCGCCAGCGGCGGCACAGCCCTGGCAACCGAAGTTAGCGGCGGCATGATGCAGCTCGCCAGCGGCGGCATCGTCAGCGGTCTCACGATGACAGGCGGCAGTCTGGAACTGTCAGCAGTCAGCGGCGGCAGTTTTGCCATCAACGGCACCCTGTCAGCCACTAACGCCAGTATTGATATGACGGACCACAGCTTCGGCAGGAACAGAGCCTTTATCCCTCCTGCCTACGAGACCCTGACCATCGACAAACTGAGCGGCAGCGGCAACACCTTTATCATGGATACCGACCTTGGCAGCGACAATGACAGCAACAGTGATAAATTGATCATCAAAGATGCCGACGTCGGCATCCACTACGTCCAGATCAGGGACCTGAGCAAGCTGAACGGCATCCAGGTCACAGGTGAACATAAACAGCTGTTGATCACCGATAACAGCGGCAAACTGACCTTTGAAGGCAAAGGATTCAATGCCGGCGGCCTGTGGGACATCGACCCGACCCTGGCCAAAGGCGACACGCTGGGGCAGTCGGCCAACAACTGGTATCTGACAAAAGTAGCCAAAACTGCCAATAACGACACCCGGGTACTTTTGGAGGCAGCCAACAACAGCTACGCCCTGTGGCGCAACACCAACGACAGCCTGCGCAGCCGTCTGGGAGCACTGGGCAACGGCAGTGAACACGCGGACGGCATCTGGGCCCGTACGCAGGCGGGCAGGTTCAGCGGCGATAACTACGAAGGCCGCTACAACCTGTACCAGTTTGGTTACGACAAAGCCGATAACGCCAAAAGCATCTACGGCCTGGCGGTAGACTACGGCGACGGCACAGGCAGCTACAGCCCGGGCAGCGGCAAAGACAAACTGAAAAGCTTCAGCCTGTACAGCGTGTGGACGGCAGATAACGGCAGTTATACCAATGTCACGGCCCGTTACGGCATCGTATCGACTGATTTGGAATCCTACGGCGACTACCCTGACAAAGCCGAATACAAGCAGCACGCCTGCAGCGTCAGCGTCGAATACGGCAAACGCTTTGATCTGGAGAGAGGGCTGTTCATCGAGCCTAATGCCCAATTCACACTTGGCAGGCTGGGCAGCATCGACTACACCACCGACCGTGGGGCCAATGGCCGTATCGAAGGCATGAACAGCGCCCTCGGGCGTATCGGCTTCGTCATGGGACAGAAGATAGAAAACGGCAGCGATATCTACCTGAAAGCCGACCTGCTGCACGAATTTGCCGGTGAGCGCGACCTGGTTTTGACCTCGGACGCAGGGGGCACGAACGATATATTAACGAAGCACAATGACTACGGTGATACATGGTTTGAGCTGGGTCTGGGCGGCAACGTCAGGATCAGCAAAACGGGCAACTTCTACGGTGAAGTGACACGCGGCTTCAGCGGCGACATCAACAAAAAGTGGAGCGTCAACGCCGGGCTAAGGTTCACGTTCTAAGTGAGCTCCGCGTTGCTGCGAGCAGTAAAATAAATCCGAATAAATGGAAAAACACTGCTGTGAACTAAAGTTCACAGCAGTGTTTTAATATGTTTTGTAATTGTTTGAAATTTATTTTTCGTTGACGATCAGCGCCATAGCCAACAGGTCATCCTGACCAATATTTTCGATGCTGTGGCTTTCGCCTTCGGGGCAGAAAACAACTGCGCCTGCAGTCAGCGTGCTTTCAGTGCCATTGTCATTATATAAGGCCGTACCCTGCAGGATATAAATAGTTTCGCTGGTGCCTTCATGTTTGTGGTAACCGAGTGAACAGCCGGGTTTAAGAATTACGCGCGCATAAGCGGCTATTTTGCCGCCGTAAACATTTTCATCGACGATGTGCTCCATAATAGTATTGCCTTTACCGCCGGCCCGGCGTTCAAAAATATCGGTTTTTCTTTCAGTGACGATCATCACAAGCCCCTCTTTCGTTATAAAATACTGCTGTTGAAATAAGATTCGCAGCTGTAAGGAAAATTCCTGCAAAAAATTTCAAAAAAAATCAATTTACCTCTTTACAAATTTAGCATACTAAAGTATAATCAAAAGCGTAGTAAGAAAACAACACCTTAGAGGGGGATGGATGATGAAGAAATTTTTACTTTTGGCTATGACGCTGCTGATGGCTTTGTCTTTGGTTGCAGGCTGCGGCAGTGACAGTCCTAAAAAAATGGTGATAGGTCTTGATGACAATTTTGCGCCGATGGGCTTCCGTAATGAAAAGAACGAGATCGTCGGTTATGATATCGACCTCGCTAAAGAAGCCTGCAAGCGTGCTGGTATGGAAGTAGAATTTAAACCGATCGACTGGGCTTCCAAGGAAGCAGAGATCAAGGGTAAGCGTATCGATGCGATCTGGAACTGCTTTACAGTCAACCCGGAGCGTCAGGAAGCTTATACGCTCTCCAAGCCCTATATGGTAAATGCTCAGCTGGTAGTTGTTCCTAAAGGGTCTGAGATTACTAAAATTGCTGATTTGAAGGGTAAAGTTCTGGCAGTACAGGATGACAGTACCGGTTCTTATATTCTTGACAGAAATAATGAACTGAGGGCTTCCCTGAAAGATTACAGAAAATATCCTGACTTTGCTGCTGTTTATATGGATATGGACGCCGGCCGTATCGATGCCATGGTAGTTGACGCTGTTCTGGCTCGTTATTATATGGTCAAACATCCTGATAAATATGTAGCTTTGGAAGAAAATCTGGGCGACGAAGTCGTAGCGGTTGCTTTCCGCAAAGATGATAAAGAATACAGTGAGAAAATCAACAAGGCACTGGATGAAATGAAAAAAGACGGCACCATGAAAAAGATTTCTGAACAATGGATGGGTGTTGACATCACTAAATATTAATAAGCTCCGGGCCGATGGCATGAGCTGTCGGCCCTTTTACTCTACTTATTTTTAATGCAGATACGGAGACTCATAATGGATTATATTATTTCCATCCTGCCGCAGATGTGGCTGGGAACGATCGAAACTTTAAAATTGTTTTTTATTACTATTGTTTTGTCAATACCTTTAGGTATACTGCTTGCTCTGGCGAGGGTTTCGTCACTTGGCAGTCTGCGCAGTGCCGTTGGTGTCTATGTCTGGCTTCTGCGCGGAACGCCGCTGATGCTGCAGCTTTTATTCGTTTATTACGGATTGCCCTTTATTCCCGGTATCGGGATCAGGATGGATGATTTTCAGGCGGCTATTTTTGCGTTTGTACTTAATTATGCCGCTTATTTCTGCGAAATTTTCCGCGCCGGTATCCAGGCTATTCCTAAAGGCCAGTATGAAGCGGCCCGTACTTTGGGCATGAATTATGTACAGACCATGCGCCGTATTATTCTGCCGCAGGTTTTTCGCATTATCCTGCCGCCTGTCAGCAATGAGACGATAACTCTGGTTAAAGATACTTCTTTGATTTATGTTTTGGCAATGAATGATCTGCTGCGGACGACACGTAATCTGGTGCAGCGTGATTTCAGTATTACTCCGTTTCTTGTAGCCGGTGTTTTTTATCTGCTGATGACGCTGGTTTTGACCTACGGATTTGACAAACTGGAAAAAAGATTTTCGAAGTATGATTGATGGGAGTAAGCCATGAAAAAAATCGAAGCACGTAATATTCATAAAAGTTTTCAGGAACTGAACGTTTTGCAGGGTATAGATCTTGATGTCGAAGAAGGCGAAGTCATTGCCGTCATCGGTCCCAGCGGCAGCGGTAAAAGTACTTTGCTGCGCTGTTTGAACAAGCTGGAAACTATCAACAGGGGCACGATCATTATTGACGGTGAGCTGCTTGCTGATACCAACAGCACAGGTGAGGTGGTATATGCACCCGGTGACGAAAGCCGCCGAATTGCCTGTAAAATGGGAATGGTGTTTCAGCAGTTTAACTTGTTTCCGCATATGACAGTGCTGCAGAATTTGATTGAAGCACCGGTGCAGGTGCAGAAGCGCGACCGTGCCGAAGTAATCGAAGAAGCAAAAATACTTTTAGGCAAGGTTGGCTTGTCCGAAAAAGCGGATGTTTATCCGCGGAAGCTCTCCGGCGGTCAGCAGCAGCGTGTAGCTATCGCCCGCGCTTTAGCGATGAAGCCGTCGATCATGCTTTTCGATGAGCCGACATCTTCGCTGGATCCTGAATTGACAGGGGAGGTTCTGCGTACCATGCGTGAACTGGCTGAAGAAAAAATGACGATGGTGGTAGTGACTCATGAAATGGGTTTTGCCCGCGAAGTAGCGACCAAAGTTATTTTTATGGCTGATGGCAGAGTACAGGAACAGGGCAGGCCTGAGGATATTTTTACTAATCCGAAAAATGAACGTCTGCAGGCTTTTTTGCAAACTGTGTTAAAATAAAAACAGCGCCCTGAGGCGCTGTTTTCGTTATCAATGAGTCAGAAGGATGAATGATGAGGGGAGAGCTGCGAAATGAAAAGCAAGAATATCAATCAGCTTGTATTGGCCGGGGTACTGTGTGGTATCGGTATCGTTGTGCCGATGTTGATGCCTAAAATAGTGATCGGGCCGATGTCGTTTACGCTGGCCAGCCATGTGGCTATTTTTATTGCGATGTTCATATCGCCGAAGCTGGCCGCAGTAGTTTGCTTGGGAACGACGCTGGGATTTTTTATGACGACGCCTGTAATTATTGCTCTGAGGGCTGCCAGCCATATCTGTTTTGCCCTGCTTGGGGCTGTGCTGATCAGAAAAATACCGGAAATCATTGAAAAGCCATTGCCAAGCACTGTGTTTAATGGTGGGCTGGCCTTTGTACATGCTCTGGCTGAGGTTGCCGTCGTTTCACCTTTCTTTCTGGCCGGCAGCATTTTCAAACCGGAACAGCTTGCCGACGGTTATGTTATGAGCGTACTTGTTCTGGTAGGGGTTGGTACATTTTTACATTCGCTGATCGATTATACTGTTTCGATCATGCTGTGGAAGCCTGTACGTGCTGCATTGCCTTCGCTGGCCGAGCTGCGTGAATAACGGCAGTAAAGGTGAATGAGATGAAAAAATAAATAAAAGCACCGGCCGCCATCGGTGCTTTTATTTATTTTAGGAATTGACTAATACTGCAGAAGGTATACAATTAAAAGCAGGTTATAGAGAAAAGGGGCTTTTAAGTGGAAAATCGCGAGTATATAAAAACAGGTTCGCAGGTTTACTGGCGAACGCTGTTTATTATTTTTTTAGGAAGTATGGCGGCTTTTGGTGCCGAGTACTGTGTGCAGCCGATTATACCGGTTATTGCTTCCAGCTTTGGGCTCAATGCAGTACAGGGGAGTCTGGCAGTATCTTTAGGATTGGTGGGGATGTCAGCAGCAATGCTGCTGATTGCCGGTTTGGCACCGCGTTTTGACCGTAAACTGGCAACTGCTGTCGGCTTGATAGGAGCTGCAATACTGACTATTATGATAGGCTTCAGCGGCAGTTTTGAAGCTATTCTGGGGATGCGTCTGATACAGGGATTGCTTTTAGCTGCATTTCCTTCGTTGATAATTGCTTACATCAATGAGGAATTTGAGCCGTTTAACGTCGGTACTGTAATTGGGATCTATATCAGCGGAACAACAGTGGGAGGCCTGTTTGGACGGCTTGTGGTCAGCGCGATTACTGATTTTGTTTCCTGGCGCATGGGGCTGATTGTGATCGGCATTTTATATCTTGCTGTCGGTATTGCTTTTTTTATGCTGCTGCCTAAACCGAAATATCAGCGGCAGCGCCAGTCAGGCGGACTGCAGCTGATAAAAACCTTTCATACCGCTCTGGCAAATAAGAAATTATTATGGATTTACCTGGTTGCATTTTTGATTATGGGTTCTTTTGTTGCTGTTTTTAACTTTATTTCCTATGTCTTACTGGCACCGCCTTATTCATTAAGCCAGACTGTAGTAGGGCTGCTGTTTGTAGTCTATTTGTTTGGAACCTTCAGCTCTACCTATATGGGCAGATTATCAGATCAGCATGGTAACGGGCGCGTACTTATTCTGGGCCTTTTGATAATGCTAACCGGCGGGCTGCTGACTTTACTGCAGCCGCTTGTATTTAAATTTATAGGCCTGGCTATATTTACTTTTGGGATGCTGGGTTCACATTCCGTAGCCTGCGGCTGGGTAGGAAAACTTAATCATGGCGATAAAGCGCAGTCATCGTCGATGTATATGTTTTTCTATTATGCCGGTGCAAGCTCACTGGGGACTTTAGGCGGCGTATTTTTGGAAAGCTATGGCTGGAGCGGTGTTATCGGCATGGTTGCTGCTGCGGTTATTATTTGCCTCCTTGTAGTAGTCAGGCTGGAACTGGCGGTAAGCCAGCATTTATTGTGGCATCACTAATAAAATAGAGAAAGTCAAAAACAGCAGGTGGTAAAGGTTTGCCGCCTATTGTTTTTTTATGTACAGACAGAAAAGCAGTAAAATTTGAAAATAATTCACTTGACCTGGAGTGCGCTCAAGGTTGTATAGTTATGTCAGGAGCATTGGAAAGACAACAAAGTAAAGGAGCGGAGTAAAGATGAAAGTAATATTGGTTAACGGCAGCCCCCATGAAAAAGGCTGCACATATACGGCGCTGAAAGAAGTTGCGTCTGCATTGGAACAGGAGGGCATCGAAACAGATATTTTCTGGATCGGTACGAAAGCTATTGCGGGCTGTATTGCCTGTCACGGCTGTGCCAAAACTGGCCGCTGCGTTTTTCATGACAAGGTCAATGAATTTTTGGAGCTGGCACCTGTTTATGACGGCTATATTTTTGGTTCGCCTGTGCATTGGGCTGCAGCCGGAGGAGCGATAACTTCTTTTATGGACAGAGTTTTTTATACTGCCGTTTGTTCAGGTCAGAAAACTTTTTATCTGAAGCCGGCGGCCGCGGTGGTATCTGCCCGCCGTGCGGGAACGACAGCAGCCTTTGAACAGCTGAATAAATATTTTATGCTGATGCAGATGCCTGTCGTAGCTTCGCAATATTGGAATATGGTACATGGCGTCAATGCTGAAGAAGTAAAACAGGATTTGGAAGGCTTACAGACGATGCGTACGCTGGGCAGAAATATGGCTTTTTTACTGCGGTGCAAAGAAGCCGGTTTGCAGGCTGGTGTAGCATTACCACAGCAGGAAACGCCAGTTTTTACTAATTTTATTCGCAGCTGAAGCGTTTGTTTAAAGCTTTTGCTGCAGGTAAACAAAAAACTCCCGCATTGCGGGAGTTTTTTGTTAAAAAATAATTCAGCGCTTAGACTGTAATTTAGCAATAAATTTAGCTTTGTCAATAATGAAGCGCTCGTGGGTACCGTTGCCGATCGGTCCATGATCATCGCAGGCGCCTACCTTAAAGGTAAGCTTGCGTCCTTCAACGGCTATCAGTTTAGCTGTAGCAATAATTTTTTTTCCAAGCAGCGTGGCGGCTTCATGAGTGGTATCCATTTTGATGCCGACGCTGCTGGTAGAGGAGTCAAGGCATGGAAGGATCGCGTTGCAGGCGGCCTGCTCCATCAGGGCTATCATGGCCGGAGTAGCAAAAACATCAAGATCGCCGCTGCCCATAACTGCTGCAACATTGGTGGTGTCAACGATTGCTTCGGCTCGTCCTTGAAGACCGGGTCGTAGTTCAACTTTCATTTATTAAACCTGCCTTTCTGGGAATTAATATTTTATATACTGCTTACATATTAACCTGATTTTTAGCATTGTGCAAGTGGGTTTTTATTTAGTATAATAAAGAATATACTGCTGCTGGAAAAGTGGATCGTATCAGGCAACGGTAATTTTAGCGGCTTGAAGCCGCGGCGGGGAGCGAAAGCTATGCTTTTTTATGAAATAATCAACGATCATCCGGCAGAAGACCCGGCTCTGATCTGTCAAGATAAAATGCTGACTTATGGTGAAGTGCGTGAGGAAGTTACTTTATGGGCTGCGCATCTGCAGAGCAGCGGCGTATGTAAAGGCGATAAAGTCGGCCTGTTCAGCAAAAACTGCAATGAATTTGTGATCGCTTATTTGGCGATCATTAAAGCCGGCGGCGTTGTTGTTCCATTTAATTTTCAACTGGCGGCGCCGGAGGTGGCCTATATCGTTCAGGATGCAGGTATGAGCGTAATGGTGACGCGGCAAAAGCTGGAATTAGATGCCGCATTGCAGGAATGTGGCTGTGGCCCGCTCAAGCAGCTGGATTTCGAGGATCTGCGTCAGCCTGTTGACAGGAGTTATGAAGATATAGCTATGGACGATAATGATAATTGTGCGATCATTTATACCAGCGGTACGACAGGGCATCCTAAAGGAGCAATGCTGTCACATCGTAATTTGGTTGCCAACGCGAAAGATTTTACGCAGAGGGTGTTGATGTATTCTTCTGATAAGACCTTGTGTGTGCTGCCGATGTATCATTGTTTTGCCTGGACTGTTTCCGTAGCATGTCCTTTATTGCATGGCTGCTGCATAGTTGTACAGGAAAATTATACTTTAGCTGAAGCACTGCGGTTGATCCAAAGGTATGAAATAACACAGTTTGCCGGCGTACCGACGATGATCCAGATGTTTGAAAAGGGTGCCGACAGCGGGCAGCTGGCATCAGTACGCTTTTTTATCAGTGGTGGTGCTTCCTTACCGCAAAAGCTGGCAAAAGATTTTAAGAAAAAATTTGGAAAGCCCGTACAGGAGGGCTATGGCCTGTCAGAGGCTTCGCCGGTCTGTACTGTTAATCCGGCTGAAAAAATCAAGGTCGGATCAATTGGACCGCAGCTGCCGAATGTAAGAGTTGAGATCCGTGATGAGGATGACAGACGGGTTGCCAGCGGCACGGTAGGCGAGCTGTGCGTCCGGGGGGACAATGTGATGTTGGGATATCTGAATCGCCCGGAAGAAACGGCTGCAGCTTTACGCGGCGGCTGGCTGCATACAGGTGATTTGGCATATCAGGATGAAGAAGGTTATATTTTTATCGTTGACAGGCTCAAGGATATGATTATTACAGGCGGGGAAAATGTTTATCCGCGTGAGGTCGAGGAAGCGTTGTATCATCATCCGGCAGTGCAGGAAAACGCTGTAGTAGGTGTGCCGGATAAGCTGCGCGGTCAGGCGGTCTGTGCTTATCTGGTGTTGAAGGAGGGCGCGGCGGCGACAAAACCGCAGCTGCGGCGCTTTTTAATGGAGCGTCTTGCCAGTTACAAGGTACCAAAATATTTTTTCTTCTGCGAGCAGCTGCCTAAAAATGGTACAGGTAAGGTTATGAAGACAGCTTTGCGTGAAAATGCTATTGAAGATTTAGTTAATCGTCAGAATTAAGACAGGCGGTGTAAAATGCAAGTAGAATTGCGAAAGAAATATTTAGATTTACTGGATACGCTGCGCAGTTACGGCAGCGTTGCCGTGGCTTTTTCAGGAGGCGTCGACTCTTCGCTGTTATTGTATGCCGCACGCGAGGCTTTGGGTGATAACGTACTGGCGGTGACGGTAAGGACGCCAAGTTATCCGGGACACGAAGCGAGGGACGCGGCACAGCTGCTGCGCGAACTGAAAATACCGCATTTTGAAATCGGTGTCGATCAGCTTGCTGTTCCGGGATTTGCAGAGAATGGTCCGGAACGTTGTTATTATTGTAAACGTGCCTTATTTGAAACCGTTGTGGAGATGGCTGGGATGTATCATTGCAGCTGCGTCGCAGATGGTTCCAATATAGATGACGAAGGTGATTACCGCCCCGGGATGAAAGCGATAGCAGAGCTGGGGATCAAAAGTCCTTTTCGGGAAGTGGGACTTACTAAAGAAGAAGTACGGCTGCTGTCAAGGGAGTTTGAGCTTTTTACCTGGAATAAGCCTTCCTATGCCTGCCTGGCCTCACGTATACCTTATGGTGAAGTTATTACTGCAGAAAAACTGCAGATGATAGAAGCAGCAGAGCAGATTTTGCTGGATCTTGGTTTTGCCGAAATGCGTGTACGCTGTCACGGCAAATTGGCGCGCATTGAAGTTGCTGAGTCCGTTATTGAAAAAATTGCGCAGCCGCAGCTGCGCCGGAAGATCGTGGAAGCTTTAAGGAAGGCGGGGTTCCTGTATGTAAGTTTAGATCTGGAAGGGTTTCGCAGCGGCAGTATGAATGATACATTGACAGATAAGTGATTCTGAAAAACACTTCGGCCCCTTACCTCCAGCGGGTAAGGGGCCGTTTCCAAGGGATTACCGCCTTCACAAGACGGGAATATGTATATTAACTGATCATTTTACGATCACTACGGGGCATTCTGCATATTGCGAAATCTTCATGCTCACGCTGCCCATCAGCAGTTCGGCCAGCATGCCCATACCTCTGTTGCCGAGCACGATCATATCAGCTTCGGCAGTTTTGGCATATTCCAAAATCCTCTCAGCCGGGTCGATATCAACGATCAGACGATAGGATGCGGTAGTGCAGCCCAGCTTATCCAAAATACCTTTAGCGATATCAAGCGGAGTCGGATCCGGTTCTTTGGCTGCCATTTCAGCTTCTTCAATAGCATTTTTAGGTTTTCTTGGCGGAACTTTAGTGTAGTCGTAAGGTACAATAACATTGACTACCATAATTTCGCTGCCAAACGGTTTGCCGATGCCGGCTGCAAACTCCAGTGCACGCAGCGCAGTTTCGGAACCATCGAACGGTACAAGAATCTTTTTCATCATGGTAAATCCCTCCTTAAAACATCCGCGCCTATAGATCAGATCGGAAATGTTACAGGCGGTAGTGGTAACACTCCGCAAAAGTCAGGTTAAAATTTAGATGATTTTCAGATGACATCTTGTTTTCTTTTTGTATATACTTACTTCTACAAACGGATCAAAAATCCTGCTGCGTGAGCTGTTGAAACCAGTAAAATTTTTGCGAAAAATATTACAGAAAATGCTGGTTTTCAGGTTTCTTTCTGCAGATAAAAAAGCACTGACGTATTTAATAACGGCAGTGCTTTTTGTTATTTGTTAAGGGGCCGGGAATATTATTTTAAGAGCCCGTTGGTTGTAGTAATAACTTCGGGGGCACGTTCAAAAAGAAATTCGCCGTCGCGGACGGAACAGGCAACGGAAACGCGATTGCAGACTGCTTCAAATTCGCCTTTGGCATTGAGAACGATAAAGTTGGCCGGTTTGCCGGCTTCGATACCGTATTGATCGAGAATATTCAGGGTGCGGGCGCCGTTGACTGTAATCAGGTCGAGGGAGTTGCTGATTTCTTCGATACTCATCATTTGCGCGATGTGTATACCTGCGTCAAGAATATTCATCAGATTACCGTTGCCGACAGGATACCAGGGATCGCTCATGGAATCCTGGGCAAAGCAGACGTTGATGCCGGCTTCGTTCAATTCCTTGACACGCGTCAGGCCGCGGCGTTTGGGGTAGTTGTCAAAACGTCCCTGCAGATGGATGTTTTCGGTAGGGCAGGAAATAAAATTGACTTTGGAAAGCCCCAGTAATTTGAACAGCTTATAAGTATAGGCATTGTTGTAAGAATGCATGGCACAGGTATGGCTGGCAGTGGCTTTTTCGGCGATGCCGCTGCGCAGTGCTTCGGCGGCCAGGACTTCGATAAAGCGGGACTGGTCGTCGT
Source organism: Phascolarctobacterium faecium DSM 14760 (assembly GCF_003269275.1). Lineage (GTDB taxonomy): Bacteria > Bacillota > Negativicutes > Acidaminococcales > Acidaminococcaceae > Phascolarctobacterium > Phascolarctobacterium faecium. The sequence goes on along the minus strand of NZ_QLTS01000002.1, from coordinate 152,320 downwards.
CAGTTTCATCGCAGTGGATATCGACCATTTTGTCGTATTTTACTGCCAGTTCGAAAGCTTTCTGGACGCTTTTAACGCCGTCTTCACGTGTATATTCAAAATGAGGGATGGCTCCGACCAGGTCAGCGCCCATAGTGAGAGCTTCTTCAACTAATTTATCACCGCCCTGATAAGCATACATCCCTTCCTGCGGGAAGGCGATGATCTGCAGGGTGCAGGTATCTTTGACTTCTTCGCGCAGCTCCAGCATGGCCCGCAGGGCTGTAAGCTTGGGATCAGTCACGTCGACATGGGTGCGGATATATTGCACGCCGGTAAGGATCTCCTGTTTCATGGCCTGACGGGCGCGTTCTTTGATTTCTTCTTTGGTCAGCCTGCCTTTTGTTTCAGACCAGCGCTGGATGCCTTCAAATAAAGAACCGGTTTTGTTGGCTGCCGCCGGATTAAGTGCAGTGAAAACGTAATCAAGATGAATGTGGGGATCGACATAAGGCGGTACGGCGAGTTTGCCTTCAAGATCTACGACCTTCTCAGCTGTTACTTTTGCGGCAAGACCGGGGCCTATCTCTTTAAATTTACCATCAGTTATATAAATGTCCTGCAGGCCGTTCTGACCTTTTAATTTGGCGTTGGTGAATAATATGCTTTTCATTATAAAGTCTCCTTTACAAACTTAATGTTGTGGCGGAGGAGCTTCGTAACGAAAACTCTTGTCGCAATCAGTATAGCAAGTCGAAATATAAAAAGCACTGTATGAATGATACAAAAAGAGCAGTACTGACTTGTGCAAAAAATGCACTTGCAGGCTGGAATGTTTTTGGCCTTTTTGTACGTTGTGTACAAGGCTGAAGCGGGGGTATACTGAAAGCACAGTAAAGCTAGCTGCTGCACAAAAATAAACGGCCCGGGGACAGGACGAAAACTCTTAGTCAAGTAAGTTCCTAATTAAATGCGGCACTGCCGCAGGTCCTCACAACTTTCTTTCTTAAAAGAACAAAGCAACAAGGAAAAATGCAGGTAAACGACATTAAAATATGGATATTAAAGGAGCGATAAATCATGATCAGAATGAACGAAATGACCTGGATGGAATTTAAAGCGAAAATCGACGAAGGAGCGATCACTATTCTGCCTATCGGCGCCTGCGAACAGCATGGCCCCCATCTGCCGCTGTGTGTAGATACGGTTCTGGCTAACGGCTTTGCCGAAAGACTGGCGCAGCGTGTTGGCGGTATGGTAGCGCCGGCAATCAACTATGGTTATAAATCTAAACCTCTTTCCGGCGGCGGCCCCCTGTTCCCGGGAACTGTTGATTTGAACGGTGATACTCTTGTCCGTTTGACCTATGATGTTCTGGAAGAGCTTATTAAAGACGGCGTGAAAAAAATCATGGTGCTTAGCTGTCACTTTGAAAATGAAGCTTTTGTCTGCGAAGCAGTCGACCTGATAGCTCAAAAATATGGAGAACAGGCCAAGATTTTGATCGCTAACTGGTGGGACCCGATGCCGGCAGAGATCATCGATAAAGTGTTTGACGAAGTACCGTTCCCGGGCTGGGCTTTTGAGCACGCAGCTGTTACGGAAACCTCTCTGATGATGGCTTTCGCCCCTGAATTGGTGCATGAAGAAAGAATGGTAGATACCCAGGGAGCGACTCCCTGTCCGTATCATATCTATCCTGTGCCTAAAGATGCGGTTCCGCCTACCGGCGTACTTGCTCCGGCGCGTTCTTCTTCAGCTGCCCGCGGACAGCTGATCATTGACAGTGTTTTAGATGAATTGGTCAAAATCTGCGATAAAGAATTTTAATTCCGGTTTAGACAAAGCGGCGGATCTGCCGCTTTGTCTTCCATAAAGGAGAATTATCATGGCTAATACAAGTACCAGGGGTATTTTACTGACGATGCTGTCGGCTGTTACCTTCGGGTTTGCCTTTACTCTAGGGCCGATGACCTATGGCGAGGCTGGCAGCAATCCGGTGACCCTGACCTTTTTGCGTAATTTTTTGAGCTTACCGGTGCTTTTGGCGATTCTTTGGTATCAGGGCATATCTTTACAGGTCAGCGCCAAAGAATTGTGGAGCCTGACTATTTTAGGCGGTATCGGTAATGCTGTGACTACGCTGATGTTGTTTATTGCCTTTTCATTGATCGACGTAGGCGTAGCAACAACGATCCACTTTATTTATCCTGTTTTTGTGACTATCGGCTGCGTACTTTTTTATAAAGAACGGCTGGGACTGCAGAAATTTATTGCTCTGCTGATCGCTACTGCCGGGATTGCCTGCTTTTTTTTGGGTGTGGATATGAGCGCTGGTTTCAGCGGCGGGACTTTTCTGGGGCTGTTTTTAGCGGTCGCTTCCGGCGTTACGTATGCTTTTTATATCATTTATATGGATAAAAGCGGTTTGAAAAATCAGCCTGTTTTTAAAATTTCTTTTTATGTAGCACTGATGTCTTCGATCGCTATGGGGATCTTTGGCATAGGAACAGGTGAATTGACTTTGACGACTCTGACGCCGCAGGCCTGGTTTATTTCCACTGTGTTTGCATTGCTGTGTACGGTGGTAGCCCTCTCGCTTCTGCAGATAGGCATCAAGCATGTCGGTGCTTCTACTGCCGCTATTTTGACTACCTTCGAGCCTATTACCAGCATTATCTGCGGCGTACTGCTTTTGGGAGAAACAGTGACTACGATCAAGATCGTTGCCTGTGCCCTGATTATGACGGGCGTAGTTACACTGTCACTGGCAAAACAAAAAAAGCCTCCGGAAGAGGCAGTTACCGTTCCGGAAGGCTGATAAATTTGAGTAAACCTACAAATCCTCCTGTAAATAAAACAACAGTAAAGGACCGGACCGCTGCTTGAGGGTCTGGTCTTTTGCTATTCTTCCAGGTAGTCTTTGGCGACGATGCTGCTCAGCAGCTCAAGTCGTACCAGGGCATCGTCGATATCGCGCCCCAGCAGATCACGGATCTGGTTAAGACGGTATAAAAGTGTATTACGGTGAATAAACAGTGCCTGTGATGTTTTAACAAGATTGCCGTTGCAGTATAAGTACTGACGCAGCGTTTCCAGAAGCTCCGAATTATTTTTGCTGTCATGCTGCAGGAGCACACCGAGATTATAGTGATAGTATTCGCGGATTTCTTCTTTATCATCGATTTTAAACAGCAGTCGGTATAAACCAAGCTGGGAATAGTAGACAATGTGATTGCTGCGTCCCATCTTTTTCCAGAGCAGCAGCGCTTTCTGCGCTTCCTGATAACTGATTTTGATCTGTTCGACATCGGCGTAAGGACGGCCAAAGCTGAGGTAAAGGTTGTTGCCGCTGTAGAGCTGGCTTAAAAGACCGCAGACAGTTTCCAGATAAGCTGCCGCCTCAGCTGCTTTTTCCTGTGTAGGCGCGCTGGCAAGGCAGATCACATTATTGCCGTAGACCAATGTGGTGACCGGCAGCTGTTTCTCTTTACAAAGACTATCGACAGAATGCTGCAGTTTATCTTCAAGACTGTCATGGCCTGCATCTGTCATGATTTCATCAGCGGGGTGACTGACGTTAAAAACAGCAATAAATTTATATTCCAGTAAGTGGATATCGTTGATGATCGCCGTATCAAGCATTTGCCGGTAATCAACATCGGAAGCAAAAAGCAGGCGGCCCAGAAAGTTTTTTGACTTTTTGATTTCAAATTTATCACGCATTATCAGGTCGGTTATTTCGCGCGTTACATCAATCAGCTTTACGTCCCAGGGCATTTCAAAAAGCGGGAAATCGGCTGCGTCGGCCTGGGCCAGCAGTTCTTCTGGAATAGAGTTGATATATTCATTGCCGACCAAGATTACAAGACCGGCTAATTTTTTCTGGATACATTCTAAAATGAGATCCTTAAGTTTATCGGCGCTGTGCACAATGCCGGTAATAAACAGCAGCTCGCCGCCGTGTACCCATTGCGAGACAGTTGAAGTCTGTCCTACGTAGGGCCAGGTGACCGTACGGTCCAGGCCGTTTGGCCCGGCAACCAGCTTGATACGTTCAAAATATTTTAAAGTCAATAGATCCTGACAGGTAACAGACATGGTAGGCCTCCTTGTGGTCGAATAGTCAAATGCTTATTTTATTATATCAAATTCCAATACTAGGCAGCAGGAATTTTAAGCGGCCGAATAAAGTGTAGCTAGTGTTACAAAAATTATTTATCATTATTTATACTCTAAAACATGAATTTTCAGAAACTGCGTGCTATAATTAAAGTAACAAGAAAAATAATAATTTATGGGAAGGTGTGAGTTATATGACGGCAGAATTCAAAAAATGCTGGATGCTTAAAATTTATACGGGCGAGGACGTTATAGTAGGCAACGATCCCCTGTACAGAACGATTCTTGAAGAAGCCCGCCGTTTAAAGATCGCCGGCGCTACCGTCATTAAAGGTATCGAAGGTTATGCGACCGAAGTGCGTGGGATCGACCGTCGTCCGGTATCACTTTTTACCGGTGTTTCCAACCTGCCTGTTTTGGTGACGATCGTCGATCAGAAAGAAAATTTGGAAAAGCTGATCCCGTTTTTAGAGAAAAAGGCTACGCATGCGCTGGTGTTGTTTGAAGAAAGTACGGCTTTGGTTACTGACTATATGCGTCAGGTGATTGCCAAACGTCAGGCTGACGGGCTGGAAAAATAAGTTTTGCCCTTATAAAAAAATTTGGCCGCAGGTTTTACAGCCTGCGGTTTTTTATGCCCGACAGCGTATTTATCGGCAGGACTTAGCAGGATTTTTCGGGAAGATTGCGAATAATAATAAGTGGTTTACTATGCCTGAAGGAGGGTATGCAAATGGATATGAATCAGGAAACTAAGGTCACTGTCATTGACGACCGGCTGCGTCAGGAGGAAGCTGAAACTTTGTGCCGCTGGGCTGCTGCCCGCGCCGGGGTTATCGTTGTTGCTCCGTTACTTGGAACAATGGCGCTGATTGCTAATGATGTGTATCTGGTGATAAAATTAGGCAGTGTTTATGAAGAAGAAATCGGAGAAAAGGCGGCCGTAAGCCTGCTGAGTTCTTTAGGAGCTTATTTTGTAGGCAGTACGCTGACGACACTGATCCCGTTTGCTCCCTTGCAGATACCTGTAGCTGTAGGGACTACCTATGCGCTGGGACGGGTCGTTACCGAATGGCTGAAGGCCGGTAAACCGGCGGACCTGAGTCCGTTTAAAACTGTGTATGATGATGCTTTGCGTGAAGCAAAGAAAAATATTGAGCTTTTTAAAAATGACCCTAAAAAAGATGAACCACTGGGTGATGAAAGTAAAAAATACGATTTGTGATCAAACCATAATGAATGGAGGTCCTTTATGTACGAGAACTATGATGTAGCGATTATCGGCGGTGGCCCTGCGGCTGTTTTCGCAGCTTATGAATTTACTCTGAAATATCCGACGGTCAGTCTGATCATGCTGGAGGAAGGCAATCCAATCGAACGGCGTCAATGTCCGCTGGCTGCAAAAAAAGTGGATCATTGCCTGCGTTGTGTTCCTTGTGATATCATGCGCGGTTTTGGCGGTGCCGGTGCTTTTTCAGACGGTAAGTATAATTTTACGACTGAATTCGGCGGCTGGCTGAGCGAGTATATTCCGGAAAAGACTGTAATCGAGCTGATTGATTATGTTGATGAGCTTAATTGCCGTCATGGCGCTCCCGGCGAATATTTCAGCACAAAGAACAGTACTATCGGCGGTCTGGCGCTGGGACATGATCTGCACCTTTTAAACGCCAAGGTCCGGCATCTGGGGACTGAAAATAACCTTATTATTATGGAGCATATTTATAAATATCTGGCTGAGCGAATGGAGATCCGCTGTAATACCCATGTGGAAACTATCAAGAGGCACGGTGACGGTTTTGAACTGGGCGTTCGCGGTGAGGATAAAGCTGATATTCGCTGTGATTATCTGATCGCTGCTCCCGGACGTGCCGGTGCGGAATGGTTTACCGAACAGTGCCGCGGGCTGGGATTGTCCTTTATTAACAATCAGGTCGACGTAGGCGTGCGGGTAGAGGTGCCGGCGCAGGTCTTTAAACACATTACTGACGAAGTCTATGAAGCTAAGCTGGTTTACCGGACACGGCAGTATAATGATCTGGTCCGTACTTTCTGCATGAATCCCAACGGTTATGTAGTGGCCGAAAATACTGACGGCATCATTACAGTCAACGGGCACAGTTTCCGCGATCCCAAGCTGCACAGTCATAATACGAATTTTGCTTTACTGGTCAGCAATAAATTTACAGAACCGTTTACTGAACCGCATCAATACGGCAAACGTATCGCTTCTTTTTCCAATATGCTGGGCGGCGGCGTGCTGCTGCAGCGTTTCGGCGATTTGATCAAAGGCCGGCGTACTAATGAAAGACGTCTGGAAAAAAGCTTTACTAAGCCTACCTTGTCGGCTACGCCCGGCGATTTGAGCCTGGTGCTGCCTAAACGCCATTTGGATAATATCATCGAAATGATTTATGCGCTGGATAAGGTGGCGCCGGGGATGGCTAATGCCGATACCCTGCTTTACGGTGTAGAGGTAAAATTCTATAGTACGCGTCTGGAACTTGATGATAAGCTGGAAACTAAGATCCCGAACCTGTTCGCCGTCGGCGACGGTGCCGGTATCACGAGGGGGTTGTCACAGGCCAGTGCGAGCGGAGTCTATGTTGCCCGCCAGATCGGCGCGCAGCTATGCGGAGGAGCGGATTAATTTTATGATGAACGGAGCAAAGTCATGACCTTGCCTCTTATCAGTATGCGGCAGATAACGAAACGGTTTCCTGGCGTTATCGCCAACAATAAAATAAATTTGGAATTGTACCCCGGTGAGATACATGCGCTCTTGGGTGAAAACGGCAGCGGTAAAAGTACTTTGATGAGTATCCTTACAGGTCTTTACAAGCCTACAGAAGGCTGTATCATGGTTGGCGGGGAGGAAGTAAAGTTTGCTTCGCCTGCTGACGCCATTGCCAGCGGTATCGGGATGGTACATCAGCATTTTAAACTGATCGAATCTTTTACGGTAGCTGAGAATATCGTTCTGAGCCAGAGCAAAGGCGGTTTTTTGCTGAAACCGGAGCAGATCATAGCAGATATTGAAAGTCTGGGTGAGAAATATGGACTGCAGGTAGATCCGCGGGCCTATGTCTGGCAGCTTGGTGTGGGAGAAAAACAGCGCGTGGAGATCTTGCGGATGCTTTATCATCGCAGCCGTGTGCTGATCCTGGATGAGCCTACGGCTGTTCTGACGCCGCAGGAGACACGCGAGCTGTTCGTCAATCTGAGAAAGATGGCAGACGACGGCTGTGCGGTAGTTTTTATTTCCCACAAACTCAACGAAGTCGAGGAACTGGCCGACCGAGTAACTGTTTTGCGCGGCGGCTGTGTAACCGGCAGCGCCGCAAAAGAAGATATGCGTCGCGACAAGCTGGTGCAGATGATGATCGGCCGCGAGGTGCTGAATACCTATGAAAAAAACTGCGAGCACTGCGGTGAAGTGGTGCTGCAGTTGGAGCAGGTTTCAGCTCTCAATGATATGAATACGGTTGGACTGAACAATGTCAGGCTTGCAGTCAGAGCGGGTGAAATTTATGGTATCGCCGGAGTATCGGGCAATGGTCAGCGCGAGCTGGCTGAGGTACTTGCCGGACTGCGGCCGGCGATGGGCGGAAAAATATTTTTTTACGGACAGGACCTTACCAATAAAAAACCGAAGGAAATGATCGAAGCAGGTATCAGTTATGTGCCGGAGGATCGTCTGGGTATGGGGCTGGTGCCAAATCTGGATTCGGTCAATAACGTGATCCTGAAAGAATATGACGGTAAATTTTCCAAAGGCTGGCGGATTCGGCGTGAAGCTGCTATAGCGGCGACAAAACGTATCGTAGAAGATTTTGATGTGAAGCTGGGATCGATTTTCCAGCCGGTGAAGATGATGAGCGGCGGCAATCTGCAAAAACTGCTGCTGGGACGCGAGATAGCCGCTAAACCCAAGCTGATGATCGTACTGTACCCGGTACGCGGCTTGGATATAGGTGCTATCGAAGCAGTGCACAAGCTGCTGCTGCAGCTGAAAGAAGAACAGACTGCGATCATTCTGGTATCGGAAGAGCTGGAGGAAATCGCAAAGCTGGCTGATCGTGTAGGCGTTATGTTTGCCGGGCAGATTTTAGGTGAATTCCCTGTCAGCGAAATGGATACAGAAAAAATCGGTGCTTTGATGGCGGGTATTACCGAAGCGGGAGGTGCGGGCGTATGAAGCTGGTAATGGAAAAACGTCTGGCACCCAGTCCGCTGATGCGCTCGCTGGTGCCGGTGGTGGCAGCTTTCGCCGCTCTGGTTTTCTGCGGTATCTTTTTTGCAGTGACGGGGCGCGATCCTTTTGAGGTATATTATGCCATGTTCAGCGGTGCGTTAGGTTCTGAGTATGGTATTTCGGAAACGATCGTCAAAATGATACCGCTGGCGATGTGCGGATTAGGCATTGCCATTGCCTTCAGGATGCAGATCTGGAATATCGGCGCTGAAGGGCAGTTTTATATGGGAGCCTGTGCGGCCAGCTGGCTGCCGCTGACTTATCCTGACCTGCCTTCTATGATCATGCTGCCGGGCATGCTGCTGCTGGGAGCTGCGGCAGGCGGGATGTGGGGACTTTTAGCCGGGTGGTTCAAAACCAAGTGGCTGGTCAGCGAACTGATTACGACGCTGATGATGAATTATATTGCAATTTTATGGGTCAATTATCTGGTCTATGGTGCGTGGCGTGATCCCAAGGGCTTGAATTTTCCTTTGACAGCGGCCTTCAGTGAGTCGGCTTTGCTGCCCTCTTTCGGAGATCTGCGCGTACATGCCGGTATCATTATTGTATTTGTTTTAGCGGCAGTTCTGGCAGTAGTTTTTCGTGATTCCCGCTGGGGCTACGAGACACTTGTTATTGGTTCCAATCCTACGGCTGCCCGTTATGCCGGGATCAATATTCCCAGAAATGTTTTGCTGGTGATGCTGCTAAGCGGTGCTGTCTGCGGGATGGGCGGCATGATTGAAGTCAGCGGCATCGTTGGCAAGCTGCAGCCGGGTATCAGTCCCGGTTATGGTTATACGGCAATTATTGTGGCCTGGCTGGCGCGGCTGCATCCGGCAGCGATTATCGTAGTAGCTTTTTTGTTTGCGATTATCCATGTCGGCGGGTTTATGGTGCAGACACTGGGGATTCCTTCGGCTGTGGCAACAATGCTGCAGGGAGCTATTTTATTCTTTGTCGTCGGCGCTGATATCTTTACCAATTATCAGCTGCGCCTGATCAAAAATGAAGGAGGCGAAGAGAGTGAATGAGACATTGCTCATTTCAATTTTAGCTGCCTCTATTACGGCCGGTACCCCTATTTTGTTTGCTGCGCTGGGTGAACTGATTTCCGAGCGAGCTGGTGTTACCAATCTGGGTGTGGACGGGATGATGCTGGTCGGTGCCTGTGCCGGGTTCATTGCCGCTCAGCAGACGGGCAGTCTTCTAAGTGGTGTTGGGATGGCGCTGCTGGCAGGTTCATTGATGGCGCTGATACACGCTTTTCTGACTGTCACCCTGCGGGCAAACCAGGTCGTCAGCGGTTTGGCGCTGACCTTGTTTGGCACGGGTCTATCCGGTTATCTGGGTTTGGATTATGTGGGGCAGCAGGCGACTGTTGTTTTCAGTAAGCTGGCTGTACCGGGGCTCAGTGAGATCCCGGTGCTGGGGCCGGTACTGTTCAGGCAGGATCTGCTGGTTTACTGCAGTTATATTTTAGTGGCTGCTGTTGCTTTTTATCTGTACCGTACAAGAGCAGGGCTGTTTATGAGGGCTTTGGGAGAAAATCCGGCTGCTGTAGATGCTGTAGGCGTCAATGTTTTTGGACTGCGGTATTTATATGTGATCATGGGCGGTGCTTTAGCCGGTTTGGGCGGCGCGTATTTGTCGCTGGCTTATGCTCCCTGCTGGCTGGAAAATATGACGGCCGGACGCGGCTGGATCGCGGTGGCACTTGTAATTTTTGCTCTGTGGGATCCCTGGCGTGCGCTGCTTGGTTCGTATCTTTTCGGCGGCATTGATGCTTTGGGCTTTCATTTGCAGGTCATTGGCCTGCCCGTGTCTGTTTTTATTTTGAATATGCTTCCATATATTTTTACGATAGTGGTTTTGATTTTGGTTCTGGCCCGCAAAGGGGGCCGTCTGGCAGCGCCTCAGGCGCTGGGGCAGCCTTATGACAGGGAAGAACGTTAAACGAGGAGAGCTGTTATGGAATTTTTTATTTTCTTATGCTTTATGTCTTTTGTGTCTTTTGCTGTGGCCTTCCTGGCTTACGGACTGGTGATCCGTCTTATGGGGACGACGAGTTCTGCAAGCCGTTATTCGCAGATCATTCTTGTGCCGATAGCGATCATTGGTTATGATTTTCTGACGATCACTGCGCCGGCCGAATACCGTTATGTTATCGGCGGCCTGCCGATGCTGCTTTTAGGATTAATGCTGCTGTATTACCGTTTTGGTAAAGGCGGCAGTATGGATGATGCTCCGGCACCGTCAGAGATCAAAAAAGTAAGTAAAAAATCCCTGAAGCATCAGGCGAAAAAAAATAAAGTTAAATAATTTTGCTTTAGCAGGAATTTAGGCTGTAAAAAGAGAAATTAACAGTGAAACCAATAAGCTTATTATTGATTTTGAATATTCTAAAAGCAGTTAAGATAGCAGGAGGTGCGTATTATGTTTAAAAAAATCTTAGTACCTGTAGACGGTTCCGAAACCGCATGGCGCGCATTGAATAATGCGTTGGAGATCGGTAAAAAATTTGAGAGTGAAATTTTGGTAGTGAACGTAATCCAGCCTTATAATAATGCTGCTCTTTTGGCAGTCCCGCTTGACCATGCTACGATTAATCAGGGTAACAGCGAATTGGAAAAAGTCGGTGATAAGGTTTTGGAACTGGCCAAAGAAATGGTCGGCTCCTATCCGCATAAAGTTGAATATGATATGGAAGTAGGGCATCCGTCGGAACGGATCATCGCTTTGTCCAAAAAAGTGGAAGCCGACGCGATCGTTTTGGGCAGCCGCGGACTCAGCGGCATTGCTGAATTTTTCCTGGGCAGCGTCAGTTCCAAGGTTTCTCAGTATGCAACAGTGCCGGTACTGATCGTAAAATAATTGCGGAGCTGTGTTTAAAGTTTTGATGAAGGATGATGAATATGTTAAAAAAAATCCTCGTACCTATCGACGGGACTGAATATTCCTGGCGGGCCATGGAATATGCCGCTTCGCTGGCAAAGCTGTCGGGTGGACACCTGGTTATTTTGACGGTCGTTAAGCCGGGGATTAAAGCTGTCGGCGGTGCTCCTTTGGAAGAAGAACTGGTCTATAGTGCCAATGGGCCGGTGATGCAGATCGGCAATGAGGTGCTGGGCGCTGCCAAGCACTTAATGGACAAACAGGAAATCCCCTGCGATTATCTGCTGGCTATCGGCAGTAGAGCAGCTGAAGAAATAATTAAGCTGAGCCGTCGAGAAAACTGTGACAGCATTGTTATTGGTAGCCGCGGCTTTGGAGCTCTGGAAGGGCTTTTAAAAAGCAGTGTCAGTAAAACGGTGATCGAAGAATCCGAACTGCCAGTTATTGTAATTAAATAAAAGTGGTCTTTGAGGCGTTGTGTATAAATTACACAGCGCCTTTTGTTGTTTTAAGAATAAAAATATTCTAAAAAACCAAAAATATTGAATAGATATTATAATGATGTTATAATACAAATGGATAAACAAAATGCAAACTTTTAAAAATGTTAAAAATAAATATCCTGAAGAAGCTTTTTTTAACTAAAGTAAAAGTTGCGACTGGGAATATTTATAAAAGAGGTGCAGAAATGAGCTCGAAAATGATGGGCTTCGACGAATTTCCTCAAATAGCGCGTACAGAAACAGCAAGAGCGATCTATCTGATTGATGTTGATACCTGTGAAATTGTTTATATGAATAAGAGTGCGAAAGACATGCTGCAGCTGGCTTATGAAGATGACAGCTACTGCGGTAAAAAATGTTATACGGTTTTACAGGGACTGAACAGCAAGTGCAGGTTCTGCCGGAATAATCTGCTGACTACAGAGCGCATGTTTGTGGAAGAAATATATCAGCCGTCGGTACAGCGCTATTTACAGGTCAAGAGTATTTTATTCAATTATATGGGGCGTCGTCTGCGTTTTGAAATTCTATATAATTTTAAGGAAGAAGAACTGGAACAGCAGAAAAAATATCTGGATCAAAAATTGGAACAGATCCGTTGGGTAGATAATCTTACAGGACTGTATAATAGAGAGAAATACAGCAGTCTGTTGAAGGATATAGAAATTAAGAAAATACGGCAGATAGGTATTGTCGATATGGATATCAACGGGCTGCGCAATATCAATGCAACCAAGGGCTATCATTCGGGTGACAGGGTCCTGATCAGGATAGCAGCACTTATCAAAAGTGTTTTTGGCGTTAATTCATTTCGTGTCGGCAGTGATGAGTTTGTCAGTTTGGCGCTGAATATGGATAAAGCGGATTTTGAAGCAAAAGTAGCGGCGCTGAAAGCTAAATTCAGTGCAGAGACAGATTTCAGGGTCTCGGTCGGCAGCTTATGGAGCGATAATTGCCGGGATATTTATAAAAAAGTATCTCAGGCAAATGCGGTGATGGAAGCGACAAAATCGTTTGGCTATAAAAATCTGACCGCCGATTATAATCATAAAGCAGAAAGCGCGCACCGGCTGTTGGCCGAGATCGCGGAAGGAAGGTTCAAAGTTTACCTGCAGCCGAAAATAAACCTGCAGACAGGTCTGATAGAAGGTGCCGAGGCCCTGGTCAGAAAAATCGACGATCAGGGAGTGATAATAGCGCCGGATAATTTTATTCCTGGTTACGAAGAAAATGGTTTGATAAATTATATCGACATCTTTGTTCTGAAGACAGTCTGCCGGATGCTGAAAGACTGGCGTGAACGTGGCGGCAGAGTTTTTAAGATGTCTGTAAATGTTTCGCGGGTAACGTTGATTGCGGAAGATACAATCAAAAACAGTGTGGCTATCTGTAAGAAATATGGTATTGATCCATGTCTGATAGATGTGGAGATCACGGAAAGCTTTGGTTTGCTGGAAAAAGAGCTGCTTGTGGATTTGATCAAACGGATGCATGAGGCTGGCTTCAGTATTTCCATGGACGATTTCGGTACTAGCTTTTCTAATCTGGAATTATTGTCACAGGTGCATTTTGATACGGTAAAGTTTGACAAAAGTCTTACGGACAGTATCGTAGACAATCCTAAAACGCAGATTTTGTTTAAGGCGGCGGTTTCTATGTGCCGTGAATTTGGCGATACGCTGACTTTGGCTGAGGGCATTGAAAATGAAGAGCAGCTCAAGGTTTTGCAAAAGCTGGGCTGCCAGTTGGGTCAGGGTTATTATTTTGCCCGACCGCTGCCTGAAGACGAGTTTTGGGAGCGTTATGTAAAAAAATAAAAAGCATAAAAATAACCCCGCTGCATTATTGCAGCGGGGTCTTCTTCTTCAGGTTCAGTATGAGCGCCGGCCCATTTCCGGATGCGCTACGGGTTTTAGATGCAGGCGCTTGGCCTGTTCTACGGCTTTATCCAGCGGCAGGTCCTGTCGTCCGGACTTGCTTTCAAAGACACAGCAGGGAGTATCGCTTCCTACTTCTCCGCCTGGAAGATAAATATATTCCTGATTATCGTTATCGCCGAGAATAATACCGGCCAATAATTGTTCTGCTAGTATTTTTGACATAATATCCTCCTAGAACATGCGGCGTTTCCACAACCAGTAGCCTGTACCTACAGAAATCAGCAGGGCGATGGAAGTGATGGTGACAAAACCGAATTCGTTACCTTCCAGAGGCACCGGAACGTTCATGCCCCATAAGCCGCCGATAGTTGTGGGGATAGCTAAAATAATGGTTACAGAAGCCAGGAACTTCATAACTAAGTTCAGGTTATTACTGATGATAGAGGCAAATACTTCCATCATGCTGTTAAGAATATGGCTGTACATTTCAACCATTTCAATAGCCTGCTTATATTCAATGATGACGTCTTCCAAAAGGTCTTCGTCTTCTTCGTAGAGCTTGATCAAATGTCCTGACTGATTTGTAGAACGCAGACGCAGCAGTTTTTCAGTAACGATATAATTGCTGCGCAGGGAAGTAGTAAAGTAGGTCAGTGACTTCTGAAGATCCAGCAGGTTGAATAACTCGGAGTTTTCCATGGATTTACGCAGATGCTGCTCCAGTTCATCAGTACGTTTGATGATGATACGAATATACTTTAGATATAAAGTAGCTGATTTATAAAGGATCTGGAACAGGAACCGCGTTTTTTTGAAGGTGCTGAAGAAACGATGATTATAGGAAGAAAAGTCAGCAACAACAGCGTTAGGCTCCAGACAGACGGTGACAATAAAGTCTTCAGCGATGATAATGCCGAGCGGCAGTGTGTCGTAGTCTTTGTTACTGCGTAAAAAAGGAATATCGACCAGGATCAGGATCTGGTCGTCTTCGGTTTCGATACGCGATTTTTCTTCTTCGTCAAGCGCGGCCGTCAGAAAATCCAGCTGGATCTTAGTAGCGGCGGCTATTTCATGCAGTTCTTCAGGGGAGGGACTGACAATGTCGATCCAGCAGCCCTTTTCTAATTGTTCAAGCTCAAGCTCATCGATGCCGTTTGGTGTACTTTTGAGGATCTTATACATTGCAGGTGCCCCCTTTCCTTGGAATTTGCGATGTTGTTATTTGTTTAGATGCTGCTCCAGGGCCTGAGCCAGCTGGTCGCCGCAGGAGGTGCTGCGGTTGCCGCAGTGAATGCCGCGCAGTTTTGCGGCAACTTCCTCGACGGGAAGTCCTTCTACCAGGATACCGATAGCTTTAAGATTGCCGGGGCAGCCGTTGACGAAAGTAACATTATGGACCTTGCCGTCAACGATGTCATAATTTATTTGTTGAGAGCAGGTGCCGCTGGTTTTGTAAGAATACATAAATTTAAGCCTCACTTATCAGGGAATTTCAGATAAATAAATCTTCTGTAATCTTTTTTACATTCGACATAAAAATCTAAAATCCTTGTTGCCGACAGCAAAGTATAAAAAATTTTACAAGGCAGCCAGCGAATGTAAATGAGCTAAAGAAAGTAAAAAAGTGTTTTAAAAAGCTGTTTTACTTCACTTTGCAGAAGAAAATTGATATAATTATATCCATACTTGATGGGTAGGAGGGTAGTATGGCAGCAGGCGCCTTCTGAGGCGCAGAGTGGTTTTAATAAGCAGCAATGTAGCAGCGTAGAAAGGTAGTGTGGCATTTGTCTATTCAGTTGATTATCGTGTGCGTGTATATCGCGCTTTTGTTTGGTATCAGTTTTTATGTTAAAAGGCGGGCTGATAAAGGCTCGACGGAGTATTTGTTTGCCGGGCGTAAATTAAGTGCCAGCCTGATCGCGGTCAATATTACGGGGCTTGCGGTCGGTGCGGCTTCTACAGTGGGCGTTGCCGAAAATGCCTTTAAAGTAGGTATGGCGGCAGGCTGGTATAATGCAGCCTGGGCAGCGGGGGCTGTCGTGATGGGGCTTGTTGCCGCTGGGAAACTGCGGGCGATGAAGATTTCTACGATCCCGGAATTTTTTGAGAAATACTATGATACGAAAGGTCGTGTCATCAGCGCGGTCGGTCTTGTTATTATTATGTCTGTTATTACGGCGCTGCAGTATTTGGCGGGCGGGGCGATTCTGGCTTCACTGCTGCCTGACATTTTCAGTTTTAAAGGCGGCATGATGATGAGTGCCGTTGTTTTCATCGGCATCACCCTGATCGGCGGTCTGTGGTCCTCAGGTCTTTCCAATATCGTCAGCGTTTGTCTGATTTATGTCGGTGTCCTGTATTCCTGCTTTGCCGCTGTCAATAATGCCGGCGGGATCGAGAATATTGCGGCTCAGCTGCCGCCGACGCTGGATTGGTTCGATCCTTTGGCTGGTATACCGATGGCGGTCATTATCGGCTGGTTCATAGTTATGGTCACACAAGCGATCACGGCACAGGGACCGGTGCAGATTGCCTGTGGTGCCCGTGATGCCAAAACTGCCCGTAAAGGTTTTCTTTTAGGCGGCATTTTGATTTTCCCGATCGGATTTTTATGCGCGCTGCTCGGCATTGTAGCGAAGGTTTCTTTCCCGGATATTACGGCGACTATGGCTCTGCCGAAAGTCGTTATGAGTCTGAACCCGGTGGCATCAGGAACGACGCTGGCTGCCTTGTGGGCGGCCGATGTTTCTACTGCCTGCACGATCCTTTTGGGGGCGGGCACTTTGTTCAGTCAGGATATTTACAAACGTTTTATTAATCCTTCTGTCAGCGATGAAAAATTTGTCACTGTCAATCGTCTGACTATTTTCGGGGTTGGTTTGATAACCTTATGGTTTGCTTTCAATGCCGCAGGTATTTTGAAGACCATGATTGCCGGTCTGTCGATGACTACCGCTCTGACCTGTGTCTTTTTATTTACTGTGTTTGCGCCGGGGCTGTGCCGCAGAAGCAGTGCTTTTTATACAACGCTGGTCGGACTTTTAGGGCTGGTGGTCTGGGAATTTGTACCGGCGCTCCATGTTCTGCAGCATGTAATTTATTTTGAATGGCTTATTTGTATTGTAACCTTTTTAATAGTGGCAGTTGTTGATAAAACTCCGATTAAAGTACCGGAATATGTAGAGGAAGAGGCTTGATATTATGACCGACAGCAAACTCACCAGTATTGAAATCGGCCGTGCGGCCCTGAAAATAGCTGTTACAGGTTCACGCAGCGAAGAGCAGAGAATCAAGCAGGAACTGGCTGAACAGGGTATTCGTTCGACAGCGGTCGATTTTGGCGGGGAATTTATTCCGTCTATTGTCAAGATTGTTGAACGTGCTGTAGTGGCAGCGCAGAGGCAGGGCCTGGTTTCAGATACGCATGTTGGCGCCGGTGCGGTAGCAGGCGCTGCTCATGCGGCTTTAGAGCAGGTGAAAACCAAGGCTTTGGGCTTTAATGTCGGCGGCAAGATCGGTGTTGCCCGCTGCGGTGAGCATTTGTGCGTTGCTATTTATATGGCGGTAGGCGTGCTCAATCTCAATGAGTTGTGTGTAGGTCTGGCGCATCGTTCGCTGGATAATGTGGAATAAGGACGCAATAGTAAAAGCAGTGAGGTTATTATGAATATATTTGATGTTATCGGACCGGTAATGATTGGTCCGTCCAGCTCGCATACGGCTGGAGCCGTACGTTTATCGTTATTGGCGATCAGCATTCTGGGGGCCTGGCCGGTAAAGGCGCAGATTGCTTTGCATGGGAGCTTTGCTCAAACTTACCGCGGCCATGGCACGGATATGGCGCTTCTTGCGGGACTGATGGGCTGGCTGCCGGATGATGCCAGGATTCCGCAGGCAATGGATTTTGCGCAGAAGCAGGGCTTGGAATACGCATTTTCCACGATCAATCTAGGTGATCTGACACATCCCAATACGGTCTATTTTAAATTGACAGCTGCAGATGGCAGAAAATGCGAAGTTATTGGTTCTTCTATTGGCGGCGGACAGGTTCTGGTAACTTCTATTGACGGTGCGGCTGTAGAACTGAGCGGTAAGCTGCCGGCGATCCTTACCTTGCATAAGGATAAGCCTGGTGTTATTTCCCTGGTCAGCAGCGCTTTGGCAAGTGCCGGTATCAATATTGCCGGTATGCGGGTTTTCAGGGCGAATAAAGGCGGGTTGGCAACGATGGTCATTGAATGTGACCAGGTCGTGCCGGAGCCGATAATCAATCTGGTTGCTGCTTTGGAACCTATGCAGTCGGTGCGGTTCATCCGTAATGTTTTGTGAGGTGCAGCGTGATTAACGAGAAAATTTCTTTAAGGACCTGGATTGAGGCCGCAGCTGATCAGGGTGTTCCGTTACATACTTATCTGCTGAAGCTCAGCAGCGAAGAGCTTGAACTGAGTGAAGATGCTATATTAGAGCAGATGCAGACAATGCTGCAGGTAATGGAAGAATCGGCAGCATTCGGTCTGACCGGGGTAAGTTCACACAGCGGCCTGACTGGTGGTGCTGCTAAAAAGCTGCAGGAGGCCAGACAGTCTGAAAATTATAAAAATATTTTAGGCGGTGTCGTTAACGATGCTGTGGCTTATGCCATGGCTGTAGGTGAATGCAATGCGGCGATGGGACGTATCGTCGCCGCTCCTACCGCCGGAGCCAGCGGCGTTCTGCCGGGAGTACTTTTGGCATTGAAGCAGCATTACAATTTGAACGAACGGCAAATGGCTGAAGCTTTGGTAGTGGCTGGTAATATTGGTATGGTCATAGCCAGCCGCGCTTCACTGTCGGGCGCTATGGGCGGCTGTCAGGCTGAATGCGGCAGTGGTGCGGCTATGGCGGCCGGTGCTGCTGTAGATGTGCTGGGAGGCACTCCGGAACAGGTAGGACATGCAGTGGCGATAGTATTCAAAAATATGCTGGGGCTTGTTTGTGACCCTGTTGCCGGTCTGGTAGAAGTGCCGTGTATCAAACGAAACGGCGGTGCCGCTGCACAGGCGTTGCTGGCAGCAGAATTGGCTCTGGCTGGTATCACAAGCTTTATCCCTGCAGACGAAGCCATTGATGCGATGAAGTCAGTAGGCGATCGTTTGCCCTGCACGCTCAAGGAAACGGCGGAAGGCGGACTGGCACAGACACCAACTGCACTGGCCTGGGCACAGGCTTATTTTGCCGCTGATGGTAAAATTTGAAAAATATTTTAGATAAGTATTAAATGGAGGTAGATCAAATGAAAAAAATTATTAAGACTGAAAATGCACCGGCTGCTATCGGGCCTTATTCTCAGGCTGTTATGGCTAATGGTATGTTGTATATGTCAGGTCAGATAGCTTTGATTCCTGAAACAGGCGAAGTAGTAGATGAAGGTATTGAAGCGCAGACGATCAGAGTCTTGAAAAATATGGAAGGCGTATTGTCTGAGGCAGGGTTGACTTTTGACGATGTGGTAAAAACCACTGTTTTTTTGACTGATATGGAAGATTTTGGCGTTGTTAACAGCATTTACGGTGAAAAGTTTGCTGAAAACGCTCCTGCGCGTTCCTGCGTACAGGTTGCGGGACTGCCGAAAGGTGTTAAAGTTGAAATAGAAGCAATCGCTGTCTGCAAATAATAATCCCTGCAAAAAAATGTAAAAAAG
Organism: Phascolarctobacterium faecium DSM 14760; assembly: GCF_003269275.1. Classification (GTDB taxonomy): domain Bacteria; phylum Bacillota; class Negativicutes; order Acidaminococcales; family Acidaminococcaceae; genus Phascolarctobacterium; species Phascolarctobacterium faecium. The sequence continues at coordinate 133,024 of NZ_QLTS01000002.1, read as the reverse complement.
TTTATAAAAAAGATTGACATAAACTAGTGGCTATGGTAGAATAACATTCGTCGCCAAGCTATTAAGTTTGGACAATTTGGTGGCTGTGGTGAAGCGGTTAACACGGCGGATTGTGGCTCCGTTACTCGAGGGTTCGATCCCCTCCAGTCACCCCATAATTATCCGGTTTCTATCCTTGGGGCGTAGCCAAGTCGGTAAGGCACGGGACTTTGACTCCCGCATGCGTTGGTTCGAGTCCAGCCGCCCCAGCCAATGTGATCCACTAGCTCAGTCGGTAGAGCACCTGACTTTTAATCAGGGTGTCCCGCGTTCGAGTCGCGGGTGGATCACCATTTTTTTTGCCTGTTTGCGAGTGTGGCGGAACTGGCAGACGCACTAGACTTAGGATCTAGCGCCTTCGGCGTGCAGGTTCGACTCCTGTCACTCGCACCAATCAAATTATAAAGCTGTAGAATCGTTAGATTCTGCAGCTTTTATTTTTTACACTTGCTGATTATTGAACTATTAAAGTTCAGGGGCTAGCGAGTGTATTTTTTATTTGAGGCTGGTAGGAACTGTTGGAGCAATAATTAAGATTAATGTATAATATATGAAACAATAAAGGATATTAATTTTCTAATAGAATTAAAAACTAAAAAGTTATTGACAAAAACAGAAAATAATATTATATTAATACTAAAGAAAATATCATTAACAGCAGATAACAGACTTGGATATTTCGATTAACAAATGCGTATTCGGGCGCTGACCCCGTAAATAAAAATATAGGAGGATAAAGACATGAGAAGTATTACAACATTAGACCTGCAATATGCCCATAGATTTTATGGGTTCAAAGGTGAAGCACAGTATCTGCATGGACATTCAGGTATTCTGACTATTGAGGTGGAAGATTCTGTCGAACCAGGTGTCAATATGGTATTTCCCTGTAATGAAATTCAAAAAACTGCCTGGGACGTTTTAAAGAACTTCGATCATGCACTGATTTTGAGGGAAGATGATCCGCTACTGCCGGCAGTACTTGATGTTTACGAAAAACAGGGTATCCGTAATGGCGCTCCGCAGAACCAGATGAAAGGCGCGGCTTTCAAGACAGAGCTGGCAACAGCATACCCGGATTGTCGTCTTGTGGTTACAAAAGAAACTATGACTGTCGAGGGCATGATCAAGATCGTTTATGATCTGCTTAAAGACAAACTCAATATTGCGAAAATAACTTTTGTCAGCGGTGTCAATACTGCTTCGGCAGAGTTCACAACCAAGAATCAAATTGATCGTTGCCCGCTGTGTGGTATTGCCTTGAATGAAAATGGTGTTTGTCCGAAGTGCGGCTATAAAAAATGATAGTATAGAAATAATGAAAACAGCAGGCCTATAAGGCCTGCTGTTTTTTGTTGGGATAAGATGGACGAAGGGTTAGAGGATATTCATATTAAAATTACTGGAGGAAAATAAAACAACAGCAATTTAAAGCAGGATACAGGGAAAATTTTTATTTGTATCTTGACTTGGAGTGAGCTTTAAGTGTTATGATTGATAAAAGAGGAACGCATAGGTGTTTATTTTACCATAGCAGAGAATATTACAGCGACGTGAAATTAGAGAGCTAAAGTTTCTGCTTTAAAGTATATATGGGGGAAGGTTTGTTATGCGGGGGCTGAATAATGAAAAAAGATACGCCTTGCTGGACAGTCTGCGAGGGCTGCTGTTATTGGAGATGATCGTCTATCATTTTTTTTGGGACCTGGTGTATTTATTTGAGCAGGATTTGCCCTGGTTTCATAGCAGTTTGTGTTATTGGTGGCAGCAAAGTATTTGCTGGCGTTTTATTTTTCTATCAGGCTTTTGCTGGCCTTTGGGGAAAAGAGCTGTACGGCGTGCTGTGCAGGTTTTTGGTGGAAGTGTCCTGGTGATGGTTATAACGCACATTTTTGTGCCGGACCAGGCGGTTACCTTTGGCGTTTTATTCTTTCTGGGGTCAGGTATGCTGCTGCTGGAGCTGCTTGACCGGCAGCTGTGCAGGCTGGCTCCTGTCTGGGGCATTACAGCAAGTGGTATGTTATTTTTTCTGACCCGCAATATCAACGACGGTTATTTAGGTTTTGAGGATTGGAATTTTTTCAAAATACCGGAGCAGCTGTATCTGAATAAATTCACTACTTATGTAGGGTTTACAGAGGCAGGATTTGTTTCCAGTGATTATTTTTCTTTAGTGCCCTGGTTCTTTTTATATTTGGCAGGATATTACTGTCTGCGTTTTTGTGAAGCTCTGGGCGGGTTTCCTCAGATCTTCGATTATGGCAGCCGCAGTCTGAGTTTTTGCGGACGGAGGTCTTTGTCAGTCTATCTACTGCATCAGCCGCTTTTGTACTTGCTGCTGACGTTGATTTTGGGTGGTAAGGTATTGCTTTAAGGAGAAGGAGTGTTGGAGTATGGAATATCGTGAATTGGGACGGACAGGTATTAAAGTCAGTGTGATAGCATTAGGGTGCGAAGGCTTTGTTGCCAACGAAGGTGCCTTAACAGAGCAACTGCTGAATGCGGCAGAGCAAGGCGGCATCAACTGTATTGATTTGTATGCGCCGCAGCCGGAAATGCGCAGCCGTTTGGGTAAATGGCTGCGTGGCCGCCGCGGTAAATTTGTTTTACAGGCACATTTATGTACGGTTTGGCAGGAGGGACAGTATAAGCGGACCAGGGAGATCGGGGAAGTGAAAGCGAGCTTTGAAGATCTGCTGACACGGCTGGCAACGGACTATATAGATATTGGGATGATCCATTATGTGGACTCTCTGGAAGATTGGGAAGCGGTAGCTGGTGGCCCGGTAATGGCGTATGCAAGAGAAATGCAGGCTCAGGGAAAAATCAGGTATATCGGCTTGAGCAGCCATAATCCTGCCGCAGCTATGCAGGCTGTACAAAGCGGTTTGATCGATGTACTGATGTTCAGCGTTAATCCCTGCTATGACCTGCAGCCGGCGAATGAAGACTGTTATGCGCTTTGGGATGGGAAAAATTATGACAGGCAGCTTGTGAATATGGATCCGGAGCGGGAAGCGCTGTATGAAACCTGCAGCCGCCTGGGTGTCGCTATAACCGTAATGAAAGCTTTTGGCGGCGGTGATTTGCTGGATGAAGAGCTTTCGCCGGCAGGAAAAGCTTTGACTGTTAATCAGTGTCTGCACTATGCTTTGACGCGTCCCGGAGTAGCGGCGGTGATGTCGGGAGCGCATACTGTTGACGAGCTGGAAAAATGTCTTGAATATACTACGGCGGCTGATGTTGAAAAGGACTATGCGGCTGCTTTTGCCGCTTTACCGAAAATCAGCTGGGAAGGACACTGCATGTATTGCGGACATTGTGCTCCCTGTCCGCAGGGAATAGATGTGGCAGCAGTAACTAAATTTTTGAATCTTACCAAAGCGCAGAACAGTGTTCCTGAAACAGTACGCGAACATTATGCTGCGCTGCGGCATCATGCCGGGGAGTGCGTGAAATGCGGCGCTTGTGAGAAACGCTGTCCATTTAAAGTTACAGTTATCCAAAATATGCAGGAAGCAGTGAAAGTGTTTGGTATGTAATAACGTAAATAATCTTAAAAATAAATTATTGCTTGACTTGGAGTTGACTCCAGGTGTTAAAATAATCGCAGGAGGAGGTGTTGCTCTATGACGATTGCAGAAGTCAGTAAAACGTTTGGCTTGACAGCTGATACGCTGCGTTATTATGAACGAATTGGCCTGATACCGCCGGTCAAGCGCAGCAGCAGCGGTATTCGTGATTATGATGAAAAAGATTGTAATTGGGTAGAATTTATTAAGTGCATGCGCGGTGTTGGTATTCCGGTAGAAATGCTGATTGAATATGTGGCGATGTTCCGCTTGGGCAAGGAGACGATTGCTGCCCGTAAAGCTCTTTTGGTAGAGCAAAGACAGCAGCTTGCCGACAAGATAGTAGCTATGCAGGCTGTACTGGAACGGTTAGATATGAAAATAGATGGTTATGAGGAAAGATGTTTAAAATTTGAGGAAGAAAATTTAAGACAATAAATAAGATTTGCAGCAGAGGTCAGCCAGGAGTTGGTTGACCTTTATTTTTTATCTTCGATCATAATAAATGTCTGAAAGATAATAAATATTTATATAAACAAATAAAAGTGATATAATTATTATTATACGCAAATGTTTACTTGAATAATATTGTTCGATGTTTTGGCTGGGGAGGTATTTAGGATGCTGAAAAGAATATTGACTGCTGTGTTGATGCTGTTTGTTCTGCTGGTAGTCAACAGTGCAGGTGCTTCTAATACAGTACGCATAGCCTATTCGGATATTGATAATTTTGTCGGTATCAAAGACGGACGGCTGGCAGGTTATGGCGTAGCTCTATTTGATGCAATTGCCGAACATACCGGCTGGACTTATGAATATAAAAGCGGTTCGTGGGAACAGTGTCTGGAGTGGGTGAAAAACGGTGAAGCCGATTTTACTTTTCCAGCCCAGTACAGCGAGCATCGGGCGGCGGATTTCCTTTTCAGCAGGCAGAACTGTATTTTAGATTTTGCTGCTATTTATACGTCCGGTACCAACAGCGATATTTTATATCAGGATTATCAGTCATTGCAGGGTAAACGATTAGGCATGATCAAAGGCAACTATCTTAATTTATGTTTTGACAAGTTTGTGGGGAGTAAAGGCATCAGCGTTCAGAAATTTTATTACAGCAGTGGTGCAGAAGTCAATGAAGCATTGGCTGCCGGTAAGATCGATGCTATTATGAGTGGGAATTGTGTGCTTGACGAAGATAAAAAGCTGGTTGCTAAATTTGATTATCTGCCTGCGTATATCATTACGGGAAAAAACAATACGGCATTAATGGAGCAGCTGGATCAGGCGATGCGGGCGATAACGCTGGAAAATCCTTATTTTACTGCCGTGTTGTACGAGAATTTTTACGGACGTGCCGACAAGTTGGCCAAGGGGTTTACCAGGGCGGAACTTGCTTATATCCAGACAGCCGCACCGCTGCGTGTTGTCGGTGATGCCGATAATTATCCGATGGAATGGCTGGACGGTAAAAACGGCGTTTATAAAGGCACTTATCAGGATGTGCTGAAATTATTGGCTCAGAACAGCGGTTTAACGATGGAAATGACCTACACTCCTGATATGGCCTCGTCGTGGGAATTGCTGGCTGACGGCAGAGCTGATGTTATTTCCGGAATCGTCTGGACGAAAGAATTGGAGGCCCAATACGATTTTCTGCACACAGACAGCTTTCTAAAAGAAAATTATCTGATTTTGGGTAGGCGCGGAGAAAGCTTTGATTTTAACAGCCGTTTAAAAGTAGCTATGAAAACTTCATTTATAGGCACTGCAGATTACATCAGGCAGAAATACCCGCAGTGGCAGATTGTTGATGGCGACACTTTAGAAAGCTGTCTGGAAATGGTGGTCAACGGCGAGGCCGATATTATGCTGGGCAATTCTATTGTGATGACAACTAACAGGTATCTGAGCAAATATGCCAGCCTGATGCCTGTAATGACGGTAAGTATGGAAATACCTGTAGGTTTCGGCATTTCTAAAAAATGTCCGCCGGAGGTATTGAGTATTTTTAATAAATCAATCCAAAAGCTGGATGCAGGTGCTCTGGATAAAATAATTTTAGATAACAGCATCGTTAAACACAGAGCATTGGACTGGCGGGAATTTATTAAAAATAATTTTCTTGTTGCCGGAACAGTATTTTTTGCGGTATTGGCTTTGAGTTTTACGGGTATTTTTCTATTTTTGAAAAACCGCCAGCAGGCTAGGTTTAATAATAGTTTGGCTGAAGCACTGGCTGCAGCGGAACGGGCTAGAAGCGCTGCTGAATACGCACATAATGCTAAAAGCGAATTTCTGTCGCGGATGTCGCATGAGATACGCACGCCGATTAACGCGATTGTCGGAATGAGCGATATTGCAAAGCTGCGCGCTGCTGACAGCCAGCCCGTATTAGATTGTTTGGAGAAGATCGATACTGCGTCCAGGCATCTGGCTGCATTAGTAGATGATGTTTTGGATATGTCCAAAATAGAAAATGACAAATTGCAGCTGACGCCGCAGATAGTTTCACTGCACAGTATCATCTTTTCGACCCTGGATATCCTGCAGCCGCTGGCAGAAAAAAAGGGTGTTCTTTTACAGCGGAAGGTAAATGTTGCAGATTGTTCTGTGTACGCTGACAGCAGAAGACTGCAGCAGATCATGGTAAATTTAGGAGCCAATGCAGTAAAGTTTACAGCTAAAGATAAAAAAGTTGTTTTAAAATGCGATATGCTTGAACAGGATGATGAGAGCATGCTGGTCCGGTTTGTCTTAGAAGATGAGGGAATCGGTATAAAAGAAAGCAATAGACAATGTATTTTTGAGGCATTTAATCAGGGCGGACGCAGTACAGATGCTTTTTATGGAGGAACGGGACTGGGTCTGGCCATTTCGCAGAAGCTGGCTCATATGATGGGCAGTGAGATCAAGCTTGTCAGTACATTTGGGGTCGGCAGTCGCTTCTGGTTTGATCTGCGTCTTGCCAAGGCCTCTGTTTTGCAGCAAACGCTTGTAACTGATGAGATCAATCTGCATGGTTACAGACTGCTGGTAGTAGAAGATAATGAAATAAATATGGAAATTGTTTGTGAGCTGTTGCGTAATGTCGGGGCCGAATTTGCTACAGCGAGCGATGGTGAAGAGGCGGTCGATTTATTTTGCGAGGCAGAGCCGTTTACTTATGACGCAGTTTTGATGGACATCAGAATGCCAAGGATGAATGGTTATCAGGCTGCTGCTGCTATCAGAGCATTGCCGCGTCCGGATGCTATCTCGGTTGTTATAATAGCGATGACGGCAGATGTGCTGGAAAATGATGTGGAACAGTCACTGGAACAGGGCATGGATGCACATGTTGCCAAACCGTTCGATACCCGTCAGTTTCTGTTTTTACTGCGCGGTTTATTGCAGAATAAAGAAAATATGATTTGTAAATGAATAAAGTATTGACAAATTTAAATAGCCTAATATATAATTTAGGAGCTGGATATTCTGGTAGGTGAGGCTACCACAGGGATATGGATTGCTGCCGCGGAGTGGTGGAGACACCATGAGCAGGTTTGAACAGGCTATGTCGACAACAAGGCATAATCTAATGCAATTTCACCGCCCTGTGGAGTTAAAGCTTGAACAGGGCCGGTTCTGATTGAACTGTAAGGTAAATTTGTTTTATTGCCGCGTCTTTGTTTAAGCATTGACGCGGTTTTTTTATTTGCCGCGGCCAGCCGCAGAATTTTGATTATAGATATTTTATAAAAAAGTGAGGTGAGAAGAATGGACGCAGGAGGCAGTAGGGGCATAAAACCAAAAGGCGAAGAACCAGGAAGCGGTCTGCCGTCAGGGCGTCTGTTCTTCCGCGACAATTACATATAAATACTTTGTCTTTTCGTTGTGTGTCCTACTTTCCTGAAAGTATGCAGTAAAACCGTAAGGAGGTAGAAAACAATGAAAAAGAAATTACTGTTTTTAAAAAATAACCCGCAGGAAATCCTGCATCGTGAGAAGGTCAATGAAAGACTGCGTTTTGCTGCAGCTCATGACGTGAACACAGTTCTGAAGTATTTGGGAACGACTGGCAAAGGATTGCCGTCCGGTATGGTAGAGCAGGCTCGTGAACGGTATGGCGATAATGTTGTGACGCATGGACAAAAAGAATCTCTGTTCACGCGTATCTGCAAAGCTTTTATTAATCCTTTTACAGCGATTTTGTTTGTTTTGGCGGCAGTATCGGCTTTTACAGATATCTGGCTGGCTGATCCGGGTGAAGAAGACGCCGTGACTGTGATCATTATTACGACGATGGTTATGATTTCCGGTATCCTGCGTTTTGTGCAGGAAACGAGAAGTGGTAATGCGGCGGCTAAATTATCGGCTATGATCGAAACTACGACCTGTGTGGAAAGAATGGAAACGGGTCAGCAGGAGATACCACTGGACGAAGTCGTCGTCGGTGATCTTGTTCATTTATCGGCGGGCGATATGGTACCTGCTGATATCCGTATTATTTTTGCCAGGGATCTGTTTGTCAGTCAGTCGGCATTGACCGGTGAAAGTGAACCGGTAGAGAAATATCTTTGCCTGGATGTTCAGGCAGCTTCTATAACAGAAGAACCTAATCTGGCCTTTATGGGCAGTAATGTCATCAGCGGTACAGCGGTAGGAGTTGCCGTAGCAGTGGGCAATGATACGCTTTTGGGAGAAATGGCCAAGGCGCTGAACAGCAAGCCTCCGAAAACCAGCTTCGAAAAAGGTGTCAATTCTGTTTCCTGGGTTTTGATACGTTTTATGCTGGTCATGGTGCCGGTAGTTTTGTTTATCAACGGCTTTACCAAAGGTGACTGGATGAATGCGGCCTTGTTTGCAATTTCCGTGGCCGTAGGGCTGACACCTGAAATGCTGCCGATGATTGTGACGACCTGTCTGGCTAAGGGTGCAGTCGCAATGTCCAGAGAAAAAGTTATTATCAAAAATTTAAATTCGATCCAGAACCTTGGATCTATTGATATTCTCTGCACTGATAAGACCGGTACGCTGACGCAGGATAAGGTTGTACTGGAATATCATCTGGATATTGAAGGCAAAGAAGCGCCGCGGGTATTGCGGCATGCCTTTTTAAACAGTTATTATCAGACGGGTCTGAAAAATTTGATGGATATTGCCATTATCAGCAGGACGAAACTGGAAGAGGAAGAAAACAAAGATCAGCTGGGCGATCTGGAACATTTTTACCAGAAGGTAGATGAGCTGCCCTTTGATTTTGAACGGCGCCGGATGAGTGTGGTAGTAGAAGACCGGAATGGGAAAACGCAAATGATCACCAAGGGCGCCGTAGAGGAAATGCTGAATATTTCGGCTTTTGTCGAATATGCAGGGCGTGTAGTGCCGTTGACGGCTTCTATGAAAAAGCTGGTTATGGAAAAAGTGGATGCGCTTAATGCCGATGGCTTGAGAGTCATTGCCGTAGCGCAGAAAACCAATCCTTCGCCGATAGGAGCTTTTTCGATAGCAGACGAGAACGAAATGGTTTTGATCGGTTATCTGGCTTTTCTGGATCCGCCCAAAGAAACGACTGCAGCTGCGATCAGGGCTTTGCAGGAGCATGGTGTTGCCGTGAAAATACTGACAGGGGACAATGAAAAGGTCACAAAATGTGTTTGCCGTCATGTAGGACTTGCAGCAGAAAAAATGCTGTTGGGTTCTGAGGTGGAAGCTATGAGCAACGAAGAATTGGCGGCAGCGGCAGAGTATACCACTGTTTTTGCCAAATTGGCGCCGGCGCAGAAAGCCAGAGTAGTACGCCTGCTGCGTGAAAATGGACATTCTGTAGGTTATCTCGGCGATGGCATCAACGATGCGGCGGCCATGAAAGCCTCTGATGTTGGTATTTCTGTCGATACGGCCGTGGATATTGCCAAGGAATCGGCGGATGTAATTTTACTGGAAAAAGATTTGCTGGTTTTGGAAAAGGGTATTCTTGAAGGCCGTAAAACCTATGCTAATATGATTAAATATATCAAGATGACGGCTTCGTCTAATTTTGGTAATATTTTTTCGGTTTTGATCGCCAGTGCTTTTCTGCCCTTCCTGCCGATGGCGTCGATACATCTGATTTTGCTGAATCTGATTTACGATATCTCCTGTACGGCGATTCCCTGGGATAATGTGGACAAAGAGTTTTTGACCAAGCCCAGAAAATGGGATGCTTCCAGTGTCAGCAAATTTATGCTTTGGATCGGTCCTACAAGTTCTGTTTTCGATATTTTGACCTATGCACTGATGTATTTCATCATTTGTCCGGCCGTTGTCGGCGGCCATTTGTTTCACGAACTGAGTGATCCTGCCCAGCAGGCATTATATATCGCTGTTTTTCAGGCTGGTTGGTTTGTTGAATCAATGTGGACGCAGACGCTGGTTATCCATATGATCAGAACGCCAAAGATTCCCTTCCTGCAGAGCCGCGCTTCAGCGCCTGTGACATTACTTACGTTTATTGGTATCGCAGTGCTGACAGTGATACCGTTTACAGCGGTGGGACATGCTATCGGGCTGGCTTCGCTGCCTGGTGAATATTTTAGCTGGCTGGCCGCTATTACTTTGGCATATATGCTTTTGGCTACGATGATGAAAAAACTTTATATCAAACGCTATGGAGAACTTCTATAGTTGTTTATAGACGCTGGAACGCATATAATATAAAGATACGAAGCGTAATAAATGGGGGAATGGATTAATGCTGGGGACTATCGTCAATACAAGCACGATCATTGCCGGCAGCGTGCTGGGCAGTGTGTTCAGACAGGGGATCAAAGAAAATTACAAAAAAGCACTCTTTGATGCGTTGGGATTGGCTACTGTTGCTCTGGGAGCTAATGCAGTAGTCAGCAATATGCCGCAGAGCAGGTTTCCCGTCTTGTTCACTCTTAGTCTGGCGCTGGGCAGCATTATCGGTACTTTGCTTGATATCGACGGCCGCTTTCAGCGTCTGGCAGGGCGGTTCAAAGGCGGGTCCGACCTTGGTCAGGGGCTGTCTACGGCAATACTGCTTTTCTGTATCGGGACCCTGTCTATTCTGGGGCCGATAGAAAGCGCGCTGTATGGTAATAACACTTATCTTTTTACTAATGCTACGCTTGATTTTGTAGCTTCGATGGTTTTGGCTTCCGCATATGGCATCGGCATAGCCTTGGCAGGAGTCGTGCTGTTTTGCTGGCAGGGGTCGATCTATCTGCTGGCCGGTTGGCTGGCGCCATTTTTGACAGCTGAGCTGATGACAGAAATTTCGATTATCGGCGGAGTTTTTATTATGAGCTCCGGGTTTGCGATTTTAGAATTAAAAAAGTTTAAGACCTTGAATATGCTGCCGGCACTTATTGTTCCTGCAGTTTGGACACTGCTTTTAAAATGTTTTTCCTGAGTAAAAACGGTCTCATTTTAAAATGAGGCCGTTTTTTAGTTTTTTTAAGTGATTATCTTAACAAAAAAATAAGTTAAAAGTGTAAAATAGCTGTCAGAAAACAGGTTGTGGACTTGTAGAAAAACGTGGCGGTGTTATAATAAAACTGTAAGGAGAATTTAAAACAGCGGTTAGGGCCGAAAAGTTAATTGCTTTTTTAAATTCTCAGTGCTACAATATAGTAAAAGATAATTTTTATTTGTTGCGATTACACACTGCAAATAAATCAAAATTTTGAAAGGTGGTGGCAGTAATGCCAAATTTTGCAAACCCGTTTCAAGGTAATGTCAACAGAAAGTTAACCAAAGAAGAATTGATCCAAGCCGTACGTCTGGATATTGCAGGTGAGCTGGAAGCTATTTACTTGTATGATGCCCATGTACAGGCTACTGATGACGAAGTGGCAAAAATGGTTATTTCCGATATTCGTGACGAAGAAAAAGCCCATGTCGGTGAGTTGATGACTTTGCTGCGTTATCTTGATCCTGCTGAAGCAGAACATTTCATTTCCGGTGAAGGCGAAGTTAAGGAAATGCTTGAAGGCCTTGGTATGAAAGCTGCCGGGATTGCCGATGACAAAACGGAAGTTACCAATAAAGCGACTACCGTAGGCAGCCTGCTGGATAAATAGGAGGTATGGTCATGGAATTTTTAATGCGTGATGATGTTAATCTGTCTGCCGAGCAATGGCAGTCTATTGATAGTGCCGTAATCCAAGCGGCAAGAAATGTTTTGGTTGGACGTAAATTTCTACAGATTTACGGTCCTTTGGGTGCCGGTGCACAAAGTGTGAATGTAGATGTGCTGACTCCTGCTGAAAAAGGCAGTGTAGATTTCTTCGGTGAGGAAGAGGAAGCTGTAAAAGTTACAGGCCGCAGTTTTAAAGAGCTGCCAATGATCTATCGTGATTTTGTATTATCCTGGAGAGATATGGAACAGGCCAGACAGATCGGTATGCCGATCGATTTGGGTGCGGTCAGCGCTGCCGCAAATGCCTGCGCTCAGAAAGAAGACCTGATGATTTTTGCAGGGAATCCGAAAGCCGGTTATGAAGGCCTGGCTACGGCAGAAGGTGCTTTTAAAGTAAAAAAATCCGACTGGAGCAAAGATGAAAATGCTTTCAGCGATGTTGTTAAAGGTCTGCAGCATTTTGCGGACAAGAATTTGAGAGGCCGTTATGCTTTGGCAGTCAGCCCTGACCTATATGCACAGTTACAGCGTTTACAGGTCAGCACCGGATTACTGGAAAGCGAACGCATCAAAACCCTGGTTGGCGGCGGATTATATATGACTCCGGCGTTAGGTCTTAATAAAGCCGTATTGGTCTGCGCTGAACCGCAGAATATGGATCTTGTTATAGGTCAGGACCTTATTACCGGTTATATGGGTTCTGCTAAGCTGAATCACGAATTCCGTGTATTTGAAACAGCTTTGCTGCGGATCAAATGCAAAGATGCAGTAGTGGTTTTTGGCTGATCGTAAAATTTAAAGCCTGCCGGCATATTATGTCGGCAGGCTTTTTACTATGCAGAATAGCAATACTGAAAGCGTATTAATATTTATTTAATAAAAATACTTGATGTTTAATAATTGAAAATAAGCTATAATAAAATAAAAATGGATTATCGGTATTAAGGAGGCCGGGCATGGATAAAAAACGTGGTTATAATATAAAATATTTATTGCTGTTCACTTCAGCAGCTGCGTTGCTGTGCGCTCTGGCTGCATATATCAGCATTAACGATACCTATAAGTATACCCGTGAAAGAGCAGCTTTTCTGGCGGAAAGCTATGGCTCTCAGACGCGCTACGAACTGATGGATCTTTATGATGACGCTTTTGTCCTACGTGAGCTGATCCAGCAGGGTATGCTGGATGCCAAAGGTACAAAAATAGCCGTACACGAAAAAGGTTTTCGCAATATGTCAGAGCTTGGTATCCAGAGAATGAACAATGTCTGTACAGCCTTTGACGATATGGCTTTGATCACAAATGTATCTTTGGCTATGGCAGAAGGTCCGCTGCAGGACGGTATTCCTGAAAAAACTGTGATTTCCTATTGCTTTCCTTATGAAATCAATAAAAGTGCCCTGGGAAAAAATCTGATGATCCAGCCGAAACGGGATGACGCTATCAGGAAAGTGTATCGCAAGCAGGGCGAGTTGGTGATCGAAGGACCGTTCAGAAGGATTCAGGATAATGAGCTGGTACTGACGGGCAGGGTCGCTGTAAAAAATTCTGACGGTTCACCCTGGGGCTTAGTTGCTGTGACTTTGGATATGAATCCGGCAAGTCCGAAATATGCTTTGCAGAACATCAATTTTGCCGCACTGCAGGGGCAGAAATATCGTTATCATTTATACAAGATAGAAAACGGAGCCAAATTGACGATTGCTGCTTCTGACCATGCGGCAATGGCAATGACAGGCGGAATGAAATATGATATCGAACTGCCGAATGCCAGCTGCATCATAGAGGTAGACAAAGCAGGCGGCTGGGTTGGTAATAATATAATTTTTTTGAATGCAGGGATTGCCTTTTTTGTATGGCTGCTGAGTGTTTTTGCCGTAAAAAAATGGCTGGAAAATAAAGAGGCCCACCGTGAGATTGCAGACAGGGAAGAAATACTGCGTCAGATTGCCGATAATATCAACGGAGGCGTTTTGACACTGGTCAATGATGCCGGCTTCTGCATCCGTTATGCTAACGATGGATTTCTAAAATTGATTGGTTATACAAGGGAAGAATTGGAAAACGTACCTTCGTTTTTGAGGGCGCATTTGATATATGAAGAGGATGCGCCTAAATTTCAGGCATTACTGGATGGTGTCTGGCATCTTAATGATAAGATCGATTTGGAGATGCGCCTGCTGCATAAAAACAGGCATTATATACCTGTTTTGATCCGTGGCAGCGTGGGGATAGATAAAGACGGCATGCTGGTAATGTACTGCGTTATTGTTGATATCAGTGAACAAAAGCGTATCATACAGGAACTGGAACTTGAGAAGGAGCGTTATGATCTTTTAGTGCAGGCTTCCAACGAAATAATTTTTGATGTGGACGTGCTGCCGGAGCATATTGCCTGGTCGCCTCTGTATCGCAGGATTTTTGGCTTTGAACCCTTTGGTAAGCTTGCTTCTGAATCTGCGCCTCCGTTAAAATCGGAGCCCGATAAAAATATTGCCGTTATCAGTGCGTTTATCCATAAAATTATTGCAGAGAAGCATTCCGACAGTGAAGAACTGCTGCTCAGTTATGCCAATGGCGAGCAGCACTGGTTCAGGATCCGGGCTAACTGCATCATCAAAAAAGATACAGTGATCCGCCTGGTAGGCAAGCTGGATAATATTGATGCAGAAATGCTTGAAAAAGAAAAGCTGCAGGACATGAGCCGTATCGATCAGCTGACAGGAGTTTATAATAAAGCCGGCTTTAAAACTGTGGTGGAACCGCTGTTGAAAGAAAGCGGTTCGGGCAGCTTTATCTTTACTGACCTGGATAATTTTAAAACAGTCAACGATACCTTAGGGCATCAGACAGGCGATAAAGTTTTACAGGAAATGGCAGCAAAGCTGCAGCAGTTTTTCCGCTCCGACGATATTATCGGCCGTTTTGGCGGTGATGAATTTTATATTTATGCACCGGGGCTTTCGCCGGAGGCGACAGTCAAAAGGGCGGAGGATTTATGCCGTATTCTGCATACTGCCTATGATGGCGTTACTGTTTCTGCCAGCATTGGCATTTGCTATTTCCCTGAGCATGGCCGGGATTTTGACAAGCTGGTGCATTTGGCTGATGTGGCCGCGTATGTTGTAAAAGAAAGAGGCAAGGGCGGTTATCATGTTTATGAGCCGGGTGATAAAATTTAATTTTGCTTGCTATTGCCGGCAAAAGATGCTAAAGTTAATTTAATATCATAAGTCGATCCACTGGGGGCGCATTATGCTGAGAGGCCGCAAGGCCGACCCTTAGAACCTGATTTCCGGGTAATGCCGGCGTAGGGAAGTGGCGTAAGCGCGAGCCAAAGCCAATTTCCTGTGGGAGATTGGCTTTTTATTTTGAAGGGGGAGTTTAATAATGGCAACACAGATGCAGTTGGCCCGTCAGGGCATAATCACAGAAGCGATGCTTCAGGTAGCGGCGCAGGAACAATTGGCGCCTGAGGTCATCAGGACTGGTGTAGCGGCAGGAACAATAGCTGTTTGCTGCAATATCAACCACAAAAATCTTGTGCCGCGCGGTGTAGGTCAGGGCTTGGCAGTCAAGGTCAATGCCAATATCGGTACTTCCAGCGCTTATCCTGATCCTGAACCTGAGCTGGCTAAGCTGCGCGCTGCTATTGATGCCGGGGCCGATTCTGTGATGGATCTTTCTACAGGCGATAATATCGACGCTTCACGTAAGGCTATCATTGCTGCATCCACTGTAATGGTTGGTACGGTACCGATTTATCAGGCAACAGTAGAAACTATTAAAAAACGCGGTGCCGTTGTTGAAATGACGAAAGAGGACCTGTTTGAAGTTATTCGTCAGCAGGCTGCCGACGGTGCTGATTTTATGACGATCCACTGCGGTATCAACCGTCAGGTTCTGCACGCTCTTGTCAGCGAAGGGCGCGTTATGGACGTTGTCAGCCGCGGCGGCAGTTTTATTACCGGCTGGATGCTGCATAATGATCGTGAAAATCCTTTATATGAATATTATGATGAAATATTGGACATCTGCGCGGAGTATGATGTAACGATCAGTTTAGGTGACGGACTGCGGCCCGGCTGCCTGGCAGATGCTACAGACAGGGCTCAGATTCAGGAGCTTTTGAATTTGGGGGAATTGACCCAGCGGGCCTGGCAGCGCGGTGTACAGGTAATGGTTGAAGGACCGGGACATGTTCCGTATAATCAGATTGCAGCTAATATGCAGCTGCAGAAGCGTTTATGTCATGGTGCGCCTTTTTATGTTTTGGGGCCATTGGTAACTGATATAGCGCCTGGTTACGATCATATTACTTCTGCCATTGGCGGTACTCTGGCCGCGGTCAGCGGCGCTGACTTTTTATGTTATGTAACGCCGGCCGAACATTTGGGGCTGCCTGACATTGACGATGTACGCGAAGGCGTGATCGCAACGAGGATCGCGGCTCATGCTGCCGATATTGCCAAGGGACTGCCCCAGGCTATAGCCTGGGACAGGGAAATGGCTGTCGCACGTAAAAATCTTGACTGGCCGGAACAGATTCGTCTGGCACTCGACCCGGTGAAGGCGCAGGCTTACCGCGACAAGAAGAATAAGGCGGAGGATGAAGCTTGTTCCATGTGCGGCGATTACTGCGCTGTCAAGATCGTGGGACAATATTTGGAAGCGCACAGGAAAAAACAATAATAACCGTAAAAAGAGGACTTACATATGTAAGTCCTCTTTTTTATCAGTCTTTGTATAAATAATCCTGTACTTTGCTGTGACTGTCTTCAGGTCCGACCATGATGAAGACGTCCCCCGCTTCGAAAAGCGCGTAGGGGCCCGGCGAAACGATCAGCTCTTCGCCTTTGCGGATAGCGACGACGGTAACACCGGTACTTTGCCAGAAGTTTATTTCCGAGATCATCTGTCCCAGGAAACGGCAGTCTTGAGTTATTTTTACTTCATAAGGCAAGATAGGTGATGCCAAACGGAATTTTTCAATATATTCAAGTAGCTGATGGACATTATCTAAAATATCGTCCTGTTGTTTTTTCTGTTGTTCTGATAAGGTTTCGATATTTTTTTTCAGTTCGGTAATGGTAGAAATATTGCGGAAACGGCTTACCAGCTGTGAGGCCCGTTCGGCCGAAAGCACTGTGCTGCCGCTGCCTGATTCAATGGCGACGATGCCGACATCCTGCAGCATGAACATGGCGCGGCGGATCGTTTCAGGAGAAACGGCATAATGAGCTGCAAGCATGGAGCGTCCGTAAATTTTTTCGCCGGCCTTATATTTGCCGGCAGCTATCTTGGAAGCGATATCGATAGCGATCTTCTGATAGATTGGTTCTGCTATTTTGTGTTTGTTAGCCATGGTATAGTCCTTTACAGTAAAAATTTAGTAAAAATCAACAGGCTTAAAATTTATATTTGTCTGCTGGCAAGGCGCAGCAGCAGACTCCACAAGTGGCCTGACAGGCGGCTGCGGAGATTTTCCGAAACAAACTGTTAACTGACAGCTGCAGATCTTCGCAGTGTAAAAAAGTAATTAAAGTAAATTGACAAGCTTTTATAAGTAAGTTAAACTAAAAAACAGATAGAAGCAACTCAATAATAACATAAAGTTGTCGGATTGAAAAGGGGGGAGTTTTGATGAAGAAAAAAATACTGCAGCTGTTGGGTATGGTTTTGTTTGTAGGCCTGCTGGCAGGCTGCGGCAGCAATAATGAAAAAACGGTAGTTTTTTCTGATGCCGGCTGGGACAGTGTGAAGTTTCATAACGCGGTAGCCGGTTTGATTGCAGAAAAGGCTTATGGTTTAAAAGTAGAAACGATGAACGGCTCGACGCCGATTATGGAAGCGGCGCTGGTGCGCGGTGATGTGGACGTAAATATGGAGCTCTGGACGGATAACGTTGCTACCTATCAGGCTGATAAAGCCGCTGGTGGGATAGTCGATCTGGGAATCAACTTCGATGATAATAAACAGGGCCTGTATGTACCGCGTTATGTGATCGAAGGTGATCCCCAGCGTGGCATTGCGCCGATGGCGCCTGATCTGCACAAGGTTTCTGATCTGGCCCGCTACAGTAAACTTTTTGTGGATGAAGAAAATCCTTCCAAAGGGCGTATTTACGGAGCCATCCCCGGTTGGGCGGTCGATGAAGTAATGTTTAAAAAGTATAAGCACTACGGGCTGGATAAAAATTATGTGTATTTCCGTCCAGGCAGCGAGGCGACCTTAAGCACAGCTTTTGTAACGGCTTACGAAAAAGGTTTGCCGATCGTTGGCTATAATTGGGAACCGACCTGGATCAGCGGCAAGCTGGATCTGGTGCTTTTAGAAGACGCGCCGTATAATCAGGCCGGGTTTGAAGCAGGTGAAACAGCTGCGCCATCAGTAGTTGTCATGGTATCGGCTAACAGCCGTTTTCCAAAACGGCAGCCTGAGTTTACAGAGTTCCTGAAAAAGTATCATACTTCCAGTGCTTTAACAGCGGAAGCTCTCGCTTATATTGCCGATAATAAGGCGACTTATGACCAGGCGGCCCGTTGGTTTTTACAAAAACATGATAATCTGCTTACGCAATGGCTGCCGCCCGATAAGGCCCAGACCATGCGGGCTGCGTTAAAAGAACAGTAAGGGGGCGGGCGTATGACAAGTTGTTTGTTGAATTTTCCTAATATCAATCTGAATATAGCAGAACCGATAGATGAATTTGTACGTTATATCAATATTAATTACGGCGAGGTTTTTGTTGCCGCCAAAAAGATGCTCAGTATTTTTATTAACGGCATCAACGGCGCACTGGATATGATTCCCTGGTGGCTGATGATTCTGCTGGTAGTTTTTGCCACAAAAAAACTGATGAACAGCTACAGAAACGGTGTCATTTACGGCGGCCTGCTGTTTATGATCGGTGCCTGCGGGTATTGGCATATGATGAATGAAACTTTAGCTATCGTGATCACGGCAGTAATTTTTTCATTGCTGATAGGTTTGCCGATCGGGATCGCTCTGGCGGCGGTACGCGGCGCTGATACGATCGTGCGGCCGATACTGGACGCGATGCAGACGATGCCGACCTTTGTTTATATGATACCGGCAGTTATGCTGCTGGGACCAGGAAAGGTGCCGGCGGTTCTGGCAACAGTAGTTTATGCTGTGGTGCCTGTTATCAGGCTGACCAGTCACGGTATCCGCCAGGTCGATCAGGAGGTTGTTGAGGCCTCCCGCTCGTTTGGTTCCTCCAGCTGGCAGACTTTGTTTAAGGTGCAGATACCTCAGGCGCTGCCAACGATCATGACCGGTATCAACCAGACGATGATGATGGCGGTGGCGATGGTAGTTACCTGTGCCATGATCGGTGCGAACGGACTTGGTATGGAAGTTTTGATCGCTATTAACCGTATGGAATCCGGACGCGGCATTATCGCCGGTTTCGCCATTGTTATTATTGCGATCATTATTGATCGTCTGACACAGAGCCTGGTGCAGAAGGAGGGTAAATGATGCAGGAAAAAGATACGGTTTTAGAAGTGAAAAACTTATATAAATTGTTTGGTCCCTATGACTTCCTGGATGAAAGAAAAGCTGCCTTCAAGCTGTTGGAGCTTGGAGCCAGCCGGATGGACGTTATGGAAACGACAGGTATCATGGCTGCGATCAGCGATGTTTCCTTCAGCGTCAAAAGAGGTGAGCTTTTTGTACTTATCGGTTTATCAGGCAGTGGTAAATCAACTATCGTACGCTGCCTTAATATGCTGCATAAGCCGACAAAGGGCGAAATTCTGATCGATGGTGAGGACATTACCAAATATAATGAAAAACAGTTGCAGGAGCTGAGGCGTACGAAGGTTTCCATGGTCTTTCAAAACGGCGGGCTTTTGAGCCATCGCGATGTACTGGGTAACGTGGCCTATGGCTTAGAAGTACGCGGTGTCGGCAAAGAAGAACGTGAAAATAAGGCTATGGAAATGATCAATATGGTCGGACTGACGGGTTATGAGCACGAAAAACTCAGCAGCTTGTCAGGCGGGATGAAACAGCGTGTAGGTATAGCCAGGGCGCTTGCTAATGATCCTGATATACTTCTGATGGATGAAGCTTTTTCGGCGCTTGATCCTCTAGTCAAAAACGATCTGCAGTTTGAGCTGCTGCGGATCCAGGAACGCATGGGTAAAACAATTGTTTTTATTACCCATGATATCAACGAAGCCTTTAAGCTTGGTAACAGAGTAGGTATCCTGCGCGACGGCAGAATGGTGCAGATCGATACGCCGGAACAGATGCTTGCAAACCCTGCAGATGATTATGTTAAGAAATTTATCCATAATGTCAATACCAGTAAGGTCTTTTGCGTGCGTAATATTATGTCTACGCCCAGCTGTATCGTTAAAGACAGCGACGGTGCCAATACGGCGCTTACCAGTATGCGCGCCAACGGCGTGTCCAGCGCTTATGTGGTCGGAGATCATATGAACTTCATCGGTATCGTTACCCTGGAGGGAGCTTTGGCTGTCCGTGACGGGAAAAAGACTTTCAGCGAAGCGATCATACGCGATGTGCTCCAGGTCAACGATCTGGACGCTCCCGTTGCTGATATAGTGCCTTTGGCAGCTAATGCTGCCTTTCCGCTGGCCGTGGTTGATGAAGAAAAAGTATTCCGTGGTATTATCACCAAGGCTTCTGTCTTGTCTTCCTTTGTTGCCTGAAAATCAGCAGATGTTAAAAATAAAAGAAGAGCTGCCAAAGCAGCTCTTCTTTTATTTGGTCATAAGGCTATTTTGGCGAGATGATCGCCGTCAAGCCTATAGCCGTAATTTTTGCGCGGGTCCCAATAATTGACCCGTACAATGTCGCCCTCTTGTAAAGCTTTTTCTAATTCTGTGCTGTCTAAAAGCCCCTTGCGGGTAATAAGATTTGTCAGAATAGTAAAGTTTTCCGCCTGTACTTCGATAGAATTAGCGATACAGTCTTTGCCGCTGTCACTGCCGTCACTTTTCAGCAGATCAAGATAAACACTGCGTCCTTTCAGATATTCGCTGATATCAAAGGCAAGCTTGTCAATGCCTTTGGCATCCTGGTCAAAAAGTCGTGGAGTTTTATTAAAAACGACCACGATGCCTGCGTGAGCTTTGGCTAAGATGTTGATAGGTTTTCCGCCGTGTTTGTTTGGTATAGTCAAGTGAGCTGTGGCAGCGTCATTGGCTGTATCTATTTTAATCCTGGGAATACGGGCTTGAAGAGCATTTGCAATGTAGTTAACAATCGTCTGCAAATTCAACACCTCCGTAGCATTATTATAGCATTTGTCAATAAATTGAGTAGTTTTAAAAATTTACAAAATACTTGCATAATATTCACATGTATACATGCGAAGGAAATTTACAAAAGTAATTAAATAGTGTATACTAATTGTGTGAGCAAGGGTGAACTATGTCTTGCCGCACATTTATTTTGCGTATCACTGGAACCGATAAGGCCGGTTCCCATATCTTGTACTCTAATTAAAAGAAAGAAGGGGATCAAATGACAAAAATGAAAACTATGGACGGTAATACGGCAGCGGCGTATATATCTTATGCGTTCACCGATGTCGCAGCTATCTACCCTATTACCCCGTCCTCTACCATGGCCGAAGTTGTAGACGAATGGGCTGCTCAAGGTCAGAAAAATGTTTTTGGTCAAACTGTAAAAGTATTGGAAATGCAATCTGAAGCTGGTGCTGCCGGTGCCGTACACGGTTCTTTGCAGTCCGGTGCTTTAACAACAACCTACACTGCTTCGCAAGGTCTCCTTCTGATGATTCCTAATATGTACAAAATGGCAGGCGAACTGCTGCCGGGCGTGTTCCATGTTTCTGCCCGTGCTTTAGCTGCCAGCTCACTGTCTATTTTCGGCGACCACCAGGACGTTATGGCTACACGCCAGACAGGTTTTGCGCTGCTTGCTGAAAGCGGAGTACAGGAAGTTATGGATCTGTCGGCAGTGGCTCATTTGTCTGCTATCAAAGGTCGTGTTCCTTTTATTAACTTCTTTGACGGTTTCCGTACTTCCCACGAAATTCAGAAAATAGAAACTCTGGCTTATGATGATCTGGCTAAACTGATCGATTATGATGCGGTCACTGCTTTCCGTAATCGCGGGCTCAATCCCGATAATCCAGTCGTTCGCGGCACTGCTCAAAATCCTGATATCTATTTCCAGACCCGTGAAGCTGTAAACTCTTACTATGAAGCTTTGCCCGGTATCGTTGAAGAATATATGAACGAGATCAACAAGCTGACTGGACGTAAATATGGTCTGTTCAACTATTATGGTGCTCCGGATGCGGAAGAAATCATCATCGCTATGGGCAGTGCCTGCGAAACGATCCAGACTGTTGTCGAAAAACTCAACGCTGAAGGCAGGAAGGTCGGCCTTCTGGCTGTGCATCTGTATCGTCCGTTCTCGATCAAACATTTTATGGCTGCTGTTCCTAAAACAGTTAAACGTATTGCTGTTATGGACCGCACCAAAGAACCCGGTTCCTTTGGCGAACCGTTATACATGGATGTGCGCGGCGCTTTCTACGAAGCAGAGATTTCACCGCTCATCATCGGCGGCCGTTATGGCCTGGGCAGTAAAGAGCTGACTCCGTCTGAAGTGCTGGCGGTTTTTGAAAATCTTACTGCAGCAGAACCGAAAAATAATTTCACTGTAGGCATCGTTGACGATGTTACCAATACCTCTTTGGCGGTAACTACCTCGCTGGATACTACTCCTGCCTCTACCAAAAGCTGTAAATTCTGGGGCCTGGGCAGTGACGGCACTGTCGGCGCCAACAAAAGCGCGATCAAGATTATCGGCGACCATACGGATATGTATGCGCAGGGTTACTTCTCCTACGATTCTAAAAAATCCGGTGGTATCACTGTCTCGCATCTGCGCTTCGGGCATGAGCCGATCCGCGCTCCGTATCTGATCACTTTTGCAGACTTTGTAGCCGTACATAATCAGTCTTATGTAGACAAATATGATGTTACCGCAGGCCTGAAAAAAGGCGGTACCTTCCTTTTGAACTGCAACTGGTCTATGGAAGAGCTGGAAACGCATCTGCCGGGCAATATCAAACGCTACATTGCTAAAAATGCTGTTAATTTCTATACTATCGACGCGGTGAAGATCGCTCAGGAAATCGGTTTGGGCGGACGTATCAATATGATCATGCAGTCAGCCTTCTTCAAACTGGCGGATATTATTCCTTTGGCTGATGCCGTCAAGTATCTGAAAGAAGCTGTCGATCATTCCTACGGACTGAAAGGCCAGGCTATTCTTGACATGAACTATGCGGCTATCGACCGCGGTGTAGATGCTATTGTGAAGATCGATGTACCTGCAGCCTGGGCTGATGCTGCTGGTGACGCCAATATCGCAGTTACCGGCAACGAATTTATCGATAATATACTGACTCCAGTCAATCGTCTGGAAGGCGATAACCTGCCTGTCAGCACCTTTAATAAAAATGTCGACGGTACTTTCCCCAGCGGCACTTCCGCTTACGAAAAACGCGGTATCGCGATCAATGTACCGGAATGGCAAATGGATAAATGTATTCAGTGCAACCAATGTTCCTTCGTTTGCCCGCATGCAGTCATCCGTCCTGTTCTGATGACAGAAGCAGAAGCTGCCAACGCTCCGCAGGGACTGGAATACAAAGATGCCATCGGAGCTAAAGAACTTAAATTCCATATGGCTATTTCACCGCTGGATTGCACCGGCTGCGGCAACTGCGCGCAGGTTTGCCCGGCTAAAGAAAAAGCTCTGGTTATGAAACCTCTGGAAAGTCAATTGGCCAAAACTGCTCATTGGGATTATACTGCCCATCAGGTTACGGCCAAACCTAATCCGATGAACAAAAATACTGTCAAAGGCGTTCAGTTTGAACAGCCCTTGCTTGAGTTCTCCGGCGCCTGTGCCGGCTGCGGCGAAACTCCGTATGCCAAACTGGTTACACAGCTTGTTGGTGACCGCATGATGATCGCCAACGCTACGGGCTGTTCCTCTATCTGGGGGGCCAGTGCGCCTTCCATGCCGTATACTACTAACAGCAAAGGCCATGGTCCCAGCTGGGCAAATTCTCTTTTTGAGGATAATGCCGAATATGGTTTGGGTATGTACCTGGGTGTAAAACAATCCCGCGAGCGTGTTGCTGAAATGGTAAAAGCAGTTTTGGCTGCCGAGATTCCGGCTGATCTGAAAGCAGCAATGCAGGATTGGCTCGATAATATGGACGTCAGCGAAGGCACTCGTGAACGTGCGGAAGCATTGACGGCCGTTTTGGAAAAATATCAGGACCAATGCGATAAATGCGCAGCTCTGTATAAAGAAAAACAATTCTTTGTCAAACGCAGTCATTGGATCTTTGGCGGCGACGGCTGGGCTTATGACATCGGTTACGGCGGTCTGGATCATGTTCTGGCTTCGGGTGAAAACGTTAACGTTATGGTTTTTGATACCGAAGTTTATTCAAATACCGGTGGTCAATCGTCCAAAGCCACACCGGCTGCAGCTATTGCCAAATTTGCTGCCAGCGGCAAAAAGACCAAGAAAAAAGATCTGGGCATGATGGCCATGAGCTATGGTTATGTTTATGTGGCCCAGATTTCTATGGGTGCCGATAAGAATCAAACTTTGAAGGCGATTGCAGAAGCGGAAGCTTATGACGGACCGTCCCTTATCATTGCTTATGCTCCGTGTATCAACCACGGATTGAAAGCGGGTATGGGCTGCAGCCAGCTGGAAGCTAAACTTGCTGTAGACTGCGGTTATTGGGCAACCTACCGTTATAATCCTGCTTTGAAAGAAAAAGGTGAGAATCCTTTCGTATTGGATTCTAAAGAGCCTACTGCTGATTTCAGAGAGTTCCTTTTGGGCGAAGTTCGTTATTCTTCCCTGCTCAAACAGTATCCTGAAACAGCTGAAGCACTGTTCGCCAAAACTGAACAGGATGCTAAAGAACGTTTGAATAACTATAAACGTTTGGCTGGCAAAGCATAAGCCCTGCTGTAATAAAAAACAAACCGCCGTCGGTTTTGACGGCGGTTTTTGTTTTCGGGTGTGCTGTGCAGTCTACGGCATTCAAGAGGTATTTGTTGGAACTTGACGAGAAGGCATATTTGCCGTATAATATCAAAATAGCACGGAGAGGTGGTCGAGTGGTTTAAGGCTCTGGTCTTGAAAACCAGCGAGGTGCAAGCCTCCGTGGGTTCGAATCCCACCCTCTCCGCCATATTTTTACAACAGCGTTGTAGGGGCCTCGTAATAAATATTTGCGTTGGTACTCTTGAAAAAAATATCAGGATAGTGTATACTATCCAAGTAAGTCAAACGGAGTGGTACTCAAGTGGCTGAAGAGGACGGTTTGCTAAATCGTTAGACGGGGTGACTCGTGCGTGGGTTCGAATCCCACCCACTCCGCCACTATTAAAAGTTTCAGAGCCTTCGAGATTTTTCTCGAAGGCTCTTTTTCTATGTCTGGATAAAGTTTTAAAAGTTTTTCTGGTTTAAATACGCTGTTTCTGTGTAATAAACTTATCAGAAAATGAATAGAAAAAAATTTAAAGTGGCTTTTTATGAAGAAATAGTTGAATATTTGGAAGTTAGTAATACAATGAAAACATAACTTTGTTAAGCTTGAGGGGGCGAAAATAGTGAAATCAGAAAATAATATTGTTGAGGGTGCGCTCAAGGTCCACAAACTTACCTTTTGGGAAGCTGCCATGATCATTGTCGGCGCTAACATCGGGTCCGGCATTTTAGGACTGGCCTATTCGGCCAGAAAAGCCGGCTGGCCGGTATTGATGCTGTGGCTGATCATAGCAGGATTTTTTACGACGGCGTCAATGCTGTATGTGGCTGAAACTACGTTAAGGACCAGAAAGGTCATGCAGCTGCCGGGACTTGCTAAAAAATATGTGGGCGAGCTGGGAGCCTGGCTTGTCTTTATCTCAGTGGCGGCAAATACCATTGGCTGCCTGATTGCTTATACTAATGGCAGCGGCAGGATTTTAAGCGAGATGTTCGGTCTTTCTACACAGATCGGCAGTTTGCTTTTTTCTGTTCCGGCTGTTATTGTAGTCTGGTTTGGCCTGAAAGCGACCGGCGTAGCTGAGAAAGTTATCAGCTTTGGAATGATGGCGTTGCTGGCGGTGATCATAGCAGCATCTTTTTTAGCTGAGAACTCTGATTTGTCCAATGCGATTTTTACAAACTGGACTTATGCGATACCGGTTTTCAATGTTGCGATCTTTTGTTATATCGCTCAGTATGCCGTTCCTGAACTGGCAAGAGGTTTGGCACATGATCAGCAGAAGCTGGCGCCGGCTATTGTTACGGGAATGTCATTGACGATGGTTTTGCTGGCTTTGGTGCCGCTGGCAGTACTTTCTTTGACGGGGCCGGAAAATGTAACGCAGGTAGCAACTATTGCCTGGGGCAAGGCTTTGGGGGAATGGGCCTTTTTTACGGCCAATCTATTTGCTCTTGCTGCGATGATGACTTCCTATTGGGCAGTTGCCGGCAGTTTTCTTACCAACATCGTGGATAAGTTTAATTTTAAATCGGAGGACGATGTTAAGACCAGGCTGTTTGTTTTGGCATGTGTGGTTATTCCTCCGTTTATTTTGGCGTATAGCGGCTTGGTAAGCTTTGTCGACGCTATTTATCTGGCTGGTACGTTCGGCGGTGTCATTATGTCCGTGCTTCCTGTTTTGATGCTGCGTTCGGCAAGGAAAACAGGTGATATGGAACCTTCATGGCAATGCGGCTGGATAGCGTCTGCCTGGGTGCAGTGGTCAATGATCGTTTTATTCTGCGGTGCTGCTTTGTATGCTGTTTTAGGGTTGTTTGGCCTGCTGCCTGCAGCCTGGTAAGGAGATGACGAAAATGAAAATTTTTGCAAAAGATAAAGTCGTTTTTAACTTCAGTAAAGCTAATCAGCCGGTATATTTTGTGGAACCCGGAGAAACGTTTTGGGTCGAAACCGATGATTGTTATAGCGGGCAGATAAAAACAGAAACGGTTTTAAGACCTGATATCGATATAAGCATTATGGACTGTTCTGTGGGTCCTATCGCTGTGAGCGGGGCTGAACCGGGTGACGTTCTCTGCGTTGAGGTACTGGCTATTCAGCTGGCTGAGCAGGGGGTGATGGTTACATCTCCCGGTTTGGGAGTGCTGGGTGAAAAAATCACAGAAGCGCACACTAAAATAATTCCCATCAAAAATGGCTTTGCTGAATTCAATGAAAAAATAAGACTGCCGTTAACGCCGATGATCGGCGTGCTTGGCGTTGCTCCGGCGGAAGGCAGCGTGCATTGCGCTGTTCCAGGTGATCACGGTTCTAATATGGATACCAAGCTCATTAAGGTCGGCTCCAAAGTGTATTTGCCGGTATTTGTCAGCGGTGCCAATTTGGCGTTGGGCGATCTGCATGCCTGTATGGGTGACGGCGAGCTGAGCGGGACGGGAATAGAGACAGCCGGCAGAGTATGCCTGCAGGTGGAAGTTATCAAAGACCGGAAGCTGGCGCGTCCGATGCTTGAAACTCCTGATGCTGTTTATACGCTGGCCAGCAGAGCTGATATTCAGGAAGCTATCCAAACAGCAGTGCATGACATGGTAGAATTTTTAATGCTGAAAAAAGAATTGGATTTTGCTGATGCCTACAGACTGTTGAGTGCTGCCTGCGATATTCAGATCAGCCAGTTGGTGAATGATAATATCACTGTAAGGGTAAAAGCACCGAAACTGGATCTGCAGTTGGAGTCTGTTTTCTGAAACAGCAGAATAAACATAAAAAAATAAAACCACCCTGTTTATTACGGGTGGTTTTATTTTCAGCCCAGGCCGTTGAAGCGTGCCAAAGTATCATAAACTGTATGCGCCAGCTTATTTTTGTAAGCAGCAGGCAGCTGTTTTAAAACAGCAGATTCTTCTATCAAAGCTGCCAGGCTGTTTAAATTCGACATTTGGCAGCAGTTGGGCAGCAGGATATTGCTGATGATCAGCGACAGAGCGGGCAAATGTGTTTCCGGCTCCTGCTGCCAGTTATCAGGCAGGGCTTGTGCTATTGCAGTTTCTAAAAGAGTGGCGATATTTGTCATGATAGACCTCGGTTTTCGGTTTCTTGAAAATAGTATAACATAGGAAGGCTGATGTTGCTGAAACTGTAGACAAAAAAGAATTAATAGCATATAATTTGATGTAATATAAATAAAATAGTTAGAAGAATTTCAATAATATGCTTGTGTAATAATTTATGGGGAATTAAAAAGTTGGGTGTGAAAACGTGTACCATTATAAATTACAGGTATTGATTTTAAGCCAGGATAATCGTATATATGATGCTGTCAGTGCTCTTGAACCGCTGGCTGGTTTTGAGCACGAGCTGCTTTTAAGGCAGTCGGCAGACGCAGCTGTTAAAACTGCTGATGTTATTGTCTGTGAATTGTCAGGAGCAGTTTTGGCAGAGCTTGTCAAAAACTCTAAGCCGGATGCCGCAATAGTTTTTTGTGCTGAGCCGCAAACTGCAGAGCAGCTGGATGCAGCTGTTTACCAGTCGCTGACAGATCTTTGGATCAGGCCATGTACTGAAGCTTTTGTGGCTTTTAGGCTGCACAGACTTTTTGAACATATCAAGATCATAAAAGACTGTCATCTGGCGCAGCGTTATCTTGATACCGGAATCAACAGTATTCCCAGCCTGATCTGGTTTAAAGATATCCGCGGCGCGCATTTAAAGGTCAATGACAGTTTTTGCCGTGCCGTTGGTAAGACCAAGGCAGATGTTGAAGGCCGCGGCCATTATTATATCTGGGATATGAAAAAGGAAGAATACGAGCAGGGTGAGTATATTTGTCTGGAATCGGAAGAGATCGTCCTGCAGGAAAAGAAAACCTGTATTTTCGACGAAAAGGTCAAAACTAAGCATGGAATGCGGCAGTTTAAGACTTACAAGTCGCCGATTTTTGATGATAATGAGCAGTTGATCGGCACTGTTGGCATCGCGCACGACGTCACTGATCTGGAAAATATGGGGGCGGAGCTGGAAGTTATCCTGCGTAATCTTCCTTTTGCGGTTTTGCTGACTAACGAGGCCGGCAAGATCATCAATGCCAATGATATCTGCTCGCAGTATTTTACAGAAGGAAAAGAAGCTATGATCGGGCAGGAGTATCAGCAGTGGAAGCAGCAGAATTTAGCTGATATGAGTGAGATCAATGCAAAAGGCTATGCCGATGCAAAAGTGCTTGTCGGTCGGCGTGAAAAAAATCTGGAGATTTACGAAAAGCCTATTTTTGATGTTTTCGGTACGGCTGTAGGTATGCTGTGTATGTGCCGCGACGTAACCGTTGAACGGCTGCTGGAAAAGAAAATTATTTACAGTGCCAACACCGACCAGCTGACAGATCTTTATAACCGCCGTTATTTTTATGAATATATGACGCGTAATAAAATCATGTCTAAGCATGTCAACCTTTTTTATATCGACCTTGATAATTTTAAAAAGATCAACGATGAATATGGACATCAGGCCGGAGATACGGTTTTGGTAATGGTAGCCAAGCTGCTGAAGCAGACCTTCGGAGCTGAATTTATTGCCCGTGTCGGCGGCGACGAGTTTTTAGCGGTAGTTTTAGGCTCGAAGACAGATGCGGAGCTGGCAATTTTGGCAGAAAGATTTTTGAGCAGTCTGCAGCAGACGATTGCCGACAATGCTAAGTTCGCCGTGCTGTCAGCCAGCATCGGCATTGCCGTCAGTAATGCGCTTACGGATGTCGACCTGCTGATACGTCAGAGTGACTCGGCCTTGTACGAAGCCAAAAGAAACGGCAAGAAACAGTATAAAATATATCACAAATGACCATAAAAGCACTTTGCCGGGTATATAAAGGTAAAGTGCTTTTAGTTTTCCGGCGTATCAGAAAAAATTTATTGATATTTTAACAATGATAATGTAATTATTATTTGTTGCAATTATAATCATTAATGGTTAAAATTAAGATATAAATAAAATATATTGATAAAAGGAGCGATTATTATGGCAGTTGTACATATTACTAATGAAACTTTCGAAAAAGAAGTTATGCAGGCTGAAGGGAAAGTCCTGGTAGATTTTTGGGCATCCTGGTGCGGCCCCTGCCGTATGCTGGGACCGGTTATTGATCAGCTTGGCAGCGAACTGACTGATGTGAAAGTCTGCAAGATCGATGTTGATGCCAATCAGGATCTGGCAGCAAAGTATAAAGTTGAAACGATTCCTACCCTGGTCGTGTTTGAAGGCGGCAAGGAAGTGAAACGTTCTGTCGGCGTACAGCCGAAGCCGGCTATTTTGGCAATGCTGAAATAAATTGCGGCTGGGAAGCGGTGAAACTATGACTGAAAAACAAATTATGACTGATGTTTTGATCGTCGGCGCAGGTACTGCGGGTTTGACGGCGGCAGTCTATGCCGCTCGTGCTGGTAAATCTGTTAAACTGGTCGAGCAGTATTTGCAGGGCGGGCAGATCATCAATGCTTCGCATGTAGAGAATTTCCCCGGCTTTGAATCCATTGCCGGCTTTGAATTTGCCGAAGCACTTTATAATCAGGCTATCAAAATGGGTGCGGAAATCGTTTACGATAAAGTGACCGGACTGCAGGATTACGGCAGCCATAAAGGCGTACAGACTGAATATGGCGGCGAACTGCTTGCAAAAGCAGTGATTCTGGCGACCGGTGCGCGGGTGCGTCCGCTGGGACTGGAAAATGAAGACCGTTTTATTGGTTCCGGCGTTTCCTACTGCGCTACCTGTGACGGAGCCTTTTTTAAAGATAAAAACGTGGCCGTCGTCGGCGGCGGTAATACAGCGCTCGATGATGCGCTGGTATTGAGCTTTACCAGTAAAAAGGTTTATCTCATCCATCGCAGCGATACTTTCAGCGGCGAAAAACGGTTGCTGGAAAAGCTGCAGGAGCATGATAACGTTGTTTTCATTCTTGACAGTGAAGTAACAGCAATCAATGGCTCTGAACGGCTGGAGTCGCTGGGCATCCGCAATAAGGTCAGCGGCGAGGAACAGACGCTGGATGTCGATGCCGTTTTTATCGCTATCGGCCATGTTCCGGATAATAAAGCTTTCGCGTCTTTGGTTGAGCTGGACGCTTATGGTTACATTAAAACTGATGAAAATTGTGCGACTTCCTGTCCCGGCATTTATGCTGCCGGCGACGGCCGCGTTAAAAAGGTGCGCCAGCTGACGACGGCTGCCGCTGATGGTACGGAAGCTGCCCTGGCGGCTTGCGATTACATTGACCTTTTATGATGGACGAATGGGTGGAACAATCTTTTTTAAGGATCGTGATACCTGATGAATATTGATTTGGATATGTACCAAATGACTGCTGTAGCAGTAGTTGTATACTATGTTGGCCTGCGTTTAAAACGCAGGTTCAATATTTTTGACCAGTACTGTATCCCGGCTCCGGTTATCGGCGGCGTTCTGTTTTCTCTGCTGAATCTTGTCATGACGACCGGAGGCTTTTGGCATTTGACGCTGGATACATCGCTGCAGGGATTTTTTATGACGATGTTTTTTACCAGCATTGGTTATACGGCCAGCTTGCGTATGCTGAAAGAAGGCGGACTCAGCGTTTTGAAGCTGGTAGCTGTCTGCGCCGTGCTTATCGTTCTGCAGAACCTTGTTGGTATCGGACTGGCCTCTGTTTTTAATTTGGGGCCGCTGATCGGTATGGCGACGGGTTCGATCCCTATGGTCGGCGGGCATGGTACGGCTGGTTCCTTCGGTCCTCTGCTCGAACAGATGGGCGCGCAGGGGGCGGCGACTGTGGCTATTGCTGCGGCAACCTTCGGTCTGGTTATGGGCAGCGTTATCGGCGGGCCGATCGCCCGTTATCTGATCGATAAAGACAATCTTTTCTGTTTTGAATGTGTGCAGGAGCCTGTGCATAAAACTCCTGTTGTCGGGAAGGAAGCTTATGCTGTCGATAAAGAATATTTCCTTTTCGGCATCGGTCAGCTTTTGGTGGCAATGGGTATCGGTTCCTGGATCACAGGCCTGATAACATCTTTTGGTGTTACCTTCCCGTCGTACATTGGTGCGATGCTGGCGGCTGCTGTTATTCGCAACCTGTCCGACCTGACCGGAAGGTACGAAGTTTTTTCCAAAGAAATCGACGTTATGGGCAGCGTGTCGCTGTCGATCTTCCTTTCAATGGCACTGATGGGCCTGAAATTGTGGCAGCTCAGCGAACTGGCACTGCCGCTGGTGGTAATGCTGCTGGCGCAGACGGCGATGATGGCTTTGTTTGCCCGCTTTGTTATTTTCAATTTAATGGGGCGCGATTATGAGGCCGCTGTTATTACCGCTGCCGGCTGTGGCTTCGGTATGGGTGCCACGCCTAATGCCATGGCTAATATGAATGCTATCGTTGCACGTTACGGGCCGGCGCCTAAAGCTTATTTTATCGTACCTTTGGTCGGCAGTCTGTTCATTGATTTTATCAATGCCTTTATTATTACCCTGTTTTTGAATATGTTTTAAAGTGCTGTTAATAAAAAATACCACCCTTTGGGTGGTATTTTTTTATTTTGCTTATTTTCTTTTTACTTAAAACCTTCCAGCAGTTTGTTAAAGTTTGCCTGCGGCATTTTTTCAACGTTTTTAATAGTGTTGAAACCGGCAAGGCCGCTGGCCTGTTCGTAAGAAGCGCGGTCGTTTTCATACAGCAGCCCGGTCAGCATACCTTCTTTTTCCATAATATGCCGTGCGGCCGCACCTTTATCATGCGGGTCGTAGCCGGCAATATCTTTGACGTCGCTCAGATGCTCGCGGAACCATTCATAAGTATTGGTATGGTTAAAAGTTACGCAGGGGCTGAACACATTCACGAAGGAAAAACCCTCGTGACGTACGGCTGCGACGATCAGATCTACCAGCTGCGGCAGCTGGGCTGAAAAGCCCTGCGCTACAAAAGTTGCTCCGGAAGCTAAAGCCAGTTCCAAAGCAGCGATCGGGGTCTCGATATTGCCTGTCGGCGTGGTCTTGGTTTTAAAGCCAACATCACTGCGGGGAGATGTCTGACCTTTGGTAAGGCCATAGACATGATTATCCATCAGGATATAAGTGATATTGACGTTGCGGCGCATAGCATGGATAGTATGCGCTGTGCCAATGGCAAAGCCGTCGCCGTCGCCGCCGCAGGCGATAACGGTCAATTCAGGGTTTGCCAGCTTAACGCCCTGGGCAAAAGGCAGAGCGCGGCCATGAGTTGTATGCATGCCGTAGGCGTATAGATAACCGCCGATACGGCCGCTGCAGCCAATGCCGGAAACCAGTGCCAGCTGATGCGGTTCCAGATTTAGTTTTACTGCTGCCTGCTGCAGAGCCATTTGAACGGCGTAATCACCGCAGCCCGGACACCAGTTGGGTTTTACCTGATTTTGAAAACTAGCTAAAGTCGACATCTTACAGCACCTCCTTGCATTTGGCCAGCAATTCTTCTTTATAGAAAATATCACCGTTGTATTTTAAGATAGAATGCAGCTCCGGACAGGGCGGTACATTCATTTTTATCAGCCGTGCCAGCTGTGCCGTGGCATTGTGCTCGACGACGACGATTTTTTTCGCTTCCTGCAGATAATGGTTGAGAGCGCAGACCGGGAATGGCGATAACAGGCGAATCTGGACATGATTGACGCGCAGCCCTTTTTCGCGCAGCTCCTCAGCCACTTCGCTGATGACGGCGCGGGTGCCTGCCATACCAATGATCAGCAGATCGCTTTGCGGATAGGGAGCGTCTTCATAAAGCGGGCTTTCAAATGTATCAACAACGCTGCGGACCTTGCGCAGGCGTTTATCGGACTGTGCTGTACGCATGGCCCTGTTTTCGGAAGGCCGGCCAACTTCATCATGCTCCAGCCCGGTGCCGAGGCTGATGCCGTTTGGCGTGCCCGGCAGGACTCGCATGGAAATGCTGCCTTCTGCTTCCAGATCATAGCGTTTAAAATACTCCGGCGATTTGATTTCCGGCAATCCGTCCTTGACCAGCTTGCCGCGCCGCACCTGCAGTTTGCCGTAATCAAGGCTGGTTACGGACTGTTTGCCTAAAGACAGCTGCAGGTCAGAAAGCACGATGACCGGACATTGATATTCTTCAGCCAGATTAAAGGCTTCAAAAGTGTCGTAAAAAGATTCTTCTATAGAAGAAGGCGAAATAACGATTTTGGCAGTGTCGCCGTGTGTATTATAGATCGCTGCCATCAGGTCCGACTGCTCATGCTTGGTCGGCAGGCCGGTACTGGGGCCGCCTCTTTGTGTATCGATCACGACCAGCGGGGTCTCTGTCATTTCCGCCAGGCCGATTGCTTCCGCCATCAGCGATAAGCCTGGGCCTGCTGTCGCAGTAAAAGCGCGGGCGCCGGCATAAGCTGCGCCGATCGCCATCGTGCAGGCCGAGATCTCGTCTTCCGTCTGCAGCATCACGCCGCCTTCGGCAGGTGCGTATTTTACCATATATTCCATAATTTCTGAAGAGGGAGTTATCGGATAGGCCGACATGAATTTGGCGCCCGAGGTCAAAGCCCCCAGAGCTACTGCTTCATTGCCCAACATAAACAGCTTCGGCTGTGGATTTTCCAGTTCCGGCATCGTAAAGGCTGCCAGCAGATCATGATAATTATTTTTAATATATTCGTAGCCTGTTTCCAGCGCCAGGCGGTTTGTCTCCATGACCTCGGCGCCTTTGCGGCCGTATTGTTTTTCCAGCAGCGGCAGCAGTTTGGCAGTATCGATGCCCAGTAAAGCGGCGGTGATGCCTAAAGCCAGAATGTTTTTCGGCAGTGTTGTACCGTCTGCTTTGCTCAGTTCGTTCCAGGATAGAGCAACAGTGCGTACCTTTGGCTTTTTACCTTCCAGCCAGGCAGTATCGGTAACTAAAATGCCTTCGGCTGTCAGTTCAGGCGCATCCACCTCTAGTGTGTCCGGGTCCATCGCGATCAGCAGATTGCAGCTGCTGGCGATCGTAGCTACCGGATGGTTGGCGATACGCAGCTTATAGCTGGTGTGGCCGCCCTTGATCCGGGACGAAAACTGACGGTAACCATACACGTCATAGCCCAGAGAGCATAAAGCTGCGGCGAAAATCTCACCCAGGCTCTCTAAGCCTTCGCCCTGCTGGCCGCCGGCCTTCCACGATAATTCTTGTTTTTTCATACAATATCCCTCCTTATTAAAAGGTTTTTTAGTACAGGTATTTACCCGGGAGAAGTTTAAAAAATTCACCCTGTGCAGATAAGTTTCTGTATCTATAGTTTAACCTATTTCTGCGGAAAATAGCAGTAGCAATTAGATTTAAAAACTTTTTAAATATGTTGAAAATAGCCTGCAGATACGGCAGTACAGCTGCAAATAAGTAATTTATAAAAGCATAGCCTGTAAAAATAATTTTTCGTTGGCAAACAGGACGCGGCAACGCTTTGGTAAAAACAGCGAATTATCCGAAAATAAAGAAAAATGCAATCATTAGTTATATTTTTAACAAAATAACTTGCAATAATTCTGAAAATAATGTAAAATATGTCCAAACAATGAATTATATATAGGATAATAATTGTTTTTTAACCTGTTTATAATGCGTTGAGGAAAGTATCGAAGCAAAGCAGTGCGCCGAGTAGAGGAAACTAGGTAACTCGCATGAAGCAAACTGATGCGCACAGATTCCTTTCCGGGACGTTTTATAAAAATAAAACATTTCCGAAGGAGGAAATAACAATGAAAAAATCTTTAGTATTAGCAATGGCTATGGCTTTGGGTGTAACTGCTTCTGCCTATGCTGCAAACCCCTTCTCCGATGTACCTGCAGGTCATTGGGCATATGATTCCGTAAACAAACTGGCAGCAGCTGATATCGTTGACGGTTATGGCAACGGCACTTTCGGTGGCGATCGTCTGATGACCCGTTACGAAATGGCTCAAATCGTAGCTAAAGCAATGGCAAAAGGCGCTAACGTAGACCGTTTGGCAGCTGAATTTGCTGACGAACTGGACAGCCTTGGTGTTCGCGTTGCAGCTTTGGAGAAAAAATCCGACAACGTTAAAATCAACGCTCAAATCCGTGCTATGTATCAATCTTATGACAAACATACTAACTTAAATGGTACTAATGCTACTAGCACTCTGCGTTCTCGTATCTGGCTCAACGGCCAAATAAACGAAGACTGGAAATATGTTGGCATGTTGCAGAACGAACAAGATTTGCTCAACGATGAAGGCGATGAGAAAACTGAATTCCAACGCGCATTCGTTACCGGCCGTATCGGTGGCGTTAAAGTAGAAGCTGGCCGTAATAACACTGCATTGGGCTTGGGCGTTGGCAATATCCTCAGCCATCGTACCGATGCTGTAAAACTTGGTTTTGGTAAAGATTTGAAAGTCGGCTTCCAATATGGCAAAATCTCCAGTGGAGATAATAGTAAAAAAGCTGATAAATACATGGCAGCTACTTTGGGCGGCGAAATCGGCAAATTGGGCTTGAACGCTGGTTATGTCAAAGCTGACGAAGTTGTTAAACTTGGCCAAGATGATAAAATCTGGTATGTAGGCGCTGACTACAAATTTGGTGACTTCACAGTTGATGCTACTTATTTAAAATCTGATGTAGATAAAGTTAATACTATGTCTGTTGATGAAGATGGTTATGTAATTGGTTTGGCATATAAAGGCGCTAAAGCAGCTAAAGCTGGTACTTATGGCGTTTATGCTAAATACTATGACCAGGGCGCTGGCACTTATATTCATCATGGCATGAATACCGATTTAGCTAACGATTTCAATAAAGAAGGCGGTTTCAAAGGTTATATGCTGGGCGTAAACTACGCTTTCGCTAAAAATATCGTTGCAGCTGTTGAGTACTCTGATTTTGATGCAAAAGAAACTGATAAAAATGACAAGACCATTTGGTCTGAAGTTGTCTTCACTTTCTAATTTTAGTGAACCTGCTTCTTCAAGGGCGATCTTAAGATCGCCCTTTTTTATATCTTAGGATTAAAATCATTGAATGTATCATTCAAACTTTATTATAATAATTGTCATATTATCTGCTTTGACTCTATTTTTTTTGTTTGTTTTATGATAAAATAACTTATAATTGATAGTTATTTGAAGGAGGTTATATCGATGAAAAATATTCTGCGCTATTTATTGTTGGCTTTAGTTGTGATTGGTTTTACTGTCCCCGTTTTCGGTAAAGCCGAAGCCGCTAAAATAGCTATTCTGCCGCTGGCGAATAATGTAGCTGATGATGAGCTTTCCGGTCAGGTTTTCTTTAATGAATGTATGGATTATTTCAAATTCCCCGAATTTGATATGGTTGATGATGCTGTGCTTGACAAAGCTTTGAAGGAAGAAAATTATGCTGTTGTTGGCAAAAATGGCCCTGACGAAGCAATGCTCAAACGTATCATGGCTAAAACAGGCGCTGATATGGCATTGATGATGAGTTTGGATGAACTGAGCCTGGAGCCGCAGATGGGTATGATTGAAGATTATTATAAATTTAAAATCAAAGCCCGTATCATGTATGTCAACGGCATTACCGGGAAGGTCACAAAAGACCGTATTAACGATGAGGAACTGGTTGAATATCCTGTTATCGCCCGTACTGATTATGAACACAATGAATTCCGTAACCATGTGATTCGCGAACTGAAAAAAGTTGCTAAATTTTAATATTTTTTCTAAAACCGGCAATCTTTATGATTGCCGGTTTTAATTATTATATTTATAAGTTCGATTTATAATTATAATTTATAAAATTGCATAATAAAAGATGAAAAGAAAATCAGATTACATTTTTACTGCATAAAAATAAAAAATACTTGTCAAAATCGTAAAAACGCGGTAAAGTAAATTAAGTTTATAATCAGTTGATTAAGGAATAATCTCTATAGTTGGATTTGCAGAGGAAACAAGGCAACTCGCCGCAATGCTTGCTAAAGAAGTTATTCTAAAACAGCAAAATTATAAACTTAATAATTTCCTGAGGAGGAATAACAATGAAAAAATCTTTAGTATTAGCAATGGCAATGGCATTGGGCGTAACTGCTTCTGCCTATGCTGCAAACCCTTTCTCCGATGTACCTGCAGGTCATTGGGCATATGATTCCGTAAACAAACTGGCAGCAGCTGGTATCGTTGACGGTTATGGCAACGGCACTTTCGGCGGCGATCGCCTGATGACCCGTTACGAAATGGCACAAATCGTAGCAAAAGCAATGGCAAAAGGCGCAAACGTAGACCGTTTGGCAGCTGAATTTGCTGACGAACTGGACAGCCTTGGCGTACGCGTTGCAGCTTTGGAGAAAAAATCTGACAACGTAAAAATCACTGGTGAAGCTCGTTTCCGTTACGCAGATTCAAAAGGTAAAGGCAATGTAGCTGACAGTTATGTTGGTGATTTACGTTCTCGTATTTGGATCACTGGACAAGTTAACGATGACTGGTCTTACACCGGTATGATCCAAAATATTCAGGATTTTGCAGGCGACTATACAGGTGATGAAAAAACTGATTTCCAACGCGCTTATGTACAGGGTAAATTAGGCGGTATGGCTGTTACCGCTGGTCGTTACAATGCATTCTTTGCTGACGGTAATATCTATGATAACCGTGCTGATGGTGTTGAACTTTCCTATGGCGATAAAGTAAAATTATCTTTGGCTGCTGGTAAAGCAACTGATGAAATTACTAAATTATATGTACTTGAAGGAACCACTGGTGGTAACTATGCAGGCGGCGCTCTTTCTGCTGATTTCGGTGCTGTAAATGCTACTGCTGGTTACTATAACTTTAAAGATATTCTGCAAAAAGATTCTGGTATTGACAATGCTATTTGGTTTGTAGGAGCTGGAACTTCTTTCGGC
The DNA here is from genome assembly GCF_003269275.1 of Phascolarctobacterium faecium DSM 14760. Taxonomy (GTDB): domain Bacteria; phylum Bacillota; class Negativicutes; order Acidaminococcales; family Acidaminococcaceae; genus Phascolarctobacterium; species Phascolarctobacterium faecium. The sequence continues at coordinate 94,335 of NZ_QLTS01000002.1, read as the reverse complement.
GATTTTGGTTTAAATGCAATGTATTTGAAAGGTGATGCTAGTTATCAAGGACATGACCTTGATGGTCTTGATGATGATGGCTACACTGTTGGTTTGACTTGGAAAGGCGCTGAGGCTGCCAAAGCTGGTTCCTATGGTCTGTTTGCTAACTACTATGATTTGGGTGGCCAAACCTATATCGCACACACTACTGATGCAGACACCTTTGACGGCGAAGGTTTTAAAGGTTATGGCGTAGGTGCTAACTACACTGTTGCTAAAAACATGGTCTTTACTGCTGCCTATTATGATACTAAATCTAAATTGAACAGCAGCGACAAAGACAAAATCATCTGGACCGACCTGACCTTCACTTTCTAATTTAACTGAATTAGATACTGTAAATTTAAAAGCGGCTGCTTAGGCAGCCGCTTTTTTCAACAAAACAGTTTTTGATTTTTCGGAAATGTGTTAAGATATCTTCAGATGCTTTTTACTGAAGGAGGTAAATAATGAAAAAATTCTTTAATTATGTGCTTTTGGCGTTAGTAACGGTTTGCTTTGCTCTGCCGTTAGGCGGTAAGGCTGAAGCGGCTAAAGTAGCCGTTGTGCCGCTGGCTAATCATGTTGCCGGTGATGAACTGGCCGGTACCATTTACATGCAGGAAGCTTTGGCACTGTTCCGTTATCCGGAATTTGACCTTTTGGGTGAGGATGTAGTGCTGGAAGCTATCGGCAGTGAAAATGGCCTTGCTGATTACAGCAAAGCCGCTTTAGAGAAGGTAGCTCAGGCTACCGGCGCTGACATTGTAGTGGCTATGCAGCTGGATAAACTGGATGCTAAGCGGATGCCGCAGCGTAAAGAAGCAACTTTGAAAATGGATCTGCGCGGTAAATTTGCTTCGCTGAATACTGTTACCGGTGCTTATTATTATAAAGACCTGCGTGACACCAGAACGATCGAGGAAGCCGTTACTGTACGCGGTGACTGGGAGCATGAAGTATTGCAGAATGTAGTGCGTAATGCCTTTAAAAAGGTTGCGGGAAAATAACCTGTAGTTTGATAAAAAATAACGTCAGCCATTAAGGCTGACGTTATTTTTTATCATTTATATTTTTAAAGGAAACGTAATAAAATTTAACAAAGGTTCTTGTGAAAAAAGCAAATTTGTATCTCCTCTTGTTTTTTACAGTTAAAATGTGCTAAGATGTTCAGAGTAGACATCTAATCTGGTATAGAGGAGGCTCTTTAATGAAAAAAATTATGAATTTTGTACTAATGGCTGTTTTGGCTGTTTGTTTTGTACTGCCGGCAGCAGGTAAGGCTGAAGCTGCAAAATTGGCTGTTGTTCCGCTGGCTAACCATGTAGAAGATAACACTACTGCAAGTATGATTTACATGGAAGAGATCATGGATACGTTTAAGTTTCCTGAGTTTGATATGATTGCCGAGGACGTTGTGGATAAGGCGGTAGGCAGCAGGAATATTTCTGATTTCAGTAAAGCCAACCTGGAACGTATTGCCCGTGAAAGCGGTGCGGATATCGTTATTGCCATGTCGCTTGATAAACTGGATGACAAAGCTTTGTTTCCCCGTCGCGAGCCTACTTTGAAGCTGGATATGAGCGGTGAGTTTGCATTTTTGAACAAAGTTACCGGCAGATATTATGTTAAAAAGTATTCTGACGATATGGAAATTGAAGAGATTTTGACTGTACGCAGTGATTGGAAGAGCGAAGAATTTGCCAAGACTGTACGCAGTTATTTGAAAAAGGTGACCCAATTTAAATAGGCTTATTATTGAAAGGGGCAGCTGATCATAGATCAGCTGCCCCTTTTTTGGTTCCTGCTGTCAGTCACCTTCTCCTCCCGATTGAGAAGGGTCGAATTTCCATTTGCGCTGACGTTCAAAATCACTGTCATTCTTACGTTTTTTGTCTTTTTTATGGTGACGGTTTTCCTCTGTGCGTTTTTTCTCTTCCTGACGTTCCCAGCGTTCACGGTCCCGGCGCTCTTGCTTGTCGGATTCATATTCTTTGCCGCGCCGTTTTTTTTCACGGTTCCAGGCTTCCTGTTCTTTGCGTTCCCTATCGGCCATGCCCAGGGTTATGTTCGTATAACTGCTGACGTTTTGATAACAGCTGTTTCGAGAGGGGGTCGGAATAATATTATTTGAGGCTTCGGAGCTGAATGAAGGCAGGCAGGCTGCCAGGATGATACCTGCTGTAAGTAGCGTTTTTTTCATTTTAGGACCTCCTTTATATTCGTAATTTACTTATTCTAACATAATTCATTTGTTATATACAATGGCCTTATTTTATAAGAATAGAGATAGGATAGGCGAAAATAATTTTTGGTGTAATAATGCAATTTTAAAAAATAAAATTATAGGATATTGGCAGAAAAAATAATTAAAAGCTTATAAAATGATGAATTTACTGATTTTTAGTTAAAATAAATAAATAGTAATTAACCTTGCAAAAAGGAAGGCCAGTGTTTAGAATATATAAAAGCTTATACTTTTAGATCAAAAAAATAATGAAATGGATTTCCGTAAGTAGAGGAAACAAGGCAACTCGCACTAAAGGAGATTCGGAATTATTTATTTGAGCGCAAAGTCTTTATAAGCTTAATAAATTTCCGAGGAGGAAAGAAACATGAAAAAATCTTTAGTACTTGCAATGGCAATGGCATTGGGCGTAACTGCTTCTGCCTATGCTGCAAATCCCTTCTCCGATGTGCCGGCAGGCCATTGGGCGTATGATTCCGTAAACAAGCTGGCGGCAGCTGGTATCGTTGACGGTTATGGCAACGGCACTTTTGGTGGCGATCGCCTGATGACCCGTTATGAAATGGCACAAATAGTAGCAAAAGCAATGGCCAAAGGCGCTAACGTAGATCGTTTGGCAGCTGAATTTGCTGACGAACTGGACAGCCTTGGCGTACGTGTTGCAGCTTTGGAGAAAAAATCTGATAATGTTAAAATTACAGGTGAGTTCCGTGCTTTGTATGCTAACCATGAAGGTAAAGGCAGCATTTCCAACGATTATGAAAGCACTTTGCGTTCCCGTATCTGGATCACAGGTCAGATCAATGACGGCTGGAAATATACCGGTATGCTGCAGAACACGCAGGATCTGTCTACTGATTCCGGTGACGAAAGCACTGATTTCCAACGTGCCTATCTGGAAGGCCGACTCGGCGGTATGGATGTAACTGCCGGCCGTTACAATGCATTCTTTGCTGACGGTAATATCTATGATAATCGTGCTGATGGCGTGGAAGTTTCTTACGGCGATAAAATCAAGATCATTGGTGCCGCTGGTAAGGCAACTGACGATCTCGATAAGCTGGGCGTTTCCGGAACTACCGGCGGCAGCTATGCCGGCGGCGCTGTAGTTGCTGATTTCGGTAAATTCAACGCGTCTGCAGGTTACTATAACTTTAAAGACATTTTAGCTAAAAACAGTAAACTTGATAATGCAATCTGGTTCGTAGGTGCTGGTACTGAGTTTGGCGATTTTGCTTTGAATGCCATGTACCTTAAAGGCGATATGAGCTATCATGATGTTGATCTTGACGGCCTTGATGATGACGGCTGGACTGTAGGGTTGACCTTCAAGGGTGCGGAAGCGGCTAAAAAAGGTTCCTGGGGCCTGTTTGCCAACTATTATGATTTAGGCGGACAAACCTATATTGCTCATACTACTGATGCTAATACCTTTGACGGACAAGGTTTTAAAGGTTATGGTGTAGGTGCAAATTATACTGTTGCTAAAAATATGGTTTTAACTGCTGCTTACTATGATACTAAATCTAAATTTGATACCAGTGATAAAGACAAAATCATGTGGACTGATCTGACGATCACTTTCTAAGACAGATTTTTGCAGTTAATTAAATAATCTGAACTAAAAACGGCCGCATATGCGGCCGTTTTTGTATACTTTGGAACAAGTAAGAAAATTTTTTTCAAGAGAATACATAAAGCGGAAAAAATGGATTTTAAAATATAGGCGATTTATTATTATCAAAAGCAAAAGAAAAGTGGAATTTACTGATTTTTAGTTAAATTAAATAAATATAAAATAGTATTGCAAAAACTAGAAACGCACGCTAAAATAAACTAAAGCTTATAGTTTTTAAAGTTTATAATAATTGAAAAGCGGATGGCCGTAGAGGAAACTAGGTAACTCGTATGGCGCATTCCTTAGGAAATTGTTATGAGCTGAAAAACTTGGCTTAATAAATTTCCGAGGAGGAAAGAAACATGAAAAAATCTTTAGTACTTGCAATGGCAATGGCATTGGGCGTAACTGCTTCTGCCTATGCTGCAAAC
>NZ_QLTS01000002.1:0-89921 GCF_003269275.1 Phascolarctobacterium faecium DSM 14760 | reverse complement strand
CTTTAATAAATTTCCGAGGAGGAAAGAAACATGAAAAAATCTTTAGTACTTGCAATGGCAATGGCATTGGGCGTAACTGCTTCTGCCTATGCTGCAAACCCCTTCTCCGATGTGCCGGCAGGCCATTGGGCGTATGACTCCGTAAACAAACTGGCTTCAGCTGGTATCGTTGACGGTTATGGCAACGGCACTTTTGGTGGCGATCGCCTGATGACCCGTTACGAAATGGCTCAAATCGTTGCAAAAGCAATGGCAAAAGGCGCTAACGTAGACCGTTTGGCAGCTGAATTTGCTGACGAGCTGGACAGCCTTGGCGTACGCGTTGCAGCTTTGGAGAAAAAATCTGATAACGTTAGAATCACTGGTCAGGTACGTTATGACTACACTGATTATTCCGGCGATATCGACGGTTATCGTTCCAAACTGCGTTCCCGTATTTCCATCAACGGTCAAATCAATGACGATTGGAAATATGTTGGTATGCTGCAAAATGACGAGAATTTAGCAGATGATATCGGCAATGAAGGCACTGAATTCCAACGTGCTTACGTTGTAGGTAAAATCGGTGCTGTAGGCGTTTCTGCAGGTCGTCAGAACCTGAACCTTGCAGACGGTAATATCTATGATACCCGTTATGATGGTGTAAACCTGACTTTCGGTAAAGAAGTGAAATTGGAAGCCTTCTATGGCAAACCGACCAACTCTTTCAAAAACTGGGGCTTCGATAAAATTTATGGCGCACGCGTTAATGGTAAAATCGGCGCTTTAAATGCAGAAGCCGGCTGGACTAAATTTGAAGGTGATGCTACTCCTATCACCAGCGACGACGACAGCATCTGGAACGTTGGCGCAACTTATAACTTCAGCGATAAAGCGTCTTTGGGCGTTATGTACTTGAGATCTGATGTTGAAGATCTTGACGGCGATAAAGACGGCTTTGTAGTTACCGGTACTTTGGGCGGCGCTAAAGCTTCCAAACCGGGTTCTGTGGGCTTAGTTGCTAAATACTATCAACAGGCTGCAGGCACTGCTATCCAACACACCATGAATGGTGAATATGGCCCGACCTATTCCGGCGAAGGCTTCAAAGGTTACAGCGTAGCTGGTTACTATACTGTTGCTAAAAACATGATCGCCGGTATCGAATACTATGATCTGAAACAAACCTATTCTGACGACAAAATGAAAACCTTGTGGTCTCAATTGATCGTTACTTTCTAAGATTAACTTAGAGACTTAAGCGGACGCGTATGCGTCCGCTTTCTTTTATTTTATGCTGAGATTGGTTGAAGATGATCTGCTGCCTGAATTTGTTTCAATAAAGCTTTCTTAAATTTTTTTATTCCATTAACTTGTTTAAAGTTAAACTTTTTTGCAATTAAGCTAATTTGCACCTGGGGTTGACGGGGGTTAAGATAGGTGACGTAGCCGATAGATTTCAGGAGCAGGCGGCAGCAGACGGAAGAGGTAACAAGGTGACTTGTCCGAAATGTTGTTGATTTCTGTTTGGAATTTACGGACTGCAGAAAATATCTTTCCTGAGGAGGAATAGAAAATGAACAAATCTGTAGTTTTAGGTATGGCGATGGCTTTAGGCGTAACTGCTTCGGCTTACGCAGCTAATCCGTTTTCTGATGTGCCGGCAAACAGCTGGGCTTATGACGCTGTCAATAAACTGGTGGCAGAAGGTATTATTGACGGTTATCCTAATGGAAGTTTTGGCGGCGATCGTTTGATGACCCGTTATGAAATGGCACAGATCGTAGCCAAAGCTATGGCTAAAGGCGCTAATGTAGATCGTCTGGCAGCTGAATTTGCCGATGAGCTTGATTCTTTAGGCGTGCGTGTTGCCGGTCTTGAAAAGAAATCAGATAATGTAAAGATTACCGGTGAAATTCGTGCCCGCTATGTTGACCAAAAAGCAAAAGCTAATCAGGGCAGCAAATATGATTCTGACTTGCGTAGCCGTTTGTGGCTGAATGGTCAGATCAATGATGACTGGACTTACACGGCTATGATCCAGAATATTCAGGACTTCAGCAATGATCAGGGTGATGAGGGCACAGATTTTAAACGTGCTTATGTCAATGGCCGCGTTGGTGGCGTTGGCTTGCAGGCAGGCCGTATCGATGCCTTCCTGGCAGACGGCAATATTATGGATGCCCAGGCTGACGGCCTGGTTGCTACCTATGGCGACCGTATTAAAGTTAAAGCTTATATGGGTAAGGCTTCCGACGATACTGATTTCTATGTCAATAATGTTATTGCAACTAAAACAATCGCTAACAGATATTACGGCGGTGAGGTTTCCGGTAATCTTGGCGATTCGCTGAACCTGGCTGCCGGTTATGTGAAATTCCAGGATGTTATGGGCAGAGATTCTGGTAAAGATGACGGGATCTGGCATGTTGGTGCAGCATATAACTTTAATAATGATCTGACACTTTCTGGTATGTACCTCAATTCTAACTGGGACGGTGAAAGAAATTCTGACGACGATGGCTGGACCGTTGGTTTGAATTATAAAGGCGCTCAGGCATCTGATGCCGGGTCTTATGGTATTTTTGCCCGTTACTATGATCAGGGCGAAGGCACTTATTGGGAACATACTACCGATGCCAATACTTTCTGGAATACAGGCTTTAAAGGTTATGCAGTAGGCGCAAACTACGCTGTTGCTAAAAACATCGTTGCTACTTTGGCCTATTATGATACCAAAGCCAAAACTGTTACCAGTGAAGGCAGCAGCTTGAAAGATAAAAGGCTGTGGACTGACGTGACCTTTACTTTCTAAATTTAAGAGCTCTAAAAACGACCGCTTTGGCGGTCGTTTTTTTATGATTGATTGTAATAATAGTAATTTGATAATGGCATTGTAATAGAAATATTGCAGAATGCTTTTTCTGATTTACTGAAAACTGTGATATAATATGTTCAACGATATAACTGGAGAGGTAGTAATGGATAAAAAATTTTTAAAATATATTGGGCATGATCTATACAATGTAAAAAAGCTTAAAGAAAGAAAAAGATATATTGTTTTTAGAATAAGATGTGGTTTACATAAAAGTCAGATTGGAGCTTTATTGGATTTTTTTCAAACGACTCCTTTGCGTAGAGAGATGCTCAAACATACAACTTCCTTTGTGGAACAAACTACCCGTGCGTTTTTTTATAAGGGTTCTACCTGGGATGAGCGTATTGCCATTGTAAAGAATCATATTGAATATATGGAAAATATATTTAACGATGAAGCTATAGCAAAATTATATGTTAATGGCGAACGTATCAGGTTGTGGGAAGATACATATGAAGAGCAGCCGTTGGTAATGGAGCTGTGGTTTCATGGAGGACAGCGTAAGGAAGGGTGCCTTTCGCTGGTGCTTTCGTTGGGTGCAGACGAGCTGTACCAAATTATGTTTTGGCTGGCGCCGTCACCGGAAGATAATGAAATGTCGCTGTGGATAGGCGCGTTACAGGGAACGCCTAACGGCAGTGAGATCATAAAAGGTCTGACCAAAGCTTTTTTTGGTTACCGTACTAAAAATCTGATTTTCTATGGTATCAGGAATGTAGCGGCAGGATTGGGCTGTAAGCATTTATATGCGGTTTCTAATGCCGGATATTATGCAATGAACCATGTGCGCATTGACCGTAAATTAAAAACCTCGCTGGATGATTTCTGGCAGGAATGCGAAGGGCAGGCATGTAAAGATCAGCGTTTTTTTGAAATGCCGATAGAAGAATACCGCAAGTCTATGGAAGAGCTGAAGCCGTCTAAGCGTGCTCAGCATAGAAGAAGGTTTGCGAAAATGGATGAAATAACTGAATCTGTGACAGAAGTGTTAAATAATTATAAAAAATAAAGGCGTGACCACATTATCTTGTGGTCGCCTATTTTTTTTACGCACTTTATATGGTATAATAGCTTCATAAAAATAATAAATAACGGAGGTATTGTAATGAAAAGACGACTCCTTACTTTGCTTTTGACTTTGGTTTTCTGTGTAACATCAGTTGCGCCTGGTTTTGCCATGAATGCTGATGATTTGGGCGGTGCTGTGCCGGCTGCGTCAGCAGTGACACAAATGTCTGCTACTGATAAAATTTCCGCGATGGAAAAGATGTTATATGGTACTGAGCAGGCAGGCGCATTGGTCGGCCGTATGGATAGTTTGGAAGATGATGTTTATGGTACTGAGCAGGCAGGCGCATTGGTCGGCCGTATGGATAGTTTGGAAGATGATGTTTATGGTACTGTTACCAGCGACGCTATTTTAGATCGTATTGATAACCTGTATGATTATCTTAAAGGCAGCCCTGCCAGTAATGAAGCCGGGTTTTTAACTAAACTCAACGCTATTGAATGGCAGTTTAATGAAAGTATGTCCGGTGGTCCTGCCAAGACCCGTATCGAGGCAGTAGAAATGATGCTTAACGGCAAAATTGATGAAGGCTCTCTTTCTTCCAGATTGGAAGCTTTGGCGAATATCGCTTTTACCGATGGTGTGATTTCTGTTGAAAGCGTTACTTTGCCGAAGGATTCTGTGATTAAAGTAGAATTTACTGAGGAACTGAGCAGCAGAGAAGACAAAGCAGGTGAACCTGTGCATTTTAAAATTGCTGACAATGTTTATGTGAATGATGTGCTGGTACTTCCTAAAGGTGCTTTAGGAGAAGGTACTATCAAAAAGGTTGTACAGCCGCGCAGCTTTGGCCGTGATGCCCGTATTGACGTAGATTTTACTCATGTTTATGCTCTTGACGGAACTAAGGTTCCGGTCTATATCGGCGATTTGGCTAAACAGGAGGCTAAGACTGCAGCCGGTGCAGCAGGCGCGGCAATCGGCGGCATGATCGTTTTAGGGCCTATCGGTGCTTTAGGCGGTGCCTTTGTTACCGGTAAAGCAGTTGTCATTCCCGTTGGTTCTACTACTTATGTACAGACTATGGAAGATACTACTATCCAGGGTATGGTTTATCAGGGAAAATAAAATTTGAATTATCAGTAAAACCCGCCTTAGTGGCGGGTTTTTTATTTAAAATTGTGATATAATATGTAGTGGATATTTGTATGCTTTTTTATAAATGATAAATTTGACTGAGGAGAGAAAGCATGAAGAAGAAAGTCTTAGCAACTGCTTGCTTAATGAGTTTAGCAGTATCACAGGCAGCTTTTGCCGACGACTATGTTACCGGTGATTCGCGTTATGCTGCGCCTGATTTTCAGGAACAGAAGCAGGAGCGGGAAGCTGGTGTAATTAAAGATAAGAGCAAGAAGAAGAAACAGGCGGAGTCTGCTGAGCCGATGCCGATAACCTTATGGAGTGACAGTGCTACATATGACCAGGGCAGCGGAGACTTTTTTGCTGAAGGTAATGTCAAGATAGTGCAGGGGGATGAAACTATTCTGACTACCAGGGCTGAAGGCAATATGAAGACCGGGGATGTCTGGCTCAAGCAGGGCGGAACACTGCAGGAGCCGGATACTACCATGAATGGGGAATGGGTCCATTATAATTTTAATTCTAAGACCGGTGAGATCAAGCAAATTGACGGCAAAGGTGCCAAAGACTATTTTAAAGCACCTCATGCAACGATTTATCCGGATAAAATAGTTGTGGACGAGGGTGGACAGACAACACGCTGTCCTGCGGTGGAGCATGATCCTTGTCTGCTGATAACGGCAAAAACTTTTGAGATTTATCCCAAAGAAAAAATGGTCGCCAGAGATGTTAAGGTTTATGCCAAAGGCAAGCATATCTACTCGCGTGATTTATGGGTCAATAGATTAGATGGTGAGAGTGAAAATAGAATCATGCCGCGTATCGGGTATGACGGCAGCGATAACGGAATGTATGCTAAGCTGCAGGTCGATTATAATTTAGGCCCGAAAACAGATTTTTATGCCGATCTGGCTTATTATTCTAAGGCCGGTTATAAGCCCATGTACGGCATCAATCACGATGAGCGTAACTTTAATATAAAGTTTCAGGACGGCTGGGATGAAGAAGATGACGAATGGATCCGCAAAGAAAGAGATATCGGCTTATATTATAAAAACCATCGTTTGATCGATAATTTGCCGTTGACATACAGTGCGTATATTACTCATGGTTTATGGCGTAACGAAAAGAGCAGTATCAAAAGCTGGCATACAGAGTATGCTGCTTACTTGAATCATGACCGTATTTATCTGTTCAACAGTAAAAATACCTTCCTTGATCTGACTGTAGGTAAAAAGTGGGTAACAGAAAGCTATACAGATGAAACAAAATCTACAATGATGTATTATGCGACATTAGGGCAAAAACTGGCTCCGAAATGGGATACCTGGGTCGGTTATTATCGTGAAGATATTACCAGTAATCTTTATGATTATGGACAGCCTGACATGGGCAGGGAGTTGCGCAACGGACTGAGCTTTAAACTGGATGATAAAAACACTTTTACGATTGTCAACCGTTATGATTTGGGCAAACACAGTAATTATGAAACAAATTACAGATGGACGCACCGGTTCTGCTGCTGGGCGATTGAATTTGAATATGAGCAGAATCATGAGTCTAATAAAAATAATACCTTTAGGGTACGTTATAATTTACTTAATTGGTGAAGCAGGTGAACTATGGAAATCATTAAACAGCGTTTTGCTGAACATATTACTTTGGCACAGCAGGTTGCAGAAAGCAGAATTTTAGAGCAGGTTGCAGAAAGTGCGGAAATTATTCGACGTGCCTTGCAAAACGGCAAGAAGGTTTTGTTTTGCGGCAACGGCGGCAGTGCTGCCGACAGTCAGCATTTGGCGGCTGAATTCGTAGGACGCTTTCAAAAGGAGCGCAACGGTCTGCCGGCTATAGCTTTGACCGTAGATACTTCTATTTTGACCGCGGTAGCTAACGACTATGGTTACGATACTGTTTTTGCAAGGCAGGTGCAGGCATTAGGAAGTGCCGGTGATGTCTTGGTCGGATTATCAACTTCGGGTAACAGTAAAAATGTATTGGCAGCTATTGATGTTGCCAAAACTAAAGGGATACAGTGCATCGGAATGACGGCTCAGGGGGGTGGCAAGATGGCAGAGGTCTGTGATATCTGCATGGCTGTTCCCTGCCCGGTTACGGCTCGGGCGCAGGAAATACATATTTTGATTGGCCATATTCTGTGCGAATTGGTGGATGGTGAATAAAGTGACGAATTTGTCATGTACTGCTTTTTTAGCTGAACATATCCAAAATTTAAAAATTGCTGTGATTGGGGACGTTATGCTCGACCGTTATTTTTATGGAGAGGTCAAGCGTATTTCTCCGGAGGCTCCTGTGCCTGTTAATAAGGTCAAACGCATAAAGTCTGTTTTGGGCGGTGCCGCAAATGTAGCTGCAAACCTGGCACATTTAGAATGCAGGGTTTTTATGGGTGGCGTTACCGGGGCCGATAACAACAGAGAAGTACTGGAAGCTATGATGGCCGAAAAAGGTATCGATTACAGTGGTTTGATCAAGTCGCAGCAGCGTGAAACGATCACGAAGATGCGTATCTTGGGAGCGCAGCAGCAGATGCTGCGCCTGGATTTTGAAGAAACAGGAGATTTGTTTCCGGAAGAAACAGAGGCCTTATCATTATGGCTCCAGAATTTACTGGAAGCTGGATTGGACGGTGTGATTGTTTCTGATTATGCCAAAGGTGTCTGCTCGGATAATTTTGTGCAGTGGGTGATCGCGGCTGCGCATCAGTATCATGTGCCGGTGCTTATTGACCCGAAGGGGGCTGACTGGAATAAATATCGGGGCTGTGATTTCATTACTCCAAATTTAAAGGAGATGTGCGAGGCGGCTGGAGAACTCGTTCCTAATGAGGATGAAGATGTTCTGCGTCTGGCCCAAAATGCCCGGGAAAAATATGCGATTAAAAATGTTGTGGTCACCCGAAGTGAACGGGGGATGACTTTAGCCGGTTTGGATGGACTGGTGATTAATGACCCGGCTACGGCACAAGAGGTATTCGATGTTTCAGGTGCCGGTGACACCGTAGCGGCAACGCTTTTGGCAGGTGCTGCCGGGAAGCTTGCCTTACAGGATGCAGTATTTATGGCTAATCGTGCTGCAGGTATAGTTGTAGCAAAAGTTGGTACGTATCCTGTGCATCGGGAGGAACTGTTAAAGGATCTGCTGACGGAAGAGCGTAAACAGGGCCGCGGTTATAGAACTTTGAGCTGGTCCGAGATAGAATCTTTGGCTAAAACCTGGAGATCCTGCGGGGAAAAAATAGTTTTTACTAATGGGTGTTTTGACATTCTGCATGTAGGGCATGTCAGCTATTTGGAAAAAGCGGCCAGGCTCGGCAGGCATTTAGTCGTTGGGTTGAATTCTGATACTTCGGTACGGAAACTGAAAGGTGATGTCAGACCTTTAGTACATGAGCTTGACCGTGCACGCGTTTTAGCGGCACTGGCTTGTGTTGACGCAGTGGTATTGTTTGAACAGGACACACCAACGGAATTGATTGAAAAAATACGTCCTGATATTTTAGTCAAGGGCGGTGATTATAAACCTGAGGAAGTTGCCGGAAGGGAATATGCAGGCGAAGTCAGGATCATTGATTTTGAAGATGGCTATTCGACGACTGGTATTGTGGAGCAGATAGCTCAATTTGTGAAGGAGGGAAAACTATGATTATTGTAACCGGCGGTGCAGGTTTTATCGGCAGTAATATCGTTAAAGGCTTAAATGATCGCGGACGCGATGATATTTTAGTTGTGGATAATCTGACTAATATGGTCAAATTTAAAAACATCCAGGGACTGAAGGTCATGGATTATATGGATAAAGTGGATTTTTCTGAGGCCTTAAAGGCTGGTAAATTTGCTCATGAGAATGTTGATGTTATTTTCCACGAAGGCGCCTGCTCTGATACGATGGAATATAATGGCAAATATATGATGCAGAATAACTTTGAATATACGAAAAATCTGATGCATTTTGCAGTTGACCGTAAGATACAAATGATTTATGCGTCGTCGGCTTCCACTTACGGCAGCGGTACAAACGGATTTCGTGAAGAGCCTGCCTGTGAGGAAGCTTTAAATGTTTATGCGTTTTCCAAATTGTTTTTTGATAATTATGCCCGTCGTTATTTTGGCAAGACCAACAGTCAGTTAGTCGGCCTGCGCTATTTCAATGTTTATGGTCCGCAGGAAAATCATAAGGGTAAAATGGCATCTATGGTTTTCCAGATGTATAATCAATGGCTGGCAGAGAAAAAGGTTAAATTATTTGATGCTTACGGAGATTATGGTGCCGGTGAACAGACAAGAGATTTTATTTATGTAAAAGACGTTGTTAAAGTTAATTTCTTCTTCTGGGATCATCCTGAAATCAGCGGGGTCTTTAACTGCGGAACAGGGCATGCCCATACTTTTAATACTTTGGCCAAAGGTGTACTGAAACATTTTGGCAGCGGCGAATTGGAATATGTGCCGTTCCCAGAAGTATTAAAGGGTAAATATCAGAGCTATACTCAGGCAGATGCGACGAATCTTTTGGCGGCAGGGTATGACGGAGGTTTTACTGACGTGAATGAAGCTGTTGCTGAATACTGCGCTATCCTGGACAAGAGCGGCGGTTATTATACTCATGGCGCATAAGGCAGTCTTTTTTGACCGCGACGGTGTGCTGAATATCGATAAAGCTTATTTATATAAGATCGATGAACTGGAGTGGATAGAAGGCGCGCTGGAGGCAATAACCTATTTAACACAGTCCGGGTACCTTGTTTTTGTCGTGACTAATCAAAGCGGGATAGCACGAGGTTATTATACGGTCGCTGAAATGGAAAAACTACATCAGTATATGTCAGATATTGTTTTTAACAGCGGCGGGAAGATAGAAAAGTTTTATTATTGTCCGCATCTACCATCTGGCAGCGTTGCTGAGTATGCTGTTGACTGCGAGTGCCGCAAACCAAAACCGGGACTTATTTTACAGGCTATGGCAGAATATGATATCGATCATGATAAATCTTTTCTGATTGGTGATAAGAGACGTGATGTAGAAGCGGCAGAGGCCGCCGGGATCAAAGGGTATTTGTTTGAAAAGGGAAATTTATTGGACTTTATCAAGCTGATAATTCCTTAAATAAGTGTTATTAGAGGCATACATGGAATATAAAAATATTTTACTGATCAAAATGAGTTCATTGGGTGATATTTTGCACACGCTGCCTTTTGCGGCAGCTTTGCGGCAGCGTTTTCCCAAAGCGAAAATAACATGGCTGGTGCATCCGCAGTTTGCCGGTTTTGTACCTGATCCGCCTGTTATTGATGAGATAATTTATTTTGATAAGGTAAAGTTCAATAAAATGAATTTACTGGCTAAATTGGCGTATTTCCAGGAAATGCGCCGATTATTGCATTCTAAAAAATTTGATCTGGTAATAGATATGCAGGGGTTGTTTAAAAGTGCGGTGCTTGCAGCTATCAGCGGCTGTTCTGATCGCATTGGATATTGTGAAATGCGTGAAGGCAGCGGGTTGGTCAGTAAAGCGATTTGCGGCAGTCACAGTAATGACCATGTTATTGAGCGTTATCTTGATGTGGCACGTTATTTAGGCGCTTCGGCAGAGCAAATTGTTTTCCCGTTGCCTGATTTGTCCAAAGAGACTGTTTCTGTGCAGGAAAAATTACAGAAAAATGAGCTGCAGGGTGAATATATAGTTGTTGTTCCCGGGGCAAGGTGGAAAACAAAAGAGTGGCCGGCAGAGCATTATGCCAGTTTGATCAAAATGATCATTGCTGATGGCTGCAGTGTTGTTTTGGCAGGTGGACCTGATGATACTGCTAAAGGAGAAAAAATTACGGAGTTGGCTGGAAAACCTATGCAGCTTATAAATTTGATCGGACAGACCAGTCTGCGCGAATTAGCAGCGCTTATTAAAGGCTGTAAGCTTTTTATCAGCGCGGATACAGGGCCGCTGCATTTTGCAGCAGCGTTGAAGAAACCTTTGATTGCTATGTATGGACCGACTAAAGCTGATCGGACCGGCCCGTATGGCTCTGATGACGCGACGGTTATTTTGAGTACGGCTGCATGTGCCGGTTGTTTAAAAAAAGAATGTGACGACTGGCATTGTATGTATGACATCACACCTGAGATGGTATATGCGGTTTATATCGAGAAAAGCAGGAGGCTGTAATGGTTGAACTCAATGGCAAGAAGATACTGGTAACGTTTTTAATGCACTTGGGTGATTTGACTTTAACGACGCCTTTTATCCATGCTCTGCGTAAAGCTGCACCTGATGCACATATTACTATGCTGGTAGATGAAAAACTAAAAGATGTGGTGCTTTTTAATCCGTACCTTGATGAAGTTGTCACGATAGATAAAAAAGGACGTGACAACAGTATTTTGTCTCTATGGGCCTGTTCCAGGCATTTAAGCAAACTTGATTTTGATGTGCTCATTAATTTGCATCCTAACGAGCGCTGTTCTTTTATTGATGCGATGACAAGTGTTAAACTGCGTACAGGTACGACGCATAAAATATTTAAGTGGTTTTGGGATGTTTTTACGCCGTTGGATAGGTCTATGCATGCTGCTGATATGTATCTTGATGTATTGCAGCAGTTAGGTGTGCAGGATCTGAGTAATAACGGTCTGGAAATTTTTCCGGGGGAAGAACATTTTTTAGAAGCAGAGCTTTTCTGGCAGGAACAAAATATTACTGATCAGGATAAACTGATTGGCTTTAATATTGGCAGCGCCGTACCGACTAAACGCTGGCCGCCGGAACGTTTTGCTGAGGTTGCAGATATTTTTGCGGCCAAGGGGTATAAAACAGTATTTTTTGGCGGGCCAATGGATGAAGAGATGGTTGCGGAAGCAACAGGTTATATGCAAACGCGGCCGATTATTGCAACAGGACATTTTGCTATTGGCGGGCTGGCCGCTGCAATGCGCCGTTGTTGTTTGATTATTACTAATGACAGCGGTCCTATGCATGTGGCTATCAGCCAGAAGGTGCCTATCGTTGCTATGTATGGACCGTCAAATCCGAAGCTTTATGGTCCTTATACAAAGGATGCTGTAATAGTTACGGCACAACCGCCTTGTCAGGGATGTGCAGACGGAATGAAACACAGCTGCGATGATTTGCAGTGTATGTCCAGGATGACGGTAGAACAGGTTGTGGCAGCAGCGGAGAAAATGTTAGAAAAATAAAATCAACCAGTAGTAAAATATATTGTTGTTGATTTTACGAAATGTTAGAAAATATGAGACTATTGAGGGATGCTAATGTTTGATCGGGAGTATTTTGAAAAGAATGAATTTGTAAAGAAAATATATAGTTTTGAAAACTTGCAATGTATAGAAGATCAAAATGATGTAATGCATATTTGTTTTAATATAGATATTAATTTTTTCAGACCTACAGGAGTCACAATTACATCTATATTAGAGAATAACTCAAATATGAAATTTGCATTTCATATTTTTACTGATGCTGTAAGTAAAAAAGATTTGGAAGCTTTAGAAAAAACTACCGTTAAATATAAACAAAGTTGCTATGTTTATTTAATGGATATGGCTCCATTTGCTAATTTTCATATTAAACATCCACGATTCAAAAAAGTTAGTTATTTTAGACTATACATGCCCAAGGTATTGAAAAAAATAACAAGATATTTTTTATATATTGATGCTGATTTGATATGTATCAACAGTATGGAAGCATTTAAAAAAATAGATTTAGAAGGGAAAGTATTAGCAGCTGTTTCAGATTTGCCTGAGGCGGTAAAGACTAGAAGTGATTTTTTAGGGCTCAAAAGTGGTAAATATTTTAATTCGGGTGTTCTATGGATTGATACTGAAAAATGGGAAGAGAATTCCATAACTGAAAAAGCATTCAGTTATCAAGGACGCGATCCCAAAAGCTTTACGTGCCATGATCAGGATGTATTGAATCTGGTTATGGATGGTGATATAAAGTTTATTGACGAAAAATTTAATCATTTGGGGTGTGATGGTAGCAAAGTACCTGAAAGATGTATAATTTATCATTTTTTTGGCAGAGAAAAGCCTTGGAATTTAGCATTAACAGAATATGATAAAATGTGGAGACGATATTTAGATATATCTTTTTGGGATAGTGTTGATGATCCACTGCCAGAACGAAAGCCGGAAAATTATCACAATTTTAAACAAGCCGGGAAATTTTTTAGAAAACATCATAATTGGCAGAATGCTTTAAAATGTTATTTATGGTATGCTATTTTAAAAGTCAGGCTGAAAATAAAATCATAAAAATAAAGCCGTAAACACTTGTGTTTACGGCTTTATTTTATAATCTCCAAAAATTATAACCAGAAGATGTAAGCTCAGATAGAGAACAGATATTTTTTAGATCAATAAAAACTTTTTCTGAATTTGGCAATGGCTTAAATAGATTATCCATATCAAGTAAATTCATAATTTTAAATTCATCATGTGCCACAGCCAAAACAAGACAGTCAACATTTTTTATATCGTTTAGCTGCTTTAGGTCAATATTATATTCATTTTTTACTTCTATGATATCTGCCCAGGGATCTGTAATGTCTGGGGAAATTCCATATTCTTTGAGCCTTTTGACAATGTCAATAACTTTTGAGTTTCGAACGTCAGGGCAATTTTCTTTAAAGGTGATTCCCAAAATTGCTACTTTTGCATCAATAACTTTTTTACCTGCCAGTACCAGCTGTTTAATAATGGCATCTGCAATAAAAGTGCCCATGCCGTCATTTATTTGTCGGCCAGAAAGTATTATCTGACTGTGGTAACCAAGTTTTTCCGCTTCATAAACAAAATAATATGGATCTACGCCAATACAGTGGCCACCAACTAAGCCTGGACGGAAACCGAGAGCATTCCATTTCGTGTTCATAGCATCAACAACTTCGTTTGTATCTATTTTCATTTTATCGAAAGCCATTGCCAATTCGTTCATAAAAGCTATGTTGATATCACGCTGGCTGTTTTCAGCAACTTTGGCTGCTTCAGCAACTTTAATGCTGGAAGCACGATATACTCCTGCTTTTATTATAAGTTCATAAACTGATGCTATTTCGTTTAGTGTTTCCTGATCCATGCCGGATACTATTTTTTTTATATTTTCTAAACGATGGATTTTATCACCAGGGTTTATTCTTTCAGGAGAATATCCGACTTTGAAATCAATACCGCACGTTAAACCAGACTCTTTTTCCAAGATTGGAATACAGATATCTTCTGTAACCCCCGGATAAACAGTTGATTCGTAAACGATGATAGAACCAGGCGCAAGATTGCGGCCTAAAATAGTGCTGGCTCCGATAATAGGACCAAAATCGGGAGTTTTATCCTGATTTATAGGCGTTGGAACAGCAATGATATGAAAGCTTGCATATTGCAACTGCTGTTCGTCTGTTGTGAAATTTATAGTAGTTTTTTGTATTTTTTCATTTCCTACTTCGTTGGTTGGATCTATACCGGATTTATATAAGGAAATTTTTTCTTTGTTCAAATCAAAACCGGTTACGTTTATATGGTCTGCAAATGCAATAGCCAAAGGCATACCAACATAACCCAATCCTATTACAGCAAGAGAGGTTCTTTTTTCAATAAGATTTTTAAAGTTCTGCATTATTGACTCCTATTTGTTAAGCCAAAGTTTTCTGGCTTCTTCTTCTGAAATAAATTCTTCAGGATTTCTGATATTTTCAGTTAAATATTTGTAACGTTCCCAACTTGCCTGCGAGATGAAAGATTTATAAACATGAGCTGGACATCTGTCTGATTCAGCCCAACAGAACGCATGCGTTAAAATCTGAAGGCGGTCATATTTTTGGCTGGTAATTAACTCATATGGGTTATCACGCCAAAAAAATCTGGAATCAGAACAGTATTTACAGTCATGGAAAAATTCTTTTGAATAAACGTTTATCAGTCCAGGAAATTTTAAATTGTTTGCTAATGCTGTTGGTGTTGGTCGATGGAATGCAATCAAATTAACCGGAGCTTCTAAAATTTCTTCTAATATATGCTTCTCAGACTGGATAGGTTTGTTCAGATCAGTATTATCATAAGCTGTTGTATCAAAATGCAGACCAATAGTAAAACCTCGGTTATGCATATCTCTAAGCATTTTTCGAACACGTTTTTCCATAGGATTGTAAAAACCTGTAGATAGTAGAACGAAATAATTTGACTTAATACCTAAAGATTCTTCAAAAAGAGAAAATTTATAACTGTCTTTGATTGAAAAATCTATATCATGTCGTAAAATTACTGATTTTTCATATTTTTTGTAGTTATTATAATCAGTGATAGAATAATTATATTGTTTTAATAGAGAAATCAATTTTTCGTAACTGGAATAGCTGAAATCCATTATTTATATTGTCCTTTCAAATATACGGATGATTGATTAAATAAATTCATAATAATTATAGAATAAACTTCCGACGATTACAAGGGATACTTGGTGTGTTTATATGTTATAATAAAATAAAGATGTCATGGAGGCTTTTATGAAAAAAATTGCTGTGGTCATTTTAACAAAAAATGAAGAGAAAAATATAGTTGCAGTTATAGAAAATGTCTGTAAGATTACCGACGAAATAATTATTATTGATTCCGGAAGTGATGATGCAACTGTTGGATTGGCTAATTTACATGGCGCAAGGGTTCTTTACCGTAAATGGGATAATGATTTTTCAGCTCAGCGCAATTTTGTTTTAGATAAAACTGATGCTGATTATATTTTATATATAGATGCTGACGAAAGACTGTCATTTGAACTGATTGAGTCGGTAAAAAATGCTGTGGATAAATGCGAAGCCAAGCAATATAGTTTTATGCGGAAAATTGAAGCTTTTGATTTTGGATATAATCATGGAATTTTTGCACCGGATGAAGTAATAAGACTTTTTCCCAGACTGGAAGTAAAATGGGAACATAAAGTACATGAGCGGCCAGTTTGCAAATTGCCTAAACAGAAGCTTTCTGGAATTCTTATGCATTATACTTATGATTCCTGGCAGCAATGGCTTGATAAAGCTGGTCAGTATACTTCTATCTGGGCTGAAGATAATTTCAGTAAAGGAAAACGCGTAGGGAAAAGTGCTGCTTTTACTCATGGAATTTATGGCTTTATCCGAGCTTATTTTTTACAATTGGGGTTTTTAGATGGTTGGGCAGGACTTTATTCAAGTTTACAGCATTTTTTCTACACTCTGCTAAAATATTGGAAGTTATATGAATTACAGCAAAAAAATAAATAATGGCGGACTAAATGGTCCGCCATTATTTATTTTGTAGTGTCATCTTTAATGTACATTTTCCCAAGATCGGTAGTTAACATTTCACGAGTAAATTTATATTTTGGTGAGGCTAAGCTGTTTGTTTCATCAAAATGATTAGATTTTATATTAAAAATACTGCACATCAATTCGTAAGATAAATCATTGGTAAAATATTTATTCTGATTATCTGATAAAGTTTGATAAATTTCTTTATTCTTTTGTATATATTCATCTGAAAAATAAGCAAACATTGGTATACGTACAGTGCCGAATCCGTCAAAATTAGGCGACCGTCTTTTATCAGGCAGGGTTCCGTGGTCAGAGAAATAAAGCATGGCTTGCAGATTAAGCTTCGCAGAAGCGTAGTTGTAGATTTTTTCTAAAATAGAGTCAGTATAGGCGATGGAATTCAGATAATTTAAAATTAGGTCATATTTGCCAGGAGTACCCCATTTTGTGAATTGAGATGGATAACGATTGATAAAATTAAAATGATTGCCTTTTAAATGAATAACAACGAAATTATTTTTTTGTGGATTTACTTCTTCAAGATACTCCAGCAGCGCTTCATCATATTGTACCTGATTTAAATTTTGCTTGGTCCATTTTGCAGTCTGAGAAGTGTTGGCAACTAATGTTACAGGAGTATCGGCACAGCCTAAATGACCCTGGTTACTATACCAGGATGTTGTATAACCTGCCTTATGCGCAATATCAATAATAGAACAAGATGTATAAAACTGTTTGTCATTATATTGATTAAATTCTGTTAATGCGCGTTCTAGACAGGAAACTGTATGAGCGATGCAGGAGTAGCTATTTGGAAAAAGTAAAAAATGTGGATCTTCTTTTTTGGCTTTTAACCAGGGTGTGGTATCATATTCACATTCGCTGAAGGCGCTCATATAATCACGCGATTCTGATTCACCGATGATCAGCAAAATAGTAGAAGGTTTATCAAATACTGGTTTTTGTGGTGTAACCTGAAGATCTTTTAATCTCTCTTTCATGTTTTGAGTATATAATTTAGTTGTTTCAAAGTATTCCTTGACATCTAAATATAATTCAACAATACCTGTGCGTACAAATACGCCTTTACCTTTTTTCCATAAATAGATTGTGAGGAAAGCAACGATTGCCAACAGTGTTATAAGCTGGTAAATATTTATAGAAATTGACGTACTTACGGAGGCATCTATGTTTAAATAAATAAAAATACCGTAAACTGAAGTTGGAATAACGAAAATTAATAAATTAACAGGTATGGAAAACGATTTGAAAAATTCTAGTATTTCGTTGTAGTGTGTTTCCTGTAGCATCATCATGCTGTTTTCGTCAATGCATGATTTATATAAAAAATAAAAAATCCACTGTGAAATTGGAATAAGCAAAATTAAAAATTCTACTGTTGTTAGTATAATCAAAAAAGTAATTGGGAAAATGTTGAAATTTAGTACAATAATTTTTAGTGCTGTGAGCCAGCCTATAATATATAATCCGAAAACAGTATCAAAATGGAAGCCGAAATCAGTGGAATTTTTGTGATAGGTGTTCCAATATAATAAAGGGTAGGTGATTATCCAGGATATACCAACTGCCATACTCGTAAGTAATAAGCTATTAGTTAACTGGATTTGCGCTGTTGCAGCAGGTGCGACAGCCAAAAGTGCGCAGGGGAGGAAACGTCTTAGCTGGAGGAATTCTGCTTTATGACCTAATCCATGAGATACTTTTACATAATATAAATATGAAATAAAATATAATAATGCTGTCAATAACAGATATTTAAACATATTAACCTCCGTAAAATATTAATGATAATTTTATTATAAGGTTAATAGAGGGTGATGTAAAGCAAATGATAGCTGTATTATCCTAGTATATATGGTATAATGAAACAATATAATATGGAAAGTTTGTTGGATTGGACAAGGATATTATTATGGATAAACATATAAATGTCGTATTAGCTTCTGATGATAACTATGCACAGCATGTAGCAGTTGTTACAGTATCTATTCTGAAAAATACAAAATTTGCAGATCAATTGCATTTTTTTGTTTTAAGTGACGATATAAGTGATAAAAAAATAAAACTTATAAAAAAAACAGTAGAAAAATTTAATGCGAAAATAGAATTTATTGATATAGGACATGACAAGCTAAAAAACATTTATTTAAGCGGACATGTAAGCCGAGCGGCGTATTTCAGACTGATGATTGCTGATTTGGTACCTGAAGATGTAAAAAAGATTATCTATCTGGACGTGGATTTGCTGGTTTGTGAAGATATTTTTAATTTGTGGAAAATTGATATTTGTAAATTTCCAGTGGGTGCGGTGCTTGACTACGGGATAATTACATCCTCGAGAATGCGGAAAGAGAAAAAGGCTGTGATAGGGATAACAGATAGTTACAGATACTTTAACTCTGGAGTTCTAATTATTAATGTTGAAGAATGGCGCATAAATGGCTATGGTCAAAAAGTTTTGGACTTTGCACAAAAAGAACAACTACCGCATCATGATCAGGATGCGTTAAATAAAATTTTTATGAATAATTGGTATGAAATACCGTTGAGGTGGAATGTTATTCCACCTGTATTCTATTTATTCAGCAAGATATTACTCAATTCTAAATTTCGCAATGCTGCAGTATGCGCAAAAGCAGTGCCTGCAATTGTTCACTATGCCGGTAGATATAAGCCTTGGGAATTTCCAAAATATAGCGGCTTTAATGACAAATATTATTTGTATTTATCAAATACAGATTTTTCAGAAGTAAATATGCCACAGCCGAGTAAAAATATGCAGGGGAAATCTATCTGCAGGCAGATTATAAGACTGAAAATAGCAGATTTATGGTTGAAAATTTTTGTTAAATAACAGGAGTGTTTATGATGAAGCCCAAGTATAATAATATTTTGATTGATGCCGTAATGCATTTAGGAGATTTAATACATGCAACTACTCTTATTCCGTTACTGAAACAGCAATATCCGGATGCCAGGATATCATATTTAGTTAAACCGGAATTGGTTGATTTGTTTAAAAATATAGATAATATTGAGTACGTAATACCATATAAGTATAAAAGTAAAGGTGATTATTTTTCGGTTTTCAGAATGGCCAAAGAAATAAAAAAATATAATTTTGATCTCTCTATATCATTAGATCCGAGATTAAGGTTGTCGGCAATGATGTGGTTGGCTGGAATACCAACAAGGGTAGGGTCGGAAAGTCTTTTTGGATGGCAAGCAGGTACTGAAAGGTTCTTTTTTTCGGATTATTTTAGATTAAAAGACTATGATGTAAAAAAACATTCTGCGGCAGAGAATTTTCAGTATTTAGTCAGACTGTTCTTAAATGAATTTGATGGATCTTTTTTTGTTCCTGCTTTCAAAAAAGCGGACTTTGAAAGTATAACGTATATAGAAAAACAGTTAAATGAATTACCGGAAGCAGCATTAAAAATTGTGATGAGTGTGAATACTGTTGATAGCAATAAAAACATACCACCGCAGATTTTTATTGATTTAATTAATAATATGGCAAGAAAATATCAAATTGTAATTATTTTTGCAGGTATTAATAATGATCGAATTGTAATAGATAAGATAAAAAAAGAGATAGGGGGAACAGTACTAACATTTGATTTATGTGGAAAAACTAATTTAGTACAACTTAACGCACTTTTTCAACAAGTCGATTTTTTAATAAATTTAGATAATGGTATGGGCCATTTTGCAGCAGCTGCTGGTTGCCCTACAGTAACTATTTTTACTAATTCGCCTTTAGTTCAGTTTAAACCACTTCACAAAAAAACATTAACAGTTGGTGGAAGTTGTGGGTGCATTGGAGAATGCAATAAAAATTTGCGTGAAACATGCGGGTTTAAATGTCTCTATGATATTTCGGTAGATATGATAATGGAAAAGGTAGATATAATGGTTAGGCAGTTGCAGGGGCAAACATATGAAGGGACTATGAAAAATGAAAAAAACTGATTGCCCTAAAGTTGTTATTGGTGTTTGTACATATAACAGGTGTAAAGATTTAAGAAGACTACTGCAGTCTTTAATAAAATTAGATTATCCGAACTTTGAGATTATAGTGGTAGATAATAATTCTACAGATCAAACGGCCCAAATTGTTTCGGGTTTTGAAAAAGTCAAATATGTTTTTGAAGAAAAACAAGGACTGGCATATGCTAGGAACTGCCTGCTGAACAAATGTGGCAAGGATACAGAATATTTGGGAATGCTCGATGACGATGAAACAGTCAAGGAAGATTGGATTTTAAGAATGCTGGACTGTTTTCAGCTTGACGAACGTATTGCTGTTGTTGGAGGACCACACATACCTTGCTTTGAAATCACGCCGCCTGCGTGGATGCCATATGATTTTCATGCCTTTAATTTAAATGTACGTGGTATCGGTGTGTATTCTGTTAGAATGGCAGCTGGTGGTAATGTTATGCTGCGTATGGATATTGTCAAATCAAAAAAGATACTGTTTGATTATACTCTTGGATATAATGGAAATGTTCTTTTATCTGGCGAGGATAATGAATTTTTTTGTAAAGTAATGGGGAAGGTACATTTGTGTGGGTTTACAGAATTTGCTCCGGTGAAACATTATATTGCTAAGGAACGTATGACAGTTAAATGGTTTACTAGAAGGTACTTTTATGAAGGAATTACACAATATCATAGATTTGGAATTTCTGAATATTTAAAAAACTTTTTACAGTTACCATTACGAATAGTGAGACTATGTTTGGTAATCTTTACATTTGATAAAGAGAAAATTGCAGCGCGTTTTTTTAAAGTTGTCATGAATATTGGTACAGTTTTAGCACCTTTAATTTTGACGGTGAGATAGGAGTGCAGTCTTAGGCATGTTGATTTATAGAAAAGTATTACAGATATTACGTTTGTTGTGTTTGTTCCTTTTGCCGATTGGAATAATGCTGCATGAAATGAATTTTACAAATGGTATTTTATACCTTGCGTTTTTTATTTGTGTATTAAATTTTAAGAAAGATAAAGAACGGTGGCAAAATTTTGAGCGTAAATTTTTGTTTTTGATAATTTGTTTTTGTGTAGGGTTACTGGCTAGTAATTATTATAGTACTGATTTTGCTGTCAGCATGAAGTGGGCAAGAAGGTATTGCTATTGGATATTACCTGGAATTGCAATATACGGGTTATGGATACGGGAGAATATCGGTCGTTATTTATTTGTAAGTGGGTTAGCATTAGGGGGGATCATTTTATGTGCTTACGCTGGTTATCAGGACATCGTTTTGGGTTTGAACCGCTCTGGGAGCATGTCTACAGGCCCTAATAGTTTTTCCGCTATCATAGCTTTAGCAGCACCGTTTGTTTTACTCAACATTCCTAATTTGTTGATTAATATTGTAAACTGGCTGATATTTTGGAGTGGTATTGTGATAAGTCAGTCCAGAGGCTCATTTTTGGCGTTGGCCTTTGTTTCATTAGTTTATTGTTTTAATGAATTAAGAATAAGATGGAGTTTTACTTGGCGGCAAATGATTGCTTTGCTGTTGAGCATAGTGGCTTTGGGTAGCTTATTATTTATTATGGACGATGAGCCAAAAACTAAACCTGGTATTTTGCAAAGATTGTCAAATACCAGTAAAATAAGTGGCGATGATGAGCGAATATTATTATGGGGATCTTCTTTAAATATGATTAAAGATTTTCCTGTTCATGGGGTGGGATTAAGGCAATTCAACGATATTTATATTAATGGAAATTATATAAATGTTAAAGCGCGTGAGCCGCATTTAGATTCTCCTCATAATATTATTTTGCATTATCTAACAGAAATGGGCTTGATTGGAACCGTTCCGCTAATGGCTTTATTTGTATATATTGTTTATTGGTCTGCGAAAAATAGGGGAAATCTAATGGCAAGAGCCATGTTATATGCAGTGGCTGCGTTATTTATAAATAATATGGTAGATTATCAGTTTATTGTTAAGCAGTACTATCAACT
Organism: Phascolarctobacterium faecium DSM 14760; assembly: GCF_003269275.1. Lineage (GTDB taxonomy): Bacteria > Bacillota > Negativicutes > Acidaminococcales > Acidaminococcaceae > Phascolarctobacterium > Phascolarctobacterium faecium. The sequence continues at coordinate 67,581 of NZ_QLTS01000002.1, read as the reverse complement.
GTTTTGGTGCCTTTTGGGAGGAACTATCGCAGATGTTTATTTACAAAAGGAGAAGTTTATCCGTGGATGAAAAGAAACCTTTGATTAGTATAATTGTGCCTGTATATAATGTTGAAGATTACATTGAAGAATGTCTTGAGTCTCTGGTTAAGCAAACATATAAAAATTTAGAAATTATTTTAATTGATGATGGGTCTACAGATAACAGTGGAGAAATTTGTGATGATTATGTTCTGAAGGATACTAGAATAAAATGTTTTCACCAAATAAATCAAGGTGTCGGTGCGGCTAGAAATAAAGGCTTAGAAGTAGCTGAAGGAGAACTTATTGGCTTTGTAGATCCAGATGATTACTGTGATTTGGAAATGTTTTTGGAAATGTATAAATCAATGAAAGAAGATGAAGCTGATATTGTATGTTGTAGATGGATAACTATAAATAGAGGGCTAATATCTGGAGTTTCAGGATATGAATTTGCAGAACAAAAAAAGATTTTGAGTAATTTGGATATGGCAGAATTTTATGTGCAATCTATGGATTGGCCAGTTTGGAATAAATTATTAAAAAAAAATGTTGTCAAAAGCATCAAGTTTCCAGAAATAAGGTATAATGAAGACTTTTTTACAGTATTTCAGTGGTTGTACAATGCCAGCAAAATTGTATATATTAATAAGCCGTTATATAATTATAGGATTCTACGAAAAGGAAGTATCACAGAAAACAGGGATACTGTTTTGATGAAAAATACTTTGGCATTAGAACAATTAAAACTATTCGAAAAAAAATTAGTTGAAATAAATAATTGCAAGCTAAAATCTAATTTTGATATCAGATATTTGCGTAGTTTATACGATTTACGCTGTAATGTTGAAAATGTAGAAGAATCTGAAGAAAAAATAACTTTACTCAACAAGATAAAACTAGAGATCAAGAATCTTGATATGTATAAAAACAGCTTGGGACGTTCAAAATGTTTGAAACTATTTTTGTTGGATAATTTTAAATGCGGTTATAGCTTGTTAGTGATTTGGGAAAAACTTTTTAAAAATATAGAGAAAAAAATTAGGGATAAAATCAAGGTTAAATAATAGAGGTAATAGATATATGAATATCATGTTAACTGATTTTTGGAATGTTGTTAATTCTTCAGGTGGTGCAGAAAAGGTGCTTTGCCGTATGGCAAACGAGCTTGTTGATCGTGGGCACGAGGTAACCGTAGTTTGCAGTGACCCTAAAAGTGGTAACCCTTTTTTTTATTTATCGGATAAAGTAAACTTTGTGAACCTAAATGGCAAAGGATGTTTTGAAAAAGGGTCATTTTACCTGCGCATACAAAGAGAGTTTTTTAGAATATTAGGGACTCTTGACAAAGATAAAATGTATATTAAAACAAGATTTGGGAGACGTATAAAAAAAGATTTTTCGAAGTTAATTGAGAATATAAATCCTGATGTTATTATAACTTTTGATCCTAAATCTTTGCTGGTCTTAAAGTGTTTATTGAAAAATACTTTACCTACAATAGCGATGCTGCACATGGAAGCAGTGCACTTTTTTTCTAAAAACCGTATCAGTCCCAGCTTGTTAAAAGCATATAGGTCAGTTGATTGTATACAGGTTTTAAGTAGAAAAGATATAGAAATAGTGAAAGAATTTTGCGGCAATATAGAAGTTGTTTATATTCCCAATACAGTGGATATGCCGGATAAAATTATAAAAACTAAAAATTGTAATAAAATTATAAATATTGGGCGTATTGATGGTGATCATAAACGTCAATTAATTTTGATTAACGCTTTTAATAAAATAAAGGAATATTTTCCTCAATGGCAACTGGAAATTTGGGGTGGCACATATACGGAAAAACAAAATCAATATAAAAATGAAATAATTGACTATATTGGAGAAAATAAATTAGAAGAGAAAGTATTTTTGATGGGTGAAACTAAAGATATTATTAATAAATTGATGGATGGAGATATTTTTGCTTTTCCAAGTAAATTTGAGGGTATGCCATTAGCACTGATGGATGCGATGAGTGTGGGATTACCAGCTATAGGATATAAGTCATGTGCGTCTGTAAATGAATTGATAATTGACAATTTTAATGGATTTTTATGTGATGATGGCATAGACGATTTTGCAGATAAACTAAAACTTTTAATGTCTGACGCTGATTTAAGAAGAAAATTAGGCGGAAATGCAAGGGAAAGTATGAAAGCTTTTGCCCCTGGGAAAATATGGGATGAATGGGAAGCTTTGATAAATAATGTAATCAGAATTGGTAGCGGTAAATAAATTTTATGGAGCGCTTTACATGTCTAAAAAAACGTTGTTCGGCGTCGATTATACTGACAAAGAATGGATCAAGATAATTTTATATTTGTTTGTTGGCGGGACGGCGGCGCTGGTAGAGTGGGCGTTTTTTTACGGCTTTAACCAGGGGATAGGTATGGAGTATATGCTGGCGACGGCTGCAGCGTTCTGTCTGGCAACGCTGTATCATTATTTCCTGGGTAATATTTTGGTTTTTACCAGCGGTGCCAGATATGAAAAGGGTAAAGAACTGTCTTTAGTTTTTGCCGTTAGTATTATGGGGCTTGCTTTTAATTTGATTTTAATGTATATTTTTGTAGGAATGATGTTATTGCAGCCGATGTTTGCCAAAGTATTGGCCAGCTGCATTGTAGTCATTTGGAATTATCTAGCCCGTAAAAAGTGGATTTTTTGACAGCGCGTATCTGCCAGGTAATATTGGGTAGATTGTGCTATAACGATGAAGTAAGGCCAGTTGTATTTGCTGGATTGATGAAATAGGAGATTAGGATATGCCGAATCGTGTCGACATTGCAGCTTTTCAAAAAGTAATGATCGTTTATAATCGGAACTCTGGCAAGCAGTTGTTTGCAAGTATGCTGGCAAGAGTAAATGAAGTAAAAAAAAGATTGAAACAGGTCATTGATCCGAAAAGCTTGGAAATTGTTGAAATTAAGTCTTTCGAGCAGGTTGAAGGTCTGGCAGCTCGTATTTGTCAGGAAAAATATGACTGGATAATTGTTGCAGGCGGTGATGGCACTTTGCGTGCAATAATCGATGTTTTTGCCAAACATGAACATATGCCGTATGTCAGTGTTTTTCCTGCAGGGACAGTTAATTTGGTAGCAAAAGAACTTTTAATGAGCAATGATCCAGCAAAATGGGTCAAACGCGTTAGCAAAGGAATTGTTTCGCCTGTGCAGCTGGGTAAAGCCAACGGTCATATTTTTTTAACGGTAGCAGGGATCGGGTTCGATTCGCTGGTAGTCGATAACGTATCTGAACTGGAGAAGAAATTGCTGTCAAAGCTGGCTTATGTTTGGCAGGGAACAGAGATGATGCGGAAAGAATTTGTCTATAGTAACTGGCGCTATAAGTTTCAGGTGCGGTTAGATGATGAGGAAGAATGGTATGAGGCTTCGTCTGTAATCGTTGGTAAAAGCCGTTATTATGCAGGCCGTTATAGCTTGTTCAATGGGGCTTCATTATGTGTGCCGCAGCTGCATGTAGCTATTTTTACCGGTGATACCAGGGCTGACTTTATGCGCTATGCAGCAGTCATTGCGATGGAAGCGCTGCAGCTTGATAAAAGTATCATCATCAGGCATGCGCAGAAAATAGAGATTCGTTGTAATGTGGAAGATTTCGCTGCTGAGCTTGATGGGGATGCTATTACTTCAGCACCGCTGCAGATAGAGCTGCATCCTGTTCCAATCAACTTTTTAGCATAAGTAAGCGGATGTGAAAATATGTATAGGCGCAGTATTATCTTGGTAATTCTTTTGCTGCTTTTTGCGGCTGAAGCATTTTTTGCGCGTCAATTTTATATTGAAATAGTACCGTTTCCTGAAGACGAATGGTGGATGACGGTCGTTAATAATTGCCTGCGGGACCTGCTTTTAGCTGGTGTAGCGGGCTTATTGTATTTCAGGAGAAATCGTCTTGCTGATCGTACGAAACGTTATTTCCCGGTGGTTGTTATCGGTGTGCTGTATTTGCTGATTGCTGGCTTTATGGTCAATCAGCTGAGCCTTGATAAAGGGTTTTTAACGGTATTAGCTGTCCTTACAGGTTTAAACAATAATATTGTTTTAGTACTTTTGGCGGCAATGTGTTACCATAAATGGCCTTCTATGCTAATGAAGTCAGTTTATTTTGCTGTGTATTTTATAACTGCGCTGACAATGATTTTTGATGCGTTTTATTTTTGGCAGACTTCGATGCATGTCGAAAGTGTTTTGTTCAAAAATTTAAATATTTATGCTGTTCAGGGTGTTTTATCAGGTATGACGGCGATACAGCTTGCAGGGATAGGTTTTGCTGTTGCTGCTGTTTTATTGTTATTCCGGGTGACGAAGCCTCAAAAACGTAAACCGAATTTTGCCTGGTCGCTGTTGTGCGTATCCGTATTTTTTCTGGGCTTGAATCTTTCATATTGGTCAATGGTGCAGGTCAATAAATATATTTTGACGGAATATGTTTGTGTTTGGGGCGACGAAACCAGTGAAATGATCCGCAGTGATTATCGTAATTTATTGACGACGCCTGTCAATATTAATTTTGCCAGCAAAATGTTGTTTGATACGGATAAGATCGCCAGACGTAAACATATTGAGCAGCGCCCTCTGACAGCAAAAGACGAACGCGTGCTGAAAGAACTGGGGATTTTAAGGACGCAGCAGGTGCTGCAGCCGTTGGAAGCACAATATGATAAAATTGTATTGCTGGTTTTGGAATCAGTACATCGTGATTATATAGGTTTTTATAATAAAAATATTCCGCAGGAAACGACACCGTTTTTAGACAGCTTGCTGGCAAAATATCCTCGCCTGGATAATTACTATTCTTCAGCGATCCCGACAACGCAAGGCTTGAATGCGACTTTTCGTTCACATCTGATTTTTGATGAAGAGATAAACGGTGCAAAGCAGGGGTCCCTGTTCAGATCTGTACAGGAAGCAGGCTGGCGCGGTATTTTTATGAATGCGTCCAGTCAGTATTATAGTAATGAAGTGCGCGAATATCCGCAGCAGTTTGGCATGCAGGAGTATTATGCCAAAGAATACCTGCAGGATCTGGGATACAGCGGTGCCAGCGGCTGGGGTTATCATAATGATGTGTTGTATAAGGAAACGCTGCGGCTTTTAGAAGCCGGGCGTAAAGATAAAATGCTGCTGGTAACCAAAACGCTGGATATGCATCAGCCATATCCTTACTATGGTATCAGCTGGGAGAATATGCCACCGGCAGTACGCGATCACGAGCTGGTGACGATTCGAGGCATGTATTGGGTCGATCAGACACTGAAAAACTTTTTTGAGGAAGCTGAAGCTAAAGGTTTGATGGATGACAGGACTCTCTTTATAATTACAGCTGATCATAATCCTCATTCAGGTGGAGAATATACAAAAATCGTAACTAATGAGAATGACAGGAAAAGTATTGCCCCTATCCCGTTGCTTTTCGTATCTAAAAATTTACAGCCGTTGAATAATTTAATGACGAAAGATTATGCTTCTCAGATCGATTTGGCTCCGACCTTACTATATCTGGCTGGTCTTAAGGCTCCGGAAGATTTTATGGGACGTAATTTGCTGGAAAGTGTCGAAACGCCGTTTGCTTTAGGATATTTTGGCGGAAAGGCATTCTATTATTCTGCTGACCTGTCTTTTGAAGATCAGATGGATAATCCTTCGCCGGCTACAGAATATGAAGATGCGCTGACAAATTATATAATTCATGAATATTCCGAACGTCAGCTTAAAAATCAATAAAAATATTCAGCACATAGTGAATGTATTTTGTATACATATACGTAAATACTGGAATTTTACATTGCAGCAATGCTATAATACCTTGTATTAATTTTTTGGGAGGGGTTATTTATGATGGTAATTATTGGTGCAATTATTGTTATCGGCGTCATTTATCTGCTGTTGAAAAGACATGAATCAAGAATGGTGCTGATTGCTGCAGGTATTTTAATGGCTGTTATTGCTGGTAAACCTATGGCAGCATTGGATGCATTTGCTAAAAGTATGACAAATGCCGGACTTATTACTTCCGTATGTTCCTGCATGGGTTTTGCTATGGTTATGAAATATACCGGCTGTGATAAACATTTGGTTGTCGCTATTGGTAAAGTGCTGAAAAAAATGGGCTTTATGCTCATACCTGGTGCTACTATTGCGACTTTTATCATTAATATAGCAATTCCAAGCGCGGCAGGCTGCAGTGCTGCTGTCGGTGTTATTTTTATTCCTATTCTGATGTCTGCCGGTATCCACCCGGCGATGGCAGCAGCTGCCGTAAAATCAGGTACTTATGGGAGTATGCTGAATCCCGGCCTGGTACATAACGGCGTTATTGCCAAATTGTCTAATGTTGAAATCACCGAAGTTATTACTCACCATATGATGGCTGATATCGTTGGTGTTATTATCGCTGCAACCACATTGACTATCCTTGCTATTTTCCTGAAAGAAAATAAAGGTTATCTGCCGGAAGGCGGTAACGATGCGGTGGCTGAGGATTTAAAGATTAATCCGCTGTATGCTCTGATGCCGCTGCTGCCGGTAATTATTTTACTGGTTGGTTCTACAGGTATGGCACCGATTCTGAAAATGGGTGTGCCTCAGGCTATGTTGATCGGCGCTTTGCTGAGCTTGGCTGTGACTCGCAGTAACCCTACTAAGCTGACGAAATCTTTCTTTGATGGCATGGGGGATGCTTATGCCAATATTATTGGTATCATCATTTCTGTTGGCGTTTTCGTTTCCGGAATGCAGTCTCTGGGGCTGGTCAAAGCCCTGATCAACTGGATGCTTGAATCTACCGGCATCGTTAAGATCGCTGCAACCTTTGGCCCGTTTATTCTGGCAATGATCTCCGGTTCCGGCGATGCTGCAACTGTAGCTTTTAACGAAGCTGTTACTCCGCATGCGGCACAGTTTGGATTGCAGGCTATTGATATGGGTTCCATGGCTGCCTTGGGTGGAACCTTGGGACGGACAATGTCTCCGATTGCAGGTGCGACCATTATCTGCGCCGGTATTGCCGGTGTCGATCCGATGGAAGTTTGCAAACGTAATGCTTTGGGTATTACTCTGGCCTTGCTGGCAGGCATGGTCATTCTGCTGTTCTGATTTTAGCAAGGAACGCCCGCTTTTGTTGCGGGCGTTTTTCTATTTATTTATTTACAATACTGTATTTTGCAAAAAATCTGCGTTCTGCAGCACTATGCTTAACATTTTTTTGTGATATAATAAACGTCGGAGGGATAATGTGAAAATTGAGAATTTCATACAGGCATTAAAAGAATATCAAAGCCCTTTGGTTTTCAATCCTTGGCGTGATTACGACCCCAAATGTGATATAAGCAGTGATGCTCCTGTTATCCGTGCGGCTAATTTGACCAGATATTTACAGCTGCGTCAAAAGGCGCATTATTTATTTATTGCGGAAGGTCTTGGTTATCAGGGCGGACATTTCTCGGGAATGGCGATGACTTCCGAACGGATTTTACTGGGCCTGCATCCTGATATAAAGCCTGAGGCAGTTTTAGGTGAATGGGATTACCGCAGAACCAGTAACCCTGAAAGTGAACTGCTTAAAAGTACACAAAAACAAAGCGGTTTTAATGAGCCTACGGCTACAGTAATGTGGAATACTTTGGCAAGACATGAATTGTCAGCTTTTGATACCATTTTATGGAATATTTTTCCCTTTCATCCGCATAAAAAAGATGATCTGCTTACTAATCGAACTCCTACGAATGAGGAGCTGGATGCGGGTATAGAATATGCAAAAATGCTGTTGGCTTTAGTGCCAACTTTAAAAATAGTTGCTATTGGTCAAAAATCAGCAGGGACACTGCAGCGTTATGGAGTTGAATGCGTAGCTTGCGTTCCGCATCCATCCATGGGAGGCGCCAATCGTTTTAAGGCTGCAGTTGCACAGCTGTTTACTAACGGGGAATGATTATGGAACAAGCGCATGAAAATAAAATGACGCGTGACGAAACCTTAAAAGTAGCATTGATGGTAGGTAAAATTTTACTCAAAAGCGGTGCGGAAACGTATCGTGTAGAGGATACTATTAACCGCTTTTGTATTGCTAATGGCTATGAAGTTGATATTTTTGTAACCCCGACGGTAATAATTTTGGGTAACGAACAGGTTGACAGTTTTAACTGTGTCAGCCGAATTCGTTATCGTACCACCAATTTAGGCATGATCAGTGAAATGAATGATATGTCTTATAAATTTGAGCGCTGGCCAATGAGCTATCGTGGAACGATGGCCTGGCTGGAAGAAAAACTGAAAGCACAGGTGCCTTATGGCAAATGGAAGGTTTGTCTGGCTTCTGCTATAGCATCAGCTTCTTTTTCGGCGATGCTGGGCGGCAACAGCCATGATTTTATTGCTGCTTTTATAACTGGCGGTATTGCCATGCTGGTTTTGAAACAGATTGCAGGCTATCGCCCAAGTGCGTTTTGGGAGAATGCGCTGGCTGGTGTGGCAATTGGTGTCGTAGCGCTCATTTGCTGTGCTGTAAGCGTGCAATGCACAATGGAAAAAATCATTGTTGGTGCTTTGATGCCTTTTGTACCTGGTGTGGCTTTTACTAATGGTCTGCGTGATTATATGGCAGGAGATTTGCTTTCCGGCAATGCGAGGATAGCAGAGGCTCTGCTCTTTGCTGCATCTATTGCTATTGGTATCGCTTTCGCGCTGCGTGCCTGGGTATTGTGGGGGTGGGATTTATGGAAATAATCACTTCCTTTATTTTTGCATTTATTGCAACAATGGCTTTTGCGGTATTATTTCAGTCACCTAAAAAAATCTTGCTGACAGATGGTTTGATTGGAGCTGTTGGCTGGGTGGTTTTTATAAGTCTGCGTGATCAGATGGGTTACAGTTCGTTTTATGCCAACTTTTTCGGGACGCTTGCTTTGGCGCTCTTGAGTGAGCTTTCAGCACGGATTTTTAAACAGCCGGCAACTGTTTTTGTCATTCCCGGTATTATTCCGTTGGTTCCTGGGTTAGGTATCTATAAAGGGATGTTTGCCGTAATCAATAATGATTATAATGGCGGTATGTCGATTCTGCTGACGGCAATAACCGATTCGTGCGCTATAGCCGTTGGTGTGATGCTGGTTTCCAGTTTATTTCGTGTTCTGAAGATCAGGAAAGACAGAAGATTTTTAATCAAGTATCATGGTAAGGACGTTTGCTGAGGCGATAGAAGATGACAGATAAAAAGCAGGATGAGAAAAGCTTTGACAGTTCTAAAATCAATACACAGGAACTGCAGAAATATAAACAGGATTACAGCGAGCACAGCTTTAAGGAAAAACTGCGGAAATATGCCAAAATAATTGGTGTAGGGGCAGTTTATAAAGTGCTGCAGCTGTGGTATGTTTTACAGAAACCTGATGTGCCGTTGAAACAGAAAGCACTTATTACGGGAGCTATCGGCTATTTGATTGCGCCCTTGGATTTTATTCCCGATTTGACGCCTGTTTTAGGTTATAGTGATGATTTTGTGGCTATTACTTATGCTTTATTGCAGGTTCAGGGATATGTGGATGCAGAAGTTAAAGAAAAATCTAAGCATTTTATTGAAGATATTTTTGGGACTGATGCTGCCAGTGAATTAGACTAAACTTGTTGTGGAGGGTTAGATTTGGGTTTACTAGAGTTATTGCTTTTAGCCGTAGGTCTGGCGATGGATGCTTTTGCAGTTTCTATCTGCGGTAGCTTGGCTTTAGCTCCGGCTTCGCGTTTTAGTGGAGCCTTGCGTTTTGGCATCTGGTTTGGATTTTTTCAGGCACTGATGCCTGTTGTTGGTTTTTTCTGCGCAATAAGGTTCAGATCTTATATTGAAACCTATGATCATTGGATAGCTTTCATTCTTTTGATCTATTTGGGAATCAACATGCTGCGTGAGGCCGATGCTGCTGACAGCTGTAATTTAAAGCAGCATTATAATATCAGGGAAATGCTGACATTGGCTGTAGCTACCAGCATCGATGCTTTAGCGGTTGGTGTGAGTTTTGCTTTTTTAGATGTGGATATCTGGACTGCGGCCGGGCTGATCGGTCTGGTAACTTTTATCTTTTCTATGGTAGGTGGTTTGGCTGGCTTCAGGTTAGGAGAGAGGATCGGCAGCAGAGCTACGTTAGTGGGCGGCTGTGTCCTTATCATTATTGGGACGAAGATTCTTTTGGAACATACCGGCTGGCTGTAATTTATAATTTTGAAAGGTAGTGTTGACAATGGCAGAAGCAAACAAAGAAAGAATTTTTGATGAATTTGTGGAATTGGTTTCTGTTCCCTGTCATACTCTGAAAGAAAGGCAGGTTTTTGAACTTCTGCAGCAGAAGCTGAAAGATCTGGGTTTTGTGACACAGGAAGATGATGCAGGTAAAGAATTAGGCGGCGAATGCGGCAATTTATGGGGATGGTTGCCGGGGAACAAAGTCGGAGCGAAACGTGTGCTGCTGACCGCGCATATGGATTGCGTGGAACCATGCGAAGGCATCAAGGTCGTTAAAAAAGATGGTAAGATCCTGTCAGATGGGACTACTATTTTAGGCAGTGATGATAAATCCGGTGTAGTGGCTATTCTGGAAGCAGTGCGGATGCTGCAGGAAACAAAGGCTGAACACGGTGATATCCAGGTTTTGTTCACGATTGCTGAAGAAGGCGGTGTTAACGGATCGCGCTGTATGGACAAGAGCCTGCTGCATGCCGATGTTGGCTATGCTCTGGATAGTGAGGGCCATCCGGGAGAAATCGTTACGGCTGCTCCTGGACAGGACAGGGTACATTTTAAAGTGCACGGTAAAACTGCCCACGGCGGACTTGCTCCTGAAAAAGGCATCAATGCGATTCTGGTTGCAGCTAAAGCTTTAGCCGGTGTTGAAAAATATGCCAGGATTGATGAAGAAACGACTTGTAATATCGGCGTTATCCATGGCGGGTTAGCTACTAATATTGTTCCTGATCTAGTAGAGATCCAAAGCGACGTTCGCAGCCGTAATCTGGATAAACTGGCTGCTCAGCGTGATTATCTGGTTAATACTGTCAATGCAGGTGTTGTTGCTAATGGCGGTAAGGTGGATGTGGAGATCATTCATAAGTATCAGCCTTTTGACCTTAGTCATGATTCTGACGTTGTGACGCTGGCACTGGAGTCCTGCAAGGCAAACGGTTTTACACCGGATGTTACGGTGACTGGCGGCGGCAGTGATGCAAACTTTATTAATGCTTATGGTGTGCCCTGTGTCATTTTAGGCACTGGTATGAGTGAAGTGCATACGGTCGATGAATTTATACTGGAAGAAGATCTTTATAACAGTGTGCTGATGGTTTACGGAATTCTGCAGGCTGCGGCAAAATAAAAAATAAAAATACCTGTTATCTAAACGTTGATTATGTTTAAATAACAGGTATTTTTTTATCCCAGCTGCACGCTGAGCTCGACACCGAAAACTTTGGCAAACCAACGGATATGCTGTTTGATCTGATGCATCTCGATGCTGGGTATACCTTCGGCATGTAATGTCAGTACAGCATGTTTTTTTTCGATACGTGGCTGAATGCCGCGTATCTGATTGGTTTGTGAATAATCAAGGCTTTCCGCAAGCGCCAGCAATAAAGATAATTTATTGATAGCCTGCCAGTGATTTTCGTTTAACAATTCTTTGTAGTTTCGATCCCGAAAATAATTTTTGGAGATGCCGTTATGCCAGCCGGCGATAGCGGAAGTTATCAGCTGTTCACGATGTGAAAGCCCAAAAATCTGAGCGTTTTGGATCATATACGCACTGTGCCGGGCGTGGCTGTAGAAGTTGATGGTGATACCGATATCATGCAGCAGAGCCGCTGTTTTCAGCAGCTTTCGATAATCCTTGTCCAGCTTATGTAAATCTTTCCAGGCGTCAAACATAGTCAGTGCAAGCTCGGTGATATGTTTGCTGTGCGTAGTGTCAGGGGTATAGAGAGTTAAAATATTCTGCGTACTGCGATCCAGGATATCGGGCGCGATCAGGGGCATATTTTCGGATTTGGAATAGTAATCGAAAAATAATCCTTCACGTAAACCGCAGCCGGAAATGATCATTTGTTTACAACCGGTTGTTTCCAGTAAACAATTAATGATACCGGCACCGGCTAAAATAATATCGGCACGTTCGCTGCTGAGGCCGGCTATTTTACGGCGCTGTTCTAAAGTTGTGCTGCGCAGCTGGCTGAAAATATCATGGAAAGCCTGTGCTGAAAATTTGTAGTTATGGATTTTTGAAGACGGGTATTTACTGCGCTTCTGCTGCATTTTGCCAAGGGTACGCGCCGTACCGCCGACGCCTATAAGCGGCAGTCTGTTTTGTTTGAGCCAGGGATGCTGTGAAAGACGGCTGAGCAGGAAAAAGCTCATATCGCTGTAAACATTAGGTGACATAGTACCGCGTGTATTGAACATATCGGTAGTGTTTACTGCGCCGAAGGGCAGAGAAACAGACTCAACGATCTGCCTGTTTTTAAAGAGGATCAATTCGGTACTGCCGCCGCCCAGGTCAAAGATAATACCATCTTTAACCGGCAGCGTATTGATAACGCCCAGATAACTGATGTAGGCCTCGGTATTACCTGTAATGATATGCAGGGTAATACCTGTTTCTGCTTCTACAAGACGCGTCAGTTCAGGGCCGTTTGGAGCTGAGCGGATAGCGGCTGTAGCCACGGCAATGGTTTTGTCGGCATTATAAAGCCGGCACATATAAGCGAAGCTTTTCATCGTTTCCAGGGTTGAAGCGAAAGCTTCTTCTGTTAAACGACCGGTTTTATCAAGCTTCTGACTGAGCCGCAATGCTTCTTTTTGATTATAAACCATGTTGTAAGCGCCATTTTTATAAATATGGCTGATTACAAGACGGGCTGAGTTAGAACCGATATCGATGATTGCGATACGCTGCATATTTTTCACTCCCAGTAAATAGAAAACGTTCCTCGATTAAAAAGATATATTTTATATATTACTCACAGATTAAAAAAATCCTGCGTAATTTAAGTGATTTTGTAAAATTTTACGTAAAAAATTGTAAAAAGTAACGTTTGTGCAAGGATTTAGAGGTCTGATGTCGAATTTAATATAAAATAGAGGAGGTTTGTTTGTGAAAAAGAAAAGCTATACAACCTTTGCCGCGATACATCTCGGATCAGAGATGATCAGCATGCAAATAGTTGAATACCGCAATATGAATAAGGTAAAAGTAATCGAACAATGTAACCACAGAGTCAAATTGGGCGAAGAAACTTTTAAAAATAAAATTATCCCTTTCAGTATGGTCAGCGAAATCTGTGAACTGCTGCAGGGCTACAAACGCCTGATGTCCGAATATGGTGTGGAAGAATGCAGTGTGCAGGCAACGACCGCTGTGCGTGAAGCGTTGAACCAGGTGTTTTTGCTGGATCAGATTTATATCAAAACTGGTTTGAAAGTAAAAGTTGTTGATATGCCACAGGAAATTTATACGAAGTATACGGCGATTAGGCAGACTTTGCGCAGTGAAGGCATTAACGGCAAAGATTATGGTATGCTGCTGATGGATATTTCTTCGGGTGGGTTGGGCATCACTTTTGTTGATGATGAAAAAATTAAATATCAGCAGAATTTTCATGTAGGCATCATCAGGATTAAAGAAAGTTTTAACCGTAATCAGCGTAATGGTATGCAGTTCAATCTGGCGCTGACAGAGTTTCTGGCTAGTACGATGGGGCCTGTGCGTGAAGCTCTGAAGGATGCCAATATCCGCTATTTGATCCTTTCCGGTACGGAAACCGAACTGCTTTTACAGATGTTGGGACTGGATACTCAGGCTAAGGTAACAAGGATTAAAGCCGAGGAGTTTATGGAACTTTTTAATAAGGTCCACAAACTAAATCTGCCGCAGATCATAAAGGTATTCAAGATAAAGGAAAGTGTGGCAGAATTAGTACTGCCGACGATTCTTTTATATGAACAGCTGCTGGCTTTAGTGCCGACAAAAGAGATAATTATTACCGCCGATCGTTTTATCGATGGTATTCAGCTGCTGCATATAGGACCGAAGACAGATAAAGAGTATGCTGCCGAGCTTGAAAAAGAGCAATTAAGCCTGATCCATAATATCGGCGAACATTATAATTATGACGTTAAGCACGCCAAACAGGTAGAACGGCTGGCGCTGGCAATGTTTGATAAATTAAGTAAAAGCCATGGTATGGATGAGCACTGCCGCACTTTAGTGCAGGCTACGGCGCTGCTGCATGATATCGGTAAATATATTTCGATGCGCAGTCATTCGCTTTATACCTATAAGCTTATTATGTCAACGGACATTTTAGGGTTCAGTGATAATGATAAAAAAATCGTGGCGCTGGCAAGCTATTACCATGCCAATCAGCTCTTTGAAAACAAGGCCGGCAGCCCGGAAATGGAAAAAGAACTGACGCCGTTAGTAGCGAAAATAGCTGCCTTAGTGCGTCTAGCTGATGCGATGGACCGCAGTTATCAGCAGAAAATCAAATTTTGCAAAGTCAGCATTAAAGATGGGACGATGTTAATTGAAGCTAAAAGCAAGGTCGATTTGACTTTGGAAGAATGGACTTTCGCTGGTAAAGCGACATTTTTTGAAGAAGTTTACGGCTTGAAAGCAATTTTAGAACGGGTGAGTGAATAGATGAAAAGCATAGATTTGAACAAACCTGAATATTTTTTTAACCGTGAATTGAGTTGGCTGAAATTTAATCTGCGCGTACTGAAGGAAGCTGCAGTCAAAACGACGCCGCTGCTGGAACGCTTGAAGTTTGTTGCGATTACCGCGTCTAATCTGGATGAATTTTTTATGGTGCGTGTGGCCGGACTATGGGATAAGTGGGAAGATGGAATCAATCAGCGCGATGCTTCCGGACTTACAGTCAAGGAACAATTGGATGAAATCAGCGCTTCTGCGCATGAACAGGTCAAGCTCCAGTATAAATATATGCTGTCGATTCTTAAAGAGCTGGAAAGTAATGGTATCAGGATCTGCCGTGTAAGTAAGATCAGTGAAAAAGGACGCGGCTGGCTGGATGAATATTACCGTGAGGTTGTTTATCCGGTTTTGACGCCTATGGCTGTTGATGCTTCCAGACCGTTTCCGTTTTTGGCGAATAAGACACTGAATTTGGCGGTAGAGATCATTAATCAGGACGAAGAGCAAAGCATGGGTTTGGTACAGGTCCCTTCAGTATTGCCGCGGCTCGTCGAGGTAGAGGGTGAAGGCAAGCGGACCTTTGTATTTTTGGAAGATATTATCATTGAAAATTGCCATGATCTTTTTAACGGCTGCCAAATTTTGGATGTAGTGCCGTTTAGACTTACGCGTGACTCTGATCTTGACGTTGATGAAGACGATATAGATAATTTGCTGAAGGAAGTAGAGAAATCTCTGCGTAAACGAAAACGCGGCGCAGCAGTGCGTTTGGAATTAAATAAAACAGCTAATCTGCGTATCAAAAAATTCCTCAGTAACAATCTTGATTTATCAGAACAGGAAATTTTTGAAATTAACGGACCGCTTGATGCGACCTGTTTCTTTAAATTTGCCAGTCTGTCTGGTATGTGGCCGTGGCTCTATGAGCCTTTTGTGCCGCAGCGTCCTTTAGAATTGCCGGATGACAGCGATTTATTTAGCGCTATCAGGAAAAAAGATATTTTACTGCACCATCCCTATGAAAGCTTTGATCCTGTTGTAAAGCTGGTTAGTGATGCCGCCTCAGACCCCAAGGTTCTGGCGATTAAGCAGACTTTATACCGTGTCAGCGGTAATTCACCTATCGTAGCCGCACTGGCGCGTGCTGCTGAGAATGGAAAGCAGGTCACGGTATTAGTAGAGCTTAAGGCACGGTTTGATGAAGAAAATAATATTATCTGGGCCAGACGTCTGGAACAAGCCGGATGCCATGTTATTTACGGACTTGTAGGACTGAAAACTCATGCTAAGATCATTCTTATCGTACGTAAGGAAGCCGATGGCATTAAACGTTATGTTCATCTTGGCACTGGCAATTATAACGACAATACAGCCAAGCTGTATACAGATATGGGACTTTTAACCGCTAACGATCAGTTCGGCAGCGACGCCTCGGCGTTTTTTAATCTGCTGTCAGGTTATTCGCAGCCGCCATTATGGAATAAACTGGTAATGGCGCCTTTAGGGCTGCGCGATAAAATTTATGAGCTTATTGATAATGAAATAGCGCAGGTCAAAGCTGGCAACAAGGGACACATCATTGTAAAAATGAATTCTTTGATCGATCAGCAGGTCATTCAAAAATTATATGAAGCTTCGATCGGAGGCGTACAGGTAGAATTGATTGTACGCGGTATTTGCGGATTGCGGGCAGGAGTGGAAGGTATCAGCGAAAACATCACTGTTCGCAGTATTGTAGGCAGGCAACTGGAGCATAGCCGCATCTTCTGGTTTGCTAACGGCGGAGAACAGCAGCTGTATCTGTCCAGTGCCGATTGGATGCCCAGAAATCTCAATGATCGTGTGGAACTGTTTTTCCCGGTCGAGAGCGAAGAGCATATTAAGCGTATCAAAGAGATTCTTGACTTGTATCTGCGGGATAATGTCGGTGCGCATATGATGCAGTCTAACGGGACCTACAGACGTGTCACCAATAAAGCAACGCCTGTAAGCGCTCAGAGCTCCTTATATGAGGAAGCGCTTTTGGCGGCCGCTGCTGATAAAATTCCGATGGAAGTAAGACTGCGGCCCATGTACAGCAAAGACAGTAAAGAGTAATTTAATCGCGTAAGTAATACTGCTTATTGTAGAATTTGCTGCGAGTTGCTATAATGTATGCAGAAGTTTTGAGGAGGAAAAAGAATGAGCAAATTTGCTGTAACCTTGAACTATCATGGCAATTATGGCTATGTTGAATATGATAGCGAAAATAAAAAAGCAGAAATTGTTTTAGGCGTTGCTGAAGCAAAAGCCAAAGTAGAAAAATTTTTAAATGAAAAGCTGACTTTGGATGTGCAGGAAGGCGATACGGTCCGGCAATTTGTTACTAAAACACTGGATCCGTTGGAAAACCTTGATAATTTTAAAATTTGCCTGACAAGACTTTGGTTCAATACGGACGTATTGGTGGAATGGAGTATGCCTCCGGGAATGACAGAAAATTTGTGATTGAACGCTTTCTCTATTTGTGTTATAGTAAAAGGGTTCTGAAAACAATAGAACATTTACGTCTTGGTAGCTCAGTAGGATAGAGCGATCGCCTCCTAAGCGATAGGTCGGGGGTTCGATTCCCTTCCAGGACACCAGTAAACACACGCGTTTGCCGATTTTGGCAGACGCGTTTTTTTGTTGGCCAAACTATTATTGGAAAAATGTGGATATGCGTTTTAGTACTAAGGATATGAAACTCATGAAATTTTATTTTAGTTCAGATTAATATGGAATAATTGACTTTCAAAGCAGTAGAGAAAAAATAACTGAATAATAATCAAAACAAAAAAGCCCTGCCTTATAAAGGCGGGACTTTTTTGTTTTTAGCTGTGAGGATATTTAACAATTGGTTTATTTACAATATAAAAAGCTGCCAAGGTTTGCTTGAGGCTTAAGCTACTGCTGTATTAGCGCACAGTTTATTTTTGTGTGGAAAATACTTTAGTAAATTAAGCAAAGTAAAAAAATAACTCAGATCAGTAAGACGTAAAAATGATTTGGAGATTATTTCTCCGTAGAAAATTATATGTTGGCGGCAAGCCCATGCAGGCGGGATTGTTACGATAGAAGTTCTGGCGTTTTACTCTAACTTTTTTAAAAAAACATATTAAAAAGTAAATGAAAATTTCTTGCTTGGATATTTTGTTTGTAACGGGTGTAAGATTTATCCGAAGCAAGAAACCGCATAAAGAAAAATGCTGCAAAGCTGGCTTTATGTATGATTTGCCGAAAGCCAAGATTCCCATCCGCTGCTGACGGCAAATAATCGAAAGGAGAGGTTTTATTATGAATCAAGACGACAACAGTAATAAAATAGGTGTCGTTGCTGCAACATTGATGGTTGCCGGTAATATGATGGGTTCCGGCGTATTTATGTTGCCTGCGAATTTGGCGGCAATAGGAGGCGTTGCAGTATTTGGCTGGATAGTTACCTGTATAGGTGCTATTGCTCTGGCACTTACATTTGCAAAGTTATCTTCTATTGATCCTGCTGCCGGCGGTCCTTACGCTTATACGCGTCAAGCCTTCGGCGATTATATGGGGTATCAGACAAACCTCATTTACTGGCTGGCAAATGTTATCGGTAACGTTGGTCTGGCAGTTGTAGGTATCGGTTATCTGATCAGTTTTTTCCCGGCTTTAAAAAATCCATTTGCTTTTGCTCTGGCGCAGATCTGCGTTATCTGGCTGTTTGCTTACGCTAATATGATCGGCCCTAAACTGGTCGGGCGTATTCAATCAGTAACCACTACTCTGGCATTGATTCCTATTATCGGTACCGCAATCTTAGGCTGGTTCTGGTTTGACGGCAAAACCTACATGGATGCATGGAACGTAACGGGTAAAAGCACTGTCAGTGCTATTGGTATGACATTGAACTTTACTTTGTGGGCTTTTATTGGCGTCGAGAGTGCTTCTGTATCTGCCGGCGTTGTTAAAAATCCTAAAAAGAATGTTCCAATTGCAACTATTGGTGGTGTAATTTTAGCCGCTGTCTGCTATGTTTTAAGTTCTTCTGTTATTATGGGCATGATTCCGAACCATGCACTTGCAAATTCATCGGCACCTTTTGCTGATGCCGCAAGACTGGCCTTCGGTGAAATCGCTGGTAACGGCGTAGCTATCTGTGCGGCTTTAGGCTGCCTGGGTTCGCTGGCAGGCTGGACGCTGCTGGTTGGACAAAGTGCTAAAGCTGCTGCTGATGACGGTTTGTTCGGTAATGTTTTTGCCCGTACCAACTCTAAAGGCGTGCCTTCTGCAGGCTTGGCTATTGTTGCTGGTATCATGACAATACAGGTTTTGGCAACCATGTCGCCTTCTGCCAGTCAGCAATTTGGTAAGATCGCATCAATAGCCGTTATCCTGACTTTACTGCCTTATATTTATTCCAGTATTTCTATCAAGGTTTTAGGTTATGGAAAGTTATCACCGAAAGATTACAATAAATCATGTATCATCGGTTTGATAGCAGCTGTCTACAGTATGGCTGCACTTGTAACATCCAATGGTAACCAGACACGGTGGTCACTGATCTTCGTTATCGCTACGATCGTATTCTTCTCCGGCGCTGTTACCAGAAAACATGAGCTGGAAGAGCTGCACGAAACTCCTGGCGGATTCTCGCCGAGATGGGTTCGTTACACTTCCCTGGCTATTACGATCCTTACCTTGGTCGGTACGTTCTGGTACTCTGTCGGTATCGATAAAAATATGGAACTCAAACATCGTACTAACATAACGACTACTACACAAGCTCCGGATAAGGTAGGTTCTACTACTACTCAATCTGTTAGCATAGATAACTAAAAAATTAATTAAGGAGTGAAAAAAATGATTATTTCCAAAACAAAAGGCAAAAGAATTTTGTTGGTACATGACCTTTGCGATCATAATACCCTGGATGAAAGTGCTCTCGATAAACTGAGTAATGTTTTAGGAGAACATGAAATTGAAGTGCTCACCGCTACAACAGCATTCGATGCCGAAATGATGATTGTCGCTGACCCGATGATCCAAGCAATACTTCTGGACTGGGATCTGGCAGAAGACAATACACATCAGGCTGCTAAAGATGTTTTAAACAAACTACGCAGCCGTGCCGAAAACGTACCTGTATTTTTATTTGCAGATCGTGCCGACGTTGCTGATATTCCTCTGGAAGTATTGAAAGAAACCAGTGACTTCATCTGGTTGTATGAAGATACTGCTAACTTTATTGCCGGCCGTATCGAAGCAGCGATTGATACTTATTTGAAAAATCTGCTGCCGCCGATGTTTAAGGCTTTGGCTAAATTCTCTCAGGTGCATGAATATTCCTGGCATACTCCGGGTCATACCGGTGGTACTGCTTTTATGAAAGCACCTGCAGGACGTGCTTATTTTGATTTCTTTGGCGAAAATCTGTTCCGCAGCGATTTATCGATCTCTGTCGGCGAGCTTGGTTCTTTGCTTGATCATTCCGGACCGATCGGTGCCAGTGAAAAATATGCCGCTAAAGTATTCGGCGCTCATCGTACCTATCATGTTACCAACGGTTCTTCTACCTCTAACAGAGTAATCTTTATGGCTTGCGTAACTCATAATCAGGTTGCATTGTGTGACCGTAACTGCCATAAATCCATAGAACAGGCGATGACCATGAGCGGCGCTATCCCTAACTATATGATGCCGCTGCGTAACTTCTACGGTATTATCGGCCCTATTCCGCCGCAAGCTTTGCAGGCTGAAGCAATCAAGAAAACTATTTCTGAAAACTCCTTGATTACTAAAGATATAGATTCTACTCCTGTACATGCAATCGTTACCAACTCCACCTATGATGGTTTGTGTTACAATGCCCGTCGTGTTGAAGAATTACTTGGACAAAGCGTTGACCGCATGCATTTTGACGAAGCATGGTATGGCTATGCCCGCTTCAATCCTATTTATAAAGACCGCTTTGCCATGTACGGCAATCCTGCCGACCACAAACCAACTGATATGACGGTTTTTGCAACTCAATCCACCCATAAATTACTGGCTGCTCTTTCTCAGGCTTCCTTCATTCATATCCGTGAAGGTAAAAAGAATGTCGATCACAGCCGTTTTAATGAATCCTTTATGATGCAGGCATCTACCTCCCCGAACTATCCGATTATTGCTTCTAACGATATCACAGCAGCAATGATGGATGGTAAAGGCGGTAAAGCTCTGACTGACGAATCGATCCATGAAGCAGTAGCCTTCCGTCAATTGATGGCAAAACTGAATGCAGACTTTGCCAATCAGGGCGAATGGTTCTTTAACTGCTGGCAGCCTGATTTTGTTAAAGACGCTGAAGGCAAGAAAATTGCTTTTCGTTTGGCCAATCCCGAATACCTGGCTACCGAACCGGAATGCTGGGTCCTGCATCCTAATGACGCATGGCACGGCTTCGGTGATATCGAAGACGGATACTGCATGTTAGACCCGATCAAAGTATCTATCACCACTCCGGGCATCGGCCCTGACGGGTTGGGTAAAATGGGCGTACCTGCTTCCATTTTGTCCGCTTATCTTACTGCCAATGGCATCATTCCTGAGAAGACAACTGACTTTACTGTTCTGATGCTGTTTTCTATCGGTATTACTAAAGGTAAATGGGGCACTTTGATCGATACCTTGATCAAATTTAAAGAAGACTATGACAACAACACTGCTTTGGAAGAAGTATTGCCTGATGTTGTTAAAGCAGCTCCGCAGCGTTATGCAGGTATGGGCCTGCGCGACTTGTGCGAGGAAATGTTTGCAGCAATGAAAGAGCTCAAAACGACAGAATTTATGTCCGAAGGTTTCGCTGTATTGCCGCATCCTGATATGAGCCCGGCGGCAGCTTATGAACAACTGGTGCTTGATAATGTTGAAAAAGTAGATCTTGACGGTGTTGCTGAGCGTACCTTAGCTACAGGTATTGTTCCTTATCCGCCTGGAATTCCGCTGATCATGCCTGGTGAAAATGCCGGTCCTGCCGATGGCCCTGCACTTGGTTATCTGAAAGCCTTAGAAGGCTTTGACAGACAATTCCCTGCTTTTGAACATGATTCCCATGGCGTAGAAGTAGAAAATGGTAAATATTACGTTACCGTTTTGAAAAAATAACGGTCAGCTACCGTTCATATAGATACCCTTTCCCCTTGATAACAGGCGTCATCAGTTTCGGTGGCGCCTGTTATTTTTATACCTTTTTAAAGGTGGTAATGTAAAATACAAAACCAGGTCTGAGAGTGAAGAAATAAATAAAGCTTGCGTTTTTACTGTGTATGGCTGACAATAAAAGCAGAGAACTTTTGGTAAAGGTTGTGAATTGTGATGAAGAATATAGATTTGACAGAGGTCTTGGCTGCTGCTAGAGGCGAAGTCCCAGCTGACATAGTGTTAAAAGGCGGTTGTATTTTCAATAGTTTTACAGGTGAATGGGAAATTGGCGATGTAGCTATAGTTGGAGAAACTATTGCCGGTATCGGCAGCTACAGCGGCAAAAAAGAAATTGATGTTACCGGTAAATATGTGACTCCCGGTTTGATGGACTCTCATCTTCATATTGAAAGTACAATGGTTGCTCCGCGTGAGCTGGCAAAAATTTTACTTTTGAATGGAGTAACGACGATTTTTGCCGATCCTCATGAAATTGCTAATGTCCTTGGAACAGCAGGGATTGAATTGATGCTTACAGAAACAGAGGCAATACCTTTAGACGTTTTCTTTATGTTGCCTTCTTGTGTGCCTGCTACTGAAATGGAGACCAGCGGGACCGTGCTTACGGCTGCAAAGCTGAAGCCGCTGGTCAGTCATCCAAGAGTGCTGGGATTGGGTGAGATGATGAATTATCCGGGGACGATCAATGCTGCGGCAGCAGTGCTTGATAAACTTGCGTTGGCTGGCTGCAGCCTGTATGACGGGCATGCTCCAGGTGTAAGCGGTAAAGCTCTCAATGCTTATCTGGCCGCAGGGATCAGTTCTGACCACGAAGCAACAACGGCGGATGAAGCAATGGAGAAACTGCGCCGAGGTGCTTATCTGATGCTGAGAGAGGCTTCTGGGGCCCATAATTTGTTAGCCTTACTGCCGGCAGTAACGCCGCTTAATTGCCGCCGCTGCTGTCTGGCAACAGATGACAGGCATTTAGATGAGCTTGTGAGTGAAGGCAGCATCAATTATTTGATTGAGATTGGTACAGCGCATGGTTATCCTGTTGAACAGTTATTACAGATGGCGACCTTGAATACAGCAGAAAGGTTTCGACTGTATGACAGAGGTGCATTAGCACCCGGTTATAAGGCGGATATCTGTGTTTTTAATAATCTGGTAAATTTTCAGCCACAGCTGGTCCTAAAAAACGGTGTCGTTATTGTAAATAAACAAAAACTGCTCTGGCAGTCACCGCCGCTGCTAAAAGCTCCTGAGAATACCATGCACTTGGAAGATGTGCGTGAACAGCAGCTGCGCTTGCCGGTAATGAATGGCAGAAAGGCCCGTGTTATCCGCATTGTTCCAGAGCAGATTTTGACTGAAACAGAATATGTGCAGCCTAAAGCAGAAGCTGGTTTCGTTGTGAGTGATACTGAGCGTGATATTCTAAAACTGGCAGTTTGGGAAAGACATGGTAGTAATGGGAATACAGGTGTAGGCCTGGTACGGGGCTTTGGTTTGCAGCGCGGTGCTTTGGCTTCGACTGTAGCGCATGATTCGCATAATCTGATTGTGGTCGGGGTTGACGATCAGGATATGCTGACGGCTGCAGTTGCTTTGCAGGAAGCAGGTGGTGGTCTGGCAGTGGTGGCAGATGGAGAAGTAAAAGCTATGCTGCCTCTGCCTCTTGCCGGTCTGATGAGTGATCAGAATACTGAATATGTGCAGCATAAGCTGCAGCAGCTGAACTTTTGGACTGCTGAACTGGGAGTGCCGGAAAATGTGAATGCTTTTAATTGCCTTTCATTTCTGGCGTTACCGGTTATTCCCAGTTTGAGGCTCAGCGATAAAGGCTTGGTCGATGTTGGTAAATTCGCAATTGTTGATCTATGGGAATAAAATATAAAAAAAACGCTCCTTAAAAAAGGAGCGTTTTTTATGTTTCAGGCTTGTACTTCAGTTTTAGGGGCATCTGTTGGTGGAGCTGCTTGCTTTTGGACCAGCGGTGTTTCAAAATAAACGCTGGTACTTGGGAATGCACAGCCAAGATTTTCTTCTTCTAACATTTTCATAATATCGATGTTGATTTGCTGGCGGACATCCATAAAACTGGCGTAAGCGCTGGCCTTAGTATAGCAGATTATTCTGATGTCCAGGCTGCTGCCACCGAAATCCTGAAAATTGACGGTGATGCCGTCGTCATAAACACCATCATGATGCATGAGATATTCGCGCAGGCGGCCGACAAATTTTTCCATTTGCTGATAGGTCGTGTCGTAGGTCAATCCCAACACAAAATCAAGCCGTCTTTTTTCACGTTTACTGAAATTGGTGATGGCCGTGTTGGAGAGCAGGGAGTTGGGGATATAGACAAGTTCCTGTGGAAAAGTACGCAGACAAGTGCTGCGGAAAGTGATTTTTTCTACAGTGCCTTCGATGCCGTTAGCCGAGATCCAGTCGCCGATCACAAAAGGTTTGTCAATGATGATGACCAGACTGCCGAATACGTTGGCCAGAGAATCTTTAGCGGCTAGGGCGACAGCCAGTGAGCCAATACTCAAACTGGCGATAAACCCGGTAATATCGTAATTCCATTCTTTGGCGATCATGACAAAACCCAAAATGATAAGCAGGATGCGTAAGGTTGTGGAAACCACATTGGATAGCGCCAGATCAAATTCAACGCCTGCTTTAAGGAGTACCTTCATGGCGATACCATGCGTAGTGTCGCTGAGGTTGTAAAGGCCCCAGATGAAACAGATGATGAAAAAGCTGCGCAGAAGCTGATCGATAGAAGGATGGTCAGCTATAAAGGTCAAAGGCGAGCAATTAAGCGCTGCATAAATAGCAAAAATAAATAGGAAAAAATGCACTGGCTTTTCAAAAGCGTTCAGCAGGTCTTCTCCGTATTCAAAGGATGTTTTGCTGTTAAAACGATGCAGTACACGCAGTAATACGGCTCTGTAAAAATAACGTAAAAATGTAAAAAAAACAAACGCCAGAAAAGGTCTGAGCCAGGGCTGCAGAAGAATAAAAAGAGCGTCCAGATCCATTGTAGTTACTCCTCTAAAAGATATTTGTAGATATTGTAACATTTGCGTAAACAAAAAACAATAATTCACATAAGAGTCATACAATTATCTAACTATTTATCATAAATATGTTATAATATATTTTAATCTTCGTTAAGGAGGACTTTGTGTGGAATTTTTAGTAGAGTGGGCATTCGGAGCCTTGATCGTGGTTGTAGGTCCGTTGCTGACGCTGCTCGACCTGCCGGGCAATACAATTATGTTAGCTGCAGGCATAGGTTATGCTTTTTTTGATGAAGCCAGATACTTTGATGGACGTCTTTTATCGGCGCTGGTGCTGGTTTATGCTTTTGGTGAGATTTGGGAATTTATCGTATCGTTTTTTGGAATTCGGCGGCATAAAGTATCGTGGGGTGCGGTATTTCTGATTGCTGTCGGTACTTTTATAGGCGCTGTCATCGGTACAGGCTTTTTCCCGGTGCTGGGCTCTGTTTTGGGCGGCGCAGTTGGTTCGTATATCGTTGCCTTCGGTTACGAGTTTATGCGTACCAGGAATAAGGAGAATGCGTTCGCGCTGGCCTGGAAGGCAGCACAGACACAGTTTGTTGCCATGCTTGGCAAAATTGTCGCATCGTTTGCGATGGCGCTGCTGCTTTTTAAGCAGATTTTTTTGAATAATTGAAACAGTACAATATTAAAGGAGGGTAAAAAATGGCATTTAAATTTTTACACAACAATTTTAATGTGCTTGACTTGGAAAAAAGCCTGAAATTTTATGAGGGCGCTTTGGGACTAAAAGAGGTCCGCCGTAAAGTAGCAGGTGACGGCAGTTTTATTTTGGTTTATTTAGGCGACGGACAGACTCCGCATCAGTTGGAATTGACCTGGCTGCGTGACCGTAAGGAACCGTATAATTTGGGCGAGAATGAGTTCCATCTTGCATTTGAAGCTGAAGACTATTCTGCTGCCCATAAAAAACATCAGGAAATGGGCTGTATCGTGTATGAAAATCCAGCGATGGGTATTTATTTTATTGCTGATCCTGATAATTATTGGCTGGAAATTATTCCCAAACATTAATTTTTAAAGAGAGGTGACAGTAATGACCGATCTGAAAAAAATGACTGTGGCTGCCAGCGGTAAACTGCGGCAGGTGGCCTATGATATATTGAATGAACAGACTAGACTGCTGTCATGGCAGCAGGGCGGCAAAGTGCCGCAGGAACAATTTGACAGCTGGCTTGCAGAAGCTGAAGGACTTTATTCTATTGGCAATATTAAGGTTGATGAAGCTTTCCTGGCCAAAGCACCGAAGCTGAAGGTAATTGCTCAGGCATCGGTTGGATATGATAATATTGATATCGCTGCCTGCAGCGCACACGGAATTGCAGTAGGTAATACGCCGGGCGTACTGGTGGATGCTGTTGCCGATCTTGCGTACGGGCTGATTTTAGATAGTGCCAGAAGTATTGCCCGTGGCTGGCGGCACGTTGAAAGCGGCAAATGGGGCGAACGGAAGGGCCTTGGCTTCGGCGTTGATCTGGCTGGAAAAACTCTGGGAATTGTCGGGTTGGGTGACATTGGCAGTGCCGTAGTGCCCAGGGCCCAGGCCAGTAAAATGAAGGTTATTTATCATAACAGGCACCGGCGTGCTGATGAAGCAGCGCTGGGCATCAGTTATGCTGGATTTGACGATTTGCTGCAAACGGCGGATTTTGTTTTGGTAACAGTTAATTTAACACCGGCAACGGCTGGAATGTTCAATGAAGAAGCTTTTGCTAAAATGAAACCAACGGCGCGTTTTATCAATATTTCCCGCGGCAGAGTCGTCGAGACGCAGGCACTTTATGAAGCTCTGCGAAGCGGGCAGATCGCTTATGCGGCGATTGATGTGGTTGAACCGGAACCATTGCCCGGTGATCATCCGCTGCTGACACTCTCCAATATTACGGTAACCCCGCACATTGCCGCATCAACGGTGGAAACACGTGATGCCATGGCGAAGCTGGCAGCTGCGAATATTTTGGCAGGTTTGGCGGGGTATCCCTTACCGGCGCAGGTGCAAATAAAAGACTGACAAGTAAAACAGACCAGAAGAAAGGAGGGGGAGCAGTGAAGAAAATGTTATGCCTGCAAGATGTATCAGGTGTGAGCGAAGTCGATTTGGCTGAACGCCTGCGTATCATTACCGGCTGGAAAGCCTGCAGAACTGAAGAATGTGAACGGCGGTTTGAGATCGACGGGGAAGAGGCAGTATTGAGATGCCGCGAAACGGAGTTGCAGCCGCCGGTAAAAAACAGTGAATTAAGGCTTATTGCGAAAGAAGGCATCGTAATCATGGCGGCGAAGCTGCTTCCTCTTCGCGAGATGACTGTTGTTTATACCAGTAAGGAGCTAACGAAGCTGAGTACGGTTGTCGAAAAACTTTGCTGCCGGATGTCGCTGATTATAGCCGAACCGGATCTGAAGCAGCGTTTGGCCCAGGAGAACGGAACCTATGATTTTAGGAAGCTGCCTGCCTATAAAAATGGCAGTCTGCAGGCGATGGCCGTTTGCCATCTTCCTTGGCAGATTTATGTGGTCAGTAAAGCCTGGCAGCAATTTCTGCAGCAGCCGGAAGAAAAGGTTTTTGTCAGACAGCTGCGGGTAAAATTGCGCCGGCTGCGTTCGACTTTGAGTTTTTTTAAACCGGTGCTGCAAAAAAACAGTACAGTTGCCTGGCAAAATACCCTGCGGCAGCAGGGTGAAATACTGTCACGGCTGCGTGAGCTGGATGTGGCTTTAATGACCTGTGAAAAAATAAAGTTGCAGGCAGCCGCTTCAGGCGGTAAGCTGACAGTACCAACTCAGGTGGAAGAGCTCCTGCAGAAGCTGCGTGTGGAGGAAACTGCAGCATGTCTGCAGAAGGCGGACCTTAGCATCATGACCAAAACGCTGGCGCAGTTTAGTATTTGGTTGCATGAGAGGCCACTGGCTTCAAATCTGGCTGATAAAAAAATCAGGAAATTTATCAGCAGACGTTTGAATGAGTGGAGTGAAAAACTGGAAACTATTGATAGAAAATATCCGGATTTTCATAATATGCTGGAACTGCACCAGATCAGGATTAAGATCAAACGTTTTCGTTATGCGCTGCAGACTTTGCCGGAAGTACCGCGCGACAGTAATCTGCTGCGGCGGTTGAAAAGACTGCAGGATATGCTGGGCTTTTTACATGATGATTTTATCAACGCTAAGTTAGTGCAGTGTTTTCTCGAGGATGCTGGTAATGTGCAGCTGCGCTATGAGGCAGGGCTGTTTGCCGGATGGGAACGCGCTAAAGCAGAGGCGGCGGTAGAAATGCTGCCCCAGTTGTGGGAAGATTTCTGCGGCGCGTTGAACGCCTGGCGTAAAGCAAACTTGTAGACAGGAGCGCTGTATGAAAGAGTGGGAAGATTTTTTAAAAGGTTATGGCTTTGTGCCCTGGTCAGCTGGCGGGATGCAGGGATGGTATCGTCAGACTGCATTTGTCAAGGATTGTCTGGCAGGTGAAATTGCCCGCTATTATGCGGATGATTATATAGTGATCCGTCATGAAGGCGATAGATCAGTAAATTGGCTGCGGGAACATTGGCAGAGCAGGGAAGACGTTATGACGCACAGGTTTCTGCTGTTGGACTGCCATGAGACCAGATTGACAAAAAAAGTTTTTTGGCTTGGTATACGCGGCTGGTTGGAAATATTGCAGTATAAGGAGGGGGATGCGGAAAAGCGTTTTGATGATTTGATCTATTTAGCGCAGCAACGGCGCTGCGGCAGAATAATTCTGCAATAAGTTCGTGAAGGGGATATTTTATGTTACTGACCATTTTTGTAATTACGATTCTTTGTTTTGCTGTCGCTTACAAATTTTATGGCGGCTTTCAAAGCCGTTTTTACGATTTAGACCCAAATCGTAAAACTCCGGCTACTGAATTACAGGACGATATTGATTATTGCCCTGCTCATCCGGCGGTTTTGATGGGGCATCATTTTGCCTCGATTGCTGGTGCCGGACCTGTTGTAGGTCCCATTGCGGCAGCGGCAGCACTTGGCTGGCTGCCAACATTACTTTGGATTATTATCGGTTGTATTTTTTTTGGTGGTGTACACGACATGGGTGCTTTGGTTGCGTCTATTCGTCATAAAGGTATGTCGATCGGCGAAGTTGTCCGTCAATGGATCGGTGCCCGCGGCCACAAGTTATTTCTTGCTTTTACCTGGCTCAGTTTAACACTGGTAATTGCTGTATTTTTGGAATTAGCAGCACAGACCTTTGCTGCTGACCCCGCTGTCGCTTTCACAGCGACCCTGTATATTTTTCTGGCGATGGTTTTTGGTGTCGCTATTTATCACTATGGTATATCTTTAAAAGTCAGTACGATTATTATGCTGCCGATTTTATTCGGTTCGCTGATATTTGGTATAGAAAGCTCCTGGGTGCAGTCAACCTTTGCTCTGAGCCTTGATACCTGGCGTATGGCTTTGATCGTGTATATCTTTGCCGCTTCAGTATTGCCTGTTTGGCTGCTTCTGCAGCCTCGCGATTATCTGGCCTCGTATATGTTATATTTTTCCGTGTTTATCGGCGGTGTGGGCATGATTTTTGGCGGTGCCAGCTATGAAGTAAAATTACCTGCATTTAAGGGGTTTGTTACTGCTTCCGGAGACTGGCTCTGGCCTCTGCTTTTTATTACAGTAGCCTGCGGTGCTATTTCAGGCTTCCATTCTCTGGTTGCTTCCGGCACTACGTCCAAACAGCTGAAGCGCGAAACTGATGCTGTTCCTGTTGGTTATGGTGCTATGCTGCTGGAAGGTGTTGTTGGCGTTATTGCGTTGGGTACGATTATGATGAGCGGCGAAATGCTGCAAGGCGGTCCGACTGTTGTGTATGGCAACGGCTTAGGCCAGTTTGCTTCGCTGCTGGGTATTTCTCCGCGCGTTGGTACTGCACTTGGCTTACTGGCTCTCAACTCCTTTATTCTTACCTCGCTTGATACGGCTACCCGTTTGGCGCGTTATCAGCTGCAGGAATTTACAGGCATGAGCTTGAACAAATATCTTGCTACAGCTATCAGTGTTGGTGTGGCCTTAGCTCTTATTTTTGTTAAGACCGGTAAAGTTGCTGCATGGCAGATGATCTGGCCTGTTTTCGGCGCTACTAACCAGCTGGTTGCTGCGATTGCGCTTTTGGCAATGGGTGTTTGGGTAATTCGTTCTCTGAAAAAAAGCGCCGGATTCATTATGTACCCGATGGCTTTTATGCTGGTAACTACTATTGTGGCTTTGGTACAGATGATTGCCGCTAATTTGAATAACTATATCGTATCAGGAATTTCTACTGTTTTGCTGATACTGACTGTTTTACTGCTCAAAGAAGCATATGCGGCGCTGAAGGCCGCTAAAGCAGAATAGAAAGGACGGTGACTTATGACAAAAATACCATATAAAATCAATTTATCCGAAGATGAGCTGCCGAAATATTGGCAGAATATTCGCCCTTATATGCAGGAGGCTCCGGACCCGTTTATCAATCCGGTGACCTTTAAGCCTTGTACTGCTGATGATCTGCGCCCTGTTTTCTGTGACGAGCTGATTGAGCAGGAGCTGGATAATACCAATAAATTTATTGAAATTCCGGAAGAAATCCGTGATTTTTATAAAATGTATCGTCCATCACCATTGACCAGAGCCTATAATTTGGAAAAAGCGTTGGGTACGCCGGCAGAAATTTACTACAAATTCGAAGGCACTAATACTTCCGGTTCGCATAAACTCAATTCTGCTGTTGCTCAGGTTTATTATGCGAAGCAGCAAGGGCTGACTCACCTGACTACGGAAACAGGTGCCGGACAATGGGGGACTGCTCTTTCGATGGCCTGCGGTTATTTTGGCATTGATCTTTCCGTATATATGGTTAAGGTTTCAGCCGAGCAAAAACCTTATCGTAAGGCCGTTATGGAAACTTATGGTGCCAGAGTTATTCCTTCACCTTCGGATACTACTGAAGTAGGACGCAGGATTTTGGCAGAAAACCCCGGTACAGGCGGGTCCTTGGGCTGTGCTATCTCAGAAGCAATGGAAGTATCGATGAAAACAGATAACTGCCGCTATGTATTAGGCAGTGTACTTAATCATGTAGTGCTGCACCAAAGTATTATCGGCCTGGAAACTAAGCTCGGACTTGATAAATACGGTGTTCAGCCGGATATAGTCATCGGCTGTGCCGGTGGCGGTTCGAACCTTGGCGGGTTGATTACGCCGTTTATGGCAGATAAGCTTGAAGGAAAAAATAATATTCATTTTATTGCCGTTGAACCGGCTTCCTGCCCTTCCTTGACCCGCGGCAGATATGCTTTTGATTTCGGTGATACCGGACAAACTACACCGCTGATGCGGATGTATACTTTAGGCAGTGGATTTATGCCTTCACCTAACCATTCCGGTGGACTCCGTTATCATGGTATGTCGCCGATCGTCTCTAAACTTTATCATGATGGGATGATGGAAGCGCGCAGCGTGGAACAGACAAAAGTGTTTGAAGCAGCTACGATGTTCTGCCGCTGTGAAGGTACATTGCCTGCTCCTGAAAGTTCACATGCTATTCGTGTAGCGATGGACGAAGCAATTAAATGTCGTGAGACCGGCGAGAAAAAAGTTATTATTTTTGGTTTGACCGGTACTGGCTATTTTGATTTAGCCGCTTATCAGGCTTATAATCAGGGAACTATGGTAGATTATGTTCCTACTGATGAAGATTTGAAAAAAGGCTTTGCTACGCTGCCAAAAGTAGAATATTAAAATTAAACTCCTGCCGCATATTGCGGCAGGAGTTTTTTGTTAATCTTCACAGCAGTCTTCCAGCAGTTTTTTTGCATCGATATATTGAGCAATACCTGCCGCTACTTTTTTAGATTCCTTCATTGCCAAAACTACGGTTGCAGGGCCGTGTACTACATCACCGCTGCTGAAAACCCCGGCTCTGGTAGTCATACCGTAAGGGCGTTCACGGGTAATAACAAAACCACGGTCGTCGACCTGGATACCTTTGGTAGTAGAAACGATACGGGCGGCAGGTCGCTGTCCGATAGCCAGGATAACACAATCACAGGGAATGACTTCCTGACCGCCTTCGGTTACGAACTGACCGTCATCAGTTTTGGTGATGTTTTGTACTAAAAGTCCAGCCAGATCTGTTTCGTCAGATTCTGCCGGTTTGCGGCGGATATTGTTTAAAGCACGCATCTGCTTTTTGTTCAGATAAGCGATGGGCTGCTTCAGAAAATTGAATTGTACGCCTTCTTTAACTGCCGCTTCGTATTCAGATGGGAAGCTGGAAATTTCGGCTTCGGTTTTATGATAGACGATAGTCACGTTTTCTGCACCGCGGCGTATTGCCGTACGAGCGGCGTCCATAGCCACGTTGCCGGCACCGATAACTACTACGTTATCGCCGTCATGCAGCAGTGTTTCACTTTCGTCTAATTTTCCGGAATCTGAAAGTACTACCATACGCAGAAAATATGTGGCAGTCAGAATGCCGGACAGTTCTTTACCTGGGATATCTAAAGTACGTGGCAGAGAAGTGCCTGTACCCATAAAAACAGCATCATAGCCCTGTTCGAATAAATCATCAACTGTAAAGTCCGGCCCGACCAGCATGTTGGTCTTGATTTCTACGCCTAAATGCAGCAGTTCAGTGATCTCGCGGCGGACAACGTCTTTTTGCAGACGAAATTCCGGTATGCCGAACAGCAGAATGCCACCAGGTTCTGATTGTCCCTCAAGAATAGTGACGGCGAAATTCATTTTAGCCAGATCGCCTGCCACCGTCAGACCTGCAGGTCCGCTGCCGATAACGGCAACTTTTCCGCGTTTGCCGGTAGAAGGAGGAAGTGGCTTCAGATTATTTTCGTGAGCGAAATCAGCGATAAACATTTCCAAACTGCCGATTTCGATTCCGTGTTTATTTTTAGTTAAAACGCAGTGAGCTTCGCATTGACGTTCATGCGGGCATACACGTCCGCAGATAGCGGGCAGGTTGCTGCGTTCGGCAATTGTTTCGTAGGCCAGACCGATATTGCCTTCACTGAGTGCGCGGATAAACTGCGGGATATTGTTGGCTATCGGGCAGCCGGTGCGGCAGGTGGGACGTGCACAATTCAAACAGCGGCGCGCTTCATTGATAGCTTCCGACATGGTCATTGTTCTGCTCATTCGTTGTTACCTCGCTTTTCATTTTGCTCGCGATGTTTTTTGATGATTTCTTCCAGTTCTTCCAGTCTGCTGTCCATACGTACCATATAATCTGCTAGACGGTCTTCGTAATCGGCAACTGGATCGGGAAGCTGGTTATGGTTCAGATCTATCATGCTGTCAGGGCTGCTCATATCGCTGGCGGCAATGCGGACTCCATCTTTGGTAACGATACGGCCGGGAACACCTACTACTACCGAGTTTGGCGGTACTTCCTTTAATACTACCGAACCGGCGCCGATCTTGGAATTGGAGCCGACTGTAAAGGATCCCAGTACTTTAGCACCGCTGGAAACGACTACGTTATCGCCGATCGTAGGATGACGTTTGCCTTTTTCCTTGCCGGTACCACCGAGGGTTACTCCCTGATAGAGCGTGACATTAGAACCAAGTTCTGCGGTTTCGCCAATAACAAGGCCCATACCATGGTCGATAAAAAGTCCGGGTCCAAGAGTTGCTCCGGGGTGGATATCGATACCGGTCAGAAATCTGGAAAATGTATTAAGCAGTCGGGGAATCAGTACCCAGCCTTTTAAGTATAATTTATGCGCTAAACGGTGGAGCCAGATAGCATGCAGACCGGGATAACAAAGTGCTGCCTCCAGCCTGGTTTTGGCTGCAGGATCGCGGTGCATAACTGCATCAATGTCGGTTTTAATTTGGTCTAACATGACAGACTCCTTTCGTAAACAGTTTTAAAGTGACTTCTTAACTTATATATTTTAGCACAGGGTATTTTCCAATGCAAATTATTGCAATGACAGACATTATCGCAGAAAGTTAAAAATATGAATAAAATATACAAAATATAATGGAATTGTAAAATTTTGTAAGTTGTGGTAAAGTTTAAAGAAATAAAAGTTCATAATCAAACAAAATGCTGAGAATTAAACCTGTACCACTGATAGTATTTATGCTATAATTAAAAGCGATTTACAAGAATAAAGTGTATACTATTTCAAAGCGAGGTGTTTATTACGGACAAAGATGTGATGAAAGCAAAAGTATGCGCCGCTATTGATGCCTGGGCCGCTAAAGTCGAAGCTTTAGCGCAGGATATCGAAAGGGAACCGGAACTTGGCTTTAAAGAAACTAAAACAGCAGCTAAAGTCACTGCTTTTTTACAGCAATTAGGTTTGGCACCTCAGACTGGTTTGGCCCTGACGGGTGTCAAAGCCCGCGTTGTAAGCGGACGTCCCGGACCTACTGTGGCAGTGTTGGGCGAACTGGATGCGATAGGGTGTCCGGACAGTTGTAAAGCAGATCCTCTGACCGGTGCGGCGCATGCCTGCGGCCATAATTTACAGGTTGCAACAATGGCTGCTGTAGCCTGCGGGATTACGCAGTC
Source organism: Phascolarctobacterium faecium DSM 14760 (assembly GCF_003269275.1). Classification (GTDB taxonomy): domain Bacteria; phylum Bacillota; class Negativicutes; order Acidaminococcales; family Acidaminococcaceae; genus Phascolarctobacterium; species Phascolarctobacterium faecium. Next base: position 32,975 of record NZ_QLTS01000002.1, on the reverse strand, counting down.
TGGTGTTTTGAGTGAATTATCAGGCGATGCCGTATTTTTTGGCGTTCCTGCTGAGGAGTATGTAGAACTTGCTTACCGCAACAAATTGATCAAAGAAGGCAAACTACATTTTCTTACCGGCAAGGGGCAACTTATTTATGAAGGCGCTTTTGACGATATCGATATGGCGATGCAGATGCATGCTGATAAAAATATGCCGGCAGCAACTGTATCCATTGGTGAAAGCAGCAACGGCTTTATTGGTAAAACAATTCAGTATGTAGGTAAAACAGCTCATGCAGCCGATGCGCCTGATCAAGGTATTAATGCTCTCAATGCGGCTATGCTGGGACTGATGGGAATCAACGCTTTGCGTGAAACTTTTCGTGAAGCAGACGTTGTTCGTGTTCATCCGATCATTACTAAAGGCGGCGACTTAGTAAACTCTGTTCCTGCCGATGTCAGGATCGAGACCTATGTACGCGCTAAAACCATGGAAGCGATCGAAGCGACTCATAAAAAGGTGGATACTGCATTGAAAGCCGGCGGCGATGCCGTAGGAGCACAGACGGTTATTGCCACGATGCCGGGGCAGTTGCCTTTGGCCTGCAATAACAGGCTGAACGAGTTGTTCGTAACCAATGCTAAAATTGCCGAACCCAATGTAGCAGTTAAAGACGCCGGACATTTCAGTGCTTCAACTGATATGGGTGACGTATCGCATTTACTGCCGGTTATTCATCCCTTTATTGGCGGGGTCGACGGCTTTTTGCATACGGCAGATTTTCATGTAGTCGATTTTAAGCATGCTGTATTGTTGCCTGCTAAGGCTTTTGCGATGATGATCATTGATTTGCTGGCCGACGATGCCGAATTGGCGCGTCAGATCAAAGCGGAGCACCACCCGCTGCTGACAAAAGAAGAATACATCGCCAAGCTTGATAAATATTTTCAGTAATTATAAGCTGTAACAGGAAAATGATGGAAAAGGGAAGGTGGATTTTGTGAAAAACATTAAAGTTCATGCCATCGTTTTAGCATTGATCATCATTGCGGAAATGATTGGTAACGTTTCTTTCAAGATCGGCGTAGGTACTATTGTACTGCTGCCGATGCTGTATGCCCTGATTATGGGTATTTTTATGGCACCTAAATTCTTAAAGGTAGTTAATCAAAAGGATATGCTGGATGCAAGCTCGCTGATCGGCATTACACTGATGCTGCTGATGGCACGTTACGGTACTTTGGTTGGGCCGACGCTGCCTAAAATTCTGGCGGCTTCTCCGGCTTTGATACTGCAGGAGTTTGGTAATCTGGGCACTGTTTTCATCGGTGTGCCTGTGGCTATTTATTTGGGCCTCAAACGTGAAACTATCGGTGCGGCTCACTCCATTGCCCGTGAACCTAACGTAGCTTTGATCGGCGAGCGTTATGGTCTTGACTCTGCTGAAGGGCGCGGAGTTATGGGAGTGTATATTGCCGGTACGGTTTTTGGGACTATTTTCTTTGGTGTTATGGCCAGTTTTGCAGCTGCGTACCTGCCCTTCCATCCTTATGCGCTGGCAATGGCAGCCGGCGTCGGCTCTGCCAGTATGATGACTGCTGCTGTAGGTTCTTTAAGCGTTATGTATCCGCAGATGGCGGATCAGATCGCTGCCTTTGGTGCAGCCAGCAATATGCTCTCCGGTCTTGACGGCCTGTATATGTGCATCTGGATGGCTTTGCCGCTGACAGAGTGGCTGTATAAGAAAATCTACCGCTTCAAATACGGTGTTGAACCGACAGGAAAGGATGCTGCAAAATGAAAATCAAAGATACACTGATCGTATTATTTATTGTCGGCGCCATGTCTCTTGTCGCCAACGCTATTGGCACCAAATATACTATCGTGGAAGCAATTCCCGGTCTGCTATTTTTAATATTTTTGGCAATTGCCGGTGTTGTTCTGGCAAAATATTTGCCGGGACGTATCCCTGCTGTTGCTTATATCGTAACTTTGGGCTGTATCCTGACTTATCCGACTATGCCCGGCAGTGACGTGATCAATGAAGCTGTTAAAAAAGTAGGCTTTTTACAGCTTTGTACTCCGATTCTCGCTTATGCCGGTATCGCTATCGGCAAAGACCTTGATGCTTTTGCCAAGAGCGGCTGGCGGATCGTTGTAGTTGCCTGTGTAGTTTTTACAGGCACTTATATCGGCAGCGCGATTATTGCGCAGACTATCTTGAAGGCACTGGGACAGATTTAATCAGCAGTATTTTCAGGCACTGGCCTTTGGCCAGTGCTTTTTCTTTGACCACGTTACTAAATTTACAGAGGTAAAAGCGAATGAGTTGAATTTATCGGCAAGATAAAGTACAATAGAAGTTAGAATTTTACCATATGGGAGGTATGATTATGGCTGAAGTTTTAGCAAAAACTACATTTTCCAGTGTTATTCACAACAACGAAGTTTGTGATGAAATAGTTAAATGGGGCAATGCTAACGGTTATCCTGTTACGAAAGCAAAATTACAAAATAAATTAGATGCGTATGTAGGGTTTTCGCCTGAGTATATGATTTTGGCAAAACGGCTGCCGCCTATTCCCGGAGGCTGGGATGTGACTGTCGAAAGCTACGAACCCGAAGAACGTATCATTCCGCTCAATGTTAAACCGGAAACAGGAGAGATCAACCGCTTTATCGTTAAAATGATGGAAGAATATGTCAAAGAAGGTCTGAAAATGGAGCTTGCTGAAAATATTTATGAATCTTATGGTACGCACCTGCGTGATTTAAAGGTCGTAGGTCATCCGATTCTCATCAATAATTTTGAAGATTTTATCGAAAATATGCGTTGATTGCCAGAACCTGCGTTTTACGCAGGTTCTTTTATAATTGCAGTCAATATTATACAAGATGGCACGGTAGATTTTTGGTAGGATAAGAAAAAGGAGCCTGCGGTGAAAAATGAAAAACGTTTTGTAAAATATGATAAAGAACTGCAGATAGAAGCCTATTGGTTTCAGGGAATCCTGCAGAAATTCCCGCAGCATTTTCACGAATATTATGTGCTCGGGTTTGTTGAGAAGAGTGGCCTGCGTCATATGTGCTACGATAATGTGGATTATTATATAACTACCGGTGATGTGCTGCTGTTCAATCCCTGCGTGCCGCATAACTGCGAACCAATGGATAATGATCTGCTTGATCTGCGCTGCCTGAATATTAAACCGGAGATTATGAGTCAGTTTATGCAGGAATTGACAGGCAGTGAGGAAGTGCCGCTGTTTGCCAGCCCTGTTTTACGCGGTGACGAATTGTCTGGATCACTCCTGCGTGAACTGCATCAAATGATTATGCAGGAACGGGAAGACCTGGTGAAGGAAGAAACTTTTTATTTTTTGCTGGAACAGCTTGTTGCTGCCGGTATCAGTAAAACCTCTATCGAGGCGAAAGCCCCGCCTGTACGCAGAGTAACAGAATATCTGCTGGGGCATTATACAGAAAAAGTGACGCTGGAAGAACTGGCAGCTGTGGCTTGTATGAACAAATATTCCCTGCTGCGGCTGTTTACAAAAACGGAAGGTATCACGCCTTATCGTTACCTGGAAACAATAAGGATCGGCAAAGCTAAGGAACTGCTTGCTCAGGACCTGGAGCCTGCTGAGGTTGCATTGATGACCGGCTTTAGCGATCAAAGCCATTTCAGTAAATTTTTTAAAGAGGTCATTGGTCTGACACCAGGGCAATACCGTAATATTTTTAAAGTAAAACAATAGGAGAAGCTATGCAGAATAAAATTTTGATGGGGCATCTTTTTGCTCTTGTAACGATCTTGCTCTGGGGTACGACATTCATTTCAACTAAAGTATTGCTGCGCAGCTTTACTCCGATAGAGATTTTGTTTTTCCGCTTTATTATGGGGCTGATAGTTTTGTTTCTGATCTATCCGTATCGGTTGAAGGTGACTGATAAAAAACAGGAATGGATCTTTGCCGGTGCCGGATTAAGCGGTATTACTTTGTATTATCTGTTTGAAAATATTGCGCTTGTGTATGCTCCTGCGTCTAACGTGGGAGTTATTACGGCCACAGCACCATTTTTTACAGCATTACTGGCCTGTCGTTTTTTGGCAGGCGAAGCTCTGCAGAAAAAATTTATAGTGGGGTTTGTACTGGCGATTGCCGGTATCGCCATGATCAGTTTCAACAGTGCTACACAACTGCAGATTAATCCTTTAGGAGATTTTCTGGCTTTAGCGGCAGCTGCTACATGGGCAGTTTATGCTGTATTGTCTAAAAAAATCAGTTCATTTGGTTACAATGCCATCCAAAGCACACGGCATACTTTCATGTATGGTTTGGTATTTATGCTGCCGGCACTGCTGTTTATGGATTTTCGCTGGGGTTTTGAGCGGCTGGCTGATCCTGTCAATCTGTTTAATTTGTTATTTTTAGGTGTCGGAGCGTCGGCGATGTGCTTCGTGACCTGGAATATGGCAGTCAAGCTGCTGGGAGCTATTAAGACCAGTGCCTATATTTATCTGGCACCTGTAGTTACTGTGATTACCTCTGTTATTGTTCTGGATGAGAAAATCACAGCGGTTATCGCCTTCGGTATGCTGTTGACGATGACAGGACTGCTGCTTTCAGGTGATGTTGTAGCTTTGGTCAAAGCAAATATGCGCGGTAGGGGAAAGTAAAATATTTTGTAAAAAGAAAATTTAAAATAACGTCTGCGAAAATGCAGGCGTTATTTTTTATGATATTTATGCCTTATAGGATATAAAAAAGCACCCGCAGATAAATCTGCGGGTGCTTTTAAGCAGTTTTTACATATCCTGAATATGGGCTTCAGCTACGTCAAAGTCTTTGACTATAGCAGCATCGGGTTTTTTATCCAGCAGGCTGACAACATAAATAGCCAGAGCTGAAATGATGAAACCGGGAACGATTTCGTAAATATCGGTGTAAGCAAAAAATTCTTTCCAGATAAGCACTGTGCTGCCACCGAAGAAAACGCCTGCAATAGCGCCTTTGATAGTAGTGCGGCGCCAGAAAAGGCTGAACAGTACAAGCGGGCCAAAAGAGGCGCCGAAGCCTGCCCAGGCATATGCTACCAGCTCCAGGATATAGTTGTTGGGGTTGGAAGCCAGCGCTAATGAGCAGCAGGCCACTAAAATTACAGATAAACGGCTGACAAAAACCAGTTCTTTTTCACCGGCATTTTTACGCAGCAGCGCTTGGTAAAAGTCGGTGGAGATTGCTGAAGCTGTTACCAGCAGCTGGCTGGAAGAAGTACTCATGATCGCGCCCAAAATAGCGGAAATGATGATGCCGGCCAGGAAGGAAACGAAGAATTCATTGTTAAGAACCATAAAAACAGTTTCGGCATTGACGCCTGTCAGCGTATCGCCCAACAACACGCGTCCTACAAGTCCGACCGTAACTGCGAAGAACAGTGAAAAGATTACCCAGACCATAGCGATACGGGTTGCCTGAGGGATCTCTTTGGCAGAGCTGATGCCCATAAAGCGTACCAGGATATGCGGCTGGCCGAAGTAACCCAGACCCCAGGCCAGCAGAGAAATAATTGCCGTAGCGCTTAGTGTGACGCCGGTAGCATCGGTAAAAAAGCTGAAATAGTTGGCGTTCATATTATAAAGTTTTTCAAAGGCTGTTACCGGACCACCGGCTTTAAAAATACCGGTTACAGGAACGATGATGATCGCAAAGAACATCAGGCAGCCCTGGAAGAAGTCGGTGCGGCAGACCGCTACATAACCGCCGGTAAAGGTGTAAAAAACTACAATGCCTGCCGTGATGAGCAGTGATTCAAAATAAGGCAGTCCAAAAACAGTATTGAATAAGCGTCCGCCGGCAACGAAACCAGAAGCTGTATAGATAAGAAAGAAAATAAAAATAAAAATTGCCGAAACGACACGCAGGATTTTTGTTTTATCGCGGAACCGGTTTTCAAAAAAATCCGGTAAAGTGATCGAATCGTTGGCTATTTTGGTATAAACACGCAGCCGCTTAGCCACAAACAGCCAGTTCAGCCAGGTTCCGATTGCCAAGCCGATAGCGATCCAGAATGCGCTGACACCTGCTACATACGCATAGCCCGGCAATCCCATCAGCATCCAGCCGCTCATATCTGAGGCTTCGGCACTCATTGCCGAGACCCATGGCCCTACCTTACGTCCGCCTAAAACATAGCCGGCCAGATCCTGTTCTTTTTTCATATGGAAAATCCCTATGCCGAACAGTGCTAAAAAATACAATCCAAATGCAAAAATGATGCCCCAATCTTGCTGCATCGCGACCCCTCCTCTTTAATTCAACAAAAACAGTATAAATATTATACACTTTTTTTAACCGCAGGTGCAAGAGTCAGCCTTTCCTTGACTGAATACGGCCACTGATATATAATATTTGAAGAAGTTTTGTAGACCGTTCCTTTTATTTATTGAAAGGAAGGTGCAGGCATTGAGGGGCTTGCTCCGTTTCGAACATAGGTTAACGCGGCGAAAGGGAGTAAGCTCTAGTCGTTTTTATGGAGTGAAAAGTGTTATGCAGCCTGTGAAAATACATATTTACAGCCAGTCACACAGCAGCGCAGGGACGGAAAATATCGAGACCACAGCTTACGGGAGACTGGCAGAAAAAAATAATAAATATTATGTTTTTTATGATGAATCTGAAGCAGCAGGTCTGGCAGGCACAAAAACTACTATCAAGTGGGATTATGAGAGAGTCATTATTCTACGCAGCGGCACGGTGGATTGCAGGCAGGAATTTGCCGGAGGTCTGGTCAGTGAAAGTATGTACCGGACTCCATATCTGGCTTTGCCGATGCGGCTGACGACAGAGTATTTATATGTTTATTGCCGAGACAAAGTCTGGCATATCGATTTGGAATATGTTTTAGAACTGGAAGGACAGACACGCAGCAGATTTAAGCTGAAGATGGAAATCGAGGAGGATGTCAAGCGTGAATATGAAGGAAGCACTGGCTGCTGCCATTAAAGCTGCCGCGGTTAAAGCGATTGCCGCCGGTACTATCAAAGAGGGAGACTTGCCGGAGGTATTATTAGAGGTGCCGCCGCAAAAGGAATTTGGTGATTTTGCCACCAATTTTGCCATGCAGTCAGCCCGCGGCTTAAAATGTAATCCGCGTTTAGTGGCTCAGGCTGTGATCGACAATCTGGACTGCCCTTATGTTGCAAAGGCTGAGATCGCGGGACCGGGGTTTATTAATTTTTATCTGAAACAAAATTGGACAGCCGAACTTTTGGCAAGTATCGTAGCGGCAGGTGCTGATTACGGCAATCTGCCTGCCAGAGGCGGCGAAAAGATCCAATTGGAATATGTGAGCGCCAATCCTACCGGACCGCTGCATGTCGGCCATGGCCGTGGTGCTGCGGTAGGCAGTTCACTTGCCAATCTTCTGAAAGCGGCAGGCTATGATGTTACCCGTGAATACTATATCAATGATGCCGGCAATCAAATCAATAATCTGGCTGCTTCGGTCAATGCCCGTTATCTGGAAGAGCTTGGTGTGGATGTGGAGTTCCCGGAAAACGGTTATCATGGTTACGACATTGTGGAAACTGCCAAACGCATCGTCAAGATCTACGGCGATAAATTCCTGCATATGGATGAGCAGGAACGTTTGCACGAATTCCGTACGATTGCCTTAAAAGAAAAGCTTGCTGCTCTAAAGGAAGATTTGGAAGCCTTTAACGTCACATTTGATGTCTGGTTCAGCGAGCAGACACTGCATGATGCAGATAAGATCAAAGAAGCCTGCGAACTTTTGACGGAACGCGGCTATATGTATGAAAAAGACGGAGCATTGTGGCTGAAAGCTACTGCTTACGGTGATGATAAGGACCGCGTCGTGATCCGTGATAACGGTGTGCCTACTTATTTGGCTGCTGATATTGCTTATCACTGGAATAAATTCAGCCGCGGTTTTGACCGTGTCATCAACCTGTGGGGCGCTGATCACCATGGGTATATCGCCAGAATGAAGGCAGCTGTAGGCGCTTTAGGGTATGATCCTGAGCAGCTGGAAGTTTTGATCCTGCAGATGGTCAGTCTGTACCGCAACGGTGAGCTGGTCAAGATGTCGAAGCGTACGGGTCAGAGCGTCACTTTGAACGAGCTGATCGAAGAAGTCGGTACTGATGCTGCCAGATTCTTTTTTGCTATGCGTTCGATCGACAGCCAGCTGGATTTTGATCTGACTCTGGCTACTGAAAAATCTAATGAAAATCCTGTGTATTATATTCAATATGCACATGCCCGCATTTGCAGTATCATGCGTCAGTTGGCTGAGGAGAATGTTGTTGAAGCGGCTGCTGCCGATTATAATCTGCTGACAGATGCGACAGAGCTGGAACTGATCAAAAAACTGGGCGAATATCAGGAAATGCTGGAGCTTGCGGCTAAAGAACGCGCGGTACACCGTGTGGCGCATTATGTGCACGATCTGGCCGGACTGTTCCATTCCTTCTATAATCAGTGCCGTATCCTGGGTGTGGACCCGGAAGTGCAGCAGGCACGGATCAAGCTGGTACAGGCGACCCGCCATACTATTAAACATGCTTTGAATATTTTGGGCGTATCGGCACCGGAAAGAATGTAATTTTTGGAGATAAAAAGCCATTTTATGAGGAACGGGAGGACAATCATGACGAAATATATTTTTGTAACAGGCGGTGTAGTTTCTTCGCTGGGGAAAGGGATCACAGCGGCTTCGCTTGGACGTTTGCTGAAAAGCCGCGGCTATAAGGTAACGATCCAGAAATTTGATCCTTATATCAATGTTGATCCGGGGACAATGAGCCCTTATCAGCACGGCGAAGTTTTTGTCACCGATGACGGTGCTGAGACCGACCTTGATCTGGGTCATTATGAGCGCTTTATTGATATTAATTTGTCAAAGAGTTCCAATGTGACCGCGGGCAAGATCTATTTGTCCGTTATCAATAAAGAACGCCGGGGCGATTATCTGGGACGTACAGTGCAGGTAATCCCTCACATTACTAATGAAATCAAAGAGCGCGTTTACCGCGTTGGCCGTGATGATAATGCTGATTTTGTTATTACAGAGATCGGCGGTACCGTCGGCGATATTGAAAGCTTGCCGTTCCTTGAAGCTATCCGTCAGGTAAAAAAAGAAGTTGACCGTAACGACGTCTTGTATATCCATGTAACACTTGTTCCCTATATAGCTGCTGCAGGTGAGCTCAAAACCAAGCCGACCCAGCACAGCGTTAAAGAGCTGCGCAGCATCGGCATTTCCCCGGATATCATTGTCTGCCGCAGTGAACGTCCTATTTCCAAAGATATGTGCGAAAAAATGGCTATGTTCTGCGACGTTGATCCGGAAGCTGTAATTCAGAATCTGACCGCGGCAAGTATTTACCAGGTTCCGATGCTGATGGAAGAACAGGGTATGGATTCCATCGTGCTCAAAAAATTGGATATGCCTGATAAACCAAAAGATATGACTTACTGGCATGAAATGGTAGAGCGTATACTGAAGCATTATGACCGCAAAGTAACGATTGCCGTAGTTGGTAAATATGTTGAATTACAGGATGCCTACATCAGTATTACAGAAGCATTGAAGCATGCCGCTGTTGCTAATGAAAGCGAACTGAAAATAAAATGGGTAAACGCCGAGAATATCGAAGCTCCTGAAACTGATATGCAGAAAATTATGGAAGGTGTAGATGGTATTTTGGTGCCTGGTGGTTTTGGCGACCGTGGCATAGAAGGAAAAATCAAAGCTGTGCAGTATGCCCGTGAGAACAAGGTCCCGTTCTTTGGTATCTGTCTGGGTATGCAGTGTGCTGTTATCGAATATGCTCGTAATGTCTGCGGTTTGGAAAATGCTAACAGTGCCGAATTTGTAGCTGACTGTAAGTATCCTGTCATTGATCTTATGCCGGAACAGGTAAGTGTAGAAGATAAAGGCGGTACGATGCGTTTAGGTCTTTATCCTTGTAAAGTTTATCCCGGTACTTTGACTGAGAAGGCTTACAAGGAAGAACTTGTTTACGAACGTCATCGTCACCGTTATGAAGTAAACAACGCTTTGCGTGAGCAGATAGTTGACGGCGGTCTGAGAATCGGCGGCACTTTGCCTAACGGACGTCTGGTTGAGATCGTTGAGATCCCGGAGGACAGACATCCCTGGTTTCTGGGTGCACAGTTCCATCCGGAGTTTAAATCCCGCCCCACTAATCCGCACCCATTATTTAGAGATTTCATTGCCGCTGCTTTGCGGGAACAAAAATAAGACTCTGAAGAAAAACCCAAAAGCAGACTGCGAGTCAGTCTGCTTTTTTTGTAAAAGGAGTAGAAAGTATGCTGAAAAAAATTTTTATCAGTGCGATTTTATTGATCGCTGTCCTGTCTTTTGTAGTGTCGCTGCTTTCAGGTAAAAATAATGATGAAAAGGTTATTGCTGCCCCGGCAGACAGGGTAGCAGTCATCAATATCGAAGGGACTATCGTCAGCGGTGAACCGGGCGAGAATATCTGGGGTGAAACTACGGGCGCTTCTTCAGGCCGTCTGATGCGTGAGATCCGTGAGGCGGCTGCCGACAGCAGTGTAAAAGCACTGGTGCTGCGTATCAATTCCCCAGGCGGCAGTGTTACCGCAGCAGAAGAAGTTGGCCGTGAACTGAAACGTTTTAAAGAAACTACTGATAAACCGATCATTACTTCGATGGGCGACAGTGCTGCTTCGGCAGCTTATTGGCTGGCTGCTTACAGCGATACTATTTATGCCAATCCGTCTACTTTGACAGGCAGTATCGGGGTCTATATGCCCTATATGAATACGCAGGAACTTTTCAAAAAAATCGGTATCTATACTACTAAAATCAAAAGCGGTCAGTACAAGGATATTATGTCCGCTGACAGACCGATGACTCCGGAAGAACAGCAGATATTACAAAATATGGTCAATCAGATGTTTGAGAATTTTGTCGCCGTGATCGCTGAAGGGCGTAAAATGGATATCACTAAAGTAAAAGCTTTGGCGGACGGACGTGTTTATACCGGTCAGCAGGCTCAGGCAGTCGGGCTTGTCGATGAACTTGGCAATTATTATGACGCTTTGGAGGCAGCAGGTAAAGCCATCGGAGTAGATGGAATACCGGAAATTAAAGAAAACAAGCGTCAAAAACCCTGGGAAGTATTTTTCAGTGCCCAGTTATCTAAAATGATGCTGGGGCAGTTGGAAATGCTGCTGCAAAAAGACGCGGCTGGAATGTCTTCACCGCAGGCGGCGAGGTGATGCCTTATGAGGCGTAAAACCTTTGACGTTTTGTTTGAAACCAGAGATGGCATGCGTTTGTTGGTACAGGAGCGCTGCATGTGGCGCAGCTTGTGGTATTTTGCCTTAAGCGTGGGTCTGTTCAGCGGCGTTGTAACAAATCAGTTGTTTTTAGATCAGACGCTGTCGGTAAGGTTTGCTGTTATTGCGGCCGCTGTTTCCATTGCCGGCGTAGTTTTGTCGATGTATGGTTTTTTGCTGCACGGGATTTTGGAAACTTTAGGAGCCATGGCCGGTGATGCTGTGGGATTGATCTGTCTGCTGGGTTATACGACTTTACCGTTTCTGGTCATGACTCCGGTAGCTTTGCTGGGGACAAAACTGGGCCTGCCGGGGATGCTGGTAGTAGTGGGGGCCTGTATTACAGCGAAGCTGTGGATGCTGTACCTGCTGATCAGAGCCTTACAGGTGGTTTACCTGATAGATTTTAAACGGTCGCTGGCAACTGTAGCATTCAGCTTGTTGCTGCTGTATATCGCTTTTGTGCTGCCGCTGCAGATCGTGTTTGAATTGCTGATGCTTAAGATAAGTTGATAAATTTAACTTAAAATAAAGTAATTTTTATTTTACTCTGCAAGTTACGGCAGAAAGTGATATAATTAATATGATTTTATATGATCGTATCAATAAAGGAGATGGTTGAGGAATGAACAGAGAATTATCCATGGAGTTCGTACGTGTTACCGAAGCTGCAGCAATTGCCTGCGGCCGCAGTGTAGGACGTGGTGATAAAAACGGTGCCGATCAGCTGGCGGTCGACGCTATGCGCAAGGCATTCGATACGGTAAATATCAGCGGTACAGTAGTTATCGGTGAAGGTGAGATGGATGAAGCGCCGATGCTGTATATCGGTGAGAAAGTCGGCGGCGGCGGTGCCGAAGTCGATATTGCCGTTGACCCTGTTGAAGGTACGAATCTGGTAGCTAAAGGTCAGCCTGGCGCAATCGCGGTTATTGCCATCGCACCGAAAGGCTGCCTGCTGCATGCTCCTGACATGTATATGGATAAGATCGCTGTCGGTCCTCGAGCTAAAGGCTGCATCGATATTGATGCGCCGGTCAGTGAAAACCTGGAACGCGTGGCTAAAGCCTTAGAACGTAAGGTTTCTGACCTGACCGTCGTATTGCTGGACCGTGAACGTCACTATGGTATTATGGATGAGATTCGCCGTGCCGGAGCACGTATTCAGTTGATTACTGACGGCGACGTTAACCCTATCGTCAATGCCGGCATTGAAGGTACCGGCGTGCATATGTATATCGGTAAGGGCGGTGCTCCTGAAGGCGTACTGGCTGCTGCCGCTATCAAATGTCTCGGCGGTGATATGCAGGCACGGTTGTGCCCTGAAGATGATGAACAGGTCAAACGCTGCCTGGAAATGGGCATCTGCGATTGCCAGCAGGTTTTGAGCTTGGACGATATGGTCAAAGGCGACGACTGCATGTTCACTGCGACGGCTATCACCGAAAGCAATTTGCTCAGCGGTCTGCGTTATTTCGGCGGCGGTGTACGTACACATACTGTTTCCATGCGTTATAAAACCGGTACAGTACGTTTTGTTGACGCAGTACACAGCTTTGACCGCAAAGATTTTGCCGTTAAACTGTAAGTTTTACAATCTTCAAGGGTTTTAGCTCAGGCTAGAACCCTTTTGTTTTCAAGGGTAAACTGATGAAATTGCAATTATTGGACGCTATTGGTGAAATAACGGAAGCCCGTACCGCTGCCGGGTTGTGGCAGCAGGGTCAGGGGTGTTCGCTGACTGGTCTCAGCGGAGCCGCAAAAACAGTATTTTTGGCAGCTCTGGACCGGCTTTTGCCGGAACAGGGCTCTTTAGTGTTTCTGCTTAGCGGCAGGGACGATATTCGTGAATACCGCAGGACTTTGAATTGTTTTTATTCGGATTTGCTGATGCAGGAATTGTATCCTGTCGATTTGCCGCTGGTGCAGGCTGATTCGCGGAATCGTGAGATTCAGGCTGGGCGCGTGGCGGCGATGCGTATCTTGCAGGGGGAAGAACGGGGTATCGTTTTTGTGACTGCGGAAGCATTGCTGCAGAAGCTGCCGATACCGCAGAAGGTTTTGGGAAGCGGCGTTGTCGTAACATTGGGGCAGCAGCTTGAGCAACAGGAGCTGCTGGAACGTCTGATCGAACTGGGATACGAGCGTACTACTCAGGTAGATGCCATCGGTCAGTTTTGTCTGCGCGGTGATATTCTTGATATTTTCCCGATCAATAGTCAGTATCCTGCCAGGATCGAATGGTTTGATGATACTATTGATGCGATGCGCAGTTTTGACCTGGATAATCAGCGCAGTATTGAATCTTTGAGTGCTGTTAAAATCGTGCCGCTGCAAATTGAGTCCGGCGAAGATTTTTCAGCTTCGGTACTTGATTATTTAGCTGCTTCGACGCGCTTGGTAGTAGATGAGCCATCACGTTTATTTGAAATTTTACAGAAACTGTACATTGAAAGTTCTGGTTATGCCGATGAATTATGGTCGCCTGCCGAGCTGGAAGGTTTTTGCGCTCAGAAAAGAGCCTGGGTCGTAGCAGCGCTGGGACACAGCCGTTTGCAGCTGTTTAAGGATATCAATGTGCCTGTGCGGTCTGTAGCGCCGTATAATAGAAATCTGGAATTGCTGACAGGCGATCTGCAGGGCTGGCTGGCTGACGGGCAGGTGCCTGTGGTGATGATGAGCAGCGATATTAAAGCGCGCGGGCTTGCTGACAGTCTGCAAAGCCGTAATTTAAACGCTGCTTTTGTAAAAGAGGGCGCACTGCTTAGACCGGGACGCATCACTGTCATCAGCGGCGAGCTGACGGCAGGGTTTCGGTTCTGGAATGAAAACTGGCTGCTGCTGACAGAAAATGATATTTTTGGTATGCAGAAAAAAAGACGGCTGCATACCAAAAACAGCGGTGCTCAGCTGCAGTATTTCTCGGAAATCAAGGCTGGAGATTATGTAGTCCATTCAGTTCACGGTATTGGACGTTATATCGGCGTGGAGAATGTCCTTGTTGACGGCGTGCATCGTGATTATCTGCTGCTGGCGTATGCCGGTGACGACAAACTGTATGTCCCCGTGGAACAGGTTGGCATGCTGCATAAATATGTCGGTAACGAAGGGCAGGCTCCAAGGCTTTCTAAAATGGGCGGAGCCGACTGGAAACGTGTGCAGAGTAAAGCCCGTGCCGCGATTACCGAGCTGGCTGAAGAACTGCTGCGATTATACGCGCAGCGGAAGATCGTCCCTGGTCATGCTTTCGCTGAGGATACCGAATGGCAGCGTGACTTTGAAGAGCGCTTCCCTTATGAAGAAACTCCGGATCAGCTTAAAGCGATCGCAGAGATCAAGGCTGATATGGAAAAACCTGAGCCGATGGACAGATTGTTGTGCGGTGATGTCGGTTATGGTAAAACAGAAGTTGCTATCCGCGCTGCTTTTAAGGCAGTTATGGATGGTAAACAGGTAGCAGTAATGGTGCCGACGACTGTTTTGGCGCAGCAGCATTTTATGACCTTCAAAGAACGAATGCAGCCTTTTGGGGTCAAAGTAGAGATGGTAAGCCGCTTCTGCACTCCCAGGGAACAAAAACGAATCCTGAATGATCTGGAAAATGGTCAGGTGGACGTTCTGATTGGGACACACCGTTTATTACAGCAGGATGTGCTGTTCCCCGATCTGGGATTACTTGTCATCGACGAAGAACAGCGTTTTGGTGTGGCTCAGAAAGAAAAAATCAAACGTTGGAAAACAGGCGTTGATGTGTTGACCTTGTCGGCGACGCCGATTCCGCGTACTTTACATTTGGCGCTTGTCAACGGACGCGATATGAGTGTGATCGAATCACCGCCGGAGGAACGGCTGCCGGTAGAAACTTATGTGGCCGAATATAATCCTGGAATGATCAAAGAAGCGCTGGAACGTGAAATGCGCCGCGGCGGCAGGATTTATTATGTGCATAACAGGGTTCTTGGTCTCGAAAATATTGCTGCCGATCTGCGCAGTCTGGTGCCGGGGATCAATATCAGGATCGCTCACGGTCAAATGTCAGAGGATATGCTGGAAGATGCAATGATTGCTTTTTATGAAGGCAGCTGTGATGTGCTGCTGTCGACTTCGATCATCGAAAATGGTTTGGATGTGCCCTTGGCCAATACTATTATTATCGACGGAGCCGAAAATTTTGGTTTATCGCAGCTGTATCAGATGCGCGGCCGGGTAGGGCGCTCCTCTCGTCTGGCTTATGCCTATTTCGTTTATAAACGTAATCGTGCTTTGAGCGAGGTCGCAGAAAAACGTTTGCAGGCGATTCGTGATTTTACAGAGCTGGGCGCCGGGTTTAAGATCGCGATGCGTGATCTGGAGATCCGTGGTGCCGGTAATCTGCTGGGGGCGCAGCAGCATGGACATATTGCAGGTGTGGGTTTTGCTGCCTATTGCGATATGCTGGAGCGTACGATCCGTAAGCTGAAGGATGGCGTTGAAGACGGTATCCCTGAACCGGATCCGGTTCTTGAGATCAGCGTTGACGGATATATTCCCGATGACTATATAGCTGACCCTCGTTACAAACTTGAGCTGTACAGACGCTTTGCCGGCTTGGACTATGGAGAAAAAGACGATCTGCTTGACGAAATTATCGACCGGTTTGGAGAACCTCCGGAAGAGGTGGAAGTTTTATGGCGTGTGGCCTGTCTGCGGGCTTTGTGCCGACTGCTGCATATTCGCGGTATCAGTGTCAAACCGGGCGAGCTGCGTATTACCTTTGCTGAAAATGCTGCTATCGATCCGACTGCCCTGATGAAGCTTATCAGTGAGCAGCAGCAATATATGAATTTCAAAAGCGGCGTGCAGGCCCAGCTTATTTTCCGCACAGTCAAATTAAAAACTGACAGTTTGACCTGGCTGGAAAAAAATCTGCCGCGGCTGGCTTTTGATTAAGCTATACAGAGACAATAAAGTTGATTATAATTAATTAAATGAAGAAATCAAGGGAAGGACGAGGGTATGACCAAGGATAAGTTTTTACGTGGCGCCATGATATTGACGCTGGCTGGGCTGATGGTCAAGATCATTGGCTCGGTCAACAGAATACTGTTATCCAGACTGCTTGGCGGCGAAGGTATCGGGCTTTATCAAATGGCATATCCCGTTTATCTTTTGATGCTGTCCGTATCTTCGGCCGGTATCCCGATTGCGATTTCGATCATTGTAGCCGAAAAAGTGGCAAAAGGAGATTTTGCCAGCGCCGGCAGGGTATTCAGGGTCTCGCTGGGGCTGATGGCCGCAACGGGGCTCGTGTTTGCTGCCGGGCTATATTGTGCGGCCGGCTGGCTGGTCGATAGCGGACTGGTACGCGATCCGCGGGCTTATTATGGATTGGTAGCCTTAACTCCGGCGGTGTTTTTTGCTACGATCCTGGCCAGCTTCCGTGGTTATTTTCAGGGGTATCAAATGATGACTCCGCCTGCGGTCTCACAGATTCTGGAGCAGTTTGTACGTGTTGTGACGATGGTCGTACTGGCCTATTATCTGCTTCCGTACGGATTGGAATATGCGGCGGCCGGGGCTGCTTTCGGTGCTGTGCCGGGTTCTATTACCGGACTTATCGTACTGAGCTTTTTTTATCTGAAGAACAAATTGCGCTGGCAGCAGGAAATCAGCAGGCAGATCACTGAAGAACCCGAAAGTATCAGGAAGATAGCCAAACGGCTGTTATTGCTGGCACTGCCTGTTTCCTGCGCTAATATTATGGTGCCTGTGACGAGCAGTATTGACATGCTGCTGGTGCCTAATCGCTTAGTGGAATCAGGTTTTTCGGTCGAAGAGGCTACGACCCTGTTCGGTTACCTTACAGGGATGGGTATGCCTTTGGTCATGATGGCTACTATTCCGACGCTTTCCCTTACAGCAAGCCTGGTGCCTGCTGTTTCAGAAGCATTTACTCTGGGCGATAGGAACAGTATCGACCAGAAAACAAATATGGCCATGAAATTATGCTGTTTACTGACTTTTCCTGCCGCTGCAGGAATGTGGGCTTTGGCTCAGCCTATTTCAAAATTACTGTATGGCACGCCTCTTGCGGGCGAGGCAATCAGAAACCTTGCTCCCTCTATTTGCCTGCTTGGTATCCACCAGATAACCACAGGTATGCTGCAGGGAATGGGACAGACTATTATTCCTATGTGGAATATGCTGCTCAGCGCGTTGGTCAAAGCTGCTGCTGTTTGGTATCTTACGGCGCTGCCATGCAATATTGTCGGTGCCGCCTGGGCCTCTAACATTAATTTTGGCTTGGCAGCCGCTCTAAACATCTTCTTTTTGATTCGCAGCGGCATCACTTTTAAAGTGTACGCTTTGGGGAAAATATTACTGGCGGCAGTTTTGATGGCAGCAGTCAGTATGCTTTTATACAATTATTTAATAGTTTATTGGGGCAATACTTTTGCGACGGCGGTAACGATTTTTGCAGCTGGCATCGTTTATCTATTGACTTTGATAGCAAGCGGAACGATCGGCAGGAAAGAATTGCAGAAACTGCCTGTGATAGGTTCCAGATTCAAGTAAAGGGATGGTAAGATGGAAAAAGGAATTACTGTTGTAGGATTGGGGCCTGGCAGCGCCGGGCATTTGTCGCTGGAAACAATGGCAGTGCTGAAAAGCGGCGGCAAGGTTATTCTGCGTACGGCTGTACACCCAACTGTAAAGGAACTTGAGCGGTCTGGTATAAAATTTACGTCCTGCGACGCTGTTTATGAACAGGAAGCGTCTTTTGAAGACGTCTATCAAAAAATTGTTGCTTCCATTTTACAGGATGCGAAAGAGCAGGAGGTAGTTTATGCTGTTCCAGGCAGTCCTTTGGTTGCTGAACGAACTGTGGTGCTGCTGAGGGAACAGGCTGCAGCGGCCGGAGTGCCTCTGAAAATTTTACCGGCGATGAGCTTTTTGGATCTTGCATATGTCGATTTAGGCATTGATCCTATTGCCGGGTTGCGTATTGTTGATGCCCATGATTTTGATGCGCTGGCAGATGCGGGTAAATATCCGCTGATGATCACGCAGGTCTATAGTCAGCTGGTGGCGTCGGATGTGAAAATCAATTTGATGGAAGTACTCGCTGATGAAGCGCAGCTGTACTTTTTACGTAATTTAGGCCTGCCTGATGAAGAATGTCTGCCGCTGAAGCTCTATGAGCTGGACCGGCAGCCGCATATCGATCATCTTACCAGTGTCTTTATTCCGGCACAGGAGCAGACTGTTGTGCAGCATGTCAATGCTTTGCAGGAAGAAAAAACGCTGTGTTTTGATGACGATGATGATTTTTACTGTGATATCGAGGATTTCCGCTATGATGCTGAACTGCTTCCGCTGACAGAAGTTATGCGTAAGCTGCGTGAGCCAGGCGGCTGTCCCTGGGATCGCGAACAAACGCACAGCAGTATTCGCCGTAATATGATCGAAGAAGTCTATGAATTTTTAGAAGCTGTTGATAATCACGATTTTAAAGGTATGGAAGAAGAACTTGGCGATATTCTGATGCAGGTTGTTTTCCATGCGCATATGGCAGCTGACGCAAACCTGTTCTCTTTGCAGGATGTTATTGATGGAGTGACTGAGAAGCTTACCCGCAGGCACCCACATGTATTTGGTTCACGTAAAGTTTCAGGCAGTGATGAAGTAATAAAAAACTGGGAAGCCATTAAATTGGAAGAAAAAAAGGAACGGACGCATGTTCTTGATGGAATTTCTCCGGGACTGCCGGCGCTGATGCGTGCTTACAAGCTGCACAGCAAGGCTTCCAAAGTAGGTTTTGACTGGCCGGATACCGCAGGCGTCTGGGAGAAGGTTCTGGAAGAACTGCACGAACTTGAAGAGGCAGTAGCCGGAGGCAGCCTGAAGGAAATGGAGCATGAGCTGGGAGATTTGCTGTTTATTTTGTCCGGTTATGCCAGACATATCGGATTGGAACCGGAAACAGCTTTGAATGCTGCGAATAACCGTTTCATAAAAAGATTCGGTTATGTAGAGAAAAAAGTACAGGTTTCAAAGAAAACATGGCAGGACTTTTCATTGTCTGAATTAGACGCTTTTTGGGAGTTGGCAAAGGATTTTGAGAAAAATAATTAAAAAAAGGCGTTTTTTACACAAAAATTAAGAAAAAAATAAAAAAAAGATGAAATGTTAGCAGGAATATTGCTTTTGATAGCGAATTAGAGTTTTAGTGAATAACCTTAGTCGTTGTGTTTAAGCGGTTTTCGCCTAAACTGGCGCATACAAAATTTAAGGGGGATTTATTGTGAACAAAACTGAACTTATTGCTGCAGTAGCAGAAAAAGCTGGCCTCACCAAAAAAGATGTAGAGAAAGCAGTAGCTGCTTTACTCGAAACCGTAAAAGGTGAAGTTGCTAAAAAGGGCAAAGTACAACTGATTGGTTTCGGTACTTTTGAAGCTCGTACTCGTAACGCTCGTACCGGTAAAAATCCTCGTACCAACGAACCCATCAAAATTCCGGCAGCAACCGTTCCCGCTTTCAAAGCTGGTAAAGCTTTCAAAGACGCTGTTAACGCTGCTCCTGCAAAAAAACACAAAAAATAATCTTGGGTTTCAAGAATGCCGGGCCAAACAGCCCGGTATTTTTGTCTGATTAATTAACAGGAAGGAGCTCAAAATGGCTGAGATGCGCAGAAAAAAACGCCGCAGCTCTAATGACTTTTTATGGGTCCTGATTATTTTGCTGATCATCTGCTTGGGCGTATTGGGCAGGCAGGAGTACAAGATCTACCAGATCAATAAGGAAATGTCAGCCACTCAGCAGCGTGTCGACGAATTAAAAAAAGTTCAGGCTGAGCTTGAAGCTGAACGCAAACGTTTGGACGATTTGAAATATATTGAAAAACTGGCGCGTGAAGACCATAATATGGTTGGCAAGAACGAAGTACCGCTGTTTATAGTTGATGAACAGGAAAAGCAGCAAAAACAGGAAACAGAAGCTGAGGAAAAGAAAAAATAACAGCTGTACAGTCGATTTTACTGGCGTACAGCTGTTATTTTTTATCTTTTTTCATATATTTGTACAATGCAGTTGACACTGATTTTAAAAGAAGGGTATAATACTTACTGTATAAAGATTTTTTAAGGGGGATTATCCGCTTTATGTCACTCGAAGTTGGTGCAATCGTTGAAGGTGAAGTTACTGGTATCACAAATTTTGGAGCGTTTGTGCAATTGCCTGAAGGAAAAGTTGGTCTTATACATATTTCCGAAGTCTCCAATGTATATGTAAAAGATGTACATGATTTTTTAAAGGAAAAAGATAAGGTCAAGGTCAAAGTGTTGTCTATTGACGAACGCGGTAAGATAGGTCTGTCCATTAAGCAGCTGACACCGCCGCCTCCGGCACCTCCGAAACCGCAGCGTCCGGTAAGTCAGGAACGTCGTGCACCTAAAGTGGCACCTCCTGTTTCCTTTGAAGATAAATTATCGCGCTTTTTAAAAGACAGCGATGACAGATTATTAGATCTGAAACGCAATACGGAGTCTAAGCGCGGCGGCCGTGGCGCCAGCCGCGACAGATAATGTCTAAAAAGGCACTTCCAGCAGAGGTGCCTTTTTTATTTGGGTTGTAGGATAATAAGGTGAAACGATGAAAGAACACAGGCAAATTACTGAAATTCTCGATCAGGTAGAGGAACATCTGCCTGTCGGCAGTAAAATAATTGTTGCCTGCAGCGGTGGGGCCGATTCAATTGCTTTGGCTGATGCACTGCTGCTGCTGCAGGAAAAACGGAAGTATCAGCTGGTAGTTTGTCATGTAGAGCATGGTTTGCGTGGCAGCGAAGCTTTGGCTGATGCTGATTTTGTTGTGGAATTCTGCCGGATGCGTCAGGTTGCCTGTGAAGTTCTGCGTGTTGACGCTAAAAAATTTGCTGCGGAGAGTAAACTTTCTGTAGAGGACGCGGCTCGTAAATTACGCTATACTGTTTTATTTGAGATTCTCAGTAAACACAAGTCTGAGTATATTGTGACAGCACACCACCGTGACGATCAGGCAGAAACCCTGCTGCTGCATTTGCTGCGAGGCAGCGGTGCGGAAGGGCTTGGGGGAATGCGCTGTCACAATAACAGTATCGTACGGCCCTTTTTGCAGGTGAGCCGTCGGATGCTGGAAGCATATTGCGCAATGCGTAGCTTGGATTATCGTACTGACAGCAGTAATATGGATTTGTACTATACGCGGAATAAAGTGCGGCATATATTGCTGCCTTTGCTGGAACGGGAATTCAATCCTAATATCAAACAGGCTTTAGCACAGACTGCGACGTTGATTGCTGAGGATGCTGATTGTTTGAATGAGCTGGCAGAAGAGAAGTTTTTGCAGTATGTGCTGCAGGACGATCATTCCTGCAGCTGTGATACAGCCTGGCTGCTTTCGCTGCCTGCCGCGCTGTGTTCGCGTATCATCAGGATGATGTGGAAAAAGCTTGGAGCTGCAGGTCTGCTTACCTTTCAGCAGACGCAGCAGGTGATCGGCTTGGTGCATAAAGGCAGCAGCAATAAAAGGCTTATGCTGCCTGGCGGGACCTGTGCTGTATACAGCTATGGCAAGCTTACAGTTGCTGCAGCTGAAACACCGTCAGCGATAGCAGCGCAGAATTATGTTTTTGATTTGGCTGAGCTGCAGAAAGCTGGCAGGCTGCAAGTTGAGCTCCCAAACGGTATTTTAAGTTTGGGTTACTTTAAGGGATCAGCAAGTCCCTTGGGGCATGCAGCAATATATCCCTGGCATTTGCTGCAGGACAGGCAGCTGGAAGTGAGGCAGAGGCAGGACGGCGACATATTTTTTCCGGCCGGGTCTTTGGGAAGCAAAAAATTAAAAAAGTATTTTAACGACATTAAAGTACCTCCGGAACAGAGAAAAAGTCAGCTTTTAGTAACCTGCGGTAAACAGGTCCTATGGCTGGTGGGATGGAAAGCTGCAGGCTGGCATGAACAGGAGCAGGGCTGCGAAGCATGGCTGACATTGGATATTAAATATTTCAGTCTGGGAGATGACAAGTAGTGGATATGCATGAAGATATTGGTAAAATCTTACTGACAGAGGAAGAAATAAAAGCGCGGGTCCGGGAATTGGGAGCCCAGCTGAAACAAGATTATGCAGGCAAAGAAGTAGTAGTAATAGCACTTTTAAAAGGCGCCGCTTATTTTGCTACTGATCTGACTTTGGCAATGGATATGCCTGTCAAGATCGATTTTATGGTCGCGTCTTCTTATGGTAACAGCACTAATAGCTGCGGTAATGTCAGCGTTAAGCTTGATGTGGCTGAGGAACTGGCGGGACGGCATGTGATTCTGGTCGATGACATCATTGACACAGGGCTGACCCTTGAAGCTGTTTGCTGTATGCTGCAGCAGCACAAGCCGGCTTCTATCAAAACAGCGGTAATGTGCGATAAGGCCGACAGGCGCGTCAATGGTAAAAGTGCGGATTATGTAGGCTTCTGTATTCCTGACGAGTTTGCTGTAGGCTATGGATTGGATTACGCCGGTAACTATCGTAACTTACCTTATATCGGTGTTTTAAAGCCTTGTGTTTATGCGCGTACATGATTTTATCGACTAATGGTTGTAGAATTTCCGCATCTATATTATAATAAAAAAATGACGTTACTGTAATTTGGTAGACGATCGCAGTGGAAGGAGGAGCAATTCCTTGAATAGATTTTTTAAGAACGTGACGTTCTATTTGCTGATTATCATCGTGGCAATCTGGATGATCGATTATTATTCGGCCAGCACGGTCAGCAAAACAGACATCACTTATAGTGCGTTTATGAAGCACGTGCAGCAAGATGAGGTCAAACAGGTAACGATAGTTGATAATGTCATCAGCGGTAAGCTGAAAGATGGTAAAGATTTCTCAACTGTGGCTCCCAATGATGACAGCCTGATCCCGACTTTACGTGCCCGTGATATTGAAATTAAAGCCGAGCTGCCGCCGCAGCCGCCTTGGTGGACGACTATCTTAAGCTCGCTTTTGCCGATGCTTTTGATCGTCGGTATTTGGTTTATGCTTATGCAGCAAAGCCAGGGGGGCGGAGGCCGGGTTATGAATTTCGGCAAAAGCCGTGCCCGTCGTTATGACGAAGACAATATTAAGATTACTTTTAAAGATGTCGCCGGTGCTGATGAAGCGAAGCAGGAACTGGAAGAAGTTGTCGAGTTCCTGAAGCATCCGAAGAAATATAATGATCTCGGTGCCAAAATACCGAAAGGTGTTTTACTCTACGGGCCGCCTGGTACAGGCAAGACACTTCTGGCCAAGGCTGTCGCTGGTGAAGCTGGCGTACCGTTTTTCAGTATTTCCGGTTCAGATTTCGTAGAAATGTTTGTCGGCGTAGGCGCTTCCCGTGTCCGAGATTTGTTTGAACAGGCTAAAAAGAGCGCTCCCTGTATCGTTTTCATTGATGAGATCGACGCTGTCGGCCGTCAGCGTGGTGCAGGCTTAGGCGGCGGTCATGATGAGCGAGAACAGACCTTGAACCAGCTGCTGGTCGAAATGGATGGTTTCGGAGCTAATGAAGGCATCATTATGATTGCTGCAACCAACCGTCCCGATATCCTTGATCCGGCACTTCTGCGCCCGGGACGTTTTGACAGACAGATCGTCGTTGATCGTCCTGATATCAAAGGCCGTCAGGAAATTTTAAAAGTCCATGTTAAAGGTAAGCCTATCAGTCCTGAAGTCGAGCTTGGCGTTATTGCCCGCAGAACTCCTGGTTTTACCGGCGCGGATCTGAGCAATCTGGTCAATGAAGCTGCGTTGATGGCTGCCCGTAAAAATAAGAATAAAATCGATATGCCGGAAATGGAAGAAGCGGCGGAGCGTGTTATTATGGGTCCCGAGCGCCGCAGCCGCGTGATCAGTGATAAAGAAAAACGTCTGACTGCCTATCATGAAGGCGGCCATACTCTGGTAGGTATGCTGCTCGATAATACTGATCCGGTTCATAAAGTAACTATTATTCCGCGTGGGCGTGCCGGCGGTTATACATTGAGCCTGCCGAAAGAGGACCGTTACTATGCGACTCGCAGTGAAATGCTGGACGAATTGAAGGTGCTTTTAGGCGGCCGTGTTGCTGAAGCTCTGGTACTGAAAGAAATTTCCAGCGGTGCCAGCAATGACCTGCAGCGTGCTACATCTCTGGCCCGTCAGATGATCTGTGAATACGGTATGAGCCCTGAATTGGGTCCGATGACGTTTGGTCATCGTCAGGACCAGGTTTTCCTGGGACGTGATATTGGCAGAGATAAAGACTACAGTGAAGAAGTCGCTGCCAAGATCGATAAAGAAATCCGTAAATTTATTGATGAGGCTTACCAGAAAACGGAAAGTCTGCTGAATGAAAATATGGATAAACTGCATTTGATTGCGGATGCACTTATTGAAAGAGAAACTTTGGAAGGCGAAGAAATCGATCAGTTGATGAAATACGGTAAAATTTTATCTAAAGAAGAGAATACTTCTGAGATCGGAACTCCGGAGCCGGCAGAGGTGCAGCCCGCAGAATCTTCTGCAGCTCCCAGCGAGCAATAGTCTGTAATCTAAGACCGTCCCTTGAATTTCGGGGACGGTTTTTCTGTGACTTGACTTTTGGTTAACCCAGTGCTAATCTAAGGATAACATTGTGTGGGAGTGTGATGATATGCGGGAACGCATTTTAGAAATATTGCGCAGTAAAATGCCTGCTCCTGTTTCAGGGGAAGTGCTTTCTCAGGAACTGGCAGTATCGCGTACGGCGATTTGGAAGCATATCCAGGCTTTAAAAAATGAAGGCTATACTATAGAATCCGTACCTAAAAAAGGCTACATCCTGAAAGAAGTACCTGACAGATTGAAGCCTGCAGAAGTTGTTGCTAATCTGAAAACGAAATGGCTCGGACATCATATACACTACTGTGAGCTGACGACGTCTACAAACGAAATGGCTAAACGTCTTGCCGGTGAAGGCTGCGAAGATGGCCTGGTGGTGATCGCGGAAGAGCAGAACTCCGGCAAGGGGCGTTTGTCACGCGGCTGGTTTTCTCCGTTTGCCCGTGGAGTATGGTTTTCGGTTGTCTTAAAGCCGCCGTTCATGCCGCAGGAAGCGTCGAAGTGTACGCTGCTGGCAGCGATTGCCGTCGTGAAAGCCGTAAATAAGTATAAAGGCGTACAGGCATCGATCAAATGGCCTAACGACGTTTTACTGGACGGTAAAAAACTGGTGGGCATTTTGACAGAAATGAGCGCTGAATTTGGACGGATAAATTATATCGTTATCGGTACCGGTATCAACGTCAACGTACCCAAAGAGATGGTGCCGGAAGAACTGCGAGCAACAGCTGTATCGCTCGCTGATGTTGCCCGTGAGCCTATCAGCAGAGTCGAACTGCTGGCTGATGTGTTGGGCTATATGGAAGAACTGTATGAAAAAGTTTTGCATGAAGGTTTTAAACCGGTGCTTGAGGAATGGAAAAAATATTCTTCGACTTTAGGTCAGCAGGTCAAAGTTATTGCACCTGACCAGACTTATTTCGGTGAAGCTGTCGATATAGACGAAGATGGTCTTTTAATGGTAAAACGCGAAGACGGCAGAATCGAAAAAGTCATTGCCGGTGATGTTTCGATCCGGCCTGCCCAGGCCAAGCAGGGGGAATACGCGTAATGAAGATCAGAGAGATGCTTCTGGCCGGAACCTTTGTCACGATGATGATCATCAGTGCATATATCATAGTTCCTATTGGGCCTGTTCCCATTACGATGCAGCCTTTGGTCGTGCTTTTGGCCGGTATGCTTCTGGGAAGCCGCTTAAGCGCTGTCAGCATATGCGTGTGGGTGATGCTCGGCTGTGTGGGACTGCCTGTATTCAATCAGGGACAGGGCGGAGCTGTGATGCTGGTCGGACCTACCGGAGGCTTTATCATTGCATTTATTATTACGGCCTGGCTTGTTGGTTATCTTACAGAACGTGACCTGGAAGCAAGTTATTTAAAAAATCTTATGTATATGTGCGTGGGAATGCTGGTATGCTATGCGATAGGCCTCATCGGCTTCAAGCTCAGCTTCCAGTACTTTCTGCAAAAGCCCATGAGTTGGGACAATGCCATACTTTTAGCAGTTGCGCCATTTCTTCCATTTGATATAATAAAGGCTGCAGCGGCTGCGCTTATTGGCGCTAAAGTGCGCAAGGCTTTACTCCTGGCAGGTCTGCTTGAGCGGACTAAATAAGCTCCTTGAGGAGGAACATGAATGTTATTAGTAATTGATGTAGGTAATACCAACATTGTAGCAGGTGTTTTTGACGATAAAGAACTGGTCTGCCATTGGCGCTTTTCCACAGATCGCAGTAAAACTGCCGACGAATATGGTATTTTATTACGCAGTATGTTCAATTATACGCGGATGCCTATGGATCAGATTAAGGCAATCATTATTTCCAGCGTTGTACCGCCGCTGATCGTACCGCTCTGCCATATGTGCGAGCGTTATTTTGAGCTGACGCCTATGGTCGTAGGCCCCGGTATTAAAAGCGGTATCTCACTGCGCTACGACAACCCCAGAGAAGTCGGTGCAGACCGTATAGTTAATGCGGTTGCCGCGTTTGACAAATACAGCAAAAAAGGTATGCCGATGATCATCGTTGATTTCGGCACCGCGACTACATTTTGCGCCCTGCTGCCGACAGGCGAATATTTAGGCGGTGCTATCGCCCCTGGTATCGGTATTTCTACGGAGGCTTTGTTCCAGAGAACGGCAAAACTGCCGCGTATCGAGCTTATCAAACCTAAAAACGTTATCTCGCGCAATACTGTAAATGCAATGCAGGCGGGCGTTATTTACGGTTTTGTCGGTCAGATGGACGGCATTGTCAGACATATGAAGGAAGAATTAGGCGGTAATGCTTTTGTTGTCGCTACTGGCGGGTTTGCCAATACGATGGCGGCCGAGTCCGATTCTATTGACGTAGTAGAGCCGTTTTTAACTTTAGACGGATTACGGATTCTGCACGAGAAAAATTCTAAATAAGCAAAGACCCGCTGTCTGGCGGGTCTTATTTCTATAGTATTTCAAAATTGGGAGTGGATTATGCAGATCGGCACTTTAAAATTAGATGTACCTTTGTTGCTGGCGCCTATGGCCGGAATCACAGATCTGCCCTTTCGGGTCATTTGCAGAGAACTTGGCTGCGGTATGACTGTTTCGGAAATGGTCAGCGCCAAGGGGCTGCTTTATAAAAATGTCAAAACTTTTGATATGCTGCGCATCGATCCGGGTGAAAGACCTACGGCGATCCAGCTTTTTGGTTCTGTTCCGGCAGAACTGGCTGAAGCCGCAAGGATAGTCGCCGGGAACGGTGCAGATGTGATCGACTTTAATATGGGCTGCCCGGTGCCTAAGGTCGTCAATAATGGCGAAGGCTCGGCTTTGATGAAAAATCCGCAGCTGGCCTACGAAATTCTGGCGCGGATGACAGACGCTGTATCTGTTCCGGTTACTGTGAAATTCCGTGCCGGCTGGGATTCTGAACATATCAATGCGGAAGAAATAGCTGTACTGGCAGAAAAGGCGGGCGTAGCAGCCGTAGCAGTACACGGCAGGACAAGGGAACAGTTTTATAATGGCAGGGCAGACTGGCAGGTTATCGCCAGAGTCAAAGCGGCTGTAAAAATACCGGTCATCGGTAACGGTGATATCTTGACAGTAGCTGACGGACAGAGGATGCTTGCAGAAACAGGCTGCGACGGATTGATGCTGGGGCGCGGTGCCGACGGTAATCCCTGGCTGTTCAGCAGATTGCAGGCCGCCTTGTCGGGACTGCCTGTGCCGCAGGAACCGACCTTAAAAGAAAAACTTGCTCTGGCATTGCGGCATCTGGAGATGCTGATAGAATATAAAAATGAATCTGTTGCTGTTAAAGAGATGCGGCGGAATATCGGCGCCTATCTCAAGGGTATGCCTAAAGCTGCCGAATATCGCGGCAGGTTCCATCAGACAGAAACCTACGCCGATTTTAAAAAACTGCTGGCAGAATATATTGAGGCCGCAGAAAAATTCGGCGCCTGAAAACGGTTAAAATAAATAAGATAATACTAAATCTAATAGCAAATATTGTAGGAACACTTTAAATATGCTAAAATGATATGTCATCAGGGACAAGTTTTTTAGAGAAAGAAGTAGAACAATGATTGCCTCTCAGACAACTGAATGCAGCTGTAAACATATCGTAAGTGTAAGTTTGGGATCTTCTGAGCGCAATGCTAAAAGTACTTTGCAGCTTAAGGGGCAGACCTTTATAATAGAACGGCTGGGCACTGACGGAAATCTGCAGAAAGCCCGGCAGTTTCTGGAAGAACTGGATGGCCGGGTAGACGCGCTGGGATTGGGAGGGACCGATCTTTATGTATATGCCGGCGGTCGGCGGTATACTTTTCGTGAATCGGCCAAGCTGATCGAAAATGTCAAAAACACCCCTGTGCTGGATGGCAGCGGGTTGAAAAATTCTTTGGAACGTATTCTGATCAATCGCCTTGCTGCTGATAAAATCATAGACTTTCAAGGGAAAAAAGTGCTTATGGTCTGCGGTGTAGATCGTTTTGGTATGGCCGAAGCGTTGGTAGCCAATGGCGCTGACGTTACTTTTGGTGATTTGATTTTTGGGCTGAACTGGGATCATCCGATCAAATCGCTGCAGACTCTGGATAGTTTTGCAAAATTGCTGGCGCCGCTTCTGACAAAGCTGCCCGTAAGGTGGTTCTATCCGATGGGCGCCAAACAAAGCCAGAGAAAACCGCAGCACCAGGGCTATTTTTTAGAGAACGATATTATTGCCGGTGATTTTCATTTTATCAGGCGGTTTATGCCGGATAAGCTGGCAGGCAAGACTATTATTACCAATACTGTTACAGCCGGTGACCGCAAGCTGCTGCGCAATGCCGGAGTATACTGTCTGATCACAACGACGCCGTCTTTGGACGGACGCAGCTATGGTACCAATGTGATGGAAGGCCTGCTGGTGGCCGCCAGCGGTGCTGATAAACAGCTTGATGCGGCTGTCTACGAAAAATTACTGGAAGAATATAAGATAGAATCCGGGTTAGAATATCTGAACGGAGAGGAGGAGCACATTTAATGGAAAAGTTTGCATTTATCATACATCCGCTGTCGATTCATGATATGGCTCACGTATCGCCTGTTTTGAAATTTATTCCTGACAGCTGGCTGGAAAGTGCTCTGAAGCTGAAAAACCTTTTCAGGTTTCACATATCACAGGTATCAAGAGCCCTTACGCAGAAGCGGAAGGCTGGTTTATCGGCTGTCCCCTGACATCGAAGCAAATGGTTGAACTGCCGGAAGAATTTGTTATGGACAGGATCATAGAATCAGGGAAGATCGCTCAGGAACTGGGCGCTAAAGTGGTAGGCCTGGGCGCATTCACCTCTATCGTTGGCGATGCAGGCATCACAGTGGCGAAAAATTTAGATATAGCTGTGACATCGGGCAACAGCTACACAGTTGCAACAGCACTGGAGGGAACCCGTGAAGCAGTAAGGCTGATGGGAAAAGATCTGGCAACTGCGCATGTGACTATTGTCGGTGCCAGCGGTTCGATCGGTGCGGCCTGTACAAGGATTCTGGCACGCGAAGCAAAGGATATTACAATGGTCGCAAGGCATCTGCAGCCGTTGGAAGAACTGGCGCAAGAACTTTCGGGCAGTGTTGCCGGCAAATTGACGGTTTCCAACGACATCAAACACAGCCTGAAGGATGCCGATGTTGTGATCGCCGTTACCAGCGCCGTAGATTTTCTGATCGAACCTGAGGATCTCAAGGCCGGGGCCATCGTCTGCGATGTGGCAAGACCGCGTAACGTTTCGCGTGAGGTAGCTTCCAAACGCAAAGATGTGCTGGTCATAGAAGGCGGTGTGATCAAGGTACCGGGTAATGTCGATTTCCATTTCGATTTTGGCTTCCCGCCGCAGACTTCTTTTGCCTGTATGGCAGAAACAATGATTTTGGCACTGGAAAAGCGTTATGAAAATTTTACTCTGGGACGGAAACTGACTATTGAACAGATCGATACGATATCGCAATTAGCCCGTAAACACGATTTCAGTCTGGCTGGCTTCCGCAATTTTGAACGGGCCGTTACAGATGAAGAAATCGCGCATATCCAGGGTTTTGTCGAACAGGAACTGGCAATGCGTAATATCTGAGGTTGACAATAAACCAACAAAAAATTATAATTTAACCTAGTACATTATATTATTTATCCGTTGATCCCAGTGTCAGGCATTGCTGCTTGGCACTGTTTGTATTGTGAGGCGGCGGAAAAATATGATTTTAAAGGAGTAATACCATGGGTGCTAAAGAAACTATTTTAACGGCCGAAGGTTTAAGAAAACTGGAGGACGAATTAGAAAATCTTCGTTCTGTAAAACGTCAGGAAGTTGCCGAGCGTATTAAAGTAGCCATTTCTTATGGCGATATAAGCGAGAATTCCGAATATGACGATGCCAAAAATGAGCAGGCCTTTATCGAAGGGCGTATTATCGAGCTGGAGCAGATGATCAGCACGGCTACGCTCATTGACGAAACTGCGAAAAAGAAAAAAGGCACAGTTATTCTCGGTTCTACCGTTATCGTTAAAGATATGGAATTTGGAGACGAAGAAACCTATACCGTTGTCGGCACTACTGAAGCTGATCCTTCGCAGAACCGCATCTCCAATGAATCACCGGTCGGCGCTGCGATTTTGGGACAGAAAGTAAACACTGTCGTACAGGTGCATACTCCTGTAGGCGAGCTTTCATATAAAATAGTAAAAATTAAATAGATCTGATTTTTTAGGAGCGAGAAATATGTCGGAAGAAATTAAAAATCAACAAGCTGCCGAACCGGAAGCTTTAACAGAAACAGAAATCAATGAACAAATGCAGGTGCGCATCAATAAAATGCACCAAATCGAAGAAAAAGGCTGGAAACCTTTCGGCCATAAATTTGAATGGACCCACCATGCTCAGGATATTGCCGACCAATTTGAAGAATTAACGGCTAATGAAACTGTTGTCCGTCTGTCCGGCCGCGTTATGGCTATCCGCGGTCATGGCAAAACCTGCTTTATCGATCTGATGGATAAAACAGGCCGTATTCAGCTTTATGTACGTAAGGATGCCTTGGGCGAAGAAAACTATACCTTGATCAAACTGATGGATATCGGCGATATTATCGGTGTAGCCGGAACAGTTTTCCGTACGCACATGGGCGAATTGTCTGTTAAAGCGGTTGCTTTGGAACTGCTTTCCAAATCTCTGCGGCCTCTGCCGGAAAAATGGCATGGCTTGAAAGATGTCGAAATGCGTTATCGTCAGCGTTATGTTGACCTGATCGTTAATCCTGAAGTCCGCCGCACTTTTGTTCTGCGCAGCCAGATCATTAAAAGCGTTCGCGAGATTTTGGATGGCAGAGACTTCCTGGAAGTCGAAACGCCGATCATGCATTCTATTGCCGGCGGCGCAGCCGCACGTCCGTTTATCACCTATCATAACGCGCTGGATATGCAGCTTTATATGCGTATCGCGCCGGAACTGTATCTGAAGCGTCTGATCGTCGGCGGGATGGAACGTGTTTATGAATTAGGGCGCGTATTCCGCAATGAAGGTATTGATATCAAACATAATCCTGAGTTTACCATGGTCGAGATCTACCAGGCCTATGCTGACTATAATGATCTGATGCATTTGACTGAAACCATTGTTTCACAGACTGCACAGAAAGTGCTCGGCACGATGAAGATCAGTTACGAAGGCCAGGAGATCGATCTGACTCCTCCCTGGAATAGAATGACTATGATCGAGGCCGTAGCTAAATATACCGGACAGGATTTTTCCGGTATCAAAGACCTCGACGAAGCGCGTAAAATGGCAGATGCTATCAACGTGCCTTACGAAAAAACTTTCGGCATCGGTAAAATCATCAATGCCTGCTTTGAAGAACACGTAGAAGAGAAACTGATCCAACCTACGTTTATCACAGGACATCCGAAAGAAATTTCACCGCTGGCCAAAAGCAGTGAAGCAGATCCTGAAATTACAGACCGTTTTGAAGGCTTCATTTATGCGCGAGAGATCTGCAATGGCTTCTCCGAGCTCAACGATCCTATCGACCAGCGTGAACGCTTCCAGAAACAGGTGGAAGACCGCGCTGCCGGCGATGATGAAGCTCATATGATGGATGATGACTTCGTAACCGCGCTGGAATATGGTCTGCCGCCTACAGGAGGGCTGGGCATCGGTATCGACCGCCTGGTTATGTTCCTGACAGACAGCAGCAGTATCCGCGACGTTATATTCTTCCCGCATATGCGTCATAAAGTACAATAAAAGTAAAAAGAGTATAAATCCGCACCGTATTTTTCGGTGCGGATTTTTTCTTGAAAAAAACATAAAAAAGTTGTAAAAAAGGTGTTGACAGAAGTAACGGGGAATGCTATTATATACAAGTCGCCGAAATGCGGCGGCAGGCAGAACCTTGAAAACTGAACAATAACCAAAAACGAATGTGCGGGCGAGCGTTTCTTGAAAAAGGAGCGTTTGCCAAGTCAAAAAATAA
>NZ_QLTS01000001.1:793378-796791 GCF_003269275.1 Phascolarctobacterium faecium DSM 14760 | reverse complement strand
TCCTTTGTAATTTGCAGCTTGCAGTATAGTGCTTAATTAATTAAGAAGAATGAGGTGAAATAATGGGTCCTGTAACTACTAATCCTTGGTTGATTTCTATCATCAATATGACCATAGTTTTTGGCGTATTGGCAGCCTTGGGTGTTTTGATGAAAATCATCCAATTGGTAGATCCAACGCAAAAAAAAACTGAGAAACCAGTAGCAGCATCGGCACCTGCCGCAGCACCTGCTGCTGTTGCAGCTCCTGTGCAGGATGACAGTGAAGTAATTGCTGTTATTGCAGCAGCTGTAGCTGCTCTTGGCCATTCTGCAGAAGATATCGCTTATGTACGTCGTCTGCCCGAAGCTGGCTGGACACAGAATGCTCGTATTGAAGCAATTAGCGTACGTAAAGAATGCTTCTAAAACAAAGTTAGGTTTTAGCAACACTTAAGTTTAATATATTTTAAACAATTTTGAAGGAGGGTATTCCCTGTGAAAAAATATACCATTACCGTTAACGGCACTGCATATGAAGTAGAAGTTGAAGAAATGGGCGGCGTTGCTGCTCCTAAAGCTGCTGCACCTAAAGCAGCTCCTGCTGCTGCACCGGCAGCAGCACCCAAAGCAGCTCCTGCTGCTGCACCGGCTCCGGCTGCAAAACCTGTTGCTGCTGGCGCAGCTACTATCAGTGCTCCTATGCCTGGTAAAGTTCTCGAAGTTAAAGTTAAAGCTGGCGACGCAGTTAAAGCTGGCGATGTATTGATGATTCTTGAAGCAATGAAAATGCAAAACGAGATCATGGCTCCGGCTGACGGCACCATTTCTGACGTCCGTATTTCCGCAGGTCAAACTGTTGGTACCGGCGACGTTATGATCGTAATGTAATACAAACAAGCTGAGAGACCTTGAAAAGGTCTCTCAACTAAAAAATTTGTAGGAGGAAATTATGGAAGCATTTGTAGTTGCTTTACAATCCGTATGGAATGACAGCGGTTTCTCCGCTTTCACCATGGGTCATGCCATCATGATGTTGGTAGGTATTATTCTTTTATATTTGGCTATTGGTAAAGGTTTTGAACCTTTGCTGTTGTCTCCGATTGCATTCGGCTGTTTGCTGGCAAACGTGCCTAAAACAGGTTTTGAAGACCAACCGGGTGTTATGCAGGTAATTCTTTATGGTATTAATCATGAAATTTTCCCGCCTTTGATTTTCTTAGGCGTAGGTGCAATGACAGACTTTGGTCCGTTGATTGCAAACCCGAAAACTTTGCTTTTGGGCGCTGCAGCTCAAGCAGGTGTATTTGTTTCCTTGCTGGGCGCTATGATGCTCGGATTTACAGTGCAAGAAGCATCCGCTATCGGTATTATCGGTGGTGCTGATGGCCCGACTGCTATTTACCTGGCTGCAAAAATGGCTCCTAACCTGTTAGGTGCTATCGCAGTAGCTGCATATTCTTATATGTCGTTGGTTCCTTTGATCCAACCGCCTATTATGAAACTTTGCACTACTGAAGCTGACCGTAAAATCGTTATGGAACAACTGCGTCCGGTTTCTCATTTTGAAAGAATCGTATTCCCGGTTGTTACTACTATCGTTATCAGCTTGTTGCTTCCGCCTGTATGCTCTTTGATTGGTATGCTGATGTTGGGTAACCTGTTCAAAGAAGCTGGTTGTTTGGATCGTCTTTCCGATACTGCACAAAATGCTTTGATGAACATTGTAACGATCATGCTGGCAACTGGTACAGGTTTGACTATGAAAGCTGAATCCTTCCTGAACTATCAAACTATTTTGATCATTGTTCTTGGTTTGATCGCTTTCGCAGCTGGTACTTTTGCCGGTGTTGTATTTGGTAAGCTCATGTGCATTCTGGATGGTGGTAAAACCAATCCTCTTATCGGTTCCGCTGGTGTATCCGCAGTTCCGATGGCAGCACGTGTATCCCAAATCGTTGGTCAAAAAGCTAACCCTGCTAACTTCCTGCTCATGCATGCTATGGGCCCGAACGTAGCTGGTGTTATCGGTACCGCAGTAGCTGCAGGTGCAATGCTTGCAATGATTGGACCTGTCAAATAATTTATAGTATAAACAGAAATAGGTGCACTTTATCGTGCACCTATTTTTTTTGGAAAAAGAAAAATATAAAGCAAATCATTATGCTGTAGTAAAGAGAAGTACAAGCTTTCTTTATAGTTTCAAGTAATAATGCAGTCCTGAAGCTGGTTAACCAAGATAAAAACATTAATTTTTCTTTTGGTTATTTTGAATAATGTTTTTTGAGTGGACAAAGAATCTTAAATATTGTAAAAATAGTATTATTGTATTATATTAATATACCTTAATGTCAAAAAAGCTGTAAATTAAATAAAACTTACACTTTTAAATTTGAGTGCATAGTGGTATAATGAAGCATAAGGTGTTGCAAGAAAATTCATAGAAAGCAATGCTAAGGATCTTTTACAAAATTCTCTTTATTTTGATATACGCGCCCCGAACGCGCTGTATATAAAATTAATTTAAAAGGAGGAATTATAATGTCCCCAGCAGTAAAATGTCTCATTCTTCTGGCTGTTGTTGCATTGTTATTTGTAACCGAACTCATTCCGCTTGCAATAACAGCTATGGGCGGCGCTATCGCCTGCGGCCTTTTGGGTTTTATCCCGGCCAAACAGGTTTTTTCAGGTCTTTCCGATTCAACAGTAGTACTTTTCGCAGGTATGTTCGTAGTTGGTGCGGCCATGTTCCATACTGGTCTGGCACAGAAAATCGGTATTTCTATCGTTAGATTCTCCGGCACCAGCGAAAACAGTTTGATGTTTGGTTTAATGTTTGTTGGTGCTGCTTTGTCTTCTGTATTATCCAACACTGGTACTGCAGCTTGTCTGCTGCCGGTTGCCTTGGGTATCTGCTCTGCAGCTAAAATCCCTGCTTCCCGTCAATTGATGCCTTTGGCATTTGCCTGCGGTCTCGGTGGTATCATCACTATGGTTGGTACTCCTCCGAATATCATCGCTAACGGCGCTTTGGAAGCTGCTGGTATTGCTGACAAATTTGGCTTCTTCGAATTTGCCTGGATTGGTATCCCTGTAACAGTAGCTGGTATCATCTATATGATGTTCTTAGGTAAATACCTGCTTCCGAAAGCTGAATTGGATGCCGACCAGGAAATTGAACAAGAAGTTGAAGCTAACGAAACTTCTGCTTCTAAACAAGTAGCTTCCGGCGTTATCCTGTTGCTCGTAGTTTTGACTATGGCTATCGGCATCAAGGGCGTTTCTTTGGAAATGGCAGCTATTATCGGCGCAATCGTTTGCGTATTGACTGGCTGTTTGACTGAAAAACAAGCTTATGCTTCTATTGACTGGGTAACTATCTTCCTGTTCGCAGGTATGATGCCTGTATCCACTGCAATGGACAAAACCGGCGCT
>NZ_QLTS01000001.1:652767-793283 GCF_003269275.1 Phascolarctobacterium faecium DSM 14760 | reverse complement strand
TTTGACTGAAAAACAAGCTTATGCTTCTATTGACTGGGTAACTATCTTCCTGTTCGCAGGTATGATGCCTGTATCCACTGCAATGGACAAAACCGGCGCTGGTAAATTGATCGCTGAATGGACCGTAGGTCTGATGGGCGGTACTCCGTCTCCGTTAGTTGTTACTGCAGTCTTGTTTATCCTTTCTTGCGCTTTAACACAATTTATGTCCAACACTGCATCTGCAGCTCTGCTGTGCCCGATTGGTGTTGCGATTTCTAAACAACTTGGCGCTGATCCGAAAGCAGTATTGATGGCTATCGCAGTTGCAGCATCCTGTGCATTTGCATCTCCGGTAGGTACGCCTCCGAACACTTTGGTTCTTGGCCCTGGCGGATACAAATTTATGGACTATGTTAAAGCAGGTACCGGTCTTGTTATCGTATCCTTTATCGTATCCCTGATTGTAATTCCTATCGTATGGCCTTTCTTCCCCGGCAAATAATTTGTTAGGAAGATAGACGAAAGTATTATTATAAGAGCAATAAATTAAACAGACGTGATAACTATCACGTCTGTTTTTTTATGTTTTAGCTATGAATAAAAAATTGTCAAAAAGTATCAAAATGGTATAAATATGCATAACGAAGACAGTTAACAGTTTTTGAACTTTTTTGTTATACGAAAATTGTGAAAAAATCTTGAAAAAAATTGGCTTATCTGTTACACTTGTTACTGTAAGCTGTTAATTAAATTTTGTTAACAATTTTGTAACTAAAGATAAGTTTTTTAATAATATGCAAAAAATAGCAAATTTAATCATTCTAGCTTACATATATAATAGGAAGTAATTTGTTACTTCCTTAAAACATTTTTAACTTTTTGAAGGAGGATTCTCATGTCTCAAGCAGTAAAATGTCTTATTATGTTAGCTGTTATTGCTCTGTTATTTGTAACCGAACTCATCCCGCTTGCAGTAACGGCTATGGGCGGCGCTATCGCGTGCGGCCTGTTAGGTTTTATTCCTGCTAAACAGGTATTTTCCGGCCTCTCTAATTCTACCGTAGTACTTTTTGCAGGTATGTTCGTTGTTGGTGCTTCTATGTTTTATACAGGTCTTGCACAAAAAATTGGTGCTTCTATTGTTAAAATTTCCGGTACTGGTGAAAACAGTTTGATGTTTGGTATTATGCTTGTTGGCGCCGCATTGTCCGCCGTATTATCCAACACTGGTACTGCAGCTTGTCTGCTGCCGGTTGTACTTGGTATTTGTTCTGCAGCAAAGATTCCCGCTTCCCGTCAATTGATGCCTTTGGCATTTGCCTGCGGTCTCGGTGGTATCATCACTATGGTTGGTACTCCTCCGAATATCATTGCTAACGGTGCTTTGCAGGCTGCTGGAATGAAAGAGCAATTTGGTTTTTTTGAATATGCTTGGATTGGTATTCCTGTAACTTTAGCTGGTATGCTCTACATGATGTTCTTAGGCAAATATTTGCTTCCGAATAAACAAATTGATGCCGACCAGGAAATTGAACAAGAAGTTGAAGCTAACGAAACTTCCGCTTCCAAACAAATCGTATCCGCAGTAATTTTACTTTGTGTAGTTTTGACTATGGCTATTGGCATTCCTGGTGTATCTTTAGAAATGGCCGCTATCATTGGTGCAATAGTTGCAGTATTGACTGGCTGCCTGACTGAAAAACAAGCTTATGCTTCTATTGACTGGGTAACTATCTTCCTGTTCGCAGGTATGATGCCTGTATCCACTGCAATGGACAAAACCGGCGCTGGCAAAATGATCGCAGAATGGACTGTAAGCCTGATGGGCGGTTCTCCGTCTCCTTTAGTTGTTACTGCAATTCTTTTCATTCTTTCTTGCGGTTTAACACAATTTATGTCCAACACTGCATCTGCAGCTCTGCTGTGCCCGATTGGTATTGCGATTTCTCAACAACTTGGTGCTGATCCGAAAGCAGTATTGATGGCTATCGCAGTTGCAGCATCCTGTGCATTTGCATCTCCGGTAGGTACGCCTCCGAACACTTTGGTTCTTGGCCCTGGCGGATACAAATTTATGGACTATGTTAAAGCAGGTACCGGTCTTGTTATCGTATCCTTTATCGTATCCCTGGTTGTAATTCCTATCGTATGGCCTTTCTTCCCCGGTAATTAAATTTACTTCGGAAAAACAGTAAATTTTATAAAATGAATTATGTAAAAACAGGCGTGTATATCACGCCTGTTTTTTAATACTTGTTTTTGTGAATTTTTTTAGAGGAACGGCTTTAGAGTGTATCCTTTATAGCAAAAATTTGTTATAATAAGAAATGGTCTAAAGGTGTGTTCAGTCCTTGGATAATAGAGAATGAAGGGATTGTTTTGTTTGAACGAAATATATAGAGAAGAATCTCAAGTCAGTGATCGCAGAATGCAGATATCATATGGCGGTTTGGCCGTTATAGTTTTATTATGGATTTATGAAGGGTATCGTTATGTCAATACAGGATATTTTAGCCCTTTAGGTTGGGGCTTTAATATTTTATTTCTGCTGATGTGGATATGGCGTGTTGTTTTTAAGTATACATATATTCTACGTGATGGTGAGATGGAAGTCATAAGCCATGGCGTGGGAATTAGACGCAGTTTTAAAGTGGATTTGACTAAAACTGAAAGTTATACCAATAAATATATCAAAAGTTTTTTTAAGAAAACTAAAATCCGTCATTATATTCACAGGTATTCTTCAGTAGATCCTAATGAACAGCGTTTGTTAGTGTTTACTGAAGGTAAAGATAATAAAAGGCTGGCTGGTATTATTTTTAAATGCAGCGAAAAATTTTTGCGCGAACTGCGCAAACAGATGCCTGATAAATTTTTAAACTTAAATTGAGTTATTGAGAAAGGATGAAAACAATGGAAGCATTGGTAAATGTAGATAGTTCTTTGATTTGTGCTCGTATCATTCAAGTTTTCGTTGGCGCTTTTTTTTATATTTTTATGATTGCTAAGGCAGTTGGATCAGAAAATAAGGCAAAATGGTTCAAAAGACGTATGAAATACACTTTTTTCAATAAAAGAGGTATTTTTGGCGAATATATTAACTTTGGCTATCCTATTACATGGCAGGGTGTAGGTATTTTTGTCGCTATTTACGGCGTTATTTTTGGATTTGGTTATTGGTATGTTTTCATACACGCCTATAATTAAGGAGAGTATTTATGGCAGAAATGAGAGCTGAATTAGTAGGATTATTGATTGAGAAGCATGGCGAAAGAGCGAAAATAAAGCTTGATAAAGATAAAAGTAAAGGGGAAAAAATACCTAAATATTTAGAAGCCTGGTGTCCTATCAATGCCAAAGTTGGCGATGTAGTCGGTGTTGAATATCAGGAAATGAATAAACGTAAGATGCAGATGATATTGTATGGCTTTCCTGTATTGTCAGTGATTGCCGGTGCTGTTTTTGGAAACAGTATCGCTGTATTTTTCGATATTGATAAGACAATGCCTGTGATGCTGGGTGTAGTTATCTGGCTGTTGGTTTCTGTTAATTATGCGCGTATTTTTAAACGTGATGCAGTACGTGAAGGTGTACAGCCTGTTGTTATAGAAATAGAAGCACCTGACCCAATAGTTTTTGATGATACTGAAGATGAAAATGAAAAAAAATAGGAGATGAGCTGATGCTGGTAAGGTTAGCGTCCGGATCTCCGCGCCGTTTAGAATTATTGCGTCAGATTGGGTTAGAGGTTGATGTATATACCAGCGCCTTTGATGAGGTTAGTGGAGATAACGCTGAAAAAGTGGTAGCAGTAAATGCTTTAGGTAAAGGGCAGGTAGTTGTTGAACAAGTTGGCAGCGAAATACCTGTGATTGCTGCTGATACGATGGTTGTTTTGGAAAATGAAATACTTGGCAAACCATTTGACAGCAATGATGCAGCCGTGATGCTGCGGAAATTGTCTGGCAGAGTGCACCGGGTTTTGACAGGTGTTGCTGTTTTTTATAAGACTCAGAATTTAGTAGAAATAGTAGAGACTAAAGTATGGTTTAGAAGCTTATCAGAAATTGAGATTAATGCTTATGTTGCGACCGGCGAACCTTTTGATAAGGCTGGAGCCTATGGAATTCAGGGACGTGGTGCAGTTTTAGTTGAGAAAATAGATGGCTGCTATAATAACGTCGTGGGGTTGCCGCTCACCCGCTTGTATCAAATGATGGCACAAATTGGAGTGAAGGGCTTTTGAGCCAGTGTATAAAAGAATTGTCGCTGGATGACAGACCACGTGAAAAATTGATGCAGCAAGGTGCTGCTGGGTTAAGTAATTCTGAACTTTTAGCTATTTTAATACGTACTGGTACCCAGAAGCGTTCTGCTTTAAGAATTGCAGAAGAATTGACTGCTTCAAGTGGGTTATATCAAAATATAGCCTGTGTGCACAGTGTTGCAGAGCTGGCTAAAGTCAAGGGACTGGGGCCCGCAAAAGCTGCAACAATTTTGGCTGCGTTGGAATTAGGCAAGCGTATTGCAGCAGCTGGAAGTCAGGTCAAGTTAAAAATAGAGTCTCCGCAAAAAGGTGCTGAGATTTTATTGCCAAGATTGCGTTACGAACAACATGAAAAATTTTTGGTGTTATTATTAGACAGCAAAAATCAGGTCATAAGAATGGAACAAGTTTCAGAAGGATCTGTCAATAGTTCGGTTGTGCATCCTCGGGAAGTGTTTGCCCCGGCGTTACTGTACCATGCTGCTGCCATTTTGGTAGCACATAATCATCCTTCTGGAGATCCTAAACCTAGTCAGGAAGATAAAGAGCTGACTCGTAGTCTGAATGAGACCGGGATAATTATGGGAATTCCGCTGATTGACCACCTGGTAATTGGCGATGGAATATTTTTTAGTTTTAGAGAGCAAGGTTATTTAGATAAATGAGGTGTTGAAGAATGTTTGGTATTTTTAAAAGTTTTGCTCATGATATGGGAATCGATTTGGGAACTGCGAATACTTTGGTGCATGCTAAAGGTAAAGGTATTATTATCAGAGAACCTTCAGTAGTTGCCGTAGACAGAGAGAATAAAGAGGTGCTGGCGATTGGTGCCGAAGCTAAGCAGATGATTGGTCGTACTCCTGGACATATCGTAGCTATTCGTCCGATGAAGGATGGCGTTATTGCTGATTTTGATATTACCCAGTCGATGCTTAAATACTTTATAAAAAAAGCAATTGGCAAACATTCTTTAGTCCGTCCGCGTATTGTTGTTGGCGTTCCTTCTGGCGTTACTGAGGTTGAAAAACGTGCGGTTATTGATGCTACTGTACAAGCTGGGGCCAGGGAAGCATATTTGATTGAAGAACCAATGGCGGCTGCTATTGGTGCAGGGTTGCCTGTACAAGAAGCCACCGGCAGTATGGTCGTTGATATTGGCGGCGGAACCTGCGAAGTAGCTGTTATTTCCTTGGGTGGTATCGTTATCAGCCGTTCTATCCGGACCGGCGGTGATGCAATGGATGATGCTATTGTACGTTACATCAGGAAAACATTCAGTCTGTTGATTGGTGAGCGGACAGCAGAAGAAATAAAAATTACTATTGGCACTGCGATGGAACTTGAAGAAGCTACAGAAATGGAAATTCGTGGTCGTGATCTCGTGACAGGGTTGCCTAAAAATCTGCTTATTAATGCGAACCAGATCTGCGAGGCGTTGAGTGAACCGGTGGCTAATATTGTCGATGCCGTACGTAATACTCTGGAGAGAACTCCTCCGGAACTGGCTTCTGATATTATGGATCGCGGTATCGTTATGACAGGAGGATCTTCTTTGCTGCGTAATCTTGACCGTCTACTGAGCAAAGAAACAGGAATGCCTGTCTATGTTTCTGATGATGCTTTGTCCTGTGTTGCCTTAGGTACTGGTATTGCGGTTGAAAATGTAGATATCTATAAAAAAGGATTTATGGCATCTAATAATAAATGAAGGCTGAATTATTATTGTGAGTAAGAAAAATATGAGCCTGCTTCTGATTGTGATAGCATTGGTTGCTCTGATGGCGTTGGCTGTTGAAGGAAGAGTACGATTTCCGGTGTTGAATAGAGTGGTGATTGCAGTAATAAGTCCTGTCAACAGTTGTATTCAGACGTTTACAGGCGCAGCTTCTTCTTTGGAAAAGAAGCTGGAAGCTATTACGACAATGGAAGCAGAAAACGAGCAATTAAAAAAAGAAAACGCTGAATTGCGAAGGGCTAATATAGCTATGGCTGAGTTTTACGCTGAAAACCAGCGGCTGACAAAGCTTTTGCAATATAAAGAGCACGTGCCTGAACAGAAATTACTGCCTGCCAAAGTTGTGGGGCGGAATATGGGCGATTTACAGGATGTTGTAATCATCGATCGTGGTTCTGCAGATGGCCTGGATAAAGAGATGGCTGTTGTTACGGGTGATGGTATCGTAGGGCTGGTAGAAGAAGTTTATCCTGATGCTGCTAAAGTCATGCTGATTACCAGCAGCCGTTGTAAGATCGGGGCACGTATTTTGAGGGCTGATTCCAGAGCGGTTGGTGTTATCTGCGGAAGAAGCATGGAAAATATGCCTTTAGAAATGGAACATTTACCCAGGGAAGCGGATGTAAGAAAAGGTGATGTTGTTATTACCAGCGGTTTCAGTGGCAGGCATCCGGCAGGTTTGGTAATTGGTACTGTAAGAGAAACCAGCCCAGAGGCGGCAGGACTTTTACTGAACGCAGATGTTGATCCTGCTGTTGACAGCAGTAAAGTAGAAGAAGTTTTTGTTGTTACCGGGTATAGCAACCCTGCAGCAGCAACAGGTAAATTAAATAGTAATACCGAAGGAGGACAGGCACAATGAGGAAACTGATTTGGCCCGTCCTGTTTCTGTTATGTTTATCTTTACAGATGAGTTTGCCGCAAAATCAGTGGTTTAAATTTGATCTGCCGCTTTTGCTTATTTATTGTTTGGCTATGCTGAAAGGTGCATTTGCCGGTGGGATAGCTGGCTTTTTCGTAGGATTGCTGCAGGATCTTTTAACCGGTGGTATTTTTGGTTTTCATATTTTGACAAGGACTGCGATAGGGTATTATGTTGGCTATACAAAAGAAAAGGTATTTAAAGACAGTATGTTTTACAATATTGTGGCGATTGTTACAATAACAGTTGCTTTGAGAGGCTGTTATTTTATTCTGCAGGTTATTATGGCTAAGGGATTTTCTGTTTTACTGTTAGAGCTGGCACTGCAGGATACGTTTGCTTATTGCCTGGGAAATATTATTTTTGTAATTCCGTTGTATCTTCTGACAGAAAGACTGCAGAAATGGATAGAACTGGATGATGGATTGCATTAAACAAAGGAGGTCAAATTGTGCTGAACAAAAGATACGCGCGCCGCTTGGAAGTTATGCTGGCAGCAGCAGTATGCATATTTTTAATTTTGCTCGGCAGAATGGCCTATTTGCAGCTTTATAAAGGCGATTATTATGGCAATCAGGCTGATGGTAACAGATTGCGCAGAACAAAAATCACTGCTCCGCGCGGCCTGTTTTTTGATTATAAAGGGCAGGAATTAGTTAATAATCTGCCTGGTTATGCTGTGGCACTTCAGCGTCAGGGGCAGCGTGATAATGAAAAAGTGATCGGTACATTGTCTGAAATATTAAATATGCCGGAAGACCAAATTAGAAAGCGTATTGCAGCTAATCAAAACAGTTATGAGCCAACCCGCTTAAAAAGCAATGTTTCCCCTGAAATCGTAACAAAAATAGAAGAACGCAGGTTGGAGTTACCTGGAGTTTTGTTGGAATTACAGCCAATCCGCAATTATTTGTATAAAGAACTGGCAGTTCACGCGTTAGGTTATGTTGGCGAGGCCAGTGAATATGATATTACTGAAGGCAGCTATAAAGGGATGCCAGGCGGTAGTATTGTTGGTAAATTTGGCATTGAAAAAACTTTTGATAAAGTTATCCGCGGAATAGACGGCAGCTTTGATGAGGAAGTAGATGTTGCCGGTAATGTTGTTAAACAACTGGGTCAGCGTGACCCCATACCCGGGAAAAGTTTGCAGCTGACCATTGATAAAGAATTGCAGATGGTTATGGAAAAAGCTGTTGATGAGCAATTGGCATATCTGCGGTCCAGCGGGATTGCCCCTAACGCCAGAGCAGCGGCTATTGTTGCGATTGATCCGCGCAGCGGTGCGGTAAGAGCTATGGTAAGCAGGCCTGCGTTTAATCCTAACCTTTTTGTAAATGGGATAT
The DNA here is from genome assembly GCF_003269275.1 of Phascolarctobacterium faecium DSM 14760. GTDB lineage: Bacteria > Bacillota > Negativicutes > Acidaminococcales > Acidaminococcaceae > Phascolarctobacterium > Phascolarctobacterium faecium. Next base: position 785,031 of record NZ_QLTS01000001.1, on the reverse strand, counting down.
CGGAAAAGGATTGGCAGGTTATAAATAATGATCCTAACTATCCTATGGGCAACAAAGTAATATCAGGCGAATATCCCCCTGGATCAACGTTTAAGATCATTACGGGTACGGCGGCATTGGAACTTGGCAAGGTAACACCGGAAGAATTGATTTTTGACTCCGGTCAGCACTGGCTTATCCCTATGGGCAACGCCGGCGGAGAAGCCCTGGGGTGGATTAACTTTCAACAGGCTTTAAGCATGTCGGATAATGTATATTTTTATGAAATGGGCAATCGCTTAGGGATCAATAATCTGGTTGATTTTGCACGCAAATTCGGTATGGGCAGGAAAACAGGTATTGAACTTGAGGGTGAAGCTTCAGGGCTGCTTCCGACACCTGAAAATAAACGCAAGATATTTACAGGGGAGGACTGGACTCTGGGTGATACCTTTAACGCTTCTATCGGGCAGGGGATAGACCTTGCAACACCTCTGCAGATGGCGGTGATGATGAGCTGCATCGCCGGAGGTGGTATTTATCACCAACCGTATTTAGTAGATAAAGTCCTTAATAATGATGGAAGTGTTTTTGAAGTACGTCAGCATCAGGAACCATATGCTTTGGGGGTATCACAAAAAACTCTTGAACTGATTAAACAGGGTTTGATGGGTGTGGCACAACCTGGCGGAACGGCTTCTTATTTTGCCAATTTGCCGAAGCCAATGGCTGCGAAAACAGGCACGGCAGAAAATCCGCATGGACGCGATCATGGTTTATTTGTAGCCTATGGACCTACAGATGCTCCGGAACTGGTAGTTGCGGCAGTAGTTGAGCAGGGCAGTTTTGGTTCTACTTCAGCTGGTCCGATTGTATATAAAGTGTTTGAAGAATGGTTTAGAGAAGAAGGTCTGATACCGTCACAAGCGGTTAAGTAAGCAGAAACTGCGGAAAGGATAGCAAATGCAGCAAAATAGATATTTTCGTAATTTGGACTGGTGGCTGGTTATAGCTATTTTTGGGTTGGTTGGAATAGGCATTTGCCTGATTGCCAGCGCTACTCATTCTTTTGCTGTAACGACAGGTAAAGCATGGCATGTTGAACGGCAAAGTCTGTTTTTAGCAATAGATTTGGCCCTGGTTATTTTTTCGTTGCGCTTCGACTATCGGCTGCTTAAAGATATTGCAACCCCCTTATATGTTTTTAATATTATCCTGCTTTTAGCGGTAATGTTTTTAGGACACAGCCAGCTGGGTGCTCAAAGATGGATCCAGATCGGCCCGCTCAGTATTCAGCCTTCTGAGTTTTCTAAAGCAATAATGATTGTCTGTCTGGCTGCGTTTTTAAATAAAAGATTGGAAACTCTTGACAGTTTCACTGATTATTTGCCGGCGCTGGCTTATGCTTTTGTACCTTTTATATTGGTTATGAAGCAGCCGGATTTAGGTACGTCGCTGGTTTTTATGGCAATTTTGCTTGGGATGCTGCTCATCAGCGGGTTTAAGGTCAGGTGGCTGATGTATATGAGCGGCGCGCTTATCGCTTTGATGCCTGCATTGTGGCATATTTTAAAAGAATATCAAAAAAACAGGATTCGTGTATTTTTAGATCCGGAGCTTGATCCTTTCGGGGCTGGATATCATGTCATTCAATCAAAAATAGCTATTGGGTCTGGCCTTTTGACAGGTAAGGGCTGGTTTTTAGGTACGCAGAGCCAACTTAATTTTCTGCCTGAGAATCATACTGATTTTATCTTTGCTGTAGCTGGTGAAGAGTTTGGATTCATTGGTATTTTTATTATTTTATTATTATATTTGATCGTTATTTGGCGCGGGCTGACTATTGCATTGAACGCCGAAGACGATTTCGGTACCTTGCTGGCAGTGGGCATTACTTTCATGTTTATGTTCCATGTGCTGGTAAATATTGGAATGACTGCTGGGATTATGCCAGTTACAGGTGTGCCGCTGCCGTTTATGAGTTACGGAGTGAGTTCGCTGACTACGAATATGCTGTTGGCCGGGCTGCTGCTGAACATCAATATGCGGCGTCAGCAGCTGCAATTTTAGAGGAGGAACAGTATGGAAAAAGAATTAACGATCGATATACTCAGCAGTGTACAGAAACCTGCTCGTTATACAGGCGGAGAATTTAACAGTATTGTAAAAAGTCCGGAGGAAACTGAAGTAAGTATCGCCCTGGCTTTTCCGGATATTTATGAAGTAGGGATGAGTTATCTGGGATTTAAAATTTTATATCATATACTGAACCTTGAAAACGGTGTTGCTGCTGAAAGAGTTTACGCCCCTTGGGTAGACCTGGAAGCAAAAATGCGAGCAGATGCTATTCCGCTGCGAACTTTGGAAACGGAAAAGATATTGCAGGATTTTGATTTTGTTGGCTTTACTTTGCAGTATGAGCTTTCTTATACAAATATTCTTAATATGCTTGATTTGGGCCGTATACCTGTAAAAACAGAGGAACGTACAGAAAAAGATCCTTTTATTATTGTTGGCGGACCCTGCGTATATAATCCGGAACCTCTGGCAGATTTTTTTGATCTTGCCGTTGTTGGTGAAGGTGAAGAAGTTATGGTCGAGCTGATGGAGGCTTATAAAAAATGGAAACGTGAAGGTAAGCCTGGTGGACGGCAAGGTTTCCTGCGCTGTGCGGTAAAGCTCAAAGGTATTTATGTACCATCATTTTATGATGTTGCTTATAATGAAGATGGCACTGTAGCAGCAGTAGTAGCTAATTGTGATGCTGCGCCGGCGGCAGTTGAAAAAAGAGTTATTTCTGATATGAATACGGTTAATTATCCGACAGCTCCGATCGTGCCGTTTGGAGAAATCGTGCATGACAGAATTATGCTGGAAGTTTTTCGCGGCTGCAGCCGCGGCTGTCGTTTTTGCCATGCAGGTATGGTCTATCGTCCTGTGCGTGAACGCAGGCCGGAGCTTTTAAAGGAGCTGGCACGCCAACTGGTGGATAATACAGGTTATAACGAAATTTCACTGGTATCTTTAAGCACGGCAGATTATTCTTGTCTTGCACCGATGATACATGATATGATCGAAGAATTTAAAGATGAAAAGGTTAGTGTTTCATTGCCATCTCTTCGTATTGACAGTTTTTCTGTAGATCTGGCGAAAGAAGTGCAGGCTGTACGTAAAAGCGGATTGACTTTTGCACCGGAAGCTGGCAGCCAGAGAATGCGTGACGTGATAAACAAAGGCGTTACAGAAGAAGACTTAATGAATGCGGTTGGTGCTGCTTTTACTGCAGGCTGGTCATCGGTAAAATTATATTTTATGATAGGTTTACCTGGTGAAACTGACGAAGACGTACTGGCTATAGCTAAATTGGCGAAGGCAGTACAATATAAATATCAGGAAGTAACAGGTCGGCGCGGTGCGAAAGTAACCGTGAGTGCTTCTTCTTTTGTACCCAAACCCTATACTCCGTTTCAATGGGTGCAGCAGGATGATATAGCGGAACTAAGGCGTAAACAATTTTTATTGAAAGATGCCTTAAAAGTAAAAAATATCACCTTCCAGTATCATGACTCGGTGACCAGTGTGCTTGAAGCTGTTTTTGCCCGTGGTGACCGCCGTTTAGGAAAAGCCTTATATCTGGCTTGGCAGCGCGGAGCCAAATTTGATGGCTGGAGCGAACATTTTTCTTATGATCGCTGGCTGGAAGCTTTGCAGGATGCAGGTTTAAACAAAGAATTCTATATAGGCCGCGAACGCGGAGCTAATGAATTATTCCCATGGGAACATATCCAGCCTGCTGTAGCACGCAGTTTTCTGCGCAGGGAATATGAAAAAGCCCTGGCAGAAGAATTGACCCACGATTGTCGTCACGGTGTCTGTACAGGTTGCGGTGTTTGCCAAAAGCTGGGCGTAAAAATAATCGACTGGAAAGAGCAGGGCTTAGTATGAAATTAAGGATGCAGATAACTAAAGAGAAAGAAATACGTTTTATTTCCCATTTAGAATATGTGCGGACTATTGAAAGAGCTATCCGACGCGCTAAACTGCCTGCTGCTTATTCCGAAGGCTTTAATCCGCATTTAAAGTTTTCTCTGGCTTCGGCGCTTGGTGTTGGCGTTGTCAGTATGGCTGAATTTGTAGAGATAGAACTGGCTGAGCCGATGGAAGTACACGAGGCTGTGCAGAAGATGACAGCGGCTTTACCTCGCGGCATTCAGATTATGGCCGCAGATGTAACTGCGAACAACGCACCGGCGCTGATGGCTTCCGCCGGAGGTGCAGATTATCTTGTTGTGCTGCCTTATTCCGGTGAGTATGTTGAGGCCGTAGCTGCTTTTAACGCGGCAGAAAGTGTCGTTTATGCTAAGGCAGCGCCAAAGCTTAGAAACAAAATCAAAGAAATTGATGTAAAATTTTATATACCGGAAATATGTGCAAAGCAGGAAAATGATATGTTGACGTTAAAATTTTCCTGTCGTATTACACCTAATGGCAGTATGAAAGCAGGAGATCTGTTAAATACCTTAAATCAGCATTTTGGAATGCAGCTGCCTGTTGAAAAGGCAGATATCACCAGACTGGATCTGTATCGTGCAGCTGCTGATGGCCGCAGATTACCGATGTTGGAACATATGGACAAGTTTATTCAATAGTTCAGGAAAGGAGGGGCTTTTGTATGGAAACCAAAATCATTATCAGTGCTACGTCAGAAGAAACACGTATGGGTCTGACTGAAAACGGTAGACTGATGGAATATTTAGTGGAACGCAGCAGTGAAAAACATCTTGTCGGTAATATTTTTAAGGGGCGTGTAAATAATGTTGTTCCTGGCATTCAGGCGGCTTTTATTGATATTGGTTTGCAGCAGAATGCCTTTCTTTATCTGGGTGAAAGTAATGATATTACTGAAGGTAAGTCCATATTAGTTCAGATAACGAAAGATGCCAGGGGAAGCAAAGGACCTTCCGCGACACGCGAGCTGACGTTACCTGGGCGCTATGTGGTGCTTTTGCCACTGGCGGATTATATTGGAGTTTCGCATAAAATAGAGAATAAAGAGGAGCGAAACCGTTTAAAAGCTATTATTGAGGAAGCAAAGCCTGATGGTATGGGAATCGTTATTCGTACGGCGGCTATTGGTGCCAGTGAGGAAGCATTGCTTGAGGATATCAGGCATTTGTGCGCTAACTGGCGTGTCATAGAAGCACGCGGGAAAGTAGAAAAAGCTCCTGCAACCTTGTATCGGGAATTAGACTTATCAGTACGGATCGTACGTGATTATCTGACAAATGATGTTTCCCAAATTATCCTGGATGATAAAGCAGTATATGGACGTGTCTGCGAGTTACTGAAGAACATGCCAGGAGGTACAACGGGCCGGGTTCTGCTGCATGAAAAGCAGGAAGATGTTTTTGCGTACTATGGACTGCGGGAGGAAATAGATACTATTTCTGACAGGCGGATAGACTTGAGCTGCGGCGGTTATCTGGTAATTGATTATACAGAAGCTATGACTGTTATTGACGTTAACAGCGGCCGTTACAGCGGCCGTGAAAATTTGGAAGAAACTATTATGCAGATCAATCGTGAAGCGGCTGTCGAGATTGCAAGACAGCTTAGACTGCGGGATATTGGCGGAATTATAGTTGTAGATTTTATTGATATGCATACGCAGGAGCATCAGCAGGAAATTCTGCAGGTGCTGCAGCAGGCGCTTTCGAATGATAAAATGAAGCCGCGTGTTCAGGATATTACGGTTTTGAATTTAGTTGAAATTACGAGAAAAAAAGCTCGCCAGAATCTTTCAACGGTTCTGTATGCTCCCTGTCCTATCTGTCAGGGGGGTGGCAGAGTGCAATCACGCGAAACAGTAGCATTGGAAATAAAACGGCGTTTGCGGACTTTACTGGCTAAGCCATGCGCATCACGCAGTATTTTGATTTCTGCCAATCCCTGGATGGTAGAGTGGCTGCGGGCTAAAGATCTGCGGCAGTGGGAACGTGAACTGGCCTGTAAAATTAAGGTAGAAGCAGATACTGGTCTGCACATAGAAACCTTTTCTATTTTAGACAATACTGGTGTTGACAAATAACGCCGTTTGTAATAAAATATTCGAGTATAGACTGATTAAGTCTGTCCCCAACCGCGCAGAGAGGTTCCGTAAACTCTTTAGGAGTACCGAATTTGGCGAGTCTATCATAAGGGAGGTGCAAATAGATGTACGCAATCATTAAAACCGGCGGTAAACAATACCGCGTTAGCGAAGGCGATGTTCTGAACATTGAAAAATTGGACGTTGAAGCTGGCAGTGAAGTCGTTTTTGACGAAGTTTTGACTGTTGTTGCTGACAGTGATGTTAAAATCGGCAAACCCGTTGTTGACGGCGCTAAAGTAACTGCTAAAGTTGTTGAACATGGTAAGGCTGAGAAGATTTTTGTTTTTAAATATAAAGCAAAATCCAACTACCGCAAACGCCAAGGTCATCGTCAACCGTTCACTAAAGTTGAAATCTCTAAAATCGAAGCTTAACAGCAATGATTACAGTAGATTTATTTAAGAACGAACAGGGATTGATAACAGGCTATAAGGTCAGCGGTCACGCAGGCTTTGCAGCAGCAGGCGAAGATATCGTCTGTGGGGCGGTTTCTGTTTTGACGCAGACACCAATCCTTGGATTGGAACAGCATTTGAAATGTCAGCCGTCATATCACGTAGATGAAGAAGACGGCATTTTAGAAGTAAACTTGAATAATACTCCGAATGAATTGACTCAGGCTATTCTGGCAACTATGGAATATGGTTTGCTGGGAGTAGCAGAGCAGTATCCGAAGTACGTTCGCATTCATACATACAGGAGGTGAATCGCAATGTTTAAACTGATCCTGCAATTGCATGCTCATAAAAAAGGTACCGGTAGCTCTCACAATGGTCGTGATTCCAATGCTCAACGTTTGGGCACTAAAGCTCACGAAAGCCAATTGGTAACTGCCGGCAGCATTATCGTACGCCAACGTGGTACCAGATTCCATCCCGGCAACAATGTTGGTATGGGTAAGGATTACACCATTTACGCTACTATCGAAGGCCGTGTTAAATTTGAACGTAAAGGCCGCGACAAACGTCAAATCAGTGTTTATCCGGTAGAAGAAGCAGCAATGTAATTTAAAATTAAAAGCACTCACTTATGTGAGTGCTTTTTTGTTAAAAAAATAGCAGCAGATAAGTATGGCAGTATTTGTAAAAACCACCCGTTTTACGGGTGGTTTTTATTTTTACTTAGCAAAGATTTCTTAAATTATGCTCGAATATTACAACTGTAGGAGTAATTTTATACATCTTTGGTTGTAATATAGCCTGGTGTTTGTTTCTATAATCATCCCTAAGGAGTAAAATAAATACCATAATTCTAACTTTGGCAGTCTATTTGCAGATAGAGACTTCTATTAAAATATAAGTATAAGCCGAAAATATTCACATGGTTGGTATATGGATGCTTTTAAAGATTTTTTAGTGCAAAGTATGCAAATATTTGTAAGTGATATTAAAGGAATAAATATGCAATATAAGTATTTGGAATTCTTTGAGATTATATTTGTTTTGTTGTAAAAAGGCAATTGAAACGATATAATCATTTTACACTGCCGTATAGTTGTTTTGATGTTGTACTTAAGGAGATGAAAATGATGCGCAACACTTTTTCTTCACAGGAGTGGTTGAAATTTATTGGGAAGGAAAAATTACAAACCTTTCAGGATTCTTTTGCCCGTGTTGATAATATCAGTTTATGCTTTTTTGATTTAGAAGGCACTCCATTAACAGTGTGGTCAAACTCAAGTCTTCTTTGTCACCAGATAATTCAAAATAATAAAAAACGCTGTCAGCAGGAAAAAGAAAAATCAATGTGTTTTCTCAAAAAAACTCAGCAGATAAAATTGTTTACGTGTTATTTGGGGTTAACGTATTTTATGTGCCCTGTTTATTATAATAACAAGCTGGTTGCTATTGCCTACGGCGGTGGCATTGCTACAGAGGCGCAGACAGTGCCTCAGGAAATTATAGAACGTTATAATATACCCTTAATGCCTCAGCGTAAGCTGCAGCGGATAGGGGAATTGCTGGTGCAGACAATGGCTCTGGTAAATTTTGATTTAAATGTTGTTGAAAATATTGGGGCGGAAAAAACTGAAGCTGATCTAAATGTTTTTAACGGTATTTTGAGCAGGCGTGAAGCAGAAGTGGCAATGCTTATCTGTCAGGGATTGAGTAATAAACAGATTGCAGAACAGCTTTTTATCAGTGAAAAAACCATAAAAACACATGTCAGCAATATCCTGAGCAAACTTGATATTAAAGATCGGATGCAGTTGATTTTGGAGTATTGCAGGATAGTACCTAATGCGTAATAAAATCGAATGGGGCAAAGAAGATGAGCATAAAGAAAAAACTGAGTATTTTTGTTTTGGTTTTGCTATTGGTACCCATGCTTTTATTAGTACTTTCAACGCAGCATTTTTTTGACAGACAGATCCAGGAGAATGAACGCAACTATTTACAGGTTGCGATGAAAACTGTTCGTAATGATATGGAAAACAGGATGGACGAGATGAGAAAAGCAGGATTGCTTTTCGCAGGTGATTCAGATATTAATAAAGCCATGTATGATGATAGAAACAGACTTGCTATGGCTTTAAATAATTTAAAACGTAATTTTAATTATCTTGACTATGTAGTTATTGTAGATCGAGAGAACCGTATATTGGCAAGCAGTTCTCCCTATCTGTTATATCCAGATGGCAGTGCTGTTAAAATCCTGGCTGCCAGCAGCATGCTGTTTGGGAAAACGCATGTATCAGAAGAAGTTGTCGGGCTTGAAGAACTGTTTACTAAAGATTCATTTGAATATGACAATTTTTCGATCAAAATACTTAACCAGTCTCCGGGGGCGCAGGAGTATCTGCATAAAGCTCTGATGGGTATAGTTGTAGTACCGATCAGAGATAAATCTGCTGATAACGACGTTATCGGAGCTATTGTATTATGTGATGTACTTAATAATGATAACTACTTTGCTGAGCGCTACAGCAGAAATCTGGATAATTCATTTCTGGCTTTTTCCATTGACGGGATAAGGATTGCCTCGAATATTCAGACTGATACTAAAAGTAATTTTGTCGGCAGCAGGGCCCCGCATGAAACAGGTAAATATTTGGAAGACGATAAACAGTATTTTGGAAAAGTGGATGTCGATGATGAAATACATGTTTTTTTAGATCAGAAAATTTTTAACAGTGCTGATGAACCAATCGCTGTTGTAGGAATTGGCATCCCAGAAGAAAAATTTTCGGGAATTGTCAGTAATAATTATAAGTATGTCTTAGGTCTTTTTTTCTTATGTCTGTGGGCCATGCTTATTTTAGGGCAGCTGCTGGCTGAAAAAATAAGCTGTCCGATTGTGCATGTTACCGATTTGACTAGAGATTATTATGAAAAGAATTTTGGTAACAAAGCAGTACTTAATGGGAAAAAGGATGACGAAGGTGCTATGCTGCAGGAGATGTTTGAAAAGTTTACAACTCAGTTAGAACTTAGGAAACAGGAGAGCAAACTGTATTTAGAGCAATTGGAATGTGAGCATCAGCAACAGAAGCAACTGGCGTTTGAACTGCAAAAAAACAATGAGCAGCTTGAACTTAATGTTGCGGAAAGAACTAAATATTTACAGGAGGCATTGAATGAGCTGAAGAAAGTAGATGTGGCGAAATCCCAGTTTATGGCGAATATCAGTCATGAATTGAGAACTCCGCTAAATGCTATAATCGGTTCTTCTGAAATTTTAAAGGACGATATATTAGGTGAACTGAATCAGAAACAGAAAAATATGTAGCTAATATTTTCAGCAGCAGTACTCATCTGCTGCAGCTGATCAATGATATTCTGGATATATCCAAGATCGCCAGCGGGAAAATGACTCTTAATTACAGCGAATTTTATTTGAAAGAAATTGTTTTGCAGACTGTGGAAAACGTGAAAAGTTATGTGACAAGTAAACAGTTAAAAGTAAAGTTGAAATTTGAACCTGATGATTTTATGATCGAAGCTGATGCGGCCAAGCTAAAACAGATTTTATATAATCTGTTATCAAATGCAGTAAAGTTTACCGGAACTGGCGGGCAGATAGAAATCTATGTTTATAAGCGTGAAGATGTTGCCGAATTTATTGTGCGCGATAATGGTATAGGTATAGCCGAGCAGGATCAGAAAAAAGTATTTGTGGAATTTGAACAGGTCGACAGTTCTTATACCCGTGAATACGAAGGTACAGGACTGGGTCTGCCACTGGTAAAAAAGATGGTTGAGATGCATGGTGGATATGTCTATTTAAAAAGTGCTTTAGGTGAAGGAACGGAAGTAATTTTTTTGATTCCGCTGCAGCAGGGAATGAAGAAACAGTGAAAGGTGAGGTGCGTAAATGAAAACTGTTTTGATAGTAGATGATAATATTAAAAACCTGGACTTGTTTAAAGATTTTGTTGAAAGCTGGGGCTATGAAACTGTTACTGCCCAGCAGGGGAAAGATGCTATCAGTTTAGCTGAACGATATCTGCCGGATATTATCCTGCTTGATGTCATGCTGCCGGGAATGAGTGGATATGAAGTTTGCAGGGAATTAAAAGAAAATACAAAAACGCAGCATATCCCCGTGGTAATGATTACTGTTCTTAATGATATTGCGGACAGGATTCATGGCTATAAAATAGGCGCTGACCAGTTTTTGGTAAAACCTGTAGACTACAATGAACTGCATGCTATTTTAGACAGTTTATTTGGTAAAAAAAGCATGTTTGATGAAATGGAAAGCAGAGGCACAGTTATTGAGAGCCTGAATGTTTTGCTGAAACAGTGTTTACCATCGGAAGCTGTGGTTGTTGCTGACCGCAAATTTCATTATTGCCGTAAGCTGTGTGACTATCTCAATCTATCTAAAAATGAAACTGAGCAGGGACTGCTGCTGGTACGGATACAGGATATCATCGCTACTTTATGTAAACAGAAGGGGACTGTCCCCGAGGATGAAATGACTTTTTTAGAGCCGCTGAAAATGGACAAATGGGTTAAACCACTGTTGCTGTATATTCGCGGCTATTTGAACGGTGTTGATGAAACCCTGCAGAGAAAAATTAATGAATACCATTTAGAAAAGCTGGCCGGTATCAGTTTTGTTTTAGACCGCTATGGCAGTATTTTAGTAAGTGAAAACGGCGATGATAACAAAGCATTGTTAAAATTGCGGCAGGAATGCAGCCAATATGCCTACCCGGATGATGTGGTAAGATTATTGGAGCAAATCGTCAATGATGAATTGTTTATGAAAAGTTTAAAAGATAAATAATCGGTATGAAGCCATAGGACTAAAGTATTAGTCCTATGGCTTTTTTGTATTTAATAATACGGCCTAAGGCTCAAGAAGTCAGCTGGAAAATATTGTACAATCGAAACAGAAAGTAATGATACGCAAAGCTTTTGGCAGAGAGGAAGATTTTTATGGCAAGATCATTATCCCCTATAGGTGTTCAACAGGATTTGTCAGGTCGTATTTTTGATATCCAGTCTTATTCTGTACATGACGGTCCCGGTTGCCGTACGCTGGTATTTTTATCAGGATGTCCGCTGCGCTGCGAATGGTGTGCGAATCCGGAAGGTTTAGAGAATCGTGTACGGACTTTATTTAGGGTAATGAAATGCATCAACAGGACTCAAGACTGTACCCGGTGCATCCCAAAATGCCCGCATCAGGCAATCTCTATCAGCGATGAAAAAGAAATACCCCTGGCAATAGACTGGGAAAAGTGCAGACATTGTGAAAGTCATGAATGTGTGGATGCTTGTTTACAGGAAGCTTTTGTCCCGGCTTCCAGAGATATGAAGGTTTCCGAACTGATGAAAATTTTTGACCGTGACAGGCATTACTGGTCTGGTAAAGGTGGGGCTACTTTCAGCGGCGGCGATCCTATGTATCAAAAAGATTTTTTGCAGGCGGTACTGAAGGAGTGCCGTAATGCTTATATCCATACAGCGATTGAAACGAGCGGATTTTTCCCTCAGGAAACCTATTTGACAACTATGAAATATGTTGATTTTGCATTTAATGATCTGAAGCATATGGATTCTGATAAGCATAAAGAGAAAACCGGAGTTCCAAATGAACTTATTTTAGCAAATATCGCGGCATTGGCACAATCAGATTGGCCGGGAAGACTGGTCTTGAGATCGCCTGTTATCGAAGGCTTTAATGACAGTAAAGAAAATATGGCGGCCATTGCAGAGTTTATGCACAGTGTTGGTTTAACGGAATTCAATCTTCTGCCATTCCATCGTCTTGGCGATTCAAAATGGAAGTCTTGTGGTATGGTTTATCCTTACAGTATGTATGAAGCTACGCCTCCTGAAAAATTAGAAGCTTTGCAGAAGGTGCTGCTTGATTTAGGCATCAAAGCCTATGTTGGTTCTGACACCCCATTTTAAAATTCCTCAATAAAACAGCGGCAGCGCATTGGTTTTGCTTGGACCAGTGTGCTGCCGCTGTTTTTGTGTTTAGGACCTGCTAGTACCTGAGGTGTAGCAGCGTTTGATTTTTTCAGACTTATAACTCCTACTGGCGGCTCAATACTTAAGATTTTTCGCATAGTACACTTAAGGCAACCTAAGGATGCAGCAAGCGTGAATACTGAATGGATGACTGCTTCTAAAAATGCTGCAGGTCTTATAGTGAATTTTATGTAAAAAAGGAGGATTTATTATGGCAAGAAAACTCGTTGACGTATTGGAAGAGCAAGGTATGTCCTTGAATCTCCAAGCTGGCGGTGAAGCGCCGAAAGAGATGGTTGACCGCGAAGTAAAAGAAGGGGCTACAGAAAGAGCTGCTAAGTTGAAAGATATTTATCTGCAGACATTGTCTTCTGTAACCTGCGAATTTCCCTATTGGTATAACCGTGTATTTCAGGCTAATGAGGGTGACATTATGGAAGTGCGCCGCGGCAGAGCATTAAAGGCGGGCTTCGAGCATTTGACTCCCAGTATTTATCCAGGTGAGTTGCTTGTTGGTGCTAAGACCCAGTACTATCGTGGTTCTTTCCCGATGCCGTGGTTATCTGAAGGATTCTTTATGGCGAAGGAAGACGAACTGTACCAGGCCGCTTTAGCTTCCGGTTCTGCCAGTGCTGACCAGGTCAGTGCTTATGGCGCTGGTGGCGGCAACGTAACTGAAAGTTTTGGTAACGTTGTTTCCATTGCCGGTAAATATGGTATCCGCAAAGACGAAGTTCGTGTTTTAACTAAACTGGCTCGTGAGTGGGTTGGCAAATCTGTGGATGATGTCGGTCATCGTTATGAACAAATGGTTCCGGAATATCCGATTAAAGAAGCTGTTATGCGCAGCCTGATTTGTATGTTTGATTCCGGCTATACACTGCCGCAGGGCCGTGAAGTAATCAATTATTTCTATCCGCTGCAATATGGTTATGACGGTTTGATCAAAATGTGTGAAGAAGGTATTGCAGAAACTGCAGGACGTCCTGACGGTGATGGCATTATCGGTATGAGCAGGCTGTATTTCTACGAAGCGGTCAAACTTGTTTTGGAAGGTATCCAAACATGGCATCTGCATTATGCTGATGAAGCCAAACGTTTGGCTGCAACTGAGAAAAATGCTAAACAAAAGAAAGAATATGAAGAGATAGCTGAGATCATGGAGCATATCGCTCATAAACAACCACGTAATTTCCGTGAGGCTCTGCAAATGATTTATATGGTCCATATGGCTTCTGTTAATGAAGATGCTATTTCAGGTATGTCGCCCGGACGTATTGGACAGGTATTATGGCCATGGTTTGAGCAGGATATGGAAGCCGGACGTATCACTGAAGCTGAGGTATTGGAACTTTTAGAATGCTACCGTGTAAAAATGACCTGTATTGATTGTTTTGCTTCAATGGGTGTTGTTGGCGGCGTACTTTCCGGCAATACTTTCAATAATGTCTGCCTGGGAGGTTTGACCCGTGACGGTCAGCCGGCTGCCAACAGACTGGAAATGCTACTGCTGGAAGCTGGTATGACTTGTCAGACCACACAACCGACACTGTCAGTACTGTATGATGATAAATTGCCGGAAGAATTTCTGTTGAAAGCTGTAGAGTGCGAAAAGAGCGGTACCGGTTATCCGGCCTGGATGAATAATCGCGGCGGTATCGAATTTATCATGAAAAATTACGGGCCGGAAGGTATGAACCTGGAAGATGCCCGTGCCTTCTCGATCGGCGGATGTTTGGAAACTTCGCCTGGTATTTGGAAAGAACTGGAATTGAATGGCAAGAAATATTGGATCCCGGGCGGCGCAGGCCAGCCGACTTCCGTAGGTGTACATTTTATTTCCAATCCGAAAGTTTTGGAAATGGTTCTTACCAATGGCTATGACAGACGTATTGATTTGCAGGTTCTGCCACCTCATAACAAAACATTTAAAACTTATGAAGAATTGTATGAACAATTCCTTGAATATTATGATATCGTCATCGATTGCCTTGTAACTACCAATAATATTCAGCATGATGTATGGCGTAAACATAACATGTCGCTGGTAAATTCCTTCCTGAAACCTGACTGCCTGGCAAAAGGCCAGCATATTGGCAATATGGGCTACCGCTACAATGCTACTTATAACATTGAAGACACTGGCACTATCAATATGGTCAATTCTTTGTACAATATTAAAAAATTGGTGTTTGAAGATAAGAAATATACTCTGGAAGAACTTACAGATGCGCTTATTAATAACTTTGGCTTCAAAAATGCTGATGAAATCGGCAGCTTCTCGCTTGAAGCTCAGGAAAAACGTGATGATGATGACGGACGTTACGATCAGATCCACGCAGATTGCCTGAGATCCTTTAAATATGGCAACGATATTCCTGAAGTCGATGGAATTCTGGCTGAATTTGAAGACTGGTACTGTGGCTGCGGCGATAAATATGAATCCTTGTACGCTAAGCCGTTCTATGTTTGCCAGATGTCTGTATCTACCCATGCTCCGCAAGGTGCAGCAACACTTGCATCTGCTGACGGGCGTCTTTCCGGTACTACTTTTGCTGACGCTTCTATGTCTGCATATCCTGGTACTGACCGCAATGGTGCCTATGCATTATTTGAATCCGCTACTTGCTGGGATCACAGCAGATCTCAAAACTCACAGATGAACCTGAAACTGCATCCGAATGCAGTAAAAGGTATCGAAGGTTCTAAGAAATTGTTGGATCTGACCCGTTCTTACATGAGAAAAGGCGGCTTCCATATTCAATTTAATATCGTCGATTCTAAAGTTTTGAAAGATGCTCAAAAACATCCTAATAACTATCGTGATTTGTTGGTACGTGTAGCCGGCTTTACTCAATACTGGGTAGAAATCGGTAAACCGATCCAGGACGAAGTTGTTGCAAGAACCGAATACGAAGGAGTGTGAGTCACAATGGCTAAAAATAATCATGCTGATTGCCGTAATTTTACCCCTATTGACGTTGCTAAAGGTATCTGCCATGCCAATAACGACAGTATTATCCTTATTGACAGCGAAACCTGTCCGATGTTTACGCCTATTGCTAAATGTAAATGCTGCAAATGCTTTATAGAAGCTGACGAAAACAACATTGGTATCTGCGATGGCTTTAAGAAAAAAGACTGGACTTACGGTGATTTGAAAGCCGTATATTGCGAACAGTTTACAAGTAAATAAGTCTATTACAATACTTCCTCCTTAACTAAAGTAAGTTGGCGGATGCAGGAGCCTGCATCCGCCTCTTTTCAAAATGGAGCTGAAATTTGTAATTACTATTAACTCATAATCTTTTATAGATTTGTGAGACGAAGGGATGGTTTATATGGATGCGAAAAAAACCTCTTATTTTGTAGTCGTTGCTGCGTGGCTGGCAGTATTTTGCCTGTTTGGTTACCGCTCTACTTTTGCTATCCTGGCCGGGCCAATGTCGCAGACGATGGGTTGGACCGGGGCACAGGTATCGTTAGGCTATTCGCTGATGATGAGCATTTATGCCATTACAGCGTTCTTTAGCGGTATGATTTTGGATAAATGGGGTACAAAACCTGTTTATACTATTGCCGCAGTTTTTTGTATGCTGGGTTTTTATCTGACAGCGAAGGTTGAATCTTTATATTCTTATTATGCGGCTTATGCTATTTTTGCCGGTATCGGAACAGGTATGCTGTGGGTATCATCTACCATTTCCATTCGTAAATGGTTCGTTGGAAAATATTATGCCAAAATGTGGGGTATTGCTTTTGCCGGTGCCCCAATGGCGCAGATTGTACTCAGTTTGGGCGTGAAACCGATGCTGGTCGAAAATGCAGGACAATGGCGTGATGCAATGACAATTTTGGGTTGGATTTCGCTCGTAGCACTTTTACTGGCAGCATTACTGGCAAAAAAGAACCCGGAACAGTATGGCTTACATGCTTTTGGCGAAGTTCCACCTGCTAAAGGCACGGCAGCCCAACAAGAGTATCCCTGGAAAATTGGAGAGGCTTTTAGCACGTTTCCGATTTGGGGTTCGATTCTGGCATTTTTGACCAGTATGGTTGCTGAATTTTTGATTTGGACTCAGGTCGTTACTTATTGGACCAAAGATTTGAAAATGACTTTAGATAATGCAACTAACCTTTATATCATCATTGGTATCGCCGGTATCTTTACGATGCCGCTTTTGGGTATCGTATCTGATAAATTAGTTGTAGCGATGAAAAATGAGATCAAAGCCAGAAAAACAATGCTTATTTTCGGCCCGGCTGTAGGCGCAGTAGCTTGTTTGCTGCTTATGACAATGGGACCGCAGTCTACCACTTTGGGTGCTTTGATCTGCGTACTGTTTGCAGTTTATTGGGCAATTGAACCGGGTGGCGTCGTTGGTTATGCCGGTGCTATCTATGGGCGCGTCAGTCTGGGCAAATTGTGGGGGCTTGCCACCCTGATTGTTATGGGTATAGGACCGGCGCTGGGCAGCTTTATGGGCGGATATCTTGCCGATACTACTGGTAACTTTATTGCTTCTATCAAATTTGCTCTCTGTTCTTTTGTTCTTTCGGCGATTATAGCTTTTATTTTACCGCTGAAAATAAAAGTGCCTGATCAACAGGGTGTAGTTTTAGAAGAAAACGAAGACTATACAGAATAAATAAGATTTTAAAACAGTACTGTATTTAGAAAATATTTGTTTAGGGGCTGGAAATATGAAAGTATTGGTAATTGGCGACAGCTACGGTTTACCGCGATATGCAAAAAACAGCTTTAATGTAGAACTCGATTACGCAGGAACATATCCCGAGCAGCTGCGCAGAATGCTCAGCGCAAATTTTACCGAGGATGTATGTCTGGTAAATCGCTGCCGCCATGCTAATACAAGTTTAAGTCTTATAAAAGGCGAGGCCAATGAAATAGAATTTTTACGCCCGGATTATACGATATTACAATTGGGTCTGGTAGATTTATGGCCGGCGGAAGGAAGAAAAATCTGGCCGCTTTACTCTGAACAATACGGTCGTGACCCTTGGGTAACGCCTGATGAATATAAAAATAATCTGCAGCTTTTTCTAAATTTTGCCAAGAGCAGAGGGAGCAAAGTGATTGTTATCAATAATCCTCCTGTAGAGAAAGTCCATCTGTTAAAACATGCAGGTTTAGAAAAAAAGATCGTTCTGTATAATAACCTGCTGACAAGATTAATGCTTGGTAAAAGCGTTAATCTACTGGACTGGTATGACAGGATAAAAAGTCTGGATGGGAAATGTATTTTTGGCAGTGATGGTATCCATCCTACCAGAGAAGCGGCAAATTTACTGGCACGATTGTTACTGCAGCAGATAAGCTTATTTGAGGACGGTGTTGTAAATGGATAGAAAACAGCTTTTGGAAAAGATTATCGCCCGTGAAGCAGCGATGTTTATCGCTGTTAAAGCCAGTGAACCAGCTGATTGCCAGGAAATGCTGAAAACTTTTTATCTGATGCGTGAAATGAGCCATTCGGTTTTAGCGGCTGATACACTGACATCGTATTTACAGGACCTGGAAACGGCAGCGGCGGCAGGGCGTAACTTAATGACAGAAAAATATGCCCGTATGGAAAATTTGATACCATCGTTAAATGAAAATGAACTGATTTACAAAATAGTAGATATCGAAAGAAAATGGCTTTCTGAAGTACATAAAAAATATCCTTTGACAATAGCTGTTGAAGGCGGCTTTACTACATACGCAGTTTGCGAATTGGAAACGTATTCTGATGCAACTTTAAATTTATATTATCGTGATATCTTTTTAGCCGCGACACAAAAACGTAATTTAGTTGAAGAACGTTACCAATATCTGTATGGTAATTTAGGATTTAAAGATTTGGAGGAAGTTGAAGCTTTAGCACAAAAGCGTGCTGCCGTAAAGGAGTGAAAAATATGCAGAGAAATGAGATCATGCAGCGGATCATTGATTTGGAGACCGAAATGTTTATGAGTGTCAATGCGGAAGAAGCTGTTCCTGCTAATACCATACCTGCATTTAAGGAAATGCGCCGTATGACATATTCTGTTTTATCGGATAAAACAGTTGCTTTGTGGCTGTGCGATTTGGAAACAGCGAAAAAAGACGGACGTAATGTTATGACTGAAAAATATGCTTTGATTGGTGATCAGATACCAACCCTGCGGGACAATCCACAGATCGAAAGGATCGTTGATATAGAAGAAAAGTGGATGAATGAATTAGCCTTTAAATATCCACATGCTGTTAAAAGAGAACGGGCTAATGCGGAACTTTTTAGAAAGTATGCGTTATGTGAATTGCAGACATGGTCACCTGCTGCAGTAAATTCGTATTTTGAAGATATAAAAAAAGCTATGGAAGAAGGACGAAATTTAGCAGAAGAACGTTATGATAATCTGTATCAGAATATTGGTAAGGGAAGATTGCGTGATGTGGAAGATTCATTAAAATAAAGTTTTCAGTAAGGTTTTTTGTTTATACAAAGAACCTTACTTTCTGTTATAATGGTAAACAGAACACTTAAGAACGGAGTGGTATGATGCTGCGGAAAATTTTATTATCGATGAGTTTGATTTTTATATTTTCAATAGGGGTTGCCTGCGCTGCTGAAAGAACATATGAAGTGACTGATGGTGGTTGTACTGTCAGCTTGCCTGAACAGTATGCAGTAACAGTTGTGGAAAGGCCGACCGATCCAAATGACGAACTTGGGGTTCAGGTCGCGCAGCTTTCAATAAGTGACCCTGTTAATAAATCGATGACAATGCATGTTATGGTGGAAAGCAGTAAATTGACAAAAGAATTGCCCGACCTGAATTATAGACCTGGCGGAGTGATGAAGGACTATTTTGCGGAAAATCTGCAAAACAGCGGTTGGCAGGAGCCGGTAGTCGCAGGTGAGCTGCAGAATGGGAAGATGTATTTTATTAAATTCAGCAGCTATATAGCTGACAGCGTAGGGCAGAAATATGACGGACAGATTTATGCCACCCTTAAGAACGGTAATTTGATTTATCTGATGATAATGAGTAAAGAACGGGCTTTGACAGCGGACGAAAAAACATTTTTAGAAACGACTGTCAAAAATTTACAGTTTAAAGATGCTATACTGGTAAATACCAATGCACAAAATAAATAAAAGGTTCCGTACGTTAAGTACGGAACCTTTTATTTATAAAACCAAAAAACAGCTGCGACTCGCACCACCGTAGTCGCAACCGCTTTTTGAGGTTGAAAGGATGAAAATAATTGAGAGAGAAGGGAGGAGGTAATTGCATTAAATGCTTTTGCCTTGTCTATATAATACATTATTGCAATAGGGTTTGCATCTTACAATGATTACATAATCTGTTTAATATAATTACATAATTATATTAGGACTAAAAGTTTTTCAAGCTAAACCTCAAAAAATTATTTTGCTTTTTACGAGAAGTCTTGATAAAATGCCATTAAGAATTGGCAGGTGGTGGAAAAATGCAGACAGTGGCATGTTTTGGTGATTCTTTGATTTATGGTTTCCCTTTTGGCCCGCGTATATCGTGGCTTGCCGAAGCTGAAAAACTCACCGGAGATAAATTCTTGAATTATGGAGTATGCGGGGATTGTACAGACGATATTTTATCCCGCCTGAAAACAATGCCTTTGCCGGCTCATATTAAACATATTTTGTTTCTGGGAGGAGCTAATGATATCATTCAAATGCGTCCGCAGAAATTTATTCTGGAAGATTTGGATAAAACCTTGAGATATTGTCAGAGTAAAAACTTTGATTTGGGTATTGTTTTGCCGCTTGTAACGGCGGAAAGCAGGTTAAACGAATATATTTTACCGCTGCGGGATGTAATAAGCGCACGTTTTGCAGAGCGGACATTGCTGCTGGATCTGCAGCCTGCTGTTGGACTGACTGCTGCAGAACTGAAGGATGCTTATCTGGATGGCGTACACCCGACGGCAGCCGTTTACAGGGCGATGGGAACATATGCTGCTCCGCTGCTTAGAACCTGGCTGGAAAAAGATAATAGTAAATAAAGAAACTTTGCTTTCACTGGCCTTTTTGTATTATAATAAGGAAATAGATAAGTAGGCAGGCGTTAAATTTAACGAGACATTTATGCTGAATATTTAATTATTGAAGATAGAGGAGAATATCATGTTTATTGATCGAGCGAGAATATATGTCGAAGCAGGTGCCGGCGGTGACGGACGCAGCAGCTTCAGACGCGAAAAATTTGTTGAAAAAGGCGGCCCGAACGGTGGCAATGGCGGTCGTGGCGGCGACGTGATTTTAAAAGCTGATAAAAATCTCAATACTTTAATTGATTTTCGTTACAAAAGAAAATTTGTTGCCAAACGTGGCGGACACGGC
This sequence comes from Phascolarctobacterium faecium DSM 14760, assembly GCF_003269275.1. GTDB lineage: Bacteria > Bacillota > Negativicutes > Acidaminococcales > Acidaminococcaceae > Phascolarctobacterium > Phascolarctobacterium faecium. Next base: position 764,098 of record NZ_QLTS01000001.1, on the reverse strand, counting down.
GGTAATTCCAACTGTACAGGACCACGTGCCGATGATGTTATCGTAAAAGTACCTCTTGGAACTTTAGTGCGCGATGATGCTACCGGTGTGCGCCTGGCTGATTTGACTGAGGACGGACAGGAATATGTTATTGCTAAAGGCGGCCGTGGTGGTAAAGGTAATGCCTGCTATGTTACAAGTACCAACAGAGCACCGACTTTTGCAGAAAAAGGTGAACCGGGCGAGCTGCGCTGGATAAAGCTGGAGTTGAAGCTTCTGGCTGACGTTGGCCTGGTAGGTTATCCGAGTGTCGGTAAATCCAGTATCATTGCACAGGTTTCGGCTGCAAGACCTGAAATTGCCGCTTATCATTTTACTACATTGACCCCTGTTTTAGGAGTGGTGCGTATCGATGCTGAACGCAGCTTTGTTCTTGCTGATATTCCCGGACTTATCGAGGGAGCGCATGAAGGTGTTGGCTTGGGTCACGACTTTCTGCGTCATGTAGAACGTACAAAAGTACTGCTGCATGTTTTGGATGTTTCCGGTACCGACGGACGTGATCCTATTGAGGATTTTGAAAAAATCAATTTTGAGCTGTCTCAATACAGCGAACGGTTAGGACGCCGCAAGCAGCTGGTAGTTGCCAACAAAATGGATTTGCCGGAAGGCCAGGAAAATTTCCAGCGTGTTAAAGAATATGTTGAAGCTAAAGGCTATGAAATCGTTAAGGCTTCGGCGGCTACCGGCGAAGGTCTGCAGGAACTGATGTATAAGGCTTATGAGATGCTGCAGAACTTTGAACCGGAACCGGACGAAGAAGAGAATATCATTATGGATGAAATAGACCCGGACAGTTTTGAGATCACCGCTTGTGCGGATGCTGATTTTGAAGTAAAAGGGAAAAATATCGAGCGTTTGGTAGCTATGACCAATTTTGATAATGACGAAGCTTTGTATCGTTTCCAGCTGATTTGGAAAAGCCTGGGGATTGATGCGGCTTTAAAAGAAAAAGGTATTCAGGAAGGTCAAACCGTACGTATCCGCGATATGGTATTTGAATTCAAAGAATACTAAGATTTTAACGAGGGGATTGAGCTGGATGACTTTTGACCGCTCTGCACTTAAAGAAGCTAAACGTATCGTAGTGAAAGTTGGTACCAGTACCATAACTTACGCTAACGGTAAACGTAATTTTGAACAGATAGACCGACTGGCCCGGGAACTTGCCGACTTACAGAATCAGGGTAAAGAAATGATCCTTGTTACTTCCGGTGCCGTTGCTGTAGGGGTAGACCGTCTGGGCCTGTCCGAAAAACCAAAGACTATTCCCGGCAAGCAGGCTGCTGCTGCTGTGGGGCAGGGTATTTTAATGCACACCTATGAGAAGCTTTTTGCCGAATATGGACAGATCGTAGCGCAGGTGCTGCTTACTAAAACAGAATCTTTGGACAGGCACCGCTATACAAATTCCCGCAACACCTTTATGGAGCTGCTGAAAAACCGGGTAATTCCTATTGTCAATGAAAATGACGTTGTAGCTTTAGATGAATTGAAAATAGGCGATAATGACAATATGTCGGCTCTGGTTGCCGGTATCGTCGATGCTGATCTGGTTGTTATCCTTTCTGATGTGGACGGATTATATACCGCAAACCCACAGACACATCCCGATGCGAAACTGGTGAGTATCGTCAGTGATATTACTCCTGAAATTGAGGCCAGTGCCGGTGGTGTTGGCAGCAGTTTGGGTACAGGAGGGATGTTTACCAAGATCCAGGCGGCTAAAGCCGCTACCAGTTCAGGTATCCATCTGGCAATTGCCCGCGGTGATGAAAAATATGCCATAGCCCGTATTTTGCAAGGTGAAAATATAGGTACAGTTTTTGTTTCGAAAGAAAACAGGCTGCAGTTTCGTAAACGCTGGCTGGCTTTTGGCGCCCGTATCATGGGCAAACTTGTTATTGACGAAGGCTGTGCTAAGGCCGTGCGTAAAGCCGGCGGCTGCAGTATTTTACCGGCAGGAATCACGGCAGTTGAAGGACAGTTTGAAGCGGGAAATACCGTCAGCGTTGTCGATATGGCAGGGCACGAACTGGCCCGCGGGTTAAGTCACTATTCTTCAGCCGAGCTGGAGCAGATCAAAGGTGCAAAAACTTCGGAAATAGAAGATAAAATAGGCCATAAAAATTACGATGAGGTTATTCATCGTGATGATCTGGTTATTTTAGGTTAGGAGGTATCTGACATGACAACTTATGAAATGGTGCGTACTAAAGCCGAAGCGGCACATCGTGCGGCCGGTGAACTGGCAGTAACTTCTACCGTGATCAAAAATAAAGCTCTGTTGGCGATGGCAGACGCGCTTGAAGCAGGGGCTGCGAAAATTTTGGCGGCTAATGCCAAAGACATGGAAGCCGGCCGTGCTAATAATATGAAAGAATCGATGTTAGACAGATTGGCGCTTTCCCAGGTACGTATCAACGCTATGGCTGAAGGTCTGCGTCAGGTAGCGCAGCTTGAAGATCCTGTCGGTAACGTTTTAGACGGGCGCAGGCTGCCTAACGGTTTAACTGTGACTAAGGTACGTGTTCCTCTTGGCGTGATCGGGATTATTTATGAAGCCAGGCCGAATGTTACGGCTGATGCGATCGGTTTGTGCGTAAAATCAGGTAATGCGGTTATTTTGAAGGGCGGCAGCGAAGCGCTGCAGTCTAATATTGTCATTGCCGGCATACTGACGCAAGCGGCAGAGTCGGCAGGTATCCCTGCTGGAGCAATACAGTTCGTTGACAGTAGTGATCGTCAGGCAGTAACTGATTTAATAAAAATGAACGGACTGGTCGACGTAGTTATTCCCCGCGGCGGTGCTGGACTTATTCAGGCAGTGGTACAGAATGCAACGGTTCCTGTCATCGAAACAGGCATCGGTGTCTGTCATACTTATGTGGATGCAGGTGCAGACTATGATATGGCGCGTGCGATTGCGATCAATGCTAAAGTACAGCGTCCGGCAGTTTGCAATGCTATGGAAACATTACTGGTGCATGAAGACGCTGCTGCTGAATTTTTGCCGCAGATGCTGACAGAATATTTTGCCGCCGGCGTCACTATTATCGGCTGTGGTAAGACGCAGGCTTTTGATAAACGAATCCAGGCAGCTACAGAAGCAGATTGGGCCACAGAGTACGGAGATCTGCGTTTATCAGTAAAAATAGTAAGCGGATTGGAAGAGGCTCTTGCACATATTGCTAAATATGGGACTAAACATTCTGAATGTATCGTCACCAGTGACTATAACCATGCCCGCACGTTCCAGCAGCGTGTCGATGCTGCTGCAGTTTATGTTAATGCTTCAACACGTTTTACAGACGGCTTTGAATTCGGGTTCGGCGCTGAAATTGGCATCAGTACACAAAAACTGCATGCACGCGGACCAATGGCTTTGCCGGAGCTAACCAGCAGCAAATATCTTATCAGCGGCGACGGACAAATACGTGGTTGATTTTTAAACTAAAAGCAGCCTGCGCCCAGCGCAGACTGCTTTTTCTGTTTTTAGAAATCACTTTTTTGTCATACTTTTTGCAAAAAATGTCATTAAAAAAACACAGAATTTCGTTATCATAGGTTTTGACCAAAAGAATGGAATAAGTTATAATTTTAAACATAGTACGAGCTGATAAGAATTGTTAATTTTACGAAAGTAAAGAGGGATGTATGATGTTAGCATGGATAAAACGTAATAAGTATCTGCTGGGATTTTTGATAGCTGTGATAGCGATCGGTTATTTTGGCTATGGTTATTATAAAAGCAGTACCGAAGTTAAAGAAACGGTGCGGACGGCGACCGTTGAATATGGACATTTATCGGACAGCATATCAGCTACCGGCAGTTTAAGTGCCGTAGATAATGTCGATATCAGTTCCAAAATAACCGGCCGTATCGTTGAAGTCTGTGTTGAAGAGAACGATCATGTCAATGCCGGACAGGTACTGGTACGTTTAGATGATACTTCGCTGGCGGCAACACAAACACAAATGCAGGCCAAAATGGAAAATGCTTTAGCGACTTATAATCGTTACAGTGCACTGCTGGCCAAAGGAGCTATTTCAAAATCTGATTATGATCTGGCAGAAGCCGATTATACAGTTGCGAAAGCAAATTATGACCAGGCTACCTCTAATGTTAATGATACTGTCATTACTACACCGATTTCCGGTTATGTCATAGGCAAACCTACCCCCGTTGGTCAGACGATCAGCTCTGGTATTTCCGAACCTCAGGTCATCATGTCTATTGCCAATCTGGATAATATGCAGATCGAAACCATGGTTGATGAATCTGATATCGGACAGGTAAAAGTAGGGCAGAAAGTAAACTTTACAGTTGATTCCTATCCGGACAGAACATTTGAAGGTATAGTAAGACTGGTATCCCGTAAAGCTGTTACCGAAAATAATGTTATTTATTACACCGTTTATGTAGATGTAGCCAACTCGGAAGGTAAATTGCTGCCAACAATGACAGCCCGCGCAAATATTATTGTCAATGAAGCAGACGGTGTACTGATGGTACCGGCTAATTGCCTGCGTACTGAAGGCAGCAGCCGTTATGTACAGGTTTATAATGAAGCAACAAAAGAGATCCGCAACGTAGATGTTGAAGTCGGTCTGAGCGGTGACGATAAGGTCGCAGTCAGCAGCCCTGAACTTAAAGAAGGCGATAAAATTTTGGTCAAGGCCGCTAAAGCAACGCAAACTAACAGTAATCGCATGGGTGGCCCTCCGATGCACTGATAAAATGAAAGGAGCTGCGCATATGACTGCTGTAATCAGGCTTGAAGATATTATGAAAACATATGTTATGGGCGATGCCGTAGTCCATGCGCTCGATCACGTCAGCGTAGAAATCGGTGTCGGTGAATTTACTTCTATTATGGGACCGTCCGGCAGTGGTAAATCAACAATGATGAATATTCTGGGCTGCCTGGACAGACCAACCTCCGGACAATATTATCTGGATGGCAAAGAAGTCGCCGGCTATAGTGACGATGAACTGGCGCGTACGCGCAATGCTAAAATCGGCTTTGTTTTCCAGAACTTTAATCTGCTGCCGAAACTGTCAGCACAATTAAATGTAGCTTTGCCTTTAGTTTATGCCGGTATTGGCGAAGAGGAAAGGCTGGAACGGGCTAAAACAGCTTTGGAAGCAGTTGGGCTGGGTGACAGGATCGACCATAATCCAACGGAAATGTCAGGCGGTCAGCGTCAGCGTGTGGCTATTGCACGCGCACTGATCAATGACCCGGCCATTATTATGGCGGACGAACCTACCGGTAATCTTGATACCAAATCCAGCTATGAAATTATGGATATCTTTAAAAAAATGAATGATAATGGCAAGACGGTAGTCATGGTCACACATGAGCCGGATATCGCCGAGCAGACCAAACGGATTTTAACTATGCGTGACGGTAAGCTGGTCAGCGACGAATGGAGGGCTGACCATGTTTAACGAATCTATCAAAATGGCCATTGACGGAATGATTTCCAATAAGCTGCGTACATTGCTGACGCTTTTGGGAATAATTATCGGTGTCGGCGCTGTTATTGCCATGGTCAGTTTGGGCTTTGGCGTTAAGGAACAGGTCAAAAACAACATTTCCAGTCTGGGCAGTAACCTGCTTATCGTTATGTCCGGCGGACGTACCGCCAGCGGCGCACGCTTGGCAGCCGGTCAGGGTGCGCGTCTGACGGCGGAAGATGCTTACGCCATCGAAAAACAGATCGAAGGCATTGCTTATATTGCCCCGGCTGTTTCTTCATCTTATCAATTAGTTGTCGGCAACCAAAACTGGACTGCCAGTGTTGAAGGAACGACACCTAATGTATTGGATATCCGCAGCTATAAATTAGCTGAAGGCCGTAATATGACTGAACGTGATCTCAGCAGCAGAGCCAGAGTTTGTGTTATCGGACAGACGATTGTCGATAATCTGTTCCCCGAAGGCGATGCTGTTGGCAAAACTCTGCGTATCAATAAAGCACCGTTTCAGGTAATCGGTGTCCTGGAAGCCAAAGGTCAATCGGCTGGCGGTCAGGATCAGGATGACGTGGTATACATACCGCTGACAACGGCGCAAAACCGCATGATGGGTATTACCCATATAAACAGGATCACGATCCAGGCCGAAAATGAAAATGTTATCGACCAGGTGCAGGGCGAAGTAGAACAGCTGCTGCGCCAGCGGCACAAAATCAAAGCAGGCGACGATGATGACTTCACCGTACGTAATTTGGCAGCTTTGATGGAAACAATGATGGAAACTGCTAATACCATTACCCTGCTGTTAGGCTGCATAGCTGCTATCAGCCTGCTTGTCGGCGGTATCGGTATTATGAATATCATGCTGGTTTCTGTTACCGAACGGACACGGGAAATAGGTATCCGTAAAGCACTTGGAGCGACTTACAACAATATTCTGCTGCAGTTTCTGATCGAAGCTATGGTGATCGGCGTTGTCGGCGGTACACTGGGTGTGATTTTAGGTATCGGTTCCTCCTATGCCATCAGCTATTTTGCCGGCTGGCAAACGGTGATCTCCATACCGACTATTATCATTGCGGTGGTATTCTCCGTTGGCATTGGTTTGTTCTTCGGCATCTATCCTGCACGTAAAGCTGCACTTTTAGATCCTATCGAGGCGTTGCGCTATGAGTAAAAATTATTGCAGTGAGCATGAAGTTAAGCAAAATATCACTAAAAAAGTAACCTGTCACGAAAAAATGCAGGCCTTCTTAGATTATCTAAGAAGGCCTAAAACTGTTTTTGATTTAAAAGACCGTACTAAAGCACTGCTGCTTTTAGTTGCCATCATTATTGGCGTTCAGTATCTGCTGAAAGTTTTTTTCTAAATTTCTAACTGAAATTGATATAGAAGACTGATCTGTTTTCAGGTCAGTCTTTTTTTTTTGCCACTTTTTTGATAAGCGAATTTTATACAAAAACGAGAAAATTTATGTTTGATACAAAATTTTTTTAGAATAGTTAATATACTTAATACAAACGAAAACAAATAAAAAATTATATTATAAGGAAATCTTGACAGCAAGAGTATAATTAATTATATAAAGTTACAAATTATTAAACTAAAATAAATGAAATAAAATAAAGGAAGCAAATTTGATGAAACAAGTTTTAGTAAAAACGGGGATTGTTTTAATTTTGAGCTGCAACGCTGTTCAGGTACAGGCAGCACCGGCAGATATGCTCTCACAGCAAAGCCGGATAGATCAGATCGAACAGCAGCAAAGTGCCAAAAGGCAGGCCAGGGAAGAACGTGAGCGCATTAACGCGCCTAACGTAAATTTGGCTCCACAGACGGAAACAGCGGAAGCAGTACAGTTACCAAAAGAAAAAGTAAGCTTTTTGATCAGAAAGATAGAAATAGAATGTGCAAATAAAAAATATAAAGCCAGTTTTAACTGGACGAATCAAGTATTAAAACAGTACGAGCATCATCGTATTGGTGTTGAAGGAATAAATATTTTAGCAAAACTGTTATCCGAAAGCATCATTGATAAGGGTTATGTTACAAGCAGAGTAGTTATTCCCGAACAGGACTTATCTCTTGGTACATTAAAATTTATTATTATTCCGGGTACTATACATGATATCCGTTTCGCACAGGATACATGGGGTACCTGGCGCAACGCATTTCCTGCCGGTCCCGGTAAACTATTAAATATCCGTGATTTGGAGCAGGGACTGGAGCAAATGAAACGTGTACCCAATCAGGATGTTACCATGCAACTGGTTCCGGGAACTAATCCTGGTGAAAGTGATGTTGTGATAGATGTCAAGCGTGGCGATAAACCGTGGACTGTTGGATTATCCATAGATGATTCAGGTACTGAAAGTACTGGCAGATTGCAGGCTACTGCTAATATTGCCTTATATAACCCAACTGGATTGAATGATATTATGAGTTATAGCTATACCAAAGACGCAGAGGGCAATGACAGTGCCTATGGTACTAAAAATTATTATTTTTCTTATTCGCTTCCATATAAAGACTATACTTTCAGTGTCAGTAAATATCGTAACCGCTTTTATCAAACTGTTCCCAGTATTGTGCCATTCCTGTCGAGCGGTCAGACAGATGGAATGGAAATCAGTGTACAGAAGCTTTTATACCGTGACCGGACCCGTAAGACGCAGGGACAATTTAAACTTATCAAACGTAAACGTCACAGCTTTATCAATGATACGGAAATAGAAGTGCAGCGTCAGGAAACCACTGCTTATCAGCTCGGCCTGCTGCACAGGCAGTATTGGGGATCAAGCACGATAGATATGCTGCTATATTATCAAAAGGGTATGCCATGGTGGCAGGCGGAACCGGGTTTGACAGATCAGGTTGAAGGCACTGCTACTACACGCTACAGTTTATATGGTTTGAATCTGAATATTGCTGCGCCTGTAAAATTGGGCAAGGTACAGGGGCGGTATACTTTTAACCTCCGCGGTCAGTATACGACCGATGTTCTGTATGGTGCAGACCAGTTCAGCATTGGCGGACGTTATACGGTGCGGGGATTTGATGGAGAGCAAACTCTTTCTGCAGAAAATGGGATAATTATTCGCAATGAGCTGAGTGTTGCGATACCTGAACTGAGTTTGGAGCCTTATCTTGGACTGGATTTGGGACATGTTTGGGGACCTTCAGACGAATATCTGCTTGGGAAAAATCTGGCAGGAGCCGTTTTCGGCATCAGGGGCAATTTGCTTAAAGGCCTGCAGTATGACGCATTTATCGGTACGCCGATCTATAAACCTGAAGGCTTTAAAACATCGAAAACAGCTTTAGGATTTCAGGTGTACTACCAATTTTGAGCAAAGAAGGGTAAATAATGAGTAACTATAGAAGAAAAGAACTGGCAAAAAAAATCACTGCTTCACTGCTTTTGTTAAGTTTTTCGTCACAGCCTTATTTCAGCACGGTTGTTTTTGCCAATACTAATACTACAGTGTCTGCACCTGCTGCAGGACAGCAGGTAAATTCACAGAATATTGTCGGTACAGTTGTCGTCAATATAAATAATCCACAAGGGCCGGGCGGACTGTCGCACAACAAGTTTAGCGACCTGCAGGTAGGTAAGGAAGGCATTGTTTTTAATAACAGTCAAAATGCGATAAATACACAACTGGCAGGTAACATAAGCGGTAACAGCAATCTTACAAACGGCCCGGCTGGTATCATTCTGAACGAAGTTACAGGCAGTAAGTTATCGGAGTTAAACGGTATGTTGGAGATTGCCGGACAACAGGCCAGCCTTATCATAGCCAATCCCAACGGCATCAATGCCGCCGGAGTAGGCTTTATCAATACTAACAGGGTAGTTTTGACGACTGGCGTGCCCACTATTGATGCTGCCGGAAATTTAGAAGGATTTACAGTTAACAATGCTTCCGAAATCACTTTTGCTGATAGAATTGAAACAGATACCGCTGGTGCAGAAACAGGTTTTATTAACGGTAGCAGTACTACGCCGCGAATTGACCTGATCAGCCGGGCTGTAAAAATAAACGGAACCTTGCAGGCCGAAGAACTGAATGTAGTTACCGGTGCCAACAAAGTAGACTACAGCGATCTGCAAGCAGAGCAGATGTCAGCAGCAACAGCAAAACCAGCCCTGGCGCTTGATGTTTCTGCTTTGGGCGGTATGTATGCCGGCAGAATAACGATGGTGGGTACAGAAAACGGTGTCGGCGTAAAAAATGCAGGCGTTATGGAAGCTGTCGGCGAAGCCGGCAGTATTTTGCTTAATGTCAATGGCAGAATAACCTTTATCCAAAGCGTAGAAACAGAAAACGGAGAAAGCAGTGTCCTCAGCAGGGTTACAGCTCAGAAAAATATTGAGCTGCAAAGTTCAGATACCATAGAATTTGCTGATGATGTAACTGCCGGAGTTGATTTTACAGCAAACGCTAAAAACATTATTGCAGATAAACAGCTTACAGCCGGCATCTACAGACCAACCAGCGCAACAGACGATGGAGCGGAGCCGGAACCTGTTGTTAATGCCGCAGCAAAAATGACTTTGACAGCTGCCGATACTATCACTAATGCCGGAGCTGTCAGCAGTGAAGGCAGTTTAACGACTACAGCCGGACTCTTTACAAATAGCGGTTCTGTCAGTGCTGCCTCAATCACAGTCAGCGGTAAAGATGTGATCAATCAGGGCAGTATCGACCAAAGCGGTACGGGAGTGACAACTGTTGTTCTTAGCGGTACTTTAAGCAATACAGCAGCCGGCAGCGGACAAAACAGTATACTGCGTACATCGGGCGACCTGAAACTTACTGCGCAGGAAATCGTTAACGCAGGTAACAGTATCATTCTGTCTTCACAGGCAGCAGAAGTGACTGCTGCAGATATCAGCAACGAAAACAGTACTATCTCTGCCCAAAACGGAAATCTGACGATAACAGCAGATAATTTAAAGAACGATGGCGGGTTTCTGAAAGCCAGGCAGGCTTTTTCTCTAAGCAGCAAACAAAATTCTTTGACCGGCACCATTGATGCCGGTACCGATCTTGACATTACGAATACTGATAACGGCAGCCTTACCCTGGCGAAAAATGCTGTTTTGCGCGCCGGCGGCGATATCAGTGTTATTGCAGGCGTGATCGATAACGCAGGCGTACTTTTAGCTCAAAATGATATCATCTTTACTGCCGGCAGCGCTGCCAACCAGACTACAGGACGGATTTCTGCACAGAAAAATGTCGATCTGCCGGATAATTTTACTAACGAGGGCACGCTTACCGGCAGTAATGTTGTTGATATCCCGCCCGAGCAGCCCGATAAAATACCGCAATTTACGGCTCCGGATACCGGTGTCAGCACTGACAAAGCTGCAGCTTCAGATTTTGTAAAAATAGAAGCCGATAAAAATGCCGCAACAGAATATAAGCCGATCGTTGAGAAAACCAACAGTGGCATTGATATCGTTCAAATCGCATCCGCTAACAGTGACGGCGTTTCGCGTAACTTATATACATGGTTTGACGTCAATAAAAGCGGGCTTATTTTAAATAATGCCACAGAATATGTAAATACCCAGCTGGGTGGTTATGTTGATTACAACTATCGGTTAGGGCTGCGTCCGGCCAAAATCATCCTCAACGAAGTAACAAGCGCCAATCCCAGCAGCATCAACGGATTTATTGAAGTTGCCGGTCACAGAGCCGGTGTTGTTATTGCCAACGCCAATGGAATCGTTGTGGATAATGGCGGCTTTATCAATACAAGCCATGCCGTGTTTACTACAGGCAAACCGGTAATGAATGGCGGACTTGATGCCTATCAGGTCAATGGCGGCAGCGTGATCATTACCGGGAAGGGGCTTGACGCCAAAACTACCGATCGTCTGGATATTGTAAGCGCTGATGCAGCCGTTACCGCAGGTGTTTGGGGCGGGGATGAAATAAATGTTGTTACCGGACATAACAGCGTTGATGCCCAAAACCTGCAAACGCAAAAATTAAATAACAGTACGGCCGGTATGGACAACACTATTGACATTGCCTCAGTAGGCGGCATGTATGCCGGCAAAATAACGCTGGTAGCCAATGATACTGATGCCGGCATCAAGAACTTTGGCAATATCAACGCTTCCGGTTCAGGGATAACGCTGGCATCTGACGGTAAACTTGCTCAGCATGGCAGGCTTGCCGCTCAAAAAGGGTCCGTCAGCATTACGGCTGGCGGAGATATCTATAACAGCCAGCAGATCTTGGCCGGTACGGATCTGCAGCTGCAGACGAAAGGTGATTTGCTCAGTACAGGTACTATTGGCAGCGAAACCGGTATAATAAACCTTACTGCGGCCAGAGATTTTACGCAAACTGGCAGCGTGCGTCTGGAAAAAGGCGCTTTAAATATAAACGTCGGCAGCGATCTTTACCAATATGGAAACATATCTGTACAGCAGGGGGGGACTTTGCTGGCGGTGCAAGGTAATAGCGGCCAGTATGGCACGATCAGCAGCGAAGGTGACTTTACTTTTGATACTAAAGGCACCTTGCGTCAGCATGGGCAAATCGCAGTTACTGATGGTAATGCCGATTTCACTGCCGGATCTGCCTTCCGCCAATATGGAGATATCATTCTTGCCAATGGCAGCGGTACTGTCTCGTCTGGCGGCGATGCATTGCAGGCAGGAAAACTCGTTGCCCAAAAAGGCAGCATTGCTGTAACTGCCGCGAATGACCTTAAAAATACAGGAACTATTTCGGCAGCAGCAAAACTTGATATAAATACCGTGAAAGACATCACCCAGATACAGGGAGTGATGATCGGCGGTAATGGTACTGTTGTCAATGCCAATAACCTTACCAATAATGGCGGCGTCATTTTTTCAGGAGCTGATATTGACCTGACGATCAAAAATAAACTGCAAAACCTCAATTCTGCTTCCGTTTATGCACGGGGCGATGTAACGATTGGCAGCGGAACAGGTAAAACGGCCGAGCTGCTGAACCAATCCTCCACTATCAGGGGCGATAAAAATGTGCATATTGCTGCCGGAAGCCTGACTAATGAAAAGCGTGAATTCATTACCGGCTGGGACGTAACAGAAACAGATCATGATATAGCTTTACCGGGCTTCAGCCTGTCTGGCAAATATTATAATGCCCGGCGCTATTTTCATCGCGTTGTGCAGGATGGCACCATTTATCTGGACAGCCCTGCCGCCTATATTCTTTCCGGTGCTGATATGACTATTGACGCCGATACTGTTGATAATGAATACAGCTTTATCACAGCCGGTCATGATCTTGACCTGGCAGCAGCCAGCCTTACCAACATTGGTTATAAAAATATAAAACGTACCACTGAGACTGGTACTGATGTCAAATACTGGAAATATAAAAAGCATAGAAGATGGCACCGTCATTGTCACTATGTTTATGGTCAAGACCGTTCACCTTACTATCTGCATACCCGTGAGCTGATTGACGGCGGCGCCGACAGCGTTATTTCGGCCGGCGGCAATAATACTACTACTGTAGGCACCACTACTGTCAATCGCACTATTGATGCCCAATACGAAGACTTAACAGTCACCTATACGCCAACGGCCCAGAATCCGGCAGGGATCGAGCCGTCTGTCAGTGTGCCCCAAATCAGTGACCTCACTTCTAAAAATCCGCTTCTAAAACCGGCCGACTCTACTGCTGGCTATCTTATTGAAATGGACCCAAGATTTACCAATTATAAAAATTTCCTTTCCAGCGACTATCTGTTCGAACGCATCAGCCGCGACCCGCAAAAGGTCATGAAACGCCTGGGTGATGGCTTCACTGAACAGCAGCTGATTCGCGATCAGATATTGAACCTGACAGGAAAACAGTATCTGGCAGGCTTTACCAGTGATGAAGAACAATTTAAAGAGCTGATGAACAATGCTGCTATAGCAGCCGATAAATTTGACCTGACGGTAGGTGTAGCGCTGACAGCTGAACAAATGGCCAATCTAACGACCGACATCGTCTGGATGGTAGAACAGGAAGTCAACGGACAAAATGTACTGGTACCAGTCGTTTATCTGGCTTCTGTGCGTAAAGGCGAGCTTAAACCTGACGGCGCATTACTGGCCGGCGGCAATATCCATCTGGTAACAGGTGATACGCTTACCAATACCGGCAGTATCGTTGCTTCTGACCGCAGTGATATTACCGCAGGCAGCATCAATAATCTGGGCGGTACTGTCAAAGCAGGGAAGGAGCTTGCGCTTACAGGCAAACAGGATATTATCAATGCCGGAGGCACCATCAGCGGCACCAATATCAGCCTGGAAGCCGGCAACAACATTGTCAACGAAACTACGACCAGTGACGTACAGTACCGTGAACTGCATCAGGTAACTGTTGATCAGGTCGGCAGCATCACGGCCAGCGGCGATTTAAAACTTAAAGCAGGCCAAAACGTTGAACTGAAAGGCTCGGTAACGGCGGCAGATGGCAATACGTCCATCACAGCCGGCAATAAAATCGATATCAGCAGCATCGCTACCGGCGACCGTGTCGCCGTAGTGGGTACTGATCGGGATAAACGTATCAACATCAACAATAACAGCGCCCTTGTCGGCGGCAAAAACGTGCAGCTACAGGCGGGAGGCGATCTTGCTTTAACAGGCTCGCATGTAACGGCAACGGACAGCATCACAGCTGAAGCCGGCGGCAGCATAGAGCTTAAGGCCGTCAAAGACCGTAAAATGGAGGATGCCGAAATTGGGCACCGCGGCGGCTTCTACTACAACCGCGTAATGACCGACGACGAAAAAGTCCAGGGCAGCAGTATGTCTGCCGGAGGCGATATCAGCCTGCAAAGCGGCCGCGATATCAATATCATCTCCAGTAATATTGCCAGCGAACAGGGCAAAATTACTGCCGATGCAGCAGGTTCGGTCAATCTGAATACCATGACGGAACATCACGAAAGTATATTTGAAGAACACAAGAAAAAAATCGGTTTCCTCTCCAGTAAAACAACCGATATCTATGACGCCAAAGCTGCAGACTACAATGTAGGCAGCAATATCAGCGGCGACAGCGTTGATTTGACAAGTGGTAAGGATACTAATATCACGGCTTCCAATGTAGTTGCCGATAACGACGTCAACATCACAGCCGGCGGTAATGTCAACATCATAGCAGCCGAAGATACCTCGTCTTCGACCTATAAAAAACAAGTCAAAAAATCGGGACTGCTGTCAGGAGGCGGACTGGGATTTACCATCGGCAAAGAAAAACGCAAAGACCAGTACGACAACCAAAACTTTGAGCAGGCTGGCAGCACTGTAGGCAGTATCAAGGGCAGCGTCAATGTCGAAGCTGGTAAAGACGTAAGCATCAGTGCCAGCGACGTGCTGGCAGGCAAAGACATCAACCTGACCGGGCAAAACGTCACTATCGAAAGCGCCGACAATACCTACAACGCACAGGAAAAACACGAATATAAAAAGACAGGTATCACTGTGTCGTTGGGTGGACAAACGGTTGAAGCCGTTCAGAAAATAACTGATCCGATACAACGTGCCACAGAAGTAAAAGATGAAAAATTAAAAGCTCTATATGAACTGAATACGCTGCATGATCTGCAGAAAAATGTTAATAATATCTCTAATACTTTAGATAATATAGATGCCAAAGATGAAAGTGCGGCCTTCAAGATCAGCATCGGCATTGGTTCGGCTTCTTCTAAATCCAAACTGGAAAGTGAAGTTACTGTTGCCAAAGGCAGTAATGTTGCAGCAGGCGGTGATATTACTGTTACTGCTACCGAAAAAGATATCAACATCAAAGGTAGCAATGTAAGCGGAGAAAACGTAACTTTAGACGCCAAAGAAAATATCAACATTACTTCTTCAGAAAACAGTACTAACAATGAGTTTGACGCCAGTAACAAAAGCTTTGGGGCGTCGGTAGACTTTGGTGTTAGTGGTATTATTGGCGGCGGTATTAACTATGGCAAAGGCAGCAGTACTGTAGATAGTGACGGAACGACGCATACAAATGCTAATATTACAGCCAATAAAGACCTCACTATCACGAGCGGAGAAGATGTGAATATCAAAGGCGGTAAGGTGAGCGGTGATAAAGTAACAGCAGAGATAGGCGGGAATCTGAATGTTGAAAGCCAGCAGGATACTGATAACTATACAGCTAAAGATAAAAACTTTGGTATTGATATCGGTATAGATAAAAAACCACAGGGCAGCGGTATTGCTTTTGGTAAAGATACTACAGACACTGATTCCAAATACAGTAGTGTAACCGACCAAAGTGGTATTTACGCCGGAGAAGGCGGGTTTGATATCACAGTCGATAAAAACACCGGCCTTAAAGGTGGTATAATAGACAGCGATGCAACGCCTGATAAAAATAAGCTGACTACTGGCACGCTGACTTGGGAAGATGTGGATAACAAGGCTGAATACAGCAGTAAGAGCGATGGATTTAGCGGCAGTATCAGTCAGAACAAAGATAAAAATGGAAAGGTACATACTAATACTGTAGGAGGCCCTGAAACGGGGGTTGAAGTCTCAGATGAAGACAGCAGTACGACTAAATCAGGCGTAGCAGAAGGAACTATCGAAATAACGGACAAAGAAAATCAAAAACAAAATATTGAAGACCTGAATAGGGATACCAAAAATACACTGAATTCTCTTGGTAAAATTTTTGATGAGCAGGAAGTACAAGAACGCCGTGAAATGGCAAATTTATTTAGTCAGATGGCACATTCAGTTATCGGTGATATGACCTTAAAACTTACACTGGAGCAAAAAGCAATGCTGAATATTGCAGCAGGGGCATTAACGTCATATTTTGCCAGTGGAGATTTTTTATCTGGAGCAGCTGGTGTGGCAACAACAGAAGCTCTGCAAAATATTTTGCGTGATGTGAAAGACCCCACAGTAAAACAGCTTATTGTGAGCATAGCGGCGTCTGCTGCATCCAAATTAGCAAAATTGAACTCACATAATAGTGTGGCCAGTGCGTTGGATGTAGAAAAGTTTAATCATTTGACACATGAGCAACAAGAAAATTTTGTTCGTGATTTTGGAAAGGCTGAAAATCAGGAAGATAAGGTTAAGGTTATAGAAGCATATTATAAGATGAGCTTGGATAATATCAAAAATGATCCAAAAGCAGCTGAAGATATGGAAAAGGCGTTTATGAACGCGCTGTCTACTTTAACCAAGTTTGATGATAGTGGAGTAAGTTTTGTTGTTGATCCAGCTAAAGGATTACATCAGAATTTAGAAGATGCTAAAGCGTTTTTGGGTATTTATAATGTTGTTAAATATTTGCCTGATGTGTTTAGTACTGGAGTGCAAGTTGTTGCGGGACAAGTTGTAGGACCAATAAAAGTTGTAAGAGGTATAGTAGAATATGGGAATGTACCTTTTGAGATTTATGATAATTATAATAATCGTATAGATGATGCTAGTTTTCTTCTAAATAGTGGAATTGATTTAACAAAGGCTGTGGTATTCCATATTGTTGGAAACAAGCTAGAGAATAATGTGCCTCCAATTATTTCAATTCCTGTTGAAACAGGATATATTACTTTAGTTAATTCATATGCATCTAATATGAAAGATTGGAATGGAATGGGGGATTAAAGTGTTTTATATTTTACCAAAGTATTTTTGGGTAGTTATTATAGTTATCGGGATTTGTGCCATAAGCCATAAATTCATCAAAGATAAAAATATGAGTAAGCATAAATATAATAAATTGTTTTATATTTTGGGATTCTTGATTTGTTTACTTGCAGTTGACAGTTTGACTACGAAAATTTTTTATGAATCACGATTGTTGATAAAATGTATTATACCGTTGTTAATAATATTTTTTACTAGTATTTTGTATTATAAGAATTACAAAGAAAAAGATTATCAAAGTAGACCTTTAAAAAATAAAATCTTAGAAATTTTAGAATTTCTTTTTGTAATAATATTTTTAATGTTTTTATTGTTTAGATAACACTTACAACTCAAATATGTAAGTGAAAAGCGATAGGTAAGAACAATGTTTTTCGGGATGCTGATAACTGGAGGATTAAAATTGCTGCATATTTTTCCACCGTATATTTGGATGTTGATTTTACTTGTTGGGATATTCTATTCTGTTAAATTTTTGATTAAAAAATCACAAAAAACTTTTTTATTAAAATTAACGATCATTGAACAGGCTGGCAGCACTGTCGGCAGTATCAAGGGCAGCGTCAATGTCGAAGCAGGTAAAGACGTAAGCATCTGTGCCAGCGATGTGCTGGCAGGCAAAGACATCAACCTGACCGGGCAAAACGTCACTATCGAAAGCGCCGACAACACCTACAACGCCCAGGAAAAACACGAATATAAAAAGAGCGGCTTAACGGTGTCGCTCACCACACCTGCGTTATCAGTAGCCGAGAGCGTACATGATACCATCAAAAAAGCAGACAGCGTTAAAGACGATTGCTTAAAAGCGCTGATCGTTGGCAAAGAAGTAAACGACCTGACCAAAAGTGGAAAAGACAGCGTTTTGAATCAAACTAAGGACGGGTTAAAAGATGGCTTCAATGCTGATGATTTTAGCCTTAATATCAGCATCGGCAGCCAAAAGTCAAAAACTGAATCTAGTAGTAGTACAACTATTGTTCAGGGCAGCACAGTCAAAGCCGACGGCAATGTCAACATCACTGCTTCTGAAAAAGATATCAACATCAAAGGCAGTGATGTCAGCGGCGAAGATGTCAGTCTTGCTGCAAAAGGCGATGTCAATATTACATCCGGCAAAAATATAAATACGTCTAGTTCAGACTCCAAAGCCAGCAGCGGCAGTATAGGGGTCAGTATCAACACGTCTGGAATCAGCGATATTAATGCCGGTTATTCCAAGTATAAAGGCGAAGTAAAAGAAAATGGCACTACACATACGAACAGCACAGTTAGTTCCAATAAAATTATTGGGAAAGAAATCAGTGCTTTGGTTAATCAATGTATGTTTTTTTGCAATTAACTAAATTTGGAAAAGTGGAGTATTTTTAGTATTATATAATTAGTATTTTAAGGAGGGTAAATTTATGGAAAATCAATCATATGTGGAATCAGTTAAGCGTACAAGTATTGTACAAAGCTTTTTTGCCCAGGTTTATGGGTGGATGTTTTTTGGACTTTTATCAACGGGGATAGTCGCCTATTATACGGCACATTCTCCGGCATTGTTAAATCTGATCTTTGGCAGTCAAATAACGTTTTATGCGTTTTTGTTTGCGCCGATCGTATTGGTTATGATCATCAGCAGCAAAATCAATTCGCTGAGTGCGAGTATGGCCAGCTTTTTGTTTTTTGTTTATTCAGCTGTAACCGGCGTTACACTGTCGGCAATTTTTCTTATGTATACGCAGGAGTCCATTGCAACGACTTTTGGGATAACGGCAGGTACTTTTGGCGCCACCGCTCTTTTTGGTTATGTCACTAAAAAGGATTTAAGCAAAATGGGCAGTATCTTGTTTATGCTTTTGATTGGTCTGATCATCGCTTCGGTCGTCAATATGTTTTTGAAAAATGACACTATGATGTGGATTCTTACTTATGTGGGGATCGTTATCTTTGTTGGCCTTACTGCTTACGATATGCAAAAGCTTAAAAAAATCGCTCACAGCATAGATGACGATGAAAGCAGTATTGCTAAATTTGCGGTGCTGGGTGCTTTGACTTTGTATTTGGATTTTATTAACTTGTTTTTACGGTTGCTGCAGATTTTTGGTAAGAAGCGTTAAAAGTTGCATGTTTTGATAACAGATAGATTGTTTATAGATGCGGGAGATTTTGTTGGTGAATGTAAAAAACAGCTGACCTTTATTTTAGGGTCAGCTGTTTTTATTTGTTCAGCAGTTATAAAAGTTGAAAATAGTTAGAGTATCCAATGAAGTATTAAATAGGTATCTTCTGATTAGAATGTCCATTCAGCTCCAAGACGCCAGGTACGGCCATCAATATCGTAAGCATGATTATCGTCAATATTGAAGGTTTTATCAAAAATATTATCGACGCCGGCATAGGCTCGGAAGTTTTTAGTAAACTGTTTGTTGACGATAAAATTAAGAGTGTTATAGGTATATTCGTTATCATAAGTTATGCTGTTATTGGTGGTTCTGGATAAATAGTCTACATACCACTGGCTCCACAAGGTTGCTGTTAATGGATTTGGTTTATTGTCGCTGTAAACTAATTGTACCGTACCGTTGTGTTTTGCGCGTCCGTTTAAAAAGCTGTTATCTGATTTGTCACGGGCGTCTAAATAAGTATAGGTTGCTTTGACTTGCCAGTTATTATTAAAACTGTAACCAACTTCCCCTTCAATACCGTCGATCTCTGCTTCAGAAATGTTTTCGTATTGTGTTCTCATAATTATTGAAGGCGGCATACCGG
Organism: Phascolarctobacterium faecium DSM 14760; assembly: GCF_003269275.1. GTDB lineage: Bacteria > Bacillota > Negativicutes > Acidaminococcales > Acidaminococcaceae > Phascolarctobacterium > Phascolarctobacterium faecium. The sequence goes on along the minus strand of NZ_QLTS01000001.1, from coordinate 744,118 downwards.
GACCAATGATAGTCTGCACAGAGCCGCTTTCAATAAGGTTTTTTACGTTGTTATGGAAATATCCGAGTTTAGTAAAAGCTTTGCCTTTTTCGCCTTCGATACTGATGTCAAAAGAAGTCGATTCTTCTGGTTCCAGATCAGGGTTTCCCAAAACCTGGACGCGCATAGATCCCATGGTTCGATCCATTGAATAATAGAGCTCGGCAATGCTTGGCGCGCGATAACCTTTGCCGTAGTTGATTTTTAAACGGCTGTTGTCGCTTAAATTATAAGTGCTGCCTATTTTAGGGGAAACATGGCTTCCGAAGCTGCTGTGGTTATCAAAACGGATGGAAGGAACCACGAAGAAACGGTCGTTGATTTGCCATTCGTCCTGGATATAAGCTGAATAGGTTTCCAGATTTTTCTCGGAACCATATTTGCTTATTCCGTAGAGAGTATCTTGGTAAACTTTGTCCCCGCCGGCGCCTAGACGAGTTCCTTTATTACCAAGATTGCTGTATTCTGCGCCGTATGTCAAGGTATGCTGATCTGTCAATTTAGAAGAATTTTTTCCTTCGATAACTAAAGTGTTGTATTCGCTGCGATCCCAGTCTGTCCAGTCGATGCCATTCCAGTTAGAACTGGGACGTTTTTGGTTTGCCTTTTTTAATGTATTATAGTAAGCCCTGATATTATAATTGTTTTTGTCATCTTTACCGTAATAATTTATGCTGTAATCAGAACGATTATTGTTATACCATTCGATATTGCTGGAATCAAAGGCTGTAAACTGTTCTTTCATAAAAGAGGCGTCAAAGTCGAGGCCTCTGTTTTTGCCAAGGTCGTAGTTTGCAGAAAGGTTAAGGTAGCGTCGTGGACCGTACATGTTTGTGCTGACGCCATCTGACTTTGATACTTGTTTGCGGATATCTTCAAGATTACCACTAATTTTAAAGCTAAGATTTCCTTGTTTTCCTGAAGCGTAGGTCATATTGGTTCCCATTTCTTTGGAACCTGTATATACGCCGATGCTCGCGCTGGGATCGGTTGCTTTTTTAGTGATAATGTTGATGACACCGCCCATAGCGTCGCTGCCGTATAGTGCGCTGCCGGGGCCGCGAACTATTTCTATACGTTCCACGTCGTTGATATTGATACGGCTCAGTTCGTATACGTTAGCTGTAACACTGGTGTTTTCACCTGCCATCCGTCTGCCGTCGATCAAAATCAAAGCGTGGGAATTATTCATGCCTCTGATTTGAACAACATTACCGGTCATTCCGGTTTCCTGAACGTCAAGACCAATAGACATTCTTAAAGCATCACGGACACTGTAGGCGCCAAGATTTTTGATTTTTTCCTGGGTGATGACTTCTGTTGCCATTGGGACTTTCTTTTCAGATAATGCTGTTTTGGTGGCTGTTACAACATATTCGTCCAGAACGTATTTTTCCAAGTCGTTCTGACTTTTGCTTGTTTCCGCAGCGTAGACATTATTGACGAGTGCGCTGCATAGACATAGGGCTAATAATACCTCCCTGTTTTTCTTAAAACTACCCATCTCATTACACTCCCTTACGTATGGAAATATATTTATTTGCTATGAGGTATTTATAAATTGGCCTCATAAACAAAAACGTGGTTAGCGATCGCTAACCACGTTGATTATTACATAACTTCACAATTTTGTCAATAATAAAGTTAGCTTTAGCTAACTTTATTTGTAATTTTTACGAAACAGTGTAGGGGAAGCAGACAGGATAACAGTTTTCGTCCTTTTGCAGAGTGGTGATCAGAGCTTTTACGTCATAAAGATGTTCGATGACTGGCTCGGTAAAAACTTCACTTACTTGCCCGTCTGCAACTATTTGGCCGTTTTTGACAGCGACTAAACGCTGGCTGTAACGAGCTGCATGGTTAAGGTCATGCAGTACCATAATGACTGTTAACTGTTTTTCGTAATGCAGCCGTACTACTAATTCCATCAATTCCAGCTGATGGTGTACGTCTAAATAGGTAGTAGGTTCATCTAAAAGCAGGAGCTGCGGCTGTTGGGCCAGTGCCATTGCCAGCCAGGCTCTTTGGCGTTCGCCGCCTGAAAGTGTATTGATAGAGCGGCTGCGGAACTTATCCAGTTCTGTGATTTTTATCGCTTCTTCTACTGCGGCAAGGTCTTCTTTCTTTAGTGAATCAAAGAATTTCTGGTAGGGCAGACGGCCATATCGTATCAGTTCTTCTACAGTTATGTCGGAAGGAGCGTGAGAGGATTGCGGCAGTACAGAAATTATCTGCGCTACGCTTTCGGTGTTCATAGCGTTAATATCGCTGCCGTTCAGATAAACTGTACCTGCATATGGCGTGAGCAGCCGGCAGAGTGCTTTTAACAGGGTGGATTTACCACTGCCGTTGGGGCCAATGATAGATACGATCTCGGGTTTGGGAAAGCTGATATTCAGATCATCGATTATTTTATGAGCTCCATATTGCAGAGTAATATTTTGTGCTTTTAGTGTGGCTGCCGCGGTATTCATTTTCTCATCCTCCGTTTTAATAGATACAGGAAAAAGGGTGCGCCCAGGAATGACATAAAAATACCTACCGGTACTTCCAGCGGAGTGAACAGGGTGCGTGCGGCAGTATCTGCCAGGGTTACGATAACTGCGCCGCTGATTGCCGAGCATGGCAGCAGATATTCATGGTCAGAGCCAACTATGAGACGCATGATGTGCGGGACTATCAGTCCGACAAAACCGAGCATACCGGCTACGCTGACTGCTGATGCTGCCAGCAAAGCCGAAAGAATGATCAGCAGAGTGCGGATACGTACAACACGAATACCAAGGTTTTTTGCAACTTCTTCGCCTAGCTGCAGGGCATTAAGCTGCCTTGCACATAGAAGTGTTCCCAGAATACCTATAAAACTATAAGGCAGGATCATTTCGACATGGCTCCAGCTGTGGCCTTGAAATCCGCCTGCCATCCACATGACTGTACCCTGTATACGTTCTGAATAAAATACGCTCAAAGCAGTCATACCACCACCGAAAAAAGCGGCGATGGCTACGCCGGCTAAAATCATACGCAGTGGATTGATGCCTTTTTCCCAGGCAAGGAAAAATACCAGGCCAGTAGATAAAACAGCGCCGATAAAAGCGGCGGCAGGTACAAGGTTCATTGCTTCGGGGGCTAAAATCATCAGGAACATAGCAAACAGCCCGGCTCCGGCACTGACACCGATGATACCGGGGTCAGCCAGAGGGTTGCGCAATACGCCCTGCAGGATACAGCCTGCAAGCGCCAGGTTGGCCCCTGTCAATGCTGTGACCAGTGTGCGCGGCAGACGCAGTACGTTGACGATACGGGTAGTATCAGCAGTGCCACCTCCTGTAAGTGCAGTATATATATCAGTATAGGTGATCGTTATAGCGCCGCAGGAAATACTTATAAAGAAAGAGAGGAGTAAAAATATGCCTAAAGCACAGAAAATTATTATACGTAATTTATTTCTTTTTTCGAGGCTGATCGGGTTCAATTGCTGCCACCTGCTTTATCAAGATATTGCTTCATGATTTTCATAGCGTCGATAGTGTGCGTGCCTGGATTTACCAGGAATAAGTTTGACGGCAGTTCATAGACGTGGCCTTTTTTTACGGCATTGATATCGTGCCATAGAACATTGTTTTGCATGTCGTTTCTAAGCTTTTTAATAATTTTTGTTCCCTGATCCATGGTGATGATCAGGATAAGATCGGGATTTTCTTTGCCGATATATTCCAGGCTCAGAGGTGCGTAGGCTGAATCTTTGACTGGTGCGGCATCGGCGATGTTACGACCACCGAGGCGTTTTAGAAGATCGCCGCTGAAGCTTTGAGATGTAGCCATGTTGAAGCTGTCTGATGAACCGAAGATGATCATTGTTTTAGGACCAGAAGCAGGAGCTGCATCTTTTACAAGCGCTGAGTAATTTTTTTCTATTTCTTCGCGTTTGATTTGCGCTTGCTGTTCATGGCCTGCTATTTGACCGTAAAAAGAAATGGTATCTAAAACATTTTCGTAAGATGTGATGCTGTTGATGTAAACAGGAACGCCGATTTTTTTGAATGGTTCAATGAGCAAAACGTTAAATGGAACGTTAGTGCCGATAACGAGATCAGGCTTTAGTGACATTATTTTTTCGACGTGAGGGGCATAAATAGCTCCAACATCGGGAATATCTTTGATTTGTTCTTTTATGTCTTCAGGATAGGAATCGCTGGTGGCTTTTCCAGCCGCCTTTCCTCCGATAGCAGTGTAAATTTCTAGATTGGAGGGGTTTAAAAATATTATTCTTTGTGGGTGTTCCGGCATGACAACTGTTTTTCCGATACTGTCGGTAACAGTTAATGTCCCTGGACCGCTCAATTTTGATTCGCTTTGAGCAAATAAAAAATAGCCTGTTAAGGCTAAAAGTAAGACAAAAAATGCTAATACAAATTTTTTCATATAAGCCTCCTAATAGTTAGCGTTTGCTAACTATTAGGATACCACATTAGGCTATATCTTTGTCAATATCGGCCGAAAAATATTTAGATTATAGCATTAAAAAATTTCCTTTTTGCAAAATCTCTAATATAGTTGTGCAAGCTTGCCTGTTTTTGGTATAATATAGTGATAATAAGGAAGGTGGGTAAACGAGTGAAGAGCAAAAAGCTTGGCATTATGGGCGGCACTTTTGATCCTGTTCATTTGGGGCATCTGCAGACAGCCAAGTTTATTTACGAGCATTTGGGCTTGGAAAAAATAATTTTTGTTCCTGCGTTTATTGCGCCTCATAAGGTTGGTCTGGAGTTTGCACCTGCTGCTGACCGTTATCGGATGACGGAGCTGGCAACGGAGCCTTATCCTTATTTTGAAGTTACTGATATTGAATTGCAGCGCAGCGGAGTTTCCTATACTTATGATACGGTTATGGAGTTAAAGGCCCGCTATTCAGAATATGAGCTGTATTTTATTATTGGTGCCGACGCTGTGCCGATGCTGAACACCTGGCACCGCATCAGGGAATTGCTGGCAGAAGTGACTTTTATAGCTGCTGACAGGCCCGGTTATGGGCAGACTATTGACAAGGTTTGCGAATTTTTTGGCGAGCCTGCTAAGAATAAAATTATACTTTTGGATACTCCTGAAGTAGATATTTCTTCGACTGGCATTCGTGAACGTGTCAGACGAGGACTTTCTATTAAGGGTCTGGTACCGGAAAGTGTAGAAAAGTATATTTTAGAGGAGCATCTCTACCAGTCTTAATGGTAGTGAGAGGAGTTGTTATCATGCTGGATATCACAGAAATGAAAAAACTTCTTAAAGCATCTTTGCCTCATAAGCGTTTTAAACATTCTTTGGCTGTATACGATACTGCTCTTGAACTGGCAGTTTTTTACGGACTGGATAAGGAAAAGGTTGGCGTTGGGGCATTACTGCACGATTGCGGGCGTGAGATACCTACGCGTGATCTTTTGATGCATACAATTGCTTTGGGTTTACCGATGGATGATGTCGAAAGGAATCAGCCTATTTTACTGCATGCCAAACTGGGCGTATATTACGCCCGGGAAAAATACGGCGTTACCGATCAGGAAATTTTGGATGCTATCCGTTTTCATACTACTGGTGCGGCAGGCATGAGCAAGATGGCGATGGTTGTCTATCTGGCTGATCTGCTGGAGCCGACCCGTGATTTTGCAGGTATCGAGGAAATGCGCCGGCTGGCTAAGGTTGACCTGGAACAGGCCATGATAAAGGCTTATGCGCAGACGATACGTTATTTGCTGGAATACGACCTTTTGGTACACCCTCATTGCATAGAGGGGTATAACGAATTGGCGGCTAAGTTTAAAAGGCTTAAATTGAATTTGTAGGAGATGCCAATGTCTGTGGAAGAAAATAGAGAAATCAGGCCTGTCCGCAAGAAACGTAAATTACGTTGGGGCAGGCTGGTATTTGTACTGTTGGTTTTGGCGGTACTGCTGACGGGAGCTTTTTGGGGAACAGTCTGGATCTATGACAATTTTATCAATCCGCCGAAGGTTGATGTTGTTGGTGCCAGCGACAAGATAACCCAAAATGAAAAATTGAACAAGCGCATCAATATTTTGCTTTTGGGTATAGATGACGGTGACAGTGATGCTGCTCCGGATGAACCAAAGCGAACTGACGCGATGATGCTGGCCAGCTTTGACCCCGGCGATAATAAGGTTGCGCTGCTTTCGCTGCCGCGTGACACCAAGGTGCAGATCCCGGGCCGGGCTGGTTGGGATAAGCTGAATGCAGCCTATGCTTACGGCGGTGTGATGATGGCCAAGCAAACGGTAGCCAATCTGCTGCAGGTACCGATCCATTATTATGTTTTAGTGGACTGGCGTGCGTTTATTGATGTTATCGATCTGATCGGCGGCGTTGATTTATATGTGGAAAAGGATATGTATTATGAAGATCCTTATGCCGATCTTGTTATTGATATTAAACATGGCTATCAGCATCTGGACGGTAAGCGGGCAGGCGAATATGTGCGTTTCCGCAAAGATGAGCTGGGTGATATTGGCCGCGTGCAAAGGCAGCAGAAGTTTATGAAAGCGGCGGCAGCACAGATTTTCAATATCGATACGGTGACTAAGATCCCGGCGCTGTTTTCGACTGTTGACAGACATGTGGAGACCGATATGAACACTTTGACGATGATCAAGGCTGCAAACAGCTTTAAGCTGTTTGGTGACGAAAAGGTCAAGTCGGGTATGCTGTATGGTAATTTTGACGATACAGAAGGTATCAGCTATTGGGCTACATCACGCGAGGAAGTTCAAAAATCTTTGGACGAAATCGGCATTCCCTATATGAAAGATGATGAAGATGAACAAGAATAAAGGAGGCGAAAAGATGGATTTTACTACTAAAGAAATTGCACACAAGATCGCGGCGGCAGCCTGCGATAAAAAAGCAAAGGATATTTTGCTGCTGAATATGGAGAACATTTCTCCTGTAACTGATTATTTTATTATTGCCAGCGCTGGAAATAATATTCTAGTTAAAGCTATTGCTGACAATATCGAAGATAAATTGGCGGAGGCAGGCATTTTTGTTACTCACAAAGAAGGCTATGCTGAAGGTCGTTGGATTTTGTTGGATTATGGTAATTGTGTTGCGCATATCTTTATTGAAGAAGAACGCGAGTTCTATAATCTGGAACAACTGTGGGCTGATGCTCCGTCGGAAGAATTTGTGGAGAGCAAAAATGACTGATGAAAAAGACATGGCAAAGCAGCTTAAATATCGTGCGGGTGACGTTGTTACTTTAAAAGTGGCACGTCTGGGCGAAATGGGCGCTTTCCTTGACGCTGGTACGGGCGATACTTCTGATGATATCCTGCTGCATAAGCTGCAGCAGACGGAAGCGGTCAATGTTGGCGATGAAGTTAAAGTCTATTTGTATAAAGATCCGCATGGTCGTTTGACGGCGAGCCAGAAATTACCGAAAATGCGCGAAGGGCAGATCGGTTACGTTAAGGTTTTAAGTGTGACCAAGGACGGCGGGTTTGTGGATATCGGCGCTGAACGCGGTGTATTTTTGCCGTACAGCGAAATGCGAGGGCATGTGTCGCCGGGTCAGCTGGTCTGGATAAAGCTGTATCGCGATAAAACAGGACGCCCTGCTGTCAGTATGCGGGTGGAAGAAGAAATGCTGAAGGCTTCCAAACCTGCTGTTGGTGTCAAGGTCGGCGACAGCGTGACAGGTACTATCTATAATATCCTGCCGGAAGGCTTCTTCATTTTTACTAATCAGCGCTTTTTGGCGTTTCTGCATCGCAGTGAAGTTCCCGGCGGGCGTTTGGATTTTGGTCAGGAGATCACGGCTCGCATTACTTATATTCGTGAGGATGGCAGGGTAAATCTGTCCTTACGCCAGCAAAAAGAAAATGCTATGATCGCCGATGCGGAAGATATTTTAAATTTTTTACATAAACGGAATGGTAAAATGCCTTACTGTGATACTACACCGATGGAAATCATTAAGGAAAAATTTGGTATCAGTAAAGCAGCTTTCAAACGTGCTTTGGGGCATTTAATGAAGGAAGGCCTGATCGTGCAGGAAGAAGGCTGGACTATGCTGACTGAAAAAGGACTGCAAAGCGAAAAATAAGTAAAGACTCTCGTTTGGGCGAGAGTCTTTTTTTTTGCGCGTTATTTGTGGATGCTAAAAAACATTTCTTAAAGAACAAATATTGGAAATTGTTTAAGAGTAAGGTATAATGTAGACAATAAGAAGTTTGAAATAGAAAGAGGAACTATTATGGACTCTAGCGGCTTAAAAGAAGATATTTTTTACAGTTCCAGCTGGATGCAGGAAATATTGGAAATCAGTAATATTGGTTTATGGCTTTTGGAAATAAACAAAAATAATACTGACGTGCGTCTGTATGCCGATGATAAAATGTTAGAACTTTTAGGGCTGCAGAAGAGTTTATCGCTGGAAGATAATTATAAACATTTTGCGCAAGGCGTGCTTGCAGAAGATCTGGAAATAGTGCAGAAATATATTGAACAGATGCTGACGACCAAAAGGCTGGTAGAGGTTCAGTATCGCTGGAAGCATCCATGGTGGGGCACAATTTTTATTCGCTGCAGCGGCAAGTTATATAAAGAAGACGATAATGCTTATTATATTCGCGGTTATCATCAGAATGCCAGCGATGTTGAGGTCTTAAGACAGGCCAATATCGAAAAGAGCAGGCAGCTGATAGAAGTTGTACGTAAACGTGATTATTATGACGAGCTGTTTCAGTCCGTATTGTGCGGTATCGTTCAATACAGGCCACAGGCTGACGGAAGTATTGTTTTTCAAAATGCCAATATGGAAGCTATCAGGATTTTTGGTTATGAAAAAGAAGAATTCTGGAAGCGTAAATCCTGGCGGATAGAAGATCTGGCTGCGCCGGAAGACTGTGATAGAGTATATCAGAGCATGAACGCGATACTGCTGGGCAAGGGGAAACAGTCTTTTGAATATCGGGCGCTGAGGGCCGATGGTACTTATTGCTGGATCATTGGCAGCGGTGAATATATCAAAAATATTGACGGAGAACGTGTTATTCAAAGTGTTTTTCTGGATATTGATAACAGAAAGCAGATGGAGCTGCTTAATCAGGAATTGCTGGAGCAGGATAAGGGTACTCAGGAACTGCTGCGCCAGGTTCTGGAAGGAACAAAAATTTTCCATTTTTATTATTATCCGCAAAAACGTCTGGAAGTTATGCCGGTAAGAACCAGTAAATATTTTAACTGTAGTATGGAATACAGGAATATTCCGGAAAGCTTTGTGGAAGATTTTGTGAGCGGTGAAAGTAAGGCAGATTGCTATGCGATGTACGAAGCTATTCATAATGGGGCTAAAACTGCATCTTCCACATTCTGTGACAAGAACAAGCAGTGCTGGGTGCGGGTAACAATGACTGTTATGTCATGGGATGATCAGCAGCAGCCGACTTTTGTCATTGGTATCATTGAGGATATCAGCGAGCAAAAAGGAATGGAGCTTGAAAAAATCGAGTTGCAGTCTATTTATAATTTTACGATAGAACATGACTATGATGCTGTTTGCATCTGTGATTTAAACAGTGGTGATTATGTGATGCGTTTTGCCGGTTATTGCGCTCATTACGGTTTGCCGCTGCGTGGCAGCATTAATGAACAGCTGCCGGTATTTATAAAAGAGTTTGTTTGTGAAGAAGATTGTGAGCATTTAAAAAGCTGGAGTATTGATAGTTTGCTGAAGTGCCTGGAGCAGGAAGATGCTGTTATGCTGTATTTCCGTTCATCCGCTAAAGACGGGTACAGATATAAAGAAGTTAAGCTTTCATATTTTGGTAAATTAAAAGAACGGCTGCTTTTGACGATGCGCGATATCCATGAACGCACGATGCAGGAGGAAGCAAATAAACAAATCATCAGTGACGCATATCAGCTGGCTTTACAGGCCAATCAGGCCAAAAGTGAATTCTTTTCAAAAATGTCGCATGATATCAGAACGCCGATGAATGCTATTATGGGGCTGGCGGCTTTAGCGGCACATTGCGACGACAAAGATCATGTAGATGATTATTTGAAAAAAATTGTCACTTCTGGCAAACATATGCTGGAGCTGTTGAATGAGGTTCTGGATATGTCGAAGATCGAAAGCGGCAAAACAGAATTGAACTCGGAAGCATTTTTATTAAAAGAAAAAGTTGAGGAAGCATTAGATATCATTAAACCTGCTGTTGAGGAGAAACGGCATCAGCTGATTGTGGAAACAGAGGCACTGAAAAATATAACTGTGCTGGGTGACGCGTTGAGACTGCAGCAGATATTACTTAATCTGTTGTCCAATGCCGTTAAATATACGCCTGATGAAGGTGTGGTAAAGCTGACGGTTACTGTTAAGCCGTTACCGCATGATCTGGCTGTTTTTGATTTTATTGTAGAAGATAACGGCATTGGGATGGAACAAAGTTTTATCGAGCGTATTTTTGAGCCGTTTATAAGAGCAGAAGATTCTCGGGTCAGTAAAATACAGGGAACTGGTCTGGGCATGACGATCAGTTTGAACCTGGCAAAACTGATGAACGGGTCGATCGATGTTGAGAGCTGTGTTGGTAAGGGCAGTAAGATCACTGCTTCTGTTTGTCTGAAGGTGCAGCGTCAGAACGGAGTTGCGGTCGAGTATGAACAACCTGCCGGTGATAACGAAAATGCTGCTGATATTGATTATAGCGGTAAACGGGTATTGGTAGTTGAGGATAATGCAATCAATCTGGAAATTGCTTTAGAGTTTTTGAAGCTGTTGGGCTTGACTTGTGAATCCGCTGGTGATGGTGCAGAAGCATTGGAAAAATTCCTGGCGGCGCCTGAAGGATATTATGATTTGATTTTTATGGATATCCAGATGCCAACTATGAATGGCTATGAAGCGGCAAGAGCAATCAGAGCTGCTTCTCGCAGTGATGCGGCCCGGATTCCGATTATTGCCATTACTGCGAATGCTTTTTCGGAAGACGTGAAAATGGCGCTGGCCGCGGGGATGAATGCACACATAGCCAAGCCGTTTGAACTAAAGCTTTTGAAAAAAATAATACGTCAATGGCTGAAATAAGACGACTGGAAGAAGCTCCGTTTTGTAGGGGCTTCTTTTTTGTGTTATAATGCAGATATCTATTTCAGAAAAGAGCGGAGAGAAACCATGGATTATTTTGTCTTGACAGTTGCTTCGTTGATATTATTTGCTGCTACTTTTTTCAGTACTGTAACTGGTTTTGGCTTTGCGCTGATCGCAGCTCCTGTATTAACGATGGTCATGGGGCCGAAAGAGACAGTTGTATTTGTTATTATCGCCGGTGTTATTGTGCGGGTGATCATGATGTGGCGTACCTGGGGAGAATTTGAGTGGCCGACAGTTTTGATAACAGCTGCCGGCAGTCTGTTGGGGATTATTCCCGGAGCGTATCTGCTGAAAGTGGCTGATGCTAATCATTTAAAGATTTTATTAGGGATAGCGCTTTTGCTTGTAACGCTTTTGATGGAATTAAATTTTGTGCCTGAGGTCAAAAATAAAAAGCTGGGACGTGTTTCTGCTGGTTTTTTAAGCGGTTTTTTCAGTGCGACTACCAGTATCAGCGGGCCGCCGATCGCTTTATATTTTTTGAGTGAGAATATGGAGAAAAATTTGCTGCGCGCCAATATGATCTGGATCTTTGCTATCGGCAGTTTTTGTACTTTAGGCAGTTTTTTTGTTGCGGGTACATTTCAGGGTGGAAATTTGATTGCTTTGTCGCTGTATGTGTTGCCGGCAGTACTTTTAGGCTGGTGGCTGGGAGAAAAAATGTTTTTCCGTATCAATCAGCATTTATTTAAGCGCATTGCGCTGCTTGTAGTATTGATAGGCGGGGTAATGACTTTGGGAAGTGGCATCAACGGTGTGCTCCATTGATTTTGTTGTAACATTGTTTACAATAGACGGTGCATAAAAATTAATTTTTTTGAATTTTATGCTTTTGCTTGACACCTTTTTGATACGGGTCTAAAATAACAACAATTAAGTTTTACACAAGAAATTTAAATTAGGTGGGTTGATCGTGGAATCTGTTTTGAGAACTAATTGGGTAAATGAATATGCTTTTGACTTTAGCCGGGGCTATTTTTATTTTAGCGCTGGTTATTTTACTTGCTCAAAACTGCATAATTCTATTACCGTAAACAGATGCCGATACTGTAGCTGAGATATGCTGCTGTAAATAAGAAGATGAATTTTTAATCAGGCTCTCTTACGAGGCCTGATTTTTTTTATTATCTTGTGTAAATAAAAATGAAATTAAGGAGTGGAGATAAATGATTATAGTAATGAAACCGGGGATTCCCGCAGAAGAGGAATTGAGAGTAAAAAGCTTGATGGAAGGTAAGGGTTTTCAGATCCATGAAAGCCGCGGTGCTAATTTTACCCTGTTCGGTGTAGTAGGCGATACGGCTGCCTTCGATATGAATCAGCTGAGAGTATATGACTGCATTGACAAGGTTATGCGTGTGCAGGAGCCTTATAAACGTGCTAACAGGATGTTTCACCCGGAAGACAGTATCGTAGATGTATGCGGGGTGAAGGTGGGAGGCAAACAGATCACGGTAATGGCAGGCCCTTGTTCAGTAGAGACGCGGGAACAGATTATCGGCGTGGCGGAGGATGTGAAGCAAATGGGCGCTGCGATCCTGCGTGGCGGCGCTTTTAAGCCGCGTACTTCTCCATACTCTTTCCAGGGACTGCAGGAAATCGGACTGGATTTATTAAAGGAGGCTAAAGCTGTTACCGGGCTGCCGATCATTACAGAAATTATGTCAGCAGATAAGATCGAACGTTTTGTAGAAGATGTGGATGTGATTCAGGTAGGCGCCCGCAATATGCAGAATTTCGAGCTTTTGAAGGAGCTGGGCAAGACAGATAAACCGATTTTGCTGAAACGCGGTTTGTCTGCGACGATAGAGGAGTGGCTGATGTCGGCTGAATACATTATGGCCGGCGGTAATGATAGTGTTATTTTATGCGAGCGTGGTATCCGAACCTTTGAAAATTATACTCGCAACACTTTGGATCTGAGCGCGATCCCGGCAGTAAAAAAACTCAGTCATTTGCCGGTGGTGGTTGACCCCAGCCACGCGGCTGGTATGTGGTGGATGGTAGAGCCGCTGGCTAAGGCAGCAGTAGCCGTAGGTGCTGACGGACTGATCATTGAAGTGCATAATGATCCTGAGCATGCGTTATGTGACGGAGCTCAATCCCTGAAACCTGAACGCTTCGGCAGGTTGATGCAGGATCTGAAGATCATAGCAGGAGCCGTTGGACGTGAGCTATAACAGGTTATAATTAAATTTAACCATATAAATTAAAAGGAGAGAACAAAAATGATTATTGTAATGAAACCAGGCGCACCGATGCAGGAATGTGAGAAGATTAAAAACGGACTGATCAATAACGGCTTCCAGATCAATGAGATCGTCGGCGTGAATATGACGATCCTGGGCGTTATCGGAGATACCAGTACTTTAGATATCAATCTGCTGCGCGTTAACGATTGGGTAGAAAAGGTCATGCGTGTGCAGGAGCCGTTCAAACGGGCAAACAGGATGTTCCATCCGGAAGACAGCGTAGTGGATGTCAACGGGATCAAGATCGGCGGCAAAAAAATCATCGTTATGGCCGGTCCATGCTCGGTAGAGACCGAAGAGCAGATCATTTCCGTTGCTAAGTCGGTAAAGCTCGGCGGAGCCGCTATGCTGAGGGGCGGAGCTTTCAAGCCGCGTACTTCACCGTATTCTTTCCAGGGATTGAAAGAAAAGGGATTGGAGCTCTTAAAAATCGCTAAACAGGAAACTGGCCTGCCGATCGTTACCGAAATCATGTCAGCTGATAAAATCGAACGTTTCGTGGAAGATGTGGATGTTATTCAGGTAGGGGCCCGGAATATGCAGAATTTCGAGCTTTTGAAGGAGCTTGGCAAGACAAATAAACCAATTTTGCTGAAACGTGGTTTATCAGCGACGATAGAAGAATGGATCATGTCGGCTGAGTATATTATGGCCGGCGGTAATGATAATGTTATTTTGTGTGAACGCGGTATCCGTACCTTTGAAACTTATACCCGTAATACTTTGGATCTGAGCGCGATCCCGGCAGTAAAAAAACTAAGCCATTTACCGATCGTCATTGATCCGAGCCATGCTTCCGGCATGTGGTGGATGGTTGAACCGATGGCCAAAGCTGCTATCGCAGCCGGTGCAGACGGATTGATCATTGAGGTACATAACGATCCCGAGCATGCACTGTGTGACGGGGCACAATCACTGAAGCCGGAACGCTTTGCACACCTGATGGGTGAATTGAAGGGCATTGCGCAAATAATCGGCAGAGAGATGTAGGATATAGTATAATAATGTTAAAAACGGCTGTTTGCTTGATAAAAAACAAGAAGCCGTTCAAATTATCGTAGGATTGTAGAATGGAGAAAGTTTAACGAGGTGAACGTAGTGGAAAGTGGTTTTAGAAGCACGGATTGGCAGCAGCTTACTTTTGCTGTGGTAGGTATGGGACTTATCGGCGGTTCTTATGCCAAAGCGCTGAGGCGCCTGGGCGTAAAGAAGATCATCGGTGTCGATACTGACGGCAAGGTGCTGCGGCAGGCTCAGGAACAGGCTGTTATCGACGAAGCTCTTTGTGGGGCAGGCCCAGGACTGCAGGCGGCAGATGTAGTGATCTGTTCGGTTTATCCGGCAGCTACGCTGGATTTTGTAAAAAGTGCGGTGCCTTTTTTGCAGAGTGATGTTTTGATAACCGATGCTACAGGCATTAAAGGCAGCTTGCCTGAGGACGTGCAGCGACTGCTTACCGGAAGGATGGAATTTATTGCGGGGCATCCGATGGCCGGCCGTCAAGGCAGCGGTTTGGGTATGTCCCAGGCCGAGATTTTTGACGGTGCCAATTATATCGTGGTGCCGGCAGCTTTTAACAGCAGTGGGGCGATCGAATGGCTGAGCAGCTTTGCAGGCGCGATTGGCTGCGGGCAGGTAGTGCAGGTTGATGCCGTTGAGCATGACCGCATTATCGCCTATACCAGTAATTTGCCTCATGCTTTAGCGGTAGCGCTGATCAACAGTGCTTCTTATAATGAAAATACGAAATATTTTATTGCCGGCAGTTTTCGCGATGGAACAAGGGTCGCAGATATCAATCCGTATTTATGGAGCGATTTGTTTTTGGCGAACCGGGAAAACGTTCTGCAGGAATTAGCTGCATTCAGCCAGCAGTTGGAACGCTGGCGCGAAGCGCTGACAGCTGCCGACGCGCAGGCCCTGCAGGAAATGATGCGGGAAGCTGCGATTAAAAGAAAGGATTTGTACTGATGCGTACGATTACAGTAGCGTTAGGTGAGAAAACATATAATATTGAAATCGCAGCCGGGCTGCTGGATCAGATCGGGGCAAAGGCCAGAGTGCTTTCTCAGGCGGTAAAAGCGGCAATCATCAGCGACAGCAACGTAGATCCCTTATATGGCGAGAGGCTGGAACGCAGCCTGGCTGCCAGCGGGTTTGAGGTTACGAGGATAGTTTTTGCCGCCGGTGAGCAAAGTAAAAATTTAACTGTGCTGGGTCAGGTTTATGACGAACTGGCACGGGCAGGCTTGACGCGCAGTGATTTGATCCTGACTTTGGGCGGTGGTGTGCCGGGCGATTTAGGCGGATTTGCGGCAGCTACCTTTTTGCGCGGCATTGATTTTATTCAGGTACCGACCTCGCTTTTAGCGCAGATCGACAGCAGCGTAGGAGGCAAGGTGGCTATTGACCTGCCGTCAGGCAAAAATCTGGCAGGCAGCTTTTATCAGCCAAAAGCAGTATTTATAGATCCGGATTTATTGAAAACTTTACCGCTGCGGTTTTTGCATGATGGTTTGGCTGAGGCGATCAAATACGGCTGTATTCGCGATGCCGGTCTGTTTGCTCAGATCGCTGCTGTTAAAAGTGATCAGGAGCTGCTGGAGCAGGCGGACAGTATTATTGAGACCTGCTGTAATATCAAGGCGCGGATCGTTGAAAAAGACGAATTTGACACAGGAGAACGTATGCTGTTGAATTTTGGGCATACTATCGGACATGCTATTGAAAAATGCTGCGGTTTTACTACTTATACTCACGGTGAAGGCGTTGGCATCGGTATGGTACAAATGACGCGTCAAACGGAGAAGCTGGGACTTACGGCAGCAGGTACTGCAGAGGAGTTGAGCCGCGTACTGAAAAAGTTTGCTTTGCCGGTAACTGCAGTATTTGATGCTCAGGAAATTTTACAGGCAATGGCTTTGGATAAAAAAAAGAGCGGTAAAAAAATTAACCTGGTAATTATTGAAAAAATAGGCGTCGGACGCCTGCATAAAATAGACTGGCAGGATATACCTGCCTATATTGGATAGGAGAGCGCATGACGACATTGAAGATTACACCGGCAAAGCTCAACGGCAGTGTTTGCGTGCCGTCATCTAAAAGCATGGGGCACAGGGAAATTATCTGTGCCGGACTGTCGGCGGGAACCAGTATTGTTGATAATATCAGTATGTCTGACGATATGGAAGCTACTCTACGCTGTCTGACTGCATTGGGGATCGGTTTTCAAAAAGTTCCTTCAGAAAGATCAGGACGCACAGCTTTGGCTATTAATGGCAGTGGTAATGTACGAGTTTCGCAAAGTACTGTCGATTGCGGAGAATCAGGTTCGACATTGAGGTTTATGATCCCTCTGGGGGCATTGTGCGGTGAGCCGCTGACATTTACTGGTCACGGAAAGCTGGTAACGCGTCCGCTGCAGGCTTATTATGATATTTTTGACAGGCAGGGGCTGTCTTATACAACTGCCTCTAACGGGTATTTGCCTTTGACGGTGAACGGTGTGCTGAAAAGCGGCGATTACGAGCTTCCCGGTAATGTCAGCTCGCAGTTTATCAGCGGTCTGCTGTTTGCTTTGCCGCTGCTTGCAGGCGATTCTGTTTTGAAAATTACTTCTGCACTGGAGTCGCAGAGCTATGTGGATCTGACCTTGTCGTGTCTGGCAAAATACGGAATCGTTATCGAACACGAAAATTATTATAAATATCATATCGGCGGCGGTCAGAAGTATCGCTGCGGCAGGAACATGGTGGAAGGTGACTGGTCTCAGGCGGCGTTCTGGCTTGTAGCCGGCACGCTGGGCAGGCAGATTACCTGTACTGGACTAAACAGGGACTCGTTGCAGGGGGATATGGTCGTTGCGGATATTATCAACCGGATGGGAGGAAAAATAACCTGTGATGCCGAAGGTAATCATACGGCCTCGAGTGCGTCGACTAATGGTGTAGTTATCGATGCGGCAGACTGTCCTGATATCATTCCTGTCTTAACGGTACTGGCAGCGGTCAGTGAAGGTACAACTGAAATCATCAATGCAGGACGGCTGCGTATTAAAGAGTGTGACCGTCTGGCAGCGATGACCAGTGAATTGAATAAACTGGGAGCTGCAGTTACAGAACTGTCTGACGGGCTGATTATCAATGGGCGGCCGGAAGGTCTGCAGGGCGGCTGCGTTGATTCCTGGAACGATCACCGCATCGCGATGAGTTTAGCGGTAGCGAGTCTGGTTTGCGAAAAGGCGGTTATTATTAGTGGCAGCGAATGTGTTCAAAAATCATATCCTGAATTTTGGCAGGATTTTACAGCCTTAGGCGGAATGATCAAAACTGTGGGAACGGGTGAAAGTATATGAGCGGTGTTTATGGCAGAAAAATAAAAATGACGATTTTCGGCGAATCCCATGGTGCTTCTATTGGTCTTGTGATTGACGGGTTGCCACCGGGGCTGGGAATTGATATTGATTTTATTAAACGCGAGATGGAAAGGCGTGCTCCGGGCCGCAATCTGCTTTCGACACAGCGTCAGGAAAAAGACGCTTTTTTGATCCAGAGTGGTGTTTTTGAAGGGCGGACGACGGGGACACCTTTGTGTGCGCTGATCCCTAACAGCGATAGTCATTCTAAGGATTACAGTATTCTAAAAGATAATATGAGACCGGGGCATGCTGATTATTCCGGTAAGATCAAATATAAAGGCTTCAATGATTACCGTGGCGGCGGGCATTTTTCCGGACGACTGACTGCGCCGCTGGTTTTTATGGGAGCTGTTGCCAAGCAGGCTCTGGCTCGGTATGGCATTGTTATAGGGGCACATATCAATAATGTGGGTGAGATTTTTGACAGGAAGTTTGACCCATTGGGAGAAGAGACTGAATTATTGATGAGTCTGCGGCAGAAGGAATTTGCCGTATTGGACGATGTACGTGGGGCAGAGATGCAGGCGCTGATTTTGGAAGCGCGTGAGCGTCAGGATTCTATTGGCGGCAGTATTGAGTGCATGGCGCTTAATTTGCCGGCTGGTTTGGGCGAACCATTTTTTGATTCACTGGAAAGCCGTCTGGCACATGTGCTGTTTTCTATTCCGGCGGTAAAGGGGCTGGAGTTTGGTATGGGCTTCGGTTTCTGCCGCAGCACCGGTTCACAGGCTAATGATCCGCTGTATTATGATGGAGATTCTGTGCGAACTGAAACTAATAATAACGGCGGTATTTTGGGTGGGATTACCAATGGCATGCCTGTTGTATTCAAGGTAGGGTTCAAGCCAACGCCTTCGATTTCCCTGCCGCAGAAAACGATAAATGTGTCTGAGCATACGAATACGGTATTGGAAATTAAAGGTCGTCATGATCCCTGTATCGTGCAGCGGGCAGTACCTGTCGTGGAAGGTGTTACGGCCTGGACTGTTTTAGATATGCTGTTGACTGCTGATATTGACGGTGAGGTGTGAGCATGGAAAAATTGGATTTAGAGGCGATCCGCCGCCGTATCGACAAGATCGATGCCCAGCTGGTTGCGGCGTTGGAAGAACGGATGGAGGCAGTGCTGGAAGTTGCGGCCTATAAAAAACAGCAGGGGCTGCCGGTGCTTGATGCGGCTCGGGAAGCTCAGGTGCTCTCAAAGGCCTGTATGCGTTTACAGCATAAAGAGTATGCACCGGCTGTTACAGCGATGATGACGACCATCATGGAGCAGAGCAGGGCTTTGGAGCATGTACTGCTGGCAGAGCCGCGAGTTCTGCCGCAGGAGGAGGTCATGGAGGTTGGCTGTTTTGGAATGCCGGGGTCTTACAGTCATCAGGCTTTGGAGAGATATTTTGCAGGACAGCATATAAACAGACATCATTATGCTTTGTTTGAGGATGTAGTGCAGGCGGTCAAAAACGGTGAGATCAAATACGGTGTTTTGCCGATCGAAAATTCTTCGACCGGAGGTATTACCGAAGTTTATGATCTGCTGCGGCATCACGATTGTTCTATTGTTGGTGAGCAGTGCGTGAAAATAGAGCACAATCTCTTGGGCGTTCAAGGTGCTAAGCTCGAAGATGTTACTACTGTTTATTCACATCCGCAGGGCTTTGCACAAAGTAAAGAGTTTTTTCATCAGTATCCGCAGATGGAGTTAGTGCCTTATTTCAGCACATCTAAAAGTGCAGAAACAGTGAGGGAAAAGCAGGATAAGCATTTGGCGGCGGTGGCTGGTAAGCAGGCTGCGGAAATGTATGGGCTGCAGATTCTTGCCGCCAATATCAACTATAATTCCAATAATTATACCCGGTTTATCGTCATTTCTAACGAAGCGGAACAGGCGCCTAATGCTAATAAAATTACGGTAGTAGTGGCAGTAAAACATGAACCGGGGTCATTATACAGGACTTTAGGACATTTTTATCACAGCGGTTTAAATATGATGAATTTGGAATCCCGGCCGATCGAAGGTAAATCATGGGAATATTTCTTCCATATCGACCTGGTAGGCAACCTGCGTGAAGAAAGAGTACGTCAGGCATTAGAACAGCTTTCCGACAGCTGTGCATATTGTAAGATATTAGGCAATTATCCTGCCGATGGTAGATAGGAGGTTTGTGTTATGGTTCATTTTGGCTTGATTGGAGCGCGTTTGGGACACAGTTTATCACCGCAGATACATCAGCTGATCTTTAAAGAATTGGGTGTCGAAGGAACATATGATCTGCTGGAGATACCTCCTGAAGAATTATATGCGAGCGTGCATGAATTGCGTGGTAAATACTGCGGAGTCAATGTAACCATTCCGCACAAGATCAATGTAATGGCTGCTTTGACTACTTTAAGTATGGAAGCGCAGGCTATTGGAGCCGTTAATACGATCCATTTTCATAACGGTGCAATTCGCGGCTATAATACCGATTATGCAGGTTTTGGGCGTTTGCTGGAAAATAACGGCATCGAAGTACAGGGCAAAAGCGCGGCTGTTTTAGGTACGGGCGGCGCTTCAAGAGCTGTACTTCAATATTTAATCGATCACGGTGTTTCTAAGATATTTTTAGTTTCCCGTAATACTCAAAGCATAGCTCCGTATATGAAAACCTTGTGCAGTAGTGTACCGACGCAATTCGTCAACTACGTACATTTAGAGCGTTATACCGGTGATTTACTGATCAATTGCACTCCTGTTGGGATGTATCCCAAGACCGATGTATCGCCGGTAGGTCTGGAAACTGTCGAGCATTTTGAAACAGCGGTCGATCTGATTTATAATCCCGCTAAAACTTTGTTTTTGCAGCAGGCAGAGCAGCTGGGTAAAAAGGCTGTGAACGGGATGCTTATGCTGGTAGCTCAGGCTGTAGCAGCAGAGGAGATCTGGCTGCAAAGAGAAATTTCAAACGATGTCATTTTAAAAGTTGCCGCTGAGATGGAAAAACAGCTATGAAAAATATCGTCTTGATCGGAATGCCGGGCTGCGGGAAATCAACTTTGGGCAGATTGTTGGCGCAGCATCTGAAGCGTCCTTTTTATGATGCTGATAATGTGCTTGAAAAGCTGGAAGGCAAGACTATCAAGGAGCTGTTCGCAGTCAGCGAAGCGTGCTTCCGCGATGCTGAAACCAGGGCAGTCAGGCATCTGTCAGAATTGGAAGGGTGTGTGATCGCTGCCGGCGGCGGTGTAGTCAAACGCTCAGAGAATATCGAGGTATTAAAAAACGGCGGCATTATCGTTTTTATAGACAGGCTGCCAGAAAAAATTGTACAGGACATAGATACAGAAAGCCGCCCTTTATTAGCAGCAGGGCGGCAGAAAGTTTTTGACTTGTATGCGGAACGAATCGAACTATACCGCAGGTATCACGATCATATCATAGATAATAACGGTGAGCGGGAAGCAGCGTTACAGGCATTACTGGAGTTGGCAAGGAGAGAAAGCTGATGAAAAAAATTTTGGTTTTGAATGGTCCGAATATCAATATGTTGGGCGTACGTGAAAAAAATATTTATGGTCAACAGGATTATGCAGCCTTGTGTGAATATATCGGGCAGGAAGCTGCGGCATTAAATGTGGAAGTAGAAGTAAGGCAAAGTAATTTTGAAGGTGAATTAGTCACGCTGATCCAGCAGGCTTATGGAAAATTTGACGGTATCGTTATCAATCCTGCGGCATTGACGCATTACAGTGTAGCTTTGCTGGATGCTATAAAAGCAGTGGCTTTGCCGACGATAGAAGTGCATTTGAGCAATATCCATGCCAGGGAAGAATTTCGGCATAGATCAGTAACGGCTGCTGCCTGCCTGGGGCAGATATGCGGGTTGGGTTTCCAGGGTTATGCTTTAGCGCTCAGAGCGCTGGCGGAAAAGGGTTAAGCTTATAAAAACTGAAAAAGAAGTAAAAGATGTAAAAGATGTAAAGCACAACTGGGTTGTGCTTTAATTTTTGTTAATTTCAATATACTCTAGTATATAAACATCAAAAATAAACAATAAATAGGGTTCAAGAACTTTACAAAATTAAATTTTATGTTATATAATTTATGCATAGCAAATTTTGCATACCTGATAGTGAAATTTATATGCTAATATGAATATTAGGAAAATATATGGGGAGGCTTATTCATGATGATTGATTACTGTTCCATCGGCAAAAGAATCAAATTGACGAGGATCAAGCAAGGTGTTCTGCAGAAAGATCTGGCAGAGAAGATCGGCATTTCCAAACCGCATATGAGCAATATTGAAACTGCTCATACTAAAATTGGACTGGAGACACTGGTTGCCATAGCTAATGCCTTGAACACTTCTGTTGATGAATTTTTGAGTGATACTGTCAGCAACAGTCAGGTTATTTTTAATGATGAGTTGAAAACAGTGCTTGAAAGAGCCGATATGGAAGAATTAAAGGTTATTTGCAAACTGGCACGTGTTATTTTGAAAAAGGATTAAAGCTGTTGCAATAATAAAGCAGACTGCGAGCTGTAGCTCGCAGTCTGCTTTATTTTATTTATTCGGGTTTGATTTTAAAAACAGCCGCATAGATGACCGGCAATACGATCAAGGTCAGCAATGTAGCAGCGGACAGCCCACAGGCAATAGCTACGGCCATCGAATTCCAGAAGGGGCTGGTAAACATCGGTATCAGTCCCAGGATCGTTGTAAGTGCAGCCAGCATAATAGGGCGGAAACGTACGATAGCTGATTCCAGTACGGATTCCCAGGGAGATTTGCCGGCCTGCAAATGCAGGTCTATCTGATCTATCAGCACGACAGAATTACGAATGATGATACCAGTCAGGGCCAGGATACCAAGTTCGGCCATAAAACCAAGCGGTGCGTTGAAAATTATCAATCCCAGCATAACGCCTGTTACGCCAAGCGGTGCTGTACAAAGAATGATAAACAGCTTGCGGATATCTTTCAGCTGCAGCATCAGGAGTATCATCATGAGCAGCAGCATTACAGGTACAGGTTCTAACAGATAACCTAAAGTTTTAGCGCTGTCTTCCAAACTGCCTCCGATTTCGATCGTAACGCCATTCGGAAGATTTTGCCTCAGTTCTGCAAGGTCATCGTAAACCTGCTGCGTGATATCGTTGCCGGTAACGCCTTCGCCGATACCGCCGCAGACAGTGATTGTCGGCAGCAGGTTACGGCGCCAGATCATACCGTTTTCTGATTCGTAACTGAGACGGGCTACCTGTGACAACGGCACCGCACCTGCAGATGTGGGGATAGTTAAGGTCTCAAGCTCGGTGACGGTAGAGCGGTCAACAGGCTGCAGACGGAAAACCATGTCAATAGCCTGGTCTCCTTCCAGATATTGAGCTACGGTATAACCGGAAATTTCGGCCTGCAAAGCAGTGGCGACTTCTTTACGGCTCAATCCCATCTGCCGCAGTTTATCGTTGTCGATGGTAAGTTTAGCAGCTCCGTTTTGCTCCATCCAATCGAAACGCGTCATGGTCACGGCTGGATTCTGAGCCATAACTGTGCGTACTTTTTGGGCATATTCTTTAACAATATTGTCATCCGGACCGGTTACGCGCAGCATCACAGGATAAGCTGCCGGCGGACCCAGCGGGATAGAACGTGAATAACTGACGACATTGGGGAGATTAGCTGCTACAAGCTCGCGTATTTGCGGTTCTAAACGTTTACGGGCATCAATATCTTTAGCAACTACTACCAGCTGTGCATAATTGTTACGCGGTTGGACAGGGTCCATTACGAGGACGAAACGCGGAGCACTTTTTCCAACATAAGAACCGATGCTTTCAACATCAGGATTATCCTTCAGCATATTGGTCAGTTTCAGGGCGGCTTCATCCGTGGCTTTGATACTGCTGCCTTCAAGTAAATTGAGCTCTACCAGAAGTTCAGGGCGCACAGAAGCCGGAAAAAATTCCTGCTTGATCAGCGGGACTAATAACAGGGAACCGATAAAGATACTGACCGTGCTCAGAATAACTATTTTCTGGTGCAGCATCGACCAGGAAAGGACGCTGCGAAACTTTTTATAAAAAGCAGTATTGTAAACATCGTTTTCGTTAATGAGCTGTTTAGGCTTGATCCAGGCGTGTCCCAAAACAGGCGCTACAGTTGCTGAAATGACCCAGGAAAGCAGCAGTGCTGTTGAGATAACAGGAAAAAGTGAAGAAGCAAATTCGGCGGCACTGGATTTGGCGAAAAATATCGGCATAAAGCCGGTACAGGTAATCAGTGTACCTGTCAGCAGCGGCATGGCACAGGTTTCAAAGGCATAGCTGGCCGCTTTAGTGCGTTCCCAGCCTTCTGACATTTTGACTTCCATCAGCTCGACGACAACGATCGCATCGTCTACCAGCATGCCCAGAGAAATGATCAGCGCTCCCAGAGATACTTTGTGCAGATCGATGTTCATGGCATACATGCCGATAAAAGTTCCTAAAAGTACCAGCGGTATGCAGACCGAAATGACATAGCCGCAGCGCCGTCCCAGACTGAGCAGACTGACTGCCAGCACGATAAGGATGGCTTCAAGCAGGCTGTCGGTAAATTCACCGATGGCGTTTTTTACTACCTGCGGCTGGTTGGCGACTTGTCCCAGTTCGAAGCCGAGCGGCAGTTCCTGTTGGATTTGCCGAACAGCCTGATCAAGATTTGCACCCAATTTGATATTATTACCGCCGTCTTCCATAGAAATGGCGATACCTACGGCTGGCTGACCATTAAAGTACATTTTCGGTTCAGCCGGTTCAGCATAGCCGCGTTTGATTTCGGCAATATCACCCAGACGGAAGGTACGGTCATTAGCCTGGATGGGAATATTGCTGATATTGGCCAGTGTATCAGGGGAACCGGTCAGACGCAGATAGGTATTAGTGCTGTCACTTTCAGCCATGCCGGACGGTGTGACAGCTGTTTCTGCCTGGATCGTAGAAGCCAGTGTATCGATCGGTATGCCCAGCTGTGCCAGCTTGGCATTAGACATCTGGATATAGATTTTTTCAGGCTGTACTCCTACTAGTTCTACTTTTTTGACATCAGGTATCTGAAAGAATTTATCTTTGATATTTTCGGCTACTACGCGCATTTCCTCATAGGAGAAGCTGTCAGAGGTGACTGCGTAGATATTTCCATAGACGTCGTCAAAACGGTCGTTGAAAAACGGTCCTAAAGCACCATCGGGCAAGTCACCTTTGCCATCATTGACAATATTACGCAATTCCAGCCAGCGCTGTTTGATTTCTTTGACCGGTACTGTATCCTGCAGATAAACATTGATAACAGCAGTTCCGGGACGTGAATAGCTGGTTATCCTGTCAATATTAGGTACTGTCTGCAATTGTTTTTCGATCTTGTCTGTCAGGTGTTCTTCTACCTCTTTAGCGGTTGCTCCCGGCCAGGCTGCCGAAACTACCATTTGCTTGATAGTAAAACTGGGGTCTTCGCTGCGGCCTAAGGAATTATAAGAATAGATGCCCATGACCAGACAGAGAAACATAAAAAAGTAAATTATTTGCTTATGTTTGATCGACCAGGCGGCCCAGTTGTTTTTCATTGGCTGACACCAGCTTCCAGACGGACGTTTTGGTCTTCTGCCAGTTTGTTGACGCCGCCGACAACGACGATATCTCCCTGCTGCAGACCGTCAGAGATCCTGACGTTATTGCCTTCATAACCGCCGATAGAAACTTCATGGGTATGTACTTTATTATTGGTAACGAGCCAGACCTGAGGGTTTCCTCCTGTTTGATAAATGGCGGTGGCCGGCAGCAAAATACTGCTGTCAGTACCGTTTTGCAGGTGTACTTTGGCAGTCATCCCCAATTTGACTGCTGCAGGCATTTGCGTTACGGCTACACGAACTTTGTAGGTACGGGTAACGCTGTCAGCCATTGGTGCTATTTCGCGGATATAACCATCTGCCGAAACGTTTTCTAAAGCCCAGAAATTGATCTTGGCTGACTGTTGAGGATAGATTTTATCCAAATGGTTTTCAGGGACATAGATCTGGATTTCCTGTTCGCCGCTTTGGACAACTGTCACAACAGGAGTTCCGGCAGCTACTACTTGACCCACTTCGCCGCTTACATTGGCTACTACGCCGTCATGGTCTGCAATAAGCTGCGTATAGGATAATTGGTTACTGTTGGTGATCAGTTGGGCCTGGGCTTGACGCAGGCTGGAAGCGGCCGCTTCCATCTGCGTATTATATTGCTCCATCATGGCTTTGCTGACACCACCGCTGTTGTATAAGGCCGTGTAACGGGATGCATTGTCGCGGGCCAGCTTATAATTGGCTTCGGCGGCTGTTACAGCTGCCTGGCTGGCTTCAAAACTCTGCTCGATGTCTTTGGGGTCGATTTGCATCAGGATATCGCCGGTTTTTACTGTATCGCCTAAATTGACGCTGCGGCTGATGATTTTACCGGCAACCTGAAAGGCCAGATCGCTTTCATAACGACCGCGTACCTCGCCGGGATAGGAAGATGTATTATCGACAGTTTTTTTACCGACGGTTACAGTACGGACATAAGGAACTTCTTTTACTATATCGGGCTTGGCGAAAACATTGCTGATTATATGGTACAGCAGCAATATAGCCACTGTTGCTGCCAAAATATACAAATGACGTTTTGTAAATGGAAGCTTGCTGAAAATTTCTTTGATCGACATGTCGGTGCCCTCCTGAACTAATTGGTAATGGAAGACAAATAAGTGTTTAAAGCTTCTTCCAAATAAGTGCTTTCAGTACCATTTTCAAAATGTCCCAGATCACGGATCTGATCATGTGTGAGAAAAAAGAAAACGATGATGCTTTCCAAAGTAAAAGCTACATGTGTAGGCTGCATATTATTACGGATACTGCCGTCAGCTATGGCTTCTGTAACCAGCTCGGACATAAATTTATGGATTTTGTATAAGCGGTTTTTAATAAAGCTGTCACACATAAAAGTGGGGGTCAAAAGCTCGCGGTAAATGAGATGGATACGGTGAGGATGCAGCTTCTGTACCTCGGAAATTGCAGTGATATATTCGCGCAGCTTAGCCAGAGGAGCTATGTCCTTACTGCTGACTCGGGCGATCAGATTTAAAAATAAATTTGACTGTTCGTTGAGAACTTCCTGATAAAGATTTTTTTTGCCGCCGAAATAGTAAGAGATCAAAGCGCTGTTGACCCCGGATTTTTTTGCGATTTCTTTGATGGAAACGCCATTAAAGTGATTAGCTGCAAATAAATCGGTTGCTGCTAAAAGAATTTTTTCTGCTGAAGAGGCAGATGCTTCAACTGGATTCATATAGAACACTCCTTTGAATATTAATTAAACAATTAATTATTAATAATTATATCACCAACTGGATCGTAACGTAAATATGTAAAAATAAGAAAAGACAGTGTAGAATACTTGCTAATCTGCTATAATAAATTAATAAATATCAAGGAAAGAGAGTTTGGCTATGACAGTGGAAACGATACTATTATTGCTGCTGGTTTTAATGCAGGCGGTGATTTTCATAATGCTGTGGCGGCTTCTGCAGACACGGCGGCAGCAGGGACAAGAACTGGGAGCTGAGGTGAACAGTCAGCTGGAAAGCCTGGAACGACGTTTTTATGAGAATGTACGCGATCTGCGCAGCGAACAAAACACTCTGGCCCGTGCGGCCAGAATGGAAAGTCAGGCAGCTTCTGACCGTTTGGGAGAGCAGCTGGATAAAAAACTGGAAAAGCTGACGGAAAGCACTGCGGCTAATTTGGAACAGATCCGCCTGACTGTTGATGAAAAACTGCAGTCGACTTTGGAACGGCGGTTGGGAGAATCCTTTCAGCAGGTCAGCCTGCGGTTGGAGCAGGTTCATCGAGGGTTAGGTGAAATGCAGACCCTGGCCGGCGGTGTCGGCGATTTGAAACGCATCCTTTCTAATGTAAAGAACCGTGGTATCTGGGGCGAAATGCAGCTGGGAGTTTTGCTGCGTGATTTGCTGGCACCGGAGCAATTTGCCGAAAATGTTGCTGTGAAGCAGGGCAGTGCGGAAAGGGTTGAATTTGCGCTGAAGCTGCCGGGCAGCAAGGATGAAACGGTATGGCTGCCGATTGATGCTAAATTTCCGCAGGAGGATTTTCAGCGCCTGCTGGAGGCGCGCGAGCAGGCTGATACAGCTGCTGCCGATATTGCGCTCAAGCAGCTTGAACGGCGGCTGAAAAGTGAAGCCAGGGATATCCAGAATAAATATTTGTGTCCGCCGCAGACGACTGATTTTGCGATCATGTATTTGCCGATCGAGGGGCTGTTTGCCGAAGCGGTAAATTTGCCGGGACTGCTGGATGAGCTGCAGAGAACGTACCGCGTTTGCGTGGCAGGGCCGACTACCTTGGCAGCGCTGCTCAACAGTCTGCAAATGGGTTTTAAAACTTTGGCTATCGAAAAACGTACTGGTGAAGTCTGGCGAACGATCGCTGCCGTTAAGCAGGATTTTGTGACTTTCAGCTTATTGCTCGATAAAACAAAAAAGAAACTGCAGGAAGCCAGCGGGCATATCGACGCTGCAGCCAGACGCAGCCGTGTAATCAATAAACGTCTTGACGGCAGGAAAGACGAAGAAGATACTTTGGAGTGGCAGGAGGAGGTTTTGCATGAACGAGAATAATAACGAACAGGAACAGCCGCTTTATAAGGAGCAGCCCTGGTGGGTGCAGATTTTTGTGGCATTGTACGCTATGTTCTGGCTGACGATGATCTTTGCTGCAGGGCTGAACAGCCTGTACATTGGCAAAATAGATATTGACAGTGTCAGCATGGCTGTTGCTTTGACAGTTGGTATTTATCCTTTGATAAAAATGTTGGAAAAACTGTAAGATGTATTACACAAAAACATTTTTGTGCTGCTTGACAAGCCAAAAGTGTCGGACTATAATTGATACAAGCTTGAAAATTACATAGTTCATTTATCCGACGATGGAGAAAAGTAAGTTGGCAGGCGGCAAAGAGAAGCGGCGGTCAGTGCAAGCCGTAACGTCTAAAAACTGAATTCCGCTCCGGAGGAGACAGGGGTAGCAACCTGTCCGGGTCCGACCGATATATCGGCAATGAGGCCGCGCTGTGCGGCGAAAAAAGGTGGCACCACGTGAGTAGAACTCTCGTCCTTGATTGTAATTGATCAAGCCGGGAGTTTTTTATTTTACAGGTGAATGGAGCGATGGACAATGAAAATTATTGTAACTGAAAAAATTTCCGACAAGGGTGTGGCTTTGCTGCAGGCAGTGCCGGATTTTGATGTAGACGTGCGTTTTGATATCGAAAGGGAAGAACTGCTGAAGATCATTCCTGAATATGATGCAATCGTAGTTCGCAGCGTTACTAAGATCAATGAAGAATTTTATAAGCACGCCACTAATTTAAAGGTGGTTGGCCGCGCCGGCAACGGTGTTGATAATATTGAAATGGAAGGGGCGACTAAACGCGGTATTATCGTTGTCAATACCCCGGAATCTAATATCGTATCGGCTGCCGAGCATACTATCGGCCTGCTGCTGAGTTCTGCCCGTAATGTCGTCAAAGCTCATAAAATGATCGAATCCAGGGTCTGGGACCGTACCGGTTTAAAAGGCAGCGAGCTGCTTGGTAAAACTCTGGGCATCATCGGCCTTGGCCGTATCGGCGGTTTGGTGGCTACCAGACTGCAGGCTTTCGGGATGAAGATCGTAGCTTATGATCCGTATATTGCCGATGCACGTTTCCGTAAATACAGCGCCGAAAAATGTGAAACACTGGATGAATTGTTGGAACAAGCTGATTTTATCAGTATCCATACGCCTAAAACGGAAGAAACTTTTGATATGATTACAGCCAAAGAATTTGCAAAATGCAAACGTGGCGTGCGTGTAGTAAACTGCGCCCGCGGTGGCCTGATCAATGAAAATGACCTGGCGGCAGCTATCAAGGAAGGCATCGTTGCCAGCGCCGGTATCGACGTACTGGTAGACGAACCGAAACCGATCTCGCCGCTGATCGATCTGCCGGAATGTGTCTTAACGCCTCATCTTGGTGCTGATACAACAGAAGCGCAGGATAATGTGGGTATTGCCATTGCAGAAGAGGTCATTGCAGCTTTGCATGGAGAAATGGTGCCGAATGCAGTCAATCTGCCGACTTTGCAGCCGACAGAGCTGAAAGAAATGCAGGGCTACCTGACCTTGGGCGAATATCTGGGCAAGCTTTATTATCAGCTGGAAAAAGCAGCTGTCGAAAAGGTAGAGATCATCTATACCGGCGAGGTTGCAGAAATGGAAACAGGTATGCTGACGCGTGCTGTTTTAAAAGGCGTTTTTGAACCCATCCTCAAGGAACGCGTTAATTATGTCAATGCCGCGCTGACTGCAGAAAGCCGCGGAGTCGACGTTATAGAGAGCAAACATGCAGGCAAACATAATCTTTTAGAGGTCAAGATCCATTCTAAAGGTAATATCTTTACCGTAGCCGGTACTGTCTTTGGTGAAAAAGAGATCCGCGTCATCGAAATCGACGGTTACCAGTTCGACCTTACTCCGGCTCCGTTCATGCTGGTGGCACGCAACCAGGATAAACCCGGTATGATCGGGCAGATCGGCACGCTTTTAGGTGCGAGCAAGGTCAATATCGCGACCATGCAGGTCAGCCGTAATCTTAAAGACGGTAACGCCATGATGTTTATGACCGTGGACAGCGAAGTAGGTAAAGAAACACTGAAACTTCTGCAGGGGCTCGACGGTATCCTGCAGGTCAACCTTGTAAAACTGTGATTACGAGCTTCAACAGAGAAATTGGTATCGTCGTTTTGATGGGTTATGTCGCTTTTAAGGACTTGAACGAGGATATCAACCTTCTTGCATATATCGTGATGGGACTTGCTGTTTGCCATATGTTCATCAAATATAAACGTCGTAACGATTAAAAAAACACCCGTTACTCATTGAGTAACGGGTGTTTTAGTATCTATATCCGATAAATTATTCGGCAAAAATTACTTTACCGTCCTTAAAGGCCTGGACACGGGCCAGTGATTCTACACGGAAGCCGGCGTCGATAAGGCGCTGACGCCCCGGCTGGAATGATTTTTCGATAACTATGCCGATACCTACTACTTCGCTGCCGGCCTGCTGGACGATGTTAGCCAGACCAAGGGCCGCTTCGCCGTTAGCCAGAAAATCATCGATGATGAGGATCTTTTCGCCGGCCGGTAAAAATTTTTTGAGAACGGTCACATCACTGGTGACTTTTTTGGTGAAGGAGTATACTTTGGTGCTGTAAGCCTCGCTGCTCATAAGCGCCGATTTCTGTTTGCGTGCGAATACTACCGGTACATGCATACACAGACCGGCAGGCAGGGCGCAGGCGATCCCTGAGGACTCGATCGTAAAGATTTTAGTAATTCCGCAGCCTGAAAAACGGCGGTGGAATTCTTTGCCGATCTCCATCATCAATTCAGGGTCGATCTGGTGATTTAAAAAAGAATCGACTTTTAAAATAGCGTCGTTTAAGACCAAGCCTTCGGACATGATTTTTTCTTTGAGCAGTTTCATGGACAAGCACCTCGAACTTTTTACTTTCTTATAATATTATAGAATATGATATTATTGACATTTAGTCCAGTGTTTTTGTAAAAGAAAAACAAAATTCAGAAAAATCACAAAAGAATGATACAAAAAAATCTTGACAAGCATAGAAAATGCTGGCATAATGTAAAACATAGCACGAACAAATTAGCTTTTGTTTGTACAACTTGATAATAAAGGCATTGAATGGGAACAAAGTTGCTGATGTTACCGATTTTAGAGAGACGGCGGTTGGTGAAAGCCGTAGCGGTACAGCGATAAGACTCACCCGGGAGCCGCGTTTCTGAACCAGCAGTAGGAAACGACGCCGGCGCAGCGTTAGGCGTTTAGAGCGAAGGCTCTGAGACAATGAGGTCAAATTAGGGTGGTACCGCGGTGAAAGTCGCCCCTATCTGCTAAGCAGGTGGGGGCGTTTTTTTATACCAATTTTCCATGGGAGGTGGCAAAATGGAGCAGATCCTATCTATCGTAGTGCGTAACCAGCCCGGTGTTCTGATGCGGGTCGCGGGCATGTTCTCGCGGCGCGGCTTTAATATCGACAGTCTGGCAGTCGGCATTACGCAGAATCCTGAATTTTCGCGGATGACTGTTACCATGCAGGCTGACGATGCAACTATCAAGCAGGTCTGCAAACAGTTGGCCAAGCTGGTCGAGGTAGAGGCTGTGAAAGTCCTGCCGCCTAAGGCAAGTGCCAAACGCAGTATGGTCATGGTCAAGGTGCACGCCGGTGACAAACGGCTCGAGCTGCTGCGGCTGGCAGATGTTTTCAGGGCCCACGCTGTCGATGTGACCGGGGAATCGCTTATCTTTCTGGCTACAGGCATCGATGATAAGCTGAATGCTTTTGTCGACGTGATGCGTCCCTACGGTATCCTGGAAATGGTACAGACCGGCCTTGTGGCGCTGGAACGGGGCGATGCGGCTATGGATGTCAGCAAATCGCGTTATTCCTGGCCTGAAAGCAGTTGTAAACCTTCAGCTATTTAGTAATATGTCAGTTCTCAAAATTAAATAAATCTGGTAAACAAAAAGGAGATGTAGACACAATGGTAAAAATGTATTATGACAAAGACGCAAACTGGGAAATGCTTAATGGTAAAACTATTGCCATTATCGGCTATGGTTCTCAAGGCCATGCACATGCCCTTAACTTAAAAGAAAGCGGCGCTAAAGTTATCGTAGGTCTTTATGAAGGCTCCAAATCCTGGGCCAAGGCAGAAGCGGCAGGTCTGACTGTTATGACTGCGGCTGATGCAGCTAAAGCAGCCGACGTAGTCATGATGCTGATTCCTGACGAAAAACAGGCTGCCACTTATAAAAAAGATATCGCGCCTAATCTGAAAGCCGGTGCTGCTCTTGCTTTTGCGCATGGGTTCAATATCCATTTTGGGCAAATCGTACCTCCTGCTGACATCGACGTGTTCATGGTCGCTCCTAAAGGACCAGGTCATCTCGTACGCCGCGTCTTTACTGAAGGCGCAGGCGTGCCCTGTCTCGTAGCTGTGCATCAGGATGCCAGCGGCAAAGCTTACGACATTGCGCTTGCCTATGCCAAAGGCATTGGCGGTACACGTGCCGGCGTGCTTGATACTACCTTCCGCGAAGAAACTGAAACAGATCTTTTCGGCGAACAGGCTGTGCTTTGCGGCGGTGTTACCGCTCTGATCACTGCAGGCTATGAAACTCTGGTAGAAGCAGGCTATAAACCTGAAAGCGCATATTTTGAATGTATGCATGAAATGAAACTTATCGTTGACCTGATGTATGAAGGCGGTATGGCTAAAATGCGCCACTCCATCTCTGATACTGCCGAATACGGCGACTATGTGACCGGCAAACGTATCATCACCGACGAAACTAAAGCTGCTATGAAACAGGTTCTGGCCGAGATCCAGGACGGTACATTTGCTAAGAACTGGATCCTTGAAAACCAGGCTAACCGTCCGGCGTTCAATGCTATGCGCCGCAAAGGCGCCGAGCATCCGATCGAAGAAGTCGGCAAAAATCTGCGCGGCATGATGAGCTGGATGAAAAAATAATCAGTACACACCTTAGGCAGAGCGGGGCTGAGGCCCCGCGATCTGCTTCGTATAAACTTAGGAGGGTTATAGTTATGGGTATGACAATGACGGAAAAAATCCTGGCCCAACATGCAGGCCGCGATGCGGTCCAGGCAGGCGATCTGCTGGTTGCTCAGGTGGATTTGGTTTTAGCTAACGACATCACCGGACCGCCGGCGATAGCTGAATTTGAAAAAATCGGACGTCCTGTTTTTGATAAGGATAAGATCGCGTTAGTTCCGGACCATTTTTCTCCGTGTAAGGATATTAAGTCGGCAACTATGTGTAAACGCATGCGCGATTTTGCACGTCAGCATGAAATCACCAATTATTTTGAAGTTGGCCGCATGGGTATCGAGCATGCGCTTTTACCTGACAGCGGTCTTGTTGCTCCCGGTGAGATCATTATTGGCGCCGATTCTCATACTTGTACTTATGGCGCTCTGAACGCGCTCAGCACCGGCATGGGTCAAACCGATATTGGTGCGGCTATGGCCAGCGGCACTACCTGGTTCAAGGTGCCTGCCACGATCAAAGTCGAGCTGACCGGTAAGCTGCCTAAATATGTCAAGGGCAAAGATATCATTCTTACGCTTATCGGTATGATCGGTGTCGATGGTGCCCGTTATCAATCGTTGGAATTCTGCGGCGACGGCGTTGCCGAACTGGAAATGTCCGACCGTTTCACTATCTGCAATATGGCGATCGAAGCCGGCGGCAAAAATGGTATTTTCCCGGTCGACGAAAAAACTATTGCCTATCTCAATGGTCGTGTCAGCCGTCAGTGGACAGCGGTTACTGCCGATGCTGACGCAGTATATGACCGTGTTATCACTATCAAATTAGATGATCTGGTGCCGGTCGTTTCGTATCCGCATCTGCCGGAAAATACACATCCGGCGTTTGAGTCCGGCCATATCAAGATCGATCAGGTCGTTGTCGGTTCCTGCACTAACGGTCGTCTGGAAGACCTGCAGCAGGCTGCTGAGGTGATGCAGGGGCGTAAGGTACATCCGCATGTCCGCGCTATTATTATTCCTGCTACTCAGGAAATTTATAAAGAAGCTATGCGTTTGGGCTATATTGATACCTTTATCGATGCCGGTGCGGCAGTTTCTACCCCTACCTGCGGACCGTGTCTGGGTGGTTATATGGGTATTCTGGCTGCTGGCGAACGTGCTGTTTCGACTACCAACCGTAATTTCCGCGGACGTATGGGTCATGTCGACAGCGAGGTCTATCTGGCCAGCCCCTATGTGGCGGCTGCCAGTGCGATCACAGGCTATATCGCAAGCCCAGAGGAGGTAATGAAATGAGTAAAGTATGGCGTTACGGCGACCACGTCGATACCGACGTTATCATACCCGCCCGTTATTTGAATATTGCTGATTTTGACGAATTGGCCGAGCACGCTATGGAAGATATCGATACTACTTTTGCTCCTAACGTGCAGCCGGGCGACTATGTTGTTGCCGGCAAAAACTTCGGCTGTGGTTCTTCGCGCGAGCATGCTCCTGTCGTTATCAAAGTTAAAGGCGTAAAATGCATTATTGCCGACAGCTTTGCCCGTATTTTTTACCGCAATGCAATCAACATCGGGCTGCCGGTGCTGGAAATTGGCAAGGATGTTGAAAAAATTGCAGCCGGTGATGAATTGGATGTAAATATGGCTGCTGGCGAGATCAAAATCGTTAACAAAGGCATTACTATCCAAACCAAACCATTGCCGGAATTTATTCAAAAGATCGCTGACTGCGGCGGCCTTATCAACTATGTCAAAGGAGAACACCAAGAATGAAGATCACTTTACTGCCGGGCGACGGCATTGGCGTCGAGATTGTTGACGCCGCTGTGGAAGTACTTGATGCCGCTGCCAAAAAATTCGGTATGACTATAGAATATGATAAACAGCTGATCGGCGGCGCTGCTATCGACGCTACAGGAGTACCGCTGCCGGAAGCTACTATTGCATCTGCAAAAACTGCTGATGCCGTGCTTCTAGGTGCTGTGGGCGGACCTAAATGGGATAATGTTGCTCCCGAGATCCGTCCTGAAAAGGGGCTGCTCGGAATTCGTAAAGCGTTGGGTCTGTACTGTAACCTGCGTCCGATCAAGGTTTCCCGTTTTGTCGCACATTTATCGCCGCTTAAAAATGAACGCGTCAGCGGCACTGATCTTTTGATCGTACGCGAACTGACCGGCGGCATTTATTTCGGCGCTAAAAATGAAGCTGCTCCTGATGCTGATGGCGTAGAGACGGCTTCTGACGTTGAAATCTATACCCGCCCGGAAGTAGAACGCATTGCCAGATTTGCTTTTGAAGCTGCTAAAAAGCGCCGCGGTAAAGTAACTTCCGTCGATAAAGCTAACGTATTGGCTTCATCCAGGATGTGGCGCCGTATAGTTGGTGAAATGCAGGCGCAGGATTACAGCGGGATCGAACTGAATAATTTCTATGTAGATAACTGTGCTATGCAGCTGGTGCTCAATCCAGGCCAGTTCGATGTAGTGCTCACCAATAACATTTTCGGCGATATCCTTTCGGATGAAGCGTCAGTGATTGCCGGGAGTATCGGAATGCTCCCTTCTGCAAGCCTTGGTGACGGCACCGGTATGTATGAGCCTATTCACGGCAGTGCTCCTGATATTGCAGGGCAGGGCATCGCTAACCCCTTGGGAACTATTTATTCCGTAGCTATGATGCTGCGTTATTCCTTGGATCAGGATGCTGCTGCCGATGCTATCGAAGCGGCAATTGACAGAGTTTTGGAAAAAGGTTATCGCACTCCTGATCTCTGCGGTGAAGGTCTGACTAAAGTTTCGACCTCGCAGATGGGGCAGCTGATCGCCGCAGAACTGGCCTGATGTATTTTTGAGTATTGGAAGGAAGTGAGTTTATGCAGATGACCGGCGCAGAAGTAATGGTCAAATGTTTGGCAGAGCAAGGAGTTACTACGGTTTTTGGTTACCCCGGCGGGGCGATCCTGCCTTTTTATGACGCTTTGCGTGAAGCGGCTGACATTCGGCATATCCTGACGGCACATGAACAGGGTGCTGCCCATGCTGCTGACGGTTATGCCCGTGCAGGCGGTCAGGTCGGCGTCTGTATAGCGACTTCCGGCCCCGGAGCGACCAATCTGGTTACGGGGCTCGCCAATGCTTTTTTAGATTCGATACCTGTCGTAGCGATTACCGGCCAGGTGCCGGTGGCAATGATCGGACGCGACGCATTTCAGGAAGTAGATATCACCGGTATCACCATGCCGATCACCAAACATAATTTCCTGGTCAAGCGTCCTGAACATTTAGCGCAGACGATCCGGCTGGCCTTCCAGCTGGCGAAAACAGGCCGTCCCGGCCCGGTGCTGGTAGATGTGCCGCGCGATGTGCAGACCGCTTTGCTTGATTATGAGCCGGGCGAGCTGGAACCGCTGGCGAAAGAGCTGCCGGAAGAAAAACAGATCGCTGCCGCAGTGGCGGCAATCAATGCTTCGCAGCGCCCGGTCATGCTTGTAGGCGGCGGTGTTATCAATGCCGATGCGGAATATGATGCCATGCATTTATGCGAAAAGCTGCGTATCCCGGTTGTCAGCACCCTGATGGGATTAGGCGCTATCAGTGCCTACCGCAGTCTGTTTTTAGGGATGACGGGACTGCACGGACACGAACGCGCCAACAACGCCGTTAAGGAAGCCGATCTTATCCTGGCTGTTGGCAGCCGGTTTAACGATCGTGTTACCGGTGAACGCAGCAGTTATAGCGCGAATAAAACTGTTATCCATTTAGATATCGACCCGGCGGAGCTGGATAAAAATATTTATTCCAGTATCGGTATTTCCGGTCATATGAACACAACTTTGCAAATGCTGGAGGCAGGCAGCGTCAAGCATGATCTTGATGCCTGGTGGCAGCTGATCGAAAGCTGGCCCAGTATGGACGAGGACTTCGGCGGCGAAGCTGCACCGCAGTTTTTCAAGGCCCTGAACCCGGTTATCAAAGATAAGGATTATATTATCACTACGGACGTCGGGCAGCATCAGATGTGGGCTGCTCAGCATATCAAGATCCAGTTTGCCCGCCAGTGGATTTCTTCAGGCGGATTGGGAACGATGGGCTTTGGCTTGCCGGCGGCTATGGGCGCACAGCTGGCCCGCCCCAAAAGCAGGGTGATCAGTATCAGCGGTGACGGCGGATTCAAAATGACCGGCTCGGAGTTGTTTACGATCGCCAGCTATAAATTGCCGGTGACGGCGATAGTCTTTAATAACAGCGGCTTAGGCATGATTCGTCAGTTGCAGACCGTGCAGTTCAATAAACGGTTTACTTCCTGCGAAATGCCCGGCTATGTCGATTTTGTCAAATACGGCGAAGCCTTTGGCGTAGCCGGAGAGCATGTCGATACGCCTGAAGCCCTGGCAGCAGCAGTTGAAAAAGCTATGCAGCTGGACGCGCCTTATATCATCGAAGTTGCTCTTGACCCTAAAAATATGGTACAGCCGATGGTCACTCCCGGTTTGGGAATCGGTGACTTTGTAAAATTTAAAGAGCAATAAAAAACCAGCGTGTACTTTATAGTACACGCTGGTTTCTTTTTATTGTCGGTCATTTACGGTTGATAATATTACCGGCACAGTTTTCAGCGTCTGCGCTTGTCGTTGTCATGCAGAAATTTGCGAGCTTTTTTCATACCGCCAATATCTTTGAACATGGTACTGAATTTTTCCAGTTCGATCTGTTTGGAATCAAGGCCTTCATAGCGTACTTCCTTCTGCAGCTTTTGATAGCTGGCCAGTCTGTCCGCGGCAAGTATTCCGTCTGTGATAGCTTGCTGAACGGCACAGCCTGTTTCGTGGGTATGGGTACAATCACGAAAACGGCATTGCTGGGACAGTTCGTCGATATCAGCAAAGCTTTTGGATAAATCAGCCGTTTCTAAACCCAGTTCCCGCATTCCCGGAGTATCGATGACTAAAGCCTCGTTTGTAAGGGTGATGAGTTCGCGTCTGGTTGTTGTATGTCGACCCTTATCATCGTTTCGCAAACCATTGGTAGCAAATTCGGTGCCAGCCAAACGGTTGATAAGAGTTGATTTACCTACGCCTGAGGAACCGATGAAGGCAGCCGTACTGCCGCACTTCAAGTAGGGAAGTATTTGCTCGTGACCGGCATCGGCCAGTGAAGAAGTGACAAGTATTTCAGCGCCGATGGCAACGGACTCAGCCGCTGCTGTTTTAGCAGCTACGTCATCACATAAATCAGCTTTGGTTAAAGTAACTATCGGCAGTGCGCCGCTGCTCCAGGCAATGGCTAAATACCGTTCCAGACGCCGCAGATTAAAATCGCTGTTCAATGACATACAGATGAATACCGTATCGATATTGCTGGCGACTACCTGCTCAGAGTTACCTGTACCGGCAGCTTTGCGGATAAACGCGCTTTTGCGGCGCAGTACATGATGGATGATCGCTCTTCCTTCAACAGTATCTGTGCGGTCAAGCAGAACAAAATCACCGACGGCAGGGAAATCTGAAAGTGCGGCGGCATTAAAGCGCAGCTTGCCTGAAACCTCTGCCAGTACTTCCCCGGTTTCGGTTATGACACGGTAAAGATCCTTATACTGGGCTGAAACGCGTCCGACAGGGAAACAGCCAAAACTGGCTGCTTCTTCAGCGAATTTTGCGGAAAATCCTAATGTTTGTAAATTTATTTTAGACATTTTTTTTATCCTCCTAAAGGTTATATTAAAGCCTTTTGGGAGGTTCGGCAAAATATTAGATTATGCAAACCTCCCGGTCTGCGCAATATCCGATGTACCATATGTAAACATAAAAAATTCCTCTTTTCTTAATAGATTTATCTGCAGGACATACCTGTATTTTACAGGCTGAACTTTCAGTATGGTTTCATCGTATTCTATAAGTGAATATTTGTCAATAGCGGTATTATATAATTAAATATATTAGAAATATTTAATGTTAAACAGTACTTAAACTGGAGTTTGGATAAGAACTGGTTTTCAAAAAACAAGTTATTGAGTTCGCCATGAGGTTTGTTATACTGAAAGAAAGAGGCGAGAATAATGTTATTAACAGAAAATATATCAGCATTGCATGGATGTGCTGATTGCCCGGAAATTGGCATAATAAAAGCAGTACACGTTTGAAAATGTGTACTGCTTTTTAGCTGTTGTTTATTTACGATGTTTCCAGCGGCAGATGAGCTGCGTTATCGTGCCCATAGGGCAATAAACGCACCAGGAACGCGGCTTGAACAGCAGCAGCGTGATGATACCGAGAATGCTGGAGGTCAGCATGATGCTGTAAAATCCAAAAGCAAATTGCGCGACCCATGGCTGCGCACCGCCGCTGTAAGCCCAGTGCCATGGTACGTCAAAAGTCCACAGCAGGCTGACTGTCTTATGAAAATAGATAGCATGGGTAAAGACCAGGTAGGTAGAAACCAGCATATTGACAAACATCGTTGTAAAAAACAGCAAGAAGCCATAACGGAAGGTATGTGAGCGCATCCAGGAGGGGATATCGCGTTTTGGTGAAAGCTTCCAACTGTTGCCGATCAGCTCGAATAGCTGCCCGCGGCCGCAGTATTTATTGCAATATGATTTAGTGCCGAATGTAGAAGCCATGATAAGCGGAATGAAAAAGCACAGCAGTCCCAGCCAGGCGAAAAGAATATTAAAAAAGCCCAGAGCCAGATACAGCGCCGTCAGGACCCAAAGGTAATCATACCAGTGATTGCGTTTAGACATCAGCAGTCACCACCTTGATCACAGATGCCGGACATTCACGGGCGCACAGACCGCAGCCGATGCAGCGAGCCAGTTCTACAACTGCGCTGATACCATCGGGCACGCTGATTGCCTGAAGCGGACAGGCCTTAGTGCAGGTGCCGCAGGATACACAATATTCCTTATCAACTTGCGCATAACGCTTGCTACTCATTTTATCGCCTCACCGACAAGATTCATTCTAACTTTATTGTAACCTATTTATGATCTTTTAGCCATATTTTATTAACTTCAGGTTAAGGCGCAGCGTTGTAAAATTTTCTGCAGGAACACATATTTTTGCGGTACAATAAAGGAAAGAGAATAATTGCGGATGGAGTGATGGGAATGAAAAAGCAAACCGCATTGATGAACCATTGGCAATTATGTCAATATCTGCGTAAACTGCATCTGCCGCAGGTTGTACCGCCGCCTGACCTGGCGACGCTGAAGCTGCTGCAGGACGCGCATTTGAAATATGTGCCCTATGAGAATCTGGATATTTTGAGCGGCAGGCTGACTTCGCTCGAGCATGATGATATGTTTGCCAAAATCATTATGAAAAACCGCGGCGGCATTTGCTTTGAGCTGAACGGCCTGTATAATTGGCTGCTGGAATCTCTGGGCTATAAAGTCACAAGTTATGCGGCCCGTTTTATCGACCGGCTGGAGGAATACCAGATCCGCCGGCATCGGGTAATGTGCATCGAACTGGAAGATAAACGTTATCTGACTGATGTTGGAGTCAACAGTGAAAGTCCGCGCTGTCCGCTCGAAATGGCAGAGGGCAAAGTGCAGAGTGACGGTATCTGCGAATATAAATTCAGCCGCGATCCGTTCTTTGGCTGGCTGCTGTGGCAGAAGGAACGGCGTAAACCATGGAAAAGGCTGTTTGGCTTTACAGAAGAACAGCAGCTGGATATGGATTTTATTCCCGCCTGCATTTATACAGACCTTCATCCGGATTCGCCGCTCAATAAAGGCAAAGCGATCTCTGTTTTTCGCGAAGACTGCAATATCACGATCCGGGGAAATCTTTTAAAGTTTTATCTGGGTGGACGTGTCAAATACCGCTATACCATCAATACTGAATACGACTTAAAGGGAGTGCTGTGGGAGTATTTTGGTATTGCCGTCGATTATCCGCTTCCTAATGGCGGTATTGACCAGAATGATTAAATTTTGGCTTGGAAAAAGTTGCTATGATTTGAAACTTTATGATAAAATAAATTAACTAAAAAAAGTGAGATTATGACTGCTGAAAACAGGCGATTTTTATTGCCGCCCATTATCAACAGAATATTGACGCTGCTTACAGAGCAGGGCTTTGCA
Organism: Phascolarctobacterium faecium DSM 14760; assembly: GCF_003269275.1. GTDB lineage: Bacteria > Bacillota > Negativicutes > Acidaminococcales > Acidaminococcaceae > Phascolarctobacterium > Phascolarctobacterium faecium. The sequence continues at coordinate 702,447 of NZ_QLTS01000001.1, read as the reverse complement.
GCCTATGTTGTAGGCGGTGCCGTACGCGATCTGCTGCTGGGAAAGGCACCCGGCGATTTTGACGTTGCAACATCGGCCCGCCCCGAGTCTGTTATCAGCATTTTAGAACCGGCCGGGTTTACTGTTGTTGGCGAACTGGGGCAGAACTTCGGTGTCGTTGTTGTGCATCGGGACTCCCAAACGGTAGAAATTGCTACCTTCCGTGGCGAAGCCTACGGCGGGGATGCGCATAAACCGGAGCAGGTCTGGTATTGTGACGACCTGGAGGCTGATTTGTCGCGGCGCGATTTTACCGTCAATGCCATGGCTTTGGATCAGTCCGGCAATGTATACGATTATCACGGCGGTAGGCAGGACCTGCAGCAGAAAATACTGCGTACTGTCGGTGATGCGCCAGCCCGTTATCAGGAAGATGCTTTGCGTATGTACAGAGCCTGCCGCTTTGTAGGTCAGCTGGGCTTTGATTATGTACAGCGGCAGGGCGCCGGCCCGGCATTTGGACAGCCGCAGACGCCGTATTACCTGCCGCAGAGCTACAGCTTTCCTGTTAGCCGCAGTGCCGGGCTATCATTGGAACGTGTGCGGACAGAGCTGGATAAGCTGCTGCTCGGCAAATGGGCCGGCAAGGGACTGATGCTGCTGATGGCGACAGGGCTGGCGGCCGGACGCTGCCGTGTGCGTGAACAGGGAACTTATCGGGAAATATATGTTTTGCCGGAGCTGGAGCATTTGGCGGGATTGCCGCAGAACCAGCGTTTTCACTGCTACGATGTATGGGAGCATACTCTGGCTGCTGTTGATAACAGTCCGCGTCAGCTGGCAATACGTTGGGCCCTGCTTTTGCACGATGTAGCTAAAGGTCTTCCTGGTATCCGCAGGCTTAATAAAGAAGGTCAGCCCAGTGATCATGGTCACGAAGCTGAAAGCGCCGTTATGGCAGAAGTTATTTTAAGTCGGCTGCGTTATCCGGCTCCTTTTGTGCAAAGAGTAGTATGGCTGGTGTCAAGGCATATGCGCTTCGCACCGATGCTGGTAACGGGTGAACGTACATTGCTGCGTTGGCTGCGCAGCGAGGCGGCCGGCGGTAATTTTAAAGATAGTCATGAAATGACTGCTGCTTTTGAACAGCTGGTAGCAGTATTTTTAGCAGATATGGGTGCTACTCACGCCGGTAAGAATACCGAACTGATGGAGGAAGGACGCGCTTTGGGAACGGCGGTGCTGGAACTGGCCCGCAGTAAAATGCCTGTTCATACTAAGGATCTGGCGATCAGCGGCCATGATGTGCTTGTGCTGTTAGAAGATAAAAGCAAGATCAGGGACGCTATGCGATATTTATTACAGAGAGTGCAAAGCACCAATCTGCCTAACGAAAGGTCTGCTTTAGAGGAAGCAGTCAGAGGCTGGCAGAAACGTCACTAGAAAGAAGGGAAGCTAATGCCACAAAAGAAATTGTTTGCCGCACTGCTTGTTGCAGCATCAGCGTTGCTGATGCTGGGTATGAGTAATGAAAATCAGATACCATATCCGTCAAATTATGATACCAAAAGTGCCGGGGCGTCGTCCTACAATGGACTGGCCAATGTGCCTAAATCGCCTTATTTTCAGCAGCTCGATTTTTATAATATGCAGCCTACTGATTCGCTTGTGCTGCTGCCGAAGTTCCGTACCTACCAGCAAACTACCGAATATACCTGCGGCCCTGCCGCTGCATTGATGGTGGTCGAACATTTTCAGGGACGCAGCGAGGAAGATGAACTGGCGATCGGCAAGATTATGGGGACAAAGTCCTATACCGGGACTAATACTAAAGGTATGGTCAAATATTTTAAGAAAAAAGGCTGGCAGGTAACTTCGTCAGCTGATAAAGATAAAACACCGCAGAATACACAGGAATTCAAAGCATTTGTAGTCGAGCATCTTAAACGCAATGTACCTATTATGGTAGAAAATGTAGACTGGGGCGGGCATTGGCGTGTTATTATCGGCTATGACACAATGGGCACGGATGACCTAACCAGCAGTGACGTACTGATTATGGCTGATCCTTATGATACGGCCGATCATTTACAGGACGGCTACGTTGTTGTGCCGGCTGAAAAATTCTTCTATATGTGGTTCGATTCGCATCTGTTTGCAGCCGGTGACCGTAAGCAGCAGTGGCTGGCAGCAGAGCCGCCGGTCGGATATGAACCTCTGATAGATATGAAAACACAGGACGGGACAAAATCATAATATAATTAATTGCAAATGAAATGAAAACGCAGACTGTATAGTCTGCGTTTTTTTATTTTACCCAGCCTGCTGGTGCAGGAATTTTTTATTGTAGATTTTAATTACGCAGACGCAATCGGCATAGCATACAGAAAGCAATGTAAACCAGCGCAGACGCCTACAGTTGTAAAGCCGCCTGCGGAATGCGCCGGGCAAGACTCGAAGACGGTTTACACAGTCTCAAAGTAAGTGTCTTACGGGGGGGTACAAACGTGCTATGATAAATTAGAATATTATTTTAACAAATGTTTTTAAATTAATGATGCATAATAAATTGTTTTAATATAAAGATATGCAACTAAAAATATTTAAAATTGCAGCAAGGGTGGTGACGCTAAAATGTATGACGAAAAATGTTTACAGCAACTCGGAAACAACATCAAATTCCTGCGCGCTGCCTGTCAGCTCAGCCAACGGGAGTTGGCAAAGCGTATCGGTATCAGCCAGACTCACCTGAGTAATATTGAGCATTGTCATGTAAAAATAAATTTGAAGCTGTTGCTGCGCATCGCTAATGCTTTCGGCTGCACGATGGAAAATATCTTTGATGCCCGAACATTTCCAGAGTCGGCGGAAGCCAAAGCCGCCAGTGCAAAGGCGCATAAGACTAGCGGACAGGAAGTTTATATGCGGGAAGAAGGCAGCAGATTTTGCAGATGCTGTATTTATATAAAAATTGAGCGTCATAAGCAGAAAAAGAGGCTGAGCGTAAAGGAGTAGTAAGATGGCTGAAGTGAAAGCAGCAGAGAAAGGCCGGCAGTCTGAACATCTGGAAAAAGAAGTGTCAAGCAGGGGAAACTGCACCAGCAGTAGCAAAACTGTTGATAAAGACAGCTGTAAGGACAATTCTGACAGCACCGCTGCAAAAACCTATATGCGCTTTTACGCTGGGGCTGTTACTCAGGACAGCGGCCTTGAGGGTATCAGGTTCGACTTTAACTACGGCGCTCGTGTCGAAGTGCCGGCTGGTGATTACAGGGTACGATTTCTGGACCGGGAAGCCTGTTTGACATTGTACGATTCTAATGCCAGCGGCGTGCTTGTGACCAGTAGTAAAAAGTATTTTGTCGATTTCCGCATCGAGGTCTACGAAAGAGATAAGTTGATTTTTGCCCATGACCTGGATTTACAGGGGAAAAAAGTGCTTATAAAATTTCCTGTCGGTATTTTAGGAGATATTTTGGCATGGTTCCCTTATGCCGAAGTCTTTAGAAAAAAGCATGAGTGCGATTTATACTGCGCTATGGCGGAAGAGATGATCGAGATCATCAAGCCGGGCTATCCGGAGATCAACTTTGTCCAATCGGAAGAACGGCCGGACGGTCTTTATGCTAGTTATTACATGGGCATTTTCTTTCCATGTGATGACAGGGAACACCAGCCGACAGATTTCAGAGTAGTGGGGCTGCATAAAAACGCACCCTGTATTCTGGGACTAAAAGTAGACGAACAGTGTATTAAACTGTTACCGAGGGATAAAGTACGCAGGATTAAAGATCCATACGTCTGCATCGCGGCGCAGGCCAGCAGTCAGGCCAAATACTGGAACAACGGACGTGGCTGGCTGAACGTGGTAAAACACCTTAAAACACTTGGCTACCGAGTACTGTGCATTGATAGAGAAAATAATTATGGTATGGGCAGCCGATTTAACATCATTCCTTACGGCGCGGAAGATTTTACCGGGCGCAGACCCTTGCAGGAGCGGATCGATCTTTTGTACCATGCTGATTTTTTCATAGGTCTGTCCAGCGGGCTTAGCTGGGTGGCCAATGGGGTGGGGATACCGGTAGTGCTGATCAGCGGTTTTACACTGCCGGTAAATGAATTTGAGACGCCGTACCGAGTCATTAGCTACCATGTTTGCAATGGCTGCTGGAATGATACGCGGGTAGTATTTGACCATAAGGACTTTGAATGGTGTCCACGGCTAAAAGGCAGCGACAGACAGTTTGAATGCAGCCGCTACATTACGCCGGAAGCTGTGAATAAAGTCATTGATCGGTTGATGGAAGACTATAAATTAAAGCCGCAAGAACAAGCTGTGAATAAAAAGAAGACAAAGGGTGAGCAGTGATGAAAAAGAGAGAAACAAAATTACAGGTACAAAGTATTCTGGCAACGGTGGTTATGGGGATGAATCTGGTCAACACTGCTGCGCCGGCAGTGGCAGTGGCTATGACAGAACAGCAGGAGCCAGCGCCTAAACAGTCAGTCAGCGAAGCTCAGCAGGAAGAAATGCAATCATATGCCTATGAAGTTTTACCCATACTGGCAGGCTATGTGGACGAAATGGTTTTCAGCAAGGCCGAGGCTGCCAGTAGTTACAGTGTTGGTGTCGGCGAGAACAGAAGTATTGCCAGTACTGATGATTATGATAGTGTCTATGTCGCCAGCGGTGGCACTTGTACAATAGATTCCAACAGAGCCAAGATAAATGTAGTTGATGGCGGGTCACTGAATATCGGGAACAATATAGGTTCTGTGACTGTGTCAGGAGGTAACGTCAGTGTTGTTTCTAATAATCAAGATCTTCGTGTAGAAGGAGGTAATGTCAGTGTCGTCAACAGCGAACATCAGATTTATGTTTCCGGCGGTACTTGTATTATTGATGTCAATAAACAGGAAAATCATGTTTCAGGCGGTACCAGTATCATCAAGGCAATGGATACAAGCGATAGTATGCAAAGAAATCAGGTGATTTCCGGCGGCGTAGGTATTGTCAGTGTTATGAACGCTACCAGCGCCTACAATCAACAGGTGCAAACAATTCATGGTGGCAGCGGCGTTGTGGGGACTATGCTGGATGGCTGGCAGTGGATCAAATCAGCCGGTGCGGAGGGGCATATAGGGACTATGAGCGGCGGGTCACAGGCTATTAACGCCGGCTCAGGCAGTATTGATACGATGTATGGCGGTTCCCAAACCTTGGGAAAGAATACTAATGCTGAGATAGCAACTATGGTTGAAGGGTTACAGTTTATACATGCTAGTGCTACAGGTGCAATAAGTGCCATGTATGGTGGCCGACAGATTATCGGTAATCCTGGATATGAAAATGCCAGTGGTGCCATAATAAGCATGGTTGGCGGGCAGCAACAGATCTGGGCTGGCAACAACGGCAGTATAACAATAATGTCAGGTGCCAGCGCCATGCAGATTATAGGGCTGTCTGGTATAGCTAATGGCAGCATCGATACGTTGGAAGATGGTATACAAATGATTGGTTATAATAATAACCCTAGTTATAAAGGGGTTGGCACAGGAACGATCAATATAATGAACAGCGGTCTGCAGATCGTCGGCTATAGCGGTGGCAGTGCTTGTGTTGGTTCGATAAAGACGATGAACAATGGACAGCAACAGGTCAATGATGGCGGAACTGGTACAGTAACTGATCTGTTAGGCGGCATCCAGATCGTCAGAAGCGGTGGTACGGCTACTGCTACAACTGTTGGCAGCGGCGGCATGCAGTATATCGAAGCCGGTGCGGTAATCAGCGGCACTGTTTTAGACGGAGGCAGCCTGCGGCTGAGGCAGACAGACAGTGCTTATACACTGGCAAATACTCTGACAATCAATAATGGTGTGTTAGATCTGACAAACGGTGCTGGCATTATGCCAAATCTGCGTGTGGCACCTGTTTATCAGATGCTGACCCTTAATGACCTCAGGGTACAGGCGGCAATATTTATATGGATACGGATCTGGCTAATAATACTGGCGATCAGATCATTGTCAATAGCACTAATAACGGCACGGGAACGTATGCTGTTTATGTCAACGATCAGAGCATCGTCAGTGATACGGAACTGACAGGCAGGCTGCTGTTGATCGATGACCAGAGCGGCAGGTTGAACTTCGAAGGAATTACCGCTAATAACGGTGGCTTGTGGGATGCGACACCTGTTTTAAATAAAGAGACCAACCAGTGGTATTTGTCAAGAATCGTGAAAACAGCGAATAATGATACCAAAGTATTGCTGTTTGACGCCGAGAACAGCTACGCCATGTGGCGCAACACCGCGGACAGCCTGCGCAGCCGCTTGGGTGAGCTGCATGGAAGTACTGAGCATGACAACGGGATTTGGGCTCGTACGCAGACCGGACGCTTCAGTGGCAGCGGTTACGAAGGCCGCTATAACCTGTACCAACTGGGTTATGATAAAATATTTGCCGATAAAAGTGTTTACGGTGCAGCTATTGATTACGGTGATGGCACAGGTAGCTATGCCTACGGCAGCGGTAAGGACAAACTGACAGCGTTAAGTTTATATGGTGTCTGGCAGGGGAATCGCGGCACCTATACCAACGTCACAGCCCGTTACGGCAGTTTTACAACGGATCTGAAATCTTATGGCGGTTATCCGGACAAAGCTGACTACAAGCACCATGTCTACAGTATAAGTGTGGAATACGGACAGCGTTTTGATTATCATCAGGGTCTTTTCTTCGAACCACAGGCACAGTTTACGATGGGACGAATAAATAGCATCAGCTACACTACCGACAGAGGAGCCAACGGCTATATCGAAGGCATGAATAGTGCTATCGGGCGTATCGGCTTTGTTTTGGGACAAAAGGTCAAAAACGACAGCGATATCTATATCAAAGCCGACCTGCTACACGAATTTGCAGGGGAGCGTGATTTGCAGCTGACATCGGATGCAGGTGGTGCCAACGATATTTTGAGAGAACATAGTGATTACGGTGATACATGGTTTGAGCTGGGTCTGGGCGGTAACGTCAGGATCAGCAAAACGGGCAACTTCTACGGTGAAGTGACGCGCGGCTTCGGCGGCGACATCAACAAAAAGTGGAGCGTCAATGCCGGGCTAAGGTTCACGTTTTAAGTGAGGATTTGAGGCACTGTTATATGGCAGTACTAATTTTAGTAATGTAAAAAATCAGCGATATGAAGTAAGTTTCATATCGCTGATTTGCTTTGTTATTTTCTGCTTATATTGTTAGCAGTAATTTATACGGTACAGAGTCTTTTAAAAGCATTTTGGTTTATGAGGGTATAAAACGATTACAATAATAATTATTAATTTCAAATAAATTTCCCTTGCGTTTTTAAATGACATATGTTATATTAAAGGTGCGTTAGCGAACGCTAACTAAAGCAACTTAATTTATGTTTATATAAGGAGGCAGTTATTATGTCATTGATCAACAAGGAAGTTAACGATTTTAAGGTTCAGGCCTATGTAGGCAAAGATTTTAAAGAGGTTACTAAAAAAGATATTTTAGGGAAATGGTCGGTGTTCTTTTTCTATCCGGCTGATTTTACTTTTGTGTGCCCGACTGAGTTAGAGGATCTGGCGAATAAATACGAAGAATTCAAAAAAATCGGCTGCGAGATTTATTCCGTATCCTGCGATACTCATTTTGTCCATAAGGCATGGCATGATGCATCGGATACGATCAAAAAAATACAGTATCCGATGTTGGCTGACCCGACCGGGGCTTTGGCAAGAGATTTCGATGTGATGATCGAAGCTGACGGCCTGGCCGAAAGAGGCAGCTTTATCGTTAATCCGGAAGGCAGGATCGTAGCTTATGAAGTTATTGCCGGCAATGTCGGACGTAATGCTGATGAGCTGCTGCGCCGTGTGCAGGCTTCGCAGTTTGTTGCCGAACATGGCGATCAGGTCTGCCCTGCCAAATGGCAGCCTGGCGCAAGCACTTTGAAACCCAGCCTTGATCTGGTAGGGATTATCTGATCATGGACCGGATGTATGATGTCATCATCATCGGCGGCGGGCCTGCGGGCCTTGCCGCTGCCGTTTATATGGCTCGGGCCAAGTATAAGACGCTGGTTATCGAAAAAGAGAAGATCGGCGGTCTGATCACGATTACTTCCGAGGTGGTAAATTATCCGGGCGTTTTAAAAACTACGGGTAAAGAGCTTACTGAGCAGATGCGTCTGCAGGCAGAAAGCTTCGGGGCGGAGTTTTTACTGGCAGAGGCTTTGGAAAGTAAGCTGGACTGCGATATCAAAGAGGTGCATACCGATAAGGGAACCTTTAAGTCGCTGGGTGTGATCATGGCTATGGGAGCCGTGCCACGGCAGGTGGGTTTCACAGGCGAGTCGGAATACCGCGGGCGCGGCGTAGCATATTGTGCTACCTGTGACGGCGAATTTTTTACTGGCCTGGATGTATTTGTTGTGGGCGGTGGTTTTGCTGCTGCCGAAGAAGCGATTTTTCTGACCCGTTATGCGCGGCATGTGACAGTGCTGGTGCGCGGTGATGATTTTACCTGTGCCGGGTCGATCGCCGATGAAGCGAAACGGCACGAGCAGATAACAGTACTGTATAATACTGCCATGCTGGAAGTCGGCGGAGGAGACGTACTGCGTTATGCTGTTTATGAAAACTGCAAGACCGGTGAACGTACACGTTATGAGACCAGTGACGCGACCTTCGGCGTATTTGTTTTTGCCGGGTATGTTCCTGTAGGCGGCCCGCTGTTGAACGGTCTGGAAACTGACTGTGAAGGTTATCTGGTCACCGATATGGATCAAAAGACTAATCTGGACGGCGTTTATGGCGCCGGTGACTTGTGCATCAAAAATCTGCGGCAGGTGGTCACAGCGGTGTCTGACGGCGCCAAAGCGGCTACTTCGCTTGAGAAATATGCTGCACAGCTGCACGATAAGTTGAAGCTGCCGCGTTTTGCAGTAACTAAAAAGCAAATCACGGAGCCGGCAGTTAAGCAGACGGAAGCAGCTGCTGCCGATGACGGCGCGTTTATTTCGGAAGCTATTAAAACGCAGCTGACGCCTGTTTTTGCAAAATTTACAGATGATTTATTACTGCGGGCCGCATTGGATAACAGCCGGGCGGCGGCAGAAATACGCGGCTTTTTAAACGAGCTGACACCCTTAAGCGCTCATCTGCGCTGGGAAGAAGCCGGGGAGGCTGCAAACGGGCTGCCGTATATCGAGGTCTGCCGTGCGGACGGAACGTCTTTAGGATTCCGTTTTCACGGTGTGCCGGGAGGTCATGAGTTTAATTCATTTATCGTGACACTGTATAATGCGGCCGGGCCGGGTCAGGCTATCGGTGAGGAGCAGTTGGCTGCGGTCAAAGCGCTGAGCGGAAGGAAAAAGCTGCAGGTGGTCATTTCATTGTCCTGTACGATGTGCCCCGAGCTGGTAATGGCAGCCGGCAGGCTGGCAGTTGAAAATGACGGGATCGAGATAGATGTATTTGATATCAATTTGTTCCCGGAGCTGCGCAAGCAATATAAAATTATGAGTGTGCCTTGTCTGATTTATAATGATAAGATCAGCTTTGGTAAAAAGAATATCGATGAACTGCTGCAGCTGATCGGCTGAGATGCAGGTTAATAAAAACAGGTTCACCGCTTTAGCGGTGAACCTGTTTTGTTATTATTGACCAGCTTTCAGCTCAGTCCAGTAACGGTCGTACATAGTGATACTGTCGCCGATATCGGTCAGCCATTCGCCTTTGGGGATGCTTTCTTTGCCAATTTTCAGCATGGGGTCATCAAGGTAGGCTTGGGAGTGATATTTGAGTGCTTCGTCATTAGGATTGGCGCAGTTCATAAATTCCCAGTTTTTAGCGCTGACCTTGGGGTCGTACATATAGTTCATAAATTTTTCGGCCAGTTCTTTATTTTTACAGCCCTTGGGTATGGCAAAGTTATCTGACCAGATCAGTGAGCCCTGATCTGGGACAACAAAACCGACATTATTATTTTCTCTGTAAGTAAAGGCGGCGTCGCCTGACCACATAATGCCGATCCAGCCTTCTTCAGCAATAAACTTTTGTTTCAGGGTTTCGGTATCGTAGGCAATAACACTGCTGTTGAGCTGCTTCAAGTCTTTGAAGGCTGCTTCTGCCTGAGCCGGGTCAGTGCTGTTATTAGACCAGCCATGTTTTTTCAGGGCTACACTGAAAACTTCGCGGCAGTCATTCAAAAGCAGTACATGTCCTTTATATTCCGGGTTCCACAGATCGTCCCATTTGGCAGGAGTTTCTTTGACATATTTTTTGTTATAGATGATACCGGTGATGCCGGTGGTATAAGGCAGGGTATATTCGCCGGTCGGGTCAAAGGGCAGCTTGCGCAGGTCAGCACTGATATATTTTGCATTGGGGATCTTGGCAAGATCCAGTTTTTCCAGCATATCCAGCTTGCGCATGGTAGTTACCATATAGTCGGAAGGCATGATGATATCAAACTGGGCTCCGCCTGCCTGCATTTTAGCCAGCAGTTCTTCATTGTTAGAAAAAACGTCATAGGTGATTTTGCAGTTGTTTTGCTTTTCAAAATCAGATATAACATCGGGATCAAAATAATCTGCCCACCCGTAAAGGTTCAGGACCTGGGGCGCTCCGGCATCTTTAGCTGAGTTGTCCGATCCGCAGCCGCCCAGCAGAACGGCAAAGCAGAGAGCGGTCAGTAAATATGTAAGTTTTTTCATAAAGCTAAACACTTCCCCTTTAATGTGTTATAAAAAAGGCTGCCTCATGGGAGACAGCCTGATCTTAAAGCAGAGTTAAATAAACAGAGGTCGCTACGTGTTTATTTAGCGGTTTTGAGTTCAGTCCAATAACGATCATACATAGGCAGGGCTTCGCCGATATCGATGAGCCATTCGCCTTTGTCGATGTTATCCATACCGACCTTGAGCATGGGATCGTTGCGGAATTCTTCACTGTGGAATTCCATTGCTTTTTCGTTAGGGTCGTTATAACCGATATATTCGTAGTTTTTAGCGCTGATCTTGGGTTCGTAAATGAAGTTGATGAATTTTTCAGCTAAAGCTTTGTTTTTAGCGCCTTTGGGAATAGCAAAGGTGTCTGCCCAGATGGTAGCGCCTTCCTTGGGGATCACAAAGCCGATGTTTTTATTGTCTTTGTAGGTGTAGGAAGCATCACCTGACCACATAGTACCGATCCAGGCTTCTTCTGCGATAAATTTCTGCTTGATAGTATCGGTGTCGAAAGCCAGTACGTTTGGAGCCAGCGTTTTCAGGTCATTAAAAGCTTTTTCTACCTGAGCCTGGTCAGTGGAATTGTTGGAATAGCCGTTTTTCTTCAGTGCCATACCGATAACTTCGCGGTTGTCGTTAAGCAGAATCACGCGGCCTTTATAATCCGGGTTCCACAGGTCTTCCCATGAGGTGGGAGTTTCTTTGATAAAATTTTTGTTGTAGACGATGCCGGTAATGCCCCAGGTGTAAACAAGGGAATGCTTGCCGGTGGGATCGTAAACAGGAGCCTTCAAGCTGCTGACGATATTTTTGGCATTGGGTATTTTATCAAGATCCAGCTCTTCCAGAAGGTTCAGTTTCAGCATAGTTGCTACCATGTAATCGGAGGGCTGGATGAGGTCGTATTGCGCGCCGCCGGCCTGGATCTTGGCCAGCAGTTCTTCATTATTGGCAAAAACGTCGTAATTTACTTTACAGTTGTTTTGCTTTTCAAATTCGGCAATGACCTCCGGATCGAAATTGTCGGCCCAGCTGAACAGGTTCAGCACTTGCTTGTCGCCGCCGGCGGGAGCTGCTGCGTCCTTTTTGGGAGCGTCACCGCCGCAGCCCATGAGAGCCAACGTTAAAACAGCGATGAGGAAAACAAAAAGTTTTTTCATTGTCGGATCACCCTTTCATAATTTTATTTGTTGTTTATATTGTATCACAGTTAGTTGTGATATCAATCGGAGTTTTTATCAGATGTGTGCTGCGGCTGCAGGATCTGAGCGATCACGACCAGCGTGATCGTTGCGAACATCAGCAGTGTGGACAGGGCGTTGATCTCGGGTGAGATGCCGCGTTTGACCATAGCGTAGATGTAAAGCGGCAGCGTAGTAGAATTGGGACCTGCCACAAAGAAGCTGATAATAAAGTCGTCGATAGATAGCGTAAAGGCGATCAGAGCGCCGGCCACGATACCTGGCAGTGCCAGCGGTAATGTGACGTAGCGGAAGGTCTTCCACGGAGTCGCATACAGGTCCATTGCTGCCTGTTCCAGTTCATGCCGCATACCTTCCAGTCTGGCGTTGACAGTGATGACAACGAAGGAAACACAGAAGGTGATGTGTGCAAGGATAAGGGTAGTTTTACCAAGCGGTACCTGTGCCTGGGCAAATAGTACCAGCAGGGAAAGACCCATAACGATTTCCGGGATCAGGATCGGCAGGTATAAGAGGCCGTTGATGACCGGTTTGTACTTGTATTGGTAACGATTGAGCGCGATAGCGGCTATCGTGCCCAGCGTAGTCGAGGCTATTGTAGAGATCACAGCAATAAAAAGGCTGTTGGTGAGTGCCTCTAAAACGCGGCGGTTTTGGAAAAGAGCTTCATACCAGTTGAAGGTGAAGCCTGTCCAGACGGCGTTGATCCTTGATTCGTTGAAAGAATACATGGCCAGGATCAGCAGCGGCAGATAAAGGAAAGCCAGAATAGCTAAAGAATAGGCTACCATCAGATGGCTACGCCACGTCTTTTGCATCGCCGTCACCTCCTTCCTGTGCCTGCAGAGCTTTGTAGTACAGGATGATCAGCACCAGACTCAGTACGGCCAGCACTATGGAGAGCGCTGAGCCAAAGGGCCAGTCACGGGCTGACAGGAACTGGTTTTGGATGAGATTGCCGATGAGCGCCGATTTAGCACCGCCCATAACGTCGGGAACAACGAACATCCCCAGCGAAGAAATGAAGACCAGAATTGTACCGGCAGCAATACCGGGCATGGTCAGGGGCAGAGTAACTTTACGAAAGGCTGTCAGCGGTTTGGCACCCAGATCGGATGCTGCTTCTAAAAGCCGGGTATCCAGCTGTTCGATAGATACATAGATCGGCAGCACCATAAAGGGCAGCAGTGCATAGACCATACCAAGCATAACGGCCATATCATTGTAAAGCATCTGCAGCGGCTGGTCGATAAGGCCCAGATTCAACAGCAGCGTATTGACTACGCCCTGTGAACGCAGGATAATGACCCAGGCATAGGAACGGATCAGAAAATTGATCCAGAAAGGGATCATGACCAGTATCAGACCTGGCTGCTGCCATTTTTTAGGCAGCTGGGCTATGGTATAGGCCAGCGGGTAACCCATCAGGATCGTGGCAAGCGTAGTTACGATAGCTACGACCAGGGTATCTGCAAAAATTTTAAGGTATAAGGGTTCCAAAAACCGCAGGTAGTTATCAATGGTAAAAGAAAAGATGACCTGTCCATACGGTGTGCGTCCGGCAAAGGACACTGCAACGACGATCAGCAGCGGTATAACGAAAAAGATGCTGAGCCAGAGCAGGGCCGGCGCTACCAGCAGTTTACCGTTTTTCATCATCGCTGTACTTTCACCTCGTCTCTTTCGTACCACCAGATGCCGACGCGTTCGTCGGGCGTCCAGCGTTTGACGTCGTCAAAGTACTGATATGCGACTACGGTCTGGTTCGAGTTGTCAAGACGGACAAAGACTTTGTCGATAGTGCCGTAGAAGACAACATCGACGACGGTGCCGTAAAAAGCAGGCTCGGGATGCGCTGCGGCTTTGTCTTCGCTTTCAGCTTCTTCGCAGAGGTTCAGCTTTTCCGGCCGCAGGGCCAAAGTTTCAGTTTCAGTATCGAAGAAATTACTTTCGCCGATGAATTTGGCAACAAATTTTGTGGAAGGATAATGATAAATATTATCAGGATTGTCGTCCTGTTCGATAACGCCTTTATTCATTACGACGATGCGGTCAGACATCGTCAATGCCTCTTCCTGATCGTGCGTTACATAGATGAAGGTCAGACCCAGACCGCGCTGAAGGTTTTTTAGTTCCAGCTGCAGATTTTTGCGCAGCTGGTAATCCAGCGCGCCCAAAGGCTCGTCCAGTAAGAGGACCTTGGGATTGTTGACCAAAGCGCGGGCAATTGCGACACGCTGCTGCTGTCCGCCGGACATTTGCTGGGGACGGCGGTTGCGGAACTCTTCGAGCTGGGTAAGATAAAGGACCTGAGCAACACGTTCCTTTTGTTCATCGGCAGGAACTTTTTTCATCATCAGGCCGAATTTTATGTTTTCCTCAACAGTCATGTGAGGGAATAACGCGTAATGTTGAAATACCATATTCACATCACGTTTATAGGGCGGCAAGGCAGTGACGTTTTCGTCGTCCAGATAGATACTGCCCTCGGTAGGAGTTTCCAGGCCGGCGATCATGCGCAGCAAAGTGGTTTTGCCGCAGCCGGAAGGACCGAGCAACGTAATAAATTCTCCATCGTAAATTGTCAGATCGAGAGAGGGGATAATGACGTTATTACCAAATTTTTTTGTGATTCCCTGTAAACGGACCATTTCTTTCATTTTTTGCTTGTCACAACCTTTCGTAATGCAGATTTTATCCTTATGCAGATAACAACTTATTATATACAGATTTGACCCAAAAATTCAATAATTTTTTGTAAAATTTAGAGGTATTTTGCTAAAAAACAGAGAATATTGATACTCATACGCAATAATGACAGTTTTTGATGATTTTTTGCGGAAAAATTCCAAAATTTGGAGGCTTTTTATTAATGAAACGATTGATACTGGCATTGATTTTGTTGGTAGTTGTTTTAATAACCGGCTGCGCTGATGCCGGCAGGCGTGATCAGGATAAAAAATCGGTGCATAGCCCGACGGTAACGTTAGGGATCGAACGCATCGGCGAGTATGAGCAGCTGTTTGCAGGGAAGCGTGTGGGTCTGATTACAAATCAGACCGGTGTTGACAGTAAGCTGCGCAGCAGTGAGGATATTTTACTGGCGCATACTGATCTGACAGGGATTTTTGTGCCGGAGCATGGTTTGTTCGGCGCCGTGGCTGCCGGAGACGATGTGGACGGCGCTGAATACAAAGGTGTGAAGGTATACAGTCTGTATGGAGCGGCAAGACGGCCAACGCCGGCAATGCTGGATTCGATCGATGTGATGACTGTTGATATTCAGGATGTGGGTGCCCGGCATTATACTTATGTTTCAACAATGGCCTATGCTATGGAAGAATGTGCTAAAGCCGGTAAAAAGTTTGTTGTTTTCGACCGTCCCAACCCGATTGGGGGATTGATGGAGGGGCCGCTGCTGCGTCAAGAACAGGCAAGCTTTATCGGCCTTTATCCGGTGCCTCTGCGTCATGGACTGACTATCGGGGAATATGCCAGATATATCAACGATACGCAGAAGCTTGGCCTTGATTTGACGGTGATTCCGATGAAGGGCTGGCAGCGGAAAATGTACTGGCAGGATACGGGGCTGCCGTGGGTAGGCACTTCGCCGCAGATACCTACAGCTGCTACGGCTTTATATTACGTGACTACGGGTATTTTGGGGGATACTAACCTTTCGGTTGGTATCGGAACAACAAAACCATTTTATTATGTAGGTGCTCCCTTTGCTGAAAAAGATGCGGTTGCGGATAAATTGAACAGTTTGCAGCTGCCAGGCGTGTATTTCAGACCGGCGGCTTTTATTCCAGCTTACGGAGCGTTTGCAAAAGAGCTGTGCCAGGGTGTGGAAATTTATATTACTGATGCGGAGATATATCGTGCCGCGCTTACCGGGGCGAATATCCTGCGCTGCATTGAAGAACTGTATCCTGACAAGGTTGTTTACCCGGCCCGCTATGGCGGTAAAGGCTATAAAATAGATATTGCCCTGGGCGAAACGGCTTTGCGCGTGGGGGTGCCATTAGAGCGCCTGCTGCCGCGTTGGGACAGGGAAGCACAGGAGTTTGCTGAGCAGGTGCGGCCGTATCTGCTTTATAAATAATGAAAGGATTGGAAGTAAATGCTGAATAAGGTTTTTGTAGAATTTTTATATGAAGCGGCGCACATTCAGCGCTGGAACGATCA
This sequence comes from Phascolarctobacterium faecium DSM 14760, assembly GCF_003269275.1. GTDB lineage: Bacteria > Bacillota > Negativicutes > Acidaminococcales > Acidaminococcaceae > Phascolarctobacterium > Phascolarctobacterium faecium. The sequence continues at coordinate 686,313 of NZ_QLTS01000001.1, read as the reverse complement.
CATCCGTCCTAACGGCTTCACGGAGCTGGATAAGCAAGCGCATAAAATGATGATTTTGTATGTGCTTGCAAAGTATGAGGAGCAGGATCATCAGGCAAAACTGAACTGGCGAGTACTGATCGAAGGCGGTATTTTTGAATTTCTGCATCGGATCGTGCTGACTGATATCAAGCCGCCGGTGTTCCATGAATTGATGCGTGTGCATGGTAAAAAACTCAATAGTTGGGTTTATGAGGAACTGCGGCAGCGGATACCTGATCTGGATACTGTTTTTATGGCTAAAATGCAGAGACATTTTGATGAACCACAGGAAAATTATCTGGAAAAGAAACTTCTGCGTGCTGCACATTATCTGGCCACTCAGTGGGAATTTGGTATTATTTATCATTTCAATCAGGGCATTTACGGTGTTGAGGAAACGAAAGCGGCTATAGAAAGTGAGATCGAGGATCACTATGATCTTGCAGGAGTGCAGAAATTGTCGCTGAAAGGTAAGACCAGCAAGTTTGTTGATCTGGTAGGTCAGCTGCGTTTTCAGAAACGCTGGGCGCAGTCTCCGCGTGTGCCGGAAACTTCAGTAATGGGCCATGTGCTGATCGTAGCTGCTCTGGCATATTTCTGTGCTGTAAAAATGCAGGCTTCAGATGAGCGTATCGTCAATGATTTTCTGTGTGGATTATTCCACGACCTGCCTGAGGTGCTGACCCGAGACATTATTTCGCCGATCAAACGCTCGATCCAGGGGCTGGACGATCTGATCAAGGATATTGAAAAACGTCAGGTTGCAGAAAAATTGCTGCCGCTGCTACCGCATAGCTGGCATGAGGATATCCTGTACTTTACTGAAGATGAATTCAGTAACCGGGCTGTTGTTGACGGTGAGAAGATTACCTGCAGGCCGGAAGAGATTGGGCTAAAATATAATGAGAACGGTAAGGGATATAGGGCCGTTGATGGTACTGTGTTAAAATGCTGCGACCATCTGGCAGCTTTTGTGGAAGCCTATCTTTCAATAGAATATGGTATCAGTTCGAAGCATTTGCGCAATGGCATGGAAGATTTACGGGAACAATACAAAAATAAGGTCGTTTGCGGTTTGGATTTTGGGAAGCTTTACGAGGAATTTCCTCGTTTGTGATGTGGAAAATATTAAAAATGCATAAATTTGCAGAAAGTGTATAAATTGCTAAAATTTTCAAAAAATTTTCTTTGTGCGTATAAAAATAGCTAGACTGCCGCTTGTGCTTAGAGTTATAATAAAGCTGAGGGGATACATTATACAAAATTCAACTATGTATTTTGGAATGTAGGGATAACTAGAAATGTAATAAAATTATGCTTAAATTAAAAAATATTTAAAGGAGGCATCATTATGAATCTGTTTGAAATGGCAAAAATTCCTCTGAACAAAGCAATTGAGGTCATGAAACTTGACCCGAGTGCTGCGGACATTATCGCAACTCCTGAACGTACTCTGGAGGTTTCCATTCCTGTTCGTATGGACGATGGAACTACAAAAGTATTTACCGGTTATCGCAGTCAGCACAGCACCATTATGGGGCCGGCTAAAGGCGGCGTTCGTTATCATCCCGGAGTCAACATGGACGAAGTAAAGACTCTGGCTTTCTGGATGACCTGCAAATGCGCAGTTGCAGGTTTACCTTACGGCGGCGGCAAAGGCGGCATAGTTGTTGATCCTTCTAAACTTTCTGAAAGAGAACTGGAAGGCTTGACTCGCGGCTTTATTGACAGGATCGCTCCGATCATCGGCGAGAAAATGGATATCCCGGCACCTGATATGAATACCAATGCTAAAATCATGGGCTGGATGATGGATGAATTCAGCAAGATTAAAGGCCAGTTTGAACCGGGTTTCGTTACCGGCAAACCGATCTGTCTGGGTGGTTCTTTAGGCAGAAACGCAGCTACCGGACGCGGCGTTATGGTAGCTGCCGGCGAGGCTATCAAAGCTTTGGGTATTAAGCCGAAGCAGGCTACCTGCGCTGTGCAGGGATTTGGTAATGTTGGCAGCTGGACTGCTAAACTGATCCATGATATGGGTGTAAAGATCGTTGCTTTAAGTGATATCAACGGTGCCATCCATAATCCCAAAGGTATGAATCCTTATGATGTTGAAAAACATCTGCAGAAAACAGGCAGCGTTGTTGGTTATAAAGGTTCAAAACCCATCAGCAATGAAGAACTGCTGGCTATGGATGTTACGATCCTTGCTCCGTGTGCAATGGAACTGCAGCTGACTAAAGCCAACGCAGCCAAGGTACAGGCCAAGGTAATCGTTGAAGGTGCTAACGGACCGACAACTCCTGATGCAGATAAGATTCTTGACAAAAAAGGTATTCTCGTTGTACCTGATATCCTCGCTAATGGCGGCGGTGTAACTGTAAGTTATTTCGAATGGGTGCAAAACCTGTATCGTTATTTCTGGACTGAAGAAGAAGTTATCGAAAAACAGGAAAGTCTGATGATAGATGCTTTCAAGAAAGTTTACGATACTGCCAAGGAGCATAAAGTTAATATGCGTACAGCGGCTTATATTGTAGCTTTGGGTCATTTGGCAGAAGCTATGAAATATCGTGGTATGTACTAAGAATAATAAAAGGGCGGCTAAAAGCCGCTCTTTTTTATTCTCTGATGCAAAAGGTGCGCTTTAAAAAGACAAATGTAAACAAATAATCGAGAAAGTTGTTGCGTTTTGATTTTATACGTTGACTTGCTCTAGTAAGAGTGATAGAATTTTTAATTATAAACGTACAAAGTAGCTACTATTATTGTACAAACTAATAATGTTGGAGGGGAAGAACTTATGAAATTTGCTAAACGTATGGAACGTATGCAATCGTCTGAAATCCGTGAACTGTTAAAATTGACGGCACAGCCGGATATTATTTCGTTTGCCGGCGGTTTACCGGCACCGGAACTGTTTCCGGTGAAAGAAATAGCTAAAGTATCACATGACCTGGTGGAAAAAGAAGGTCAGCAGCTGCTGCAGTATGCCACGACCGAAGGGCGTCCGACTCTGAGGGCTAAAATTGCTGCCAGAATGAAAGATAAATATCATACTGAGGTTGATCCGGATGAGATTTTGATCACTACCGGTTCACAGCAGTGTCTCGATTTTGCAGGTAAATTGTTCCTTGATCCCGGTGATGTTGTTTTATGTGAAAGTCCTTCTTATTTGGGTGCACTTAATGCCTTTAATGCCTATGAGCCTACTTTTGTAGAAGTGCCAACTGATAATGTTGGTCTGATTCCGGAAGAATTGGACAAAATCTTAAGCACTACCGACCGTTGTAAATTTATTTATGTTATCCCCGATTTCCAAAATCCGACCGGTCGTACCTGGAGTTTGGAACGCCGCAAAAAGTTTATGGAAGTGATCAACAAACATAATCTGCCTGTGCTGGAAGACAACCCTTATGGCGAGCTGCGTTATGAAGGGGAGATATTACCGTCCTTAAAATCTATGGATACCAAAGGTCTGGTTATGTTCCTCGGCACTTTTTCCAAGATTTTCTGTCCGGGACTGCGTTTAGGCTGGGTCGCTGCCTCTAAGGACGTTGTCAGTGAATATGTAAAAATCAAACAAAGCGCTGATCTGCATACCTCTAATTTTGACCAGGGGATAGCTGACGCTTATATGGAAAATTATGATTTGGATAAGCATGTTGAAGAGATCAAAGCCCTTTATAAAAAACGCCGCGATCTGATTTTAAAAACTATGGCGGAAGAATTTCCGGCAGGTACGGAATGGACACATCCTGAAGGCGGGTTGTTCCTGTGGCTGACTTTCCCGCAGGGCTGCAGTGCTGATAAGGTTTTCCACAAATGTATCGAGATGAAGGTTGCCGGCGTTACCGGTGATGCCTTCTACCCTAATGGTAAAACTGACCGTAATATGCGTATCAATTTTTCCAATATGCCGGAAGAGAAAATCATCGAAGGTGTAAAACGGATGGCGAAAGCTATCAGAGAATGTATGTAATTGGATAAATAAACCCCGCTGCGATTAATCGCAGCGGGGTTTATGTTTATTTGCTTTGGGTCTTCCAGGGTACTATTTTATGTTCCAGCCATTGCAGACCTAAATTGAAAATGAGTCCCAGGAGTGAAAGAACGATAACGCCGGCCATTAAACGGTCGGTGATCATCAGATCTCCATAATGCAGGATCAAAGCGCCGATACCTTCTTGTGCCGCGATCATTTCGGCAGCTACAAGTAGCAGCAGTGAAGTGCCCGCTGCCAGACGCAGCCCGGCAAAGATTACCGGCAATGCGCTCGGCAGAACTACGCTTTTCATCGTCAGCCACCAGCTGGCATTAAAGCTGACGGCTACCTTGATCAGCAATGTGTCGACGTTTTTGACACCTGAATAGGTATTCATCGCAACGGGAAAGAAAACGCCCAAAGCAATGATAGTGACTTTAGATAATTCACCGATTCCAAGCCAGAGAATAAAAAGCGGCAGTAAAGCGATTTTTGGGATCGGATAAAGGGCATTGACGATCGGTGTTCCTATTCGGTCCATCAGCGCAGAGGTGCCGGTGACGAGCCCTACCAGCAAACCGATGATGCTGCCTAAAGCAAAGCCCAGCAGAATGCGGTAAAGACTGGCTGTCAGACTGCGGCTGATTTCGCCGCTTGTAATAAGCTTGCCGAGTGCAGTAAGGATTGCGCTTGGTGCCGGTAGAAACAATGAGGAAATCAGACCTGTACTGCAGATTATTTCCCATACTGCCAGTAAGAAGGCTATCGCAGCGAAAGATATCCAGGCCGGATAAGTTTTCTGCCAGTGAGTCATACGGTTGTGGATTTTATATTCAGCCATTAGCTTCCACCTCCATCAGAGCCGCACGGGCATCACTGCTTATATGTTCCCAGATGATGCGGATAAATTCGGCTATCTGAGCGGTATTTTCAGTTTTTTCCCTGTCAGCTCGCGGAATTGCAATGGTCAGGATTTTGCTGACTTTACCGGGGCGTCTTGATAAAAGCACGACTCTGTCAGCCAGCATTACCGCTTCCTGAATATTGTGAGTAACATATAAGGTGCTGAGTCTGGTCTTTTCCCAAAGAGTAACAAGTTCTTCCTGCATGATCGTGCGAGTTTGTGCGTCCAAAGCAGAAAATGGTTCATCCATTAAAAGGAGGTCAGGATTTATGACAAGCGCCCTGGCGATACCGACTCTTTGCCGCATACCGCCGGATAACTGGTGCGGAAAGGCTTTTTCAAAACCGCCGAGTCCAACTAAATTGATATAGTGATGGATCCGTTCTTTCTGTGCTGTCTTTGGTACGCCTGTGGCTTCAAGTCCAAAGGCAATATTTTCATAAACGCTGCGCCAGGGAAACAGGCCTGTTTCCTGGAAGACGATGCCCATAGCAGGAGTGTGGCCTTCCGTCAGATCTGTGAAATAAATACTCCCATAGCTTGGTGACAGCAACCCTGCTGTAAGATTGAGCAGAGTCGATTTACCGCAGCCGGAAGGCCCTACCAAAGCTACAAATTCCTCGCTGTGTACAGTCAGGCTGACGTTTTCAAGTACAGACAGCTGTTTGCCTTGAGGATCGATGAAATTTTTGCTGACATTGTCGATAACTAATTTCATTTAAACTACTGCCTCCGGTGTTGTTTGATAAAGTATAAAAATAAGGAAAACTTTGTTGAGAAATTATTTTTGCATAGCCTTGCTGAGCAGGCTGGTATTGGTGACGGCTTGTGGATCAAGCTTGCCCTCGATCATGCCATGAGAAGTATACCAGTCTATCTGAGTCTGGATATCGCTGTCCAGCAGTTTGCCGTCACGATCGATATAAGGCAGGCCGAGCTTGATGTCAGCTTCAGGAGCTTTAACATATTTGGCGATAATGCCTACGACTTTGTCCAGCTTTTTGGGGTCTTTATTGTCAATAGCTGCGTCATAGTAGTAATTGCAGGCTTTTTTGTATGCTCTTAAGAAACGTACTGCTGCATCTTCATTTTTCAGGAATTTGGGAGAAAAGAAAAGGGCAGAGGTTTGATAGGGGATAACGTCACCGACTTGGGTGACAAGTTTACCATAGCCTGCAGTCTGCACTTTGGTGATATTGGGTTCGTTGAGTATGGCTCCGTCGATTTGTTTGCTTTCAAGAGCGGCCATAACAGCACTCAATTTGCCAAGAGGTACGATCTCCACATCTTCAAGAGTCAATCCTTTGGTTTCCAGCATCCGCCCAAGCATATAATGGAAGGTAGAACCTTTTTGAGTAATGCCGATGCGTTTGCCTTTGATATCTTCGAGCTTGGTAATTCCATTGTTGTAGTTATCGGAGGTGACTAAAAGTGCTGAGGAAGAAAAGCCTTTTTGTTCACGGCCTTTATCGGCAACGATAGCAAGTTGTTGACCGCTGGCAGCCATATTGAAGAGACTGGCAGTGATACCGGTAGCGCCGACGTCTACTTTAGAGGAAGCTGTAGCCACAGCAATAGGATGAGCTGCGTCAAACCACTGTTGATCTATTTCAAGGTTTTCTTCGGCAAAGTAGCCTTTATCTAAAGCGATAAAAAGCGGTGCAGAACTGGTAAGGCGAAGCATACCCAGAGATACTGCTGTTTTTGCTTTGGGGTCAGCGGCTTTTTTGTCCTCACCGCCGCAGCCTGCCATCAAGAACATAAAACAAACTGCTGTAAACAAAATCAAGATTTTTTTCATTTATTTCCCTTCCTTATATTGTACGTTAAGTACAAAAATGTAGTGCAGACAAAATAATGTCTTTCATAATTTTACAATATCTCCAAGTTTTTTGCAGTATTTTTTGCAGAAAAAAAGAAGAATTTTTAAATAAATATTTAAATATCTATAGACAAAAATAGAAAAAACTTTCAGTAAGGTAAAGGAATTGGTATAATGTATAAAGATGAAAGTATTTTTTAGAACGGAGGCCCGCATGGGAAATATCATAAATTTGAAAAAAATGATGTCGGCAGCCATGTTTGCAGCTGGATTGCTGGTCAGTATGAACAGTGCTTCAGCACAGCAGGCTGAGCAGGAACCGCTGGCGCTGTTGCAGCTGGATGTTGACGGTAACGGCAGTCTGGAAACTGTGGAACTGTATGGCGGTCAGATGACTCGCGGCAGCAGTTACAGGAATGATTTTTTATTGCTTTTAAAAGGCAGTGACTCTGAATTGCTGACGGCATATGTACCAAGTATTAATGGCGGTTACGACTGCAGTTTAGAAAAAGCAAGGTTTACTGGCAGAGGCGAACAGCTGATTTTGTCTGTTGGACAGGGAGGCGACGATGGCAGTATAGAATATCGTATCATTGACTTTGCTGATCCTAAGTCGGTGAAGGAGATTTTTACTGGCAGCGATAATGCAGGTGTAGCGGCAACTGCGGAATTTATGCCGGATTTTCGCAGTAAAATTGCTTTTGCAGACGGCAGCACTAATTATGAACTGCTTCCCAAAGAGAAAGAGTTTTATGAACAGCGTGGGCTTTATGACGTTGACGGTACCTTATTAAAGGGGTATCGACGCCCGTATGTCGGGAAAATACATTCGCTGGTTGCTGTAGATATGGAGCAGGACGGGATTTTGGAACTGTTGTCGCTGCAGAACATCAGTGGGTTAAACAGGGAAGACCTGCTTGGCAAGCTGGCCGGGGTGTGGTCATATGATGACAGCAGTGGCTGGAAATTAAAAAGTAAAACTTTTTACAGCGGCGGCAAAAATAAAGACGACAAATTCCATCGCAGCTATAATGAAAAAACTGGCGGATTTTACCGAGGCAGGCGGTGCATGACAGCAGCAGCGTAACTTATCCTGTTTTTACTGCGATTGCGGCGCCTGAGGTGCAAAATAAGCTCAATGGAGATTTTGCGATTATTGCTGGTCCTTATTTGCAGAATCTGGCAACTGGAGGCTGCGAACTTGATTATACATTGACCTTCGTCAGTGAAAAGTTTATCAGTATAGTGTTTTTTGGTGTACTGGATGAAGGTGAAAAAGAAATTTTTGCTAAGATACCATTAAATATTGATGTACAAACTGGAGCACAATTGGCACTTGGTGATGTTTTGAATTTACGTGATGCCGATTTACTTCCTGTTTTAAGGTTGCTGACAAAGAAAGATATGGTGGATTTCAGTAAAGGTATTCCTGAAAGCTGGTATTATAACGGGACTAATTTTGTGTTTTGTCAGCGAAGTGAAACCGGCGAGTGGTTGGAAGCAACGGTGGCTGCAAGCGATCTGAAAAAGTTTTTACTGAAACCGGAATTATTTTAAAGAGAACTGACTGGTCAGTCAGCAAATAGTGAAAAACAGAGAAAAAATACGAAAAATTAAGAAAAAAGGCTTTAATCGGTTAAAATAGCGGTTGCGTTTATAATTACGATAAACTATAATAAGAGTATTCTTGAAAATAGCGGAGCCGTGCGCCCTTTTACAGGGCGCAGCCGTTTTTTTGAATACGTGAGGAGGATATATTTATGCTGAGTTTTTTTGATAAAGGCCGAAGGAAAAAGGCCTTGGCTGTTGCGGTAGCGGCATTTACCGTGATGGCTTTGGCTGGCTGCAGCAAAGAGCAGCAGGCACCACAGGCAACGTTGGTTAAAACGATGGAAGTTATCAAACGCGATACGCCGATCGTTTATGACTATACAGGTTTTGTGCAGGCGCAGAAAGAAGTCAATTTGATGGCGCAGGTCAGTGGACAGATCACAGGAAAGTATTTCTTGGGCGGTGAAAAAATAACTGCGGGACAGACCTTGTTTACTATTGATCAGCGTACATATCAGGCAAAAGTTCTGAATGCACAGGCCGGACTTGCCAGTGCCCAGGCAACTTTGATTCGTACCAGCCGTGATCTGGAGCGTTATAAAAAGCTATATGAGCAGAACGCTGTTTCCAAGCAGGAGCTTGATAACAGGGTCGCTGAGGCCGAACAGGCGCAGGCTGCTGTTGATGCACAGCAGGCTTTGCTGGAAAATGCCAATATTGATCTGGGAGAAACTAATGTCGTTGCGCCTTTTGACGGACGTATAGATACCAATGATCTTTCTGTAGGCAACTATGTTACTGCCGGTCAGACTGTTCTTGCTACTATTTCTAATACAGATCCGGTATTTGTAGAATTCAGTCTGGCAGAAAACGAATATTTAAAACTTCTGAGCGCTCATAATGATGCAGGTGGAGCGTCGTTGGAAAATCTGACGATCGTTTTGAGCGATGGCAGCACTTATTCTGAAAAAGGCCGTGTCGATCAGGTCAATCGCAGCATTACGCAGGGGACAGGTACTTTGTCGCTGAAAGCTGAATTCCCAAATCCTGCTAAGATCCTGCTGCCTGGCATGTTTGCTCATCTGCAGGCCAACAGTGGTACTGTACATGACGCTAAGCTGATTCCGCAGCGTGCTGTAACCGAGCTTATGTATAAGAAATTTGTTTATGTACTTGGCGATGATAATAAAGTATCCATGCGCGAAGTTACATTAGGTCCACGTATCGGTCGTTTGTGGCTGGTTGAAAGTGGTCTGGAAGGCAACGAAACGGTTGTTGTCGAAGGCATCAACAAAATTAAACAGGGTTCTGAGGTAAAACCTGAACCGATGACCGAGGCAGAATTGGATACTGCTGTATCTTTGAAAGAATCCTAAGGAGGTAACTAGTTGTGGCACGCTTTTTTATAGACCGTCCGGTCTTTGCGATAGTGCTGGCAATACTTATTACCTTACTTGGTACTATTGCCGGATTCAGCCTGCCAATTGCTCAATACCCGGATATCACCAAGCCGCACATTGCCGTTTCTACGAACTATGTGGGTGCTAGTGCGGAGGTTGTTGAGGAATCTGTTGCGCAGGCGATCGAACAAAAAGTTAATGGTGTAGAAAATATGCTGTACATGAACTCTACTAGTACCAGCGTAGGCGAATACACACTTGACGTATATTTCAATCTTGATAAAAATGCAGATATCGGTTCTGTAGAGGTACAGAACCGTGTTTCTCAGGCTTCGTCCTCCATGCCGTCAGAGGTAAGTGCTTACGGTATCACGACAGCCAAGAAATCTGCCGAGACCATCATGTATTTTGCGTTGCACTCACCTGATGGAACGTTTGATACGATGTTTCTTACCTCTTATGCGATGACAAACTTCCTTGATGCCTGCAAACGCGTTAAGGGTGTTTCCAGTATTGATATTTTTGGTCAGGAATACGCAATGCGCCTATGGCTGCAGCCAGATAAAATGGCTCAGTTGGGTGTGACCGCAGATGATGTTTCCAATGCAATCAAGAGTCAGAACATTCAGGCTCCTGTTGGTTCTATTGGTACGCGTCCTACAGCGGAGCAGCAGGAATTCCAATATTCTGCTAATGCCCAGGGGCGTTTGTCGACTCCGGAAGAGTTTGGTAATATTATTGTCCGTTCTCAAAACGGCAATAACCTGAAGCTTAAAGAAATTGCGAAAATTGAAGCTGGTGCCCGCAGTGATAACGTTGCTGGTTATCTGAACGGCGGTTCTTCTGTTGTTTTCCCTGTTTACTTAACAAGCGACGCTAACGCTTTGGAAACCGTCAATAACATCAAAGCCGTATTGGCCGATGCTGAAACGCGTTTTCCGGAAGGTATGGAGCTGACTATTGTTCAGGATAATACCCAGTTCGTACGCGAAGCGCTGGAAAAAGTAGCTCATACTTTCTTTGAAGCTTTGGCGCTGGTTATTCTTGTTGTATTTATTTTCCTGGGCAGCTGGCGTGCAACGCTTATTCCGCTGCTGGCGATTCCTGTTTCTTTGGTTGGTACCTTCGGTGCGTTCGTGCTGATGGGATTTTCGATCAATACTTTAACAATGTTTGCGATGATTCTTGCTATCGGCCTCGTTGTTGATGACGCGATCGTTGTTGTTGAGGCAGTTGAGCATCACATCCAGGATAATGGAATGACTCCAAAAGAAGCTACTTATCGGGCGATGAAAGAAGTTTCCGGTCCTGTTGTGGCGATTGCGTTCGTTTTGGCAGCAGTATTTATCCCGGTTGCATTTACCGGCGGTACTGTTGGTCAGCTTTATAAACAGTTCGCTTTAACGATTTCTGTTTCTATGGCGCTGTCGGCTATCGTAGCATTGTCTTTGACTCCAGCGTTGTGTGCATTGCTGTTGAAACCGCATGATAAAGACGAAGTCAAAGGACCTATTGGTAAATTTATCCATAAGTTCAATGTCTGGTTTGCCAATACTTTAAGTAAATATGTTAAAAATGTTGAAAAATGTATCCGTCATGCAAAAATCTCAATGGCCGTTTTGCTGGTTATGGTTATTTTATTGGGCTGGGTAGCTAAGGTTACTCCTACCGGATTTGTGCCAAGTGAAGATCAGGGTTATTCTGTAACGTCATTTAATTTGCCGGAGGGTGCATCCAGTAATCGTGGTATTCAGGCTATGATGGAGCTGGGTGATAAGATCAAGTCGCTGCCGGGCGTTAAATATGTTATGGAAGTATCTGGCTTTGATATCCTTACTGACGCCCCTAAGTCCAGTGCCGGTCTGATCGTTGCGGCGATGGAAGATTATGACAAACGTGATAACAGTGCTCAGGATATAGTGCCGCAGATTTATGGCATCGGTGCCCAAATGCCGCAGGTAAGCGTTATGGCGTTTGATCCGCCTGCATTACCGGGTGCGTCCAGCACAGGCAGTTTGAGTATGTACCTGATGAATCTGGGCGGTGACGATATGGAGCGGATGCAGGAAGTTGCTAACGAATTTCTTGCTAAAGCCAATCAACGTCCTGAAATTGGTATGGCTTATACCACCTTTAATACTAATACGCCGGTTTATCAGTTTAACGTAGACCGTGAAAAAGCAGAGTCTCTAAATGTACCTGTAGCAAGCGTATTTACAGCTTTACAGACTTTCCTCGGCGGCAGTGAGATCAATGACTTCAATGCTTTTGGCCGTACTTGGAAAGTAGTTATGCAGGCGGATGCAAAATATCGTACGAATGTTGATGATATGCGTTATTTCTTTGTACGCAGCAATAACGGCGATATGGTGCCTCTTAATACCTTGGTTACTGACGAAGGTAAAACAAGTTCTGCTACTGTAACCCGCTTCAACGGTGTACGAGCTATTAAAATAGCTGGTAACCCTGCTACAGGATATAGTACAGGTCAGGCTATGACTGCACTGGAAGAAACTGCTGCAGAAATTTTGCCGACTACTTATACCTATGAATGGGTAGATCAGAGCCGTGACGAACTGGAAGCAGGAAACAGATCAACACAGATTTTCATTATTTCTCTGATCTTCGTATTTTTGTGTCTGGCAGCTTTGTATGAAAGCTGGACTATCCCGTTGGCAGTTATGCTGTCAGTGCCTGTTGCTGCCCTTGGCTGTTTTGGCGCTCAGTATCTGCGCGGTTTGCAGAACGACGTTTATATGCAGATCGGTTTGATCATGCTGATTGGTCTGAATGCTAAAAATGCGATTCTGATCGTAGAATATGCAAAGATGAACATGGAAAATGGCGAACCTGTAGTTAAAGCGGCGCTTGATGCTGCCAGACTGCGTTTGCGTCCGATTCTGATGACATCCTTCGCGTTCATTCTTGGCTGTGTGCCTTTGGCGATTGCAACAGGTCCAGGTGCCGGTGCCCGTGTTTCTATGGGTAATGCCGTTGTTGGCGGTATGACCTTTGCTACGATGATCGGTATCTTTATGATCCCGGTATTATTCGTTGTCGTTGAACGTATTTTCAACAGAAAAAAACACAGCGAAGAATAAATTTAGGTGTTTTGTAAATATATAATGCCCCGTCTTAAAGACGGGGCATTATTTTTTTGCAGGATTTTTTTATTTATGTGGTATTTAAAAAAGGTAACTGAAAATTTCTGACAAAGAGTGTTTAGAGGTAAAAGCAGATGAATGAATTAAAAAATAAAAGTAAATTTCTCAGAGATGTCTGGTACCTGACCAAAAGTTATTGGCAGTCAGAAGAAAAGGGAAAGGCTTATTTGCTGTTGACGGCAATCATAGCACTAACTTTAGGCGTAGTGTATATGCTGGTGCTGTTGAATAAATGGAACAATTCCTTTTATAATGCACTGCAAAATTACCAGACCGAACTTATTTTTGATGAGCTGATACATTTCGGCTGGCTGGCTGTGATCTACATTATTCTGGCAGTTTATGCCTTTTATTTGCAGCAGGTACTGGTGCTTAACTGGCGTCGTTGGCTGACTAACAGGTATATTGATGAATGGTTGAAAAATAAGACCTACTATCGTCTGCAGATGTTCGGCTCTGATACTGATAACCCTGACCAGCGTATTAGTGAGGATGTGCGTTTGTTTGTTGAGATGACGTTAAAGTTCAGTATCGGTGTTTTAAAGGCTTTTTGTACTTTTGTGTCTTTCGTATTTATTTTATATGAACTGTCAGGTTCACTGGAATTTACTTTGGCGGGGCAAGTGTGGCATATTGAAGGCTATCTGGTTTGGGTAGCCTTGGTTTATTCCATTGTTGGTACAGGGCTTACTCATTTGATTGGTAAAAAACTGGTAGGGCTGAATTTTGTTCAGCAACGTTATGAAGCGGATTTTCGTTTCAGTATGATGCGAATGAGGGAAAATGCTGAAAGTGTAGCGTTTTACAGCGGTGAGAAACAGGAAGGCGGCGTATTTAAGAAGCGTTTTAAACTGCTGCTGGATAATTTCTGGAAGATAGTAGAAAAACAAAAACAGTTGGTCTGGCTTAATTCCGGCTATTCACAGATTGCAATTATTTTCCCTTTCGTAGTGGCTATGCCGCGTTACTTAAGTAAGGAAATAACATTAGGCGGCCTGATCCAGATTGCCAGTGCCTTTGGCAGGGTGCAGGAATCATTATCATATTTTGTAGATATGTATGCTTCTTTGGCTGAATGGCGGGCAGTTGTAGAGCGTCTTACGGGTTTTGGGGTACATATGCACGAGGTAAAACAGGAAAAACCGCAGATTGATCTTGAACGAATGGAAAGTCGCAACGATACTATCGTAGCTGCGTCCTTGCAGGTTGAATTACCAGATGACAGGATCTTGTTGAAAAATGTCAATTTTACTTTAGTACCCGGCCGAAATAAAAATATCCTGATCAAAGGCGCAAGTGGCAGCGGTAAAAGTACATTGCTGCGTGCTGTGGCTGGTATCTGGCCATATGTGCATGGTAAATTGGAACTGCCTGCTGCCGAGAAACTGATGTTTATTCCGCAAAAACCTTATTTACCATTGGGAACATTGAAAGAAGCGTTGCTTTATCCAGGCAGTTGCCATAAAACAGATGAAGAGTTGGTGATGTTGCTGGAGCAATGTCGGATTGGCTACCTGGCAAAAGACCTGTATGTCGAAGCAGACTGGTCACATGTGCTTAGCGGCGGTGAACAGCAGAGGCTGGCTTTTGTAAGGGCACTGATCTATCAACCGTCATGGCTGTTTTTAGATGAAGCTACTTCTGCTTTAGATGAGGAGACAGAAGCGGTGATGTATAAGCTTGTTGAAACTTTAATGCCGGATACTACCATAGTCAGTATTGGACATCGCAGTAGTTTGAGCAGTTTCCACCAAATAGGGTTGTTTATTGATAAAGGTCAGCACAGTGTTATTGAACGGGCCTTGTGAAAATAATGTCAGGCATAGAATTTTGTAAGTAGAATTTACTGTTTTTTGCTAAAAGAAATTTTTACTTTGCTGTGATTTGCTTATATAATAAATAAAGAAGCAGTTTTTCAGAAAGGAAGTGTAAAAAATGATGCCATTGGAAATAGCTCCTAAAATTTATGATGTGGGTGTTGTTGACTGGGCTGTGCGTGATTTTCACGGATATAAGACGGAACGCGGTGCTTCATATAATTCATATTTGATCATGGATGAAAAAATCTGTTTGATCGATACAGTGAAAGCGATGTTTGCTGAAGAATTATTGGCAAAGATTGAACGTGTTGTCGACCCTGGAAAAATTGATTACGTAATAGTGAACCATGTGGAACCGGATCATGCAGGGGCATTGCCGGCGCTGGTCAAAGCGGCTCCGAATGCTAAGTTTTTTATTACAGCTCAAGGGAAGGCGGAAGCAATTCGTCATTATGGTGATTTATATGATTTTCAGGTCGTGAAGGATGGCGATAAATTATCATTAGGCAAACGTGAATTGACTTTTGTAACTTTACCAATGCTGCACTGGCCTGACAGTATGGCAACCTATTGTGCAGATGATGGGATTTTGTTTTCTAATGATGCTTTTGGCCAGCATTATGCGGCTGCTAAACGTTTTGATGATGAAGTGGATCTGGGAATACTTTTTTATGAAGCAAAAAAATATTTTGCCAATATACTCTGGCCATATGCGAAATTAATTGATAAAGCGCTGGCGAAAGCAGCGGCGCTTGATTTAAAGATGATAGCTACAGCCCATGGTATTATCTGGCGCAGTCATATTCAGGAAATTATTGCCAAATATGCTGCCTGGGGCAAAGGCGTGAGCGGCAGCAGTGTAGTTATTGCCTATGATACGATGTGGGGCGCTACGGAGCAAATGGCTCGTGCTGTGCTGGAGGGTGTTGTCAGTGCCGGTAGTGATGCTGTGCTGCTGCGTATGAACGAAACTCCGAATAGTACTGCTGTTGCGGATTTATTTGAAGCAGGTGGTATGATCATCGGCTCTTCAACACTGAACAGCGGAATGCTGCCCACTATGGGCAGTCTGCTTGTATACCTTAAAGGCTTAAACCCAACAGGTAAAAAAGCAGCTGTTTTCGGTACATATGGCTGGGCCGGCGGAGCTCAGAAAGATATGGAAGCTTTGCTGACAGCGGCTGGTTTTGAGTTGGAACCGGGTTTTACCTGTAAATGGAAGGCACAGCCAGAAGACCTGGAAGCAGCAAGGCAGCTTGGTTATGAATTTGCCAGGAAGCTGCAAAAATAAAAAAATTGATCAAGCAGACGAGTTTTATGCGTCTGCTTGTTTTTTTTCTGCTGAAAAGATGTTCACGAATAATTTACTTGCCAAAAGTCGAAAGGTCAAATATAATAGAATTAATCTAATTATAGATGCCGGCAGAAAAGTTTGACTTTAATGCTGAAACGATAAAAGGAAGGTAATTAAGATGAGAAATCTTGCAGATGCAATAGAAAATTTCATCATCAGACAGCTTTTAGAGGACAGAGAGGACGCTGTTTTAGTACAGCGTAATGAACTTGCCGATAAACTGTCGTGCGCACCGTCGCAGATCAGTTATGTGCTGAGCACGCGCTTTACTCCTGAACGGGGGTTTATGGTCGAATCCAGACGCGGAAGCGGCGGCTTTGTCCGTATTGTAAGGGTGATGCCTCATGAATTGCAGGAAGAGAACTGTGAGCCGACAGTGCATGATTTGATTGAGCACTGGGCTGCTAACCGTTTGATCAGCAGGCGCGAAAAATCACTGTTGCAGTATATGATGGAAATTCTGGATGCTGATGAAGCTAAAAAAAGAGCTGTTTTGGAGACGGCTATTACTAAAATGACAGAACGTGAGTGAGGTGAATTGATATGTTATGTCAGAAATGCGGATTAAAAGAAGCTGTGGTCCACGTGGTATGCGTGGTCAACGATAAACAAATCGACAAATGGCTGTGCTCGGATTGTGTTGAAGAATTGGCTCCGTCTAATTTTTTGTCGGGAACTGTTTTCAATGCCAAAGAGTTTTTAGATGGGCTTTTGAAACCAAAAGCTAGAGAAGAACAGATCATGAATCGTTTTACTGAACGTGCCAAAGGTATTTTGGAAGACGCGATGCGTTTTGCATTGGATAAGGGTCATGATCATGTTGGAACAGAACATATCTTGCTGGCGTTGCTGAATGTTGAAAATTGTTTTGCCAAGAAGATTCTAGAAAAACTTGGCATTGATAATCAGGCGGTCATAAAAGAGCTGGAAAGCTGGATGGAGCCCGCTGGCAGCACTGAGCTGATGATCAGTTATACCCCGCGTGCCAAACGGGCCTTAGAGCTTGCTGGTGAAGCAGCAGCAGCTTTTAAGCTGCACTATGTAGGGTCCGAACATTTGCTGTTGGGCTTGCTGCGTGAAGGAGAAGGCGTGGCTGCTCAGGTATTGCGGCGCTTTAACGTTACGGCAGAACAGGTCATGAAGGTCATTAAGGCTGTTTATGATAATCAGCCATTGACAGATGGCAATTATAATGCTGGCGACAGCGATGTGGAAACAAAGAGCAATGTGTTGGAAATGCTGTCGGAATTTGGCCGCAATCTCAATCAGCTGGCTTCAGATGGAAAAATTGATCCCGTTGTTGGCCGCGAAAAAGAGGTTGAACGCATTATTCAGATTCTGTGTCGGCGTACAAAAAATAATCCGGTGTTGATTGGAGAGTCCGGCGTTGGTAAAACGGCTATTGCCGAGGGCCTGGCCCAGCGAATTGTTGACGGTAATGTTCCGGAGATACTGCGTGAGAAAATTGTGTTCTCGCTGGAGATAGGGTATCTGGTGGCGGGAACTAAATACCGCGGTGAATTTGAGGAACGTTTGAAAGAATTACTGGAAGCAGTAAAAGAAAATAAAAATATTATTCTTTTTATTGACGAACTGCATACTATCATCGGAGCAGGTGCCGCAGAGGGCGCTATCGATGCTGCCAATATTATAAAACCGGCTTTGGCCAGGGGTGAAATGCAGGCTATAGGAGCCACTACTTTAAACGAATACCGGAAAAATATTGAGAAAGATGCGGCACTGGAACGTCGTTTTCAACCTATAGTTGTAGGTGCTCCTGATGTTAATGATTCAATTGAGATTTTGAAGGGACTGCGCGATAAATATGAAGCCTTTCATCGTATTCAAATCACAGATGAGGCTATTATGGCGGCAGTGCGTCTGTCTGATCGTTATATCACTGACCGTAATCTCCCGGACAAAGCTATCGATTTAATGGATGAAGCCTGTTCGAGGGTACGGCTGCAAAGCTATAAGATTTCCTTGCCGCAGCGGGAAATTGAACAACAGCTTGAAAAAGTGCGCATTGAAAAAGAATCGGCTATTACTCAGCAAATGTATGAACGTGCTGCTGAATTGCGTGACGCAGAACGCAAGCTGCAGGAACAGCTTGATGGTGAGCGTCAGTCGCAGCGCAGTGGATCAAGCAGTAAATTGACGGTAAGTGAAGAAGATGTTGCCGAAGTAGTTGCTTCCTGGACAAATATTCCACTGCGTAAGCTTACCGAAGGTGAATCTAAAAGACTTATTCATTTGGAGGAGGCGCTGCATGAGCGTGTGGTCGGTCAAAATGCGGCTGTTGACGCTGTTGCAAAAGCTATCCGTAGAGCCAGAGCCGGGTTTAAGGATAAAAACCGCCCTGTAGGATCGTTCCTGTTCTTAGGACCTACCGGGGTAGGTAAAACAGAGCTGGCTAAAGCGCTGGCAGAGAACCTTTTTGGCGATGAACGTGCTTTGATTAGATTTGATATGTCTGAATATATGGAAAAGCATACTACTTCTCGGTTGGTAGGTGCTCCTCCTGGTTATGTTGGTTATGAAGAAGGCGGTCAGCTGACAGATGTTGTGCGCCGGCGGCCCTATTCGGTAATTTTGCTGGATGAAATTGAAAAAGCGCATCCTGATGTTTTCAACTTGCTGCTGCAGATTATGGAAGACGGCCGCTTGACTGACGGGCAGGGACGGACTGTTGATTTTAAAAATGCTGTTATCATTATGACCAGCAACGCTGGTGCCAGAGCTTTACTGGACAGCAAGCCGTTGGGATTTGCGACTGGTGAGAAACAGGTAAACGACGGACGCAAAAGTGCTGTATTGGAAGAAGTAAAAAGAATCTTCCGTCCTGAATTTTTAAATAGAATTGATGAAATTCTGGTCTTTGATCCGCTTGGTGAAGCAGAACTGCGACAAATTGTCGAACAGATGCTCAAAGAACTTTCAGGTCGTTTGCAGGAAAATGGCCTTGATATCAAGGTTACTGATGAGGCTAAGGCCGAGCTTTTAAAAGCTGGCAAGGATACGCGTTATGGTGCACGGCCTCTGCGCAGGGCTTTAAGGAAACTGGTTGAGGATCCTGTTTCCGATTTGTATCTGGCTTCAGAATTAAAACGCGGTGATACTATTTTGACCCGTACTGATGAGGCTGGTAAAATCTATTTTGATAAAGAAGAAGCGCACAAGGAAGAAGCCTTGGTTGCAGCTGGAGAGGAACGTCCGTAATGGCAAAACCGAAAATACGTTTCGTTTGTCAGTCGTGTGGTTATGTAACGGCTAAATGGTTGGGAAAGTGTCCGGAATGTGGTCAATGGGACAGCTTTGTCGAAGAAATGGACGTGCCTGAACGTCCTGGACAGAGTTACCTGCCTGTAGGCGAAACCGCTAAGCCCAAACCGTTGCATCAGGTGGCGGAACAGTCCCTCAGCCGTCTGCAGACAGGTATCCGTGAATTTGATCGTGTGCTTGGGGGAGGGATTGTTCCCGGCAGCCTGGTTTTGTTGGGCGGAGACCCGGGCATTGGCAAGTCGACTATGCTTTTGGATGCCGGCATGAAGTTTAGCCGGAATAATATAAAAGTTTTGTATGTTTCTGGTGAAGAATCAGAAGCGCAAACAGCAATGCGGGCGAGACGTTTAGGCAGCAGCGGTGAAAACCTGCTGGTGATGACGGCTACCGATTTGAATATTATTTTACTGCAGGCACAGGAAGTGCAGCCGGCATTGTTGGTAATTGATTCTATTCAGACTATGTACAACAGCGAGCTGCCTACTGCAGCAGGCAGTGTCGGACAGGTGCGCGAGTGTACGGCGAAAATGCTGCGTTTTGCAAAAACCAGCGGCATTGCCGTGCTTATTATCGGTCATGTGACTAAAGACGGTAATATTGCCGGCCCGCGATTGCTTGAACATATGGTCGACGTGGTGCTGCAGTTTGAAGGGGATAGATCCTATTCTTTTCGGGTGCTGCGTGCCTTGAAAAATCGTTTTGGCTCTACAAATGAAAGCGGTATTTTTTCTATGGAAGCCAGTGGGCTGCAGGAAATAAGTAATCCAGCAGGATTATTCCTGGAAGAACGCAGTAACGATGCTTCCGGTTCAGTTGTTTGTGCCTGCCTGGAAGGTAACAGGCCTATTTTAGTTGAAGTGCAGGCTTTGGTTGCCAAAACACCGTATGGGATGCCCCGACGCACTGCTGTTGGATTTGATTATAATCGGGTCACTATGCTTTTGGCGATTTTGGAACGGCGCTTAGGAATGGATTTTGGCGCTTACGATGCTTACGTCAATGTAGTTGGCGGGATGAGAGTCACTGAGCCAGCTGCAGATCTGGCTGTGGCTGCTGCGCTGGTATCCAGCTATCGTAATCGGCCGATTCCGCATGGCGTATTAGTCATGGGTGAAGTGGGGCTTACAGGAGAAGTGCGACGAATAGGTTCGCCGGAAAGGCGTATCAAGGATGCTATGAATCTTGGCTTTAAAAGATTTGTTTTGCCAATGGGCAAGCTGTCATTGGATGAACCCTGCAATGGTATTGTGCAGGTTAAAACTTTGGAAGAAGCGCTGGATAAGGTTTTTGCTTAAAAGAGCGGAGGTTTCTCCGCTCTTTTTTGTTTATTTTAAAATAAAATCAGAAAATTTATATAAAAAATGATTGACACAAATATGGAGCTATGATAAAATAATAAAGTTTTGACAAAAATAACAGGAGGTGTTAAAATAAATACATATAAAAATAGCGTGTTCCTTAGGAGGGCAGAAGATGTTTGCAGTAGGAGACAAAGTCGTATATCCGATGCACGGCGCCGGAGTAGTAAAAACAATAGAAAAGCGTGAACGTGACGGTCAAAGTGTCGACTATCTGATCCTGGCAATGCTTCTTGGAGAGATGAAGGTCATGGTTCCGGTCGACAGTGTGGAACGTGTTGGCTTGAGGCATGTTATCGAAAATGATGATATCGATGCCGTTGAAAAAGTTTTGGAAGAACGTCCTGATAATTACAATAAAGCTATTACATGGAACAGACGCTTTAATATGTATTTGGAAAAAATGAAAAGCGGTAATGTTTTTGAAGTTGCCGATGTAATAAGAACATTGCAGGTGCAGGAGAATGAAAAAAAATTATCTACCGGCGAGCGTAGATTATTGGGTACAGCCAGACAGATTTTGATCAGCGAAGTGATGCTTGTAAAAAATGCTGAACAGCAGGATATTGAAAACTGGCTGAATAAGTTTTTTTAGTGAAATACGTCGGATTTTCCGACGTATTTTATTTTTTTAGCTGTTTTTAATACGAAAATTGTAGTAAAATATTATATTATCCATATTATTTAAAGAAAGGAGGTGTAAAGATGTTAAACAGGATTTTGAAGCTGACCATTGTCGTTGTGTTTGCGCTTACCGGACTCATACTTACTGAATATTTACTGCCTTATATTTCGGATTTTTTTGGTTACGATCTTTATGACAACGGCTTTTTTGGCATAGCTTTGGCAACTATTGTTTCAGGTGCTGTGGGCATCTTTGTTTTTGGTGGTCTTGGTGTAGCTGTTGCACCGGTGCTTATTTATCATATTATGGGTTATACGGAACGTATGGCGATCGTTTTATCCAAGGTGCCGACCAGTGATATTCTTGTTATGACGCTTGGTATTGGTATTGGTTTGATTTTGGCTAACCTTTTGGGTGGGCCTTTTTCGCATTTGCCGATTATTGGTCCCTATATTCCTTTGATCTTTAGTCTGGTGCTTTCTATTATTGGGGCGAAAGTTGCTTTACGTAAGCATAAGGATATCGTAGGCTTTTTTAACCGCAGTATTCCTAGCTTAAAAGGTGCGGTAAAACCGGCTGCAGTTAAATCGTTGGCGCTGAGTGACAGATTGTACAGTAAAAATAAATTACTGGATACCAGTGTCATTATCGACGGTCGTATTATTGATATTCTGAAAACAGGTTTTCTGGAAGGTCGTTTGATCGTTCCCAACTTTGTTTTGGAAGAATTGCAGAAGCTGGCAGATTCGTCTGATAATCTGAAACGGGCCAAAGGCCGCCGAGGTTTGGATCTTATTCAGGAGATACAGCAGAAAAATAAAGAACAATTGCTTGTAGAAGATACTGATTTTGAAGATTTGAATGAAGTAGATGCTAAATTGGTGAAATTGGCTAAACAGACAGAAGCTGTTATTATAACTAATGATTTCAATCTTAATAAAGTTGCCGAGATACAAGGTGTCAGTGTGCTTAATATCAATGATCTGGCTAACGCCATTAAACCGGTGGTTCTTCCGGGGGAAGAGATGAATGTTTTTGTCGTTAAAGATGGCAAAGAAAATAATCAGGGCGTTGCTTATCTTGAAGATGGTACAATGATCGTTGTTGAAGGCGGTAAAAAACTGGTAGGTGAAAATACTGCTGTTGTAGTAACTTCTGTCCTGCAGACTTCAGCAGGTAGAATGATTTTCGCGAAACTGAAATAGCGGGGGCGTTTATGGAAAAAATCATAGCGATTGTTCCGGCTGCAGGGTTGGGAAGCCGCTTGGGGTTAGGTAAAAATAAAGCTTTTGCCGATGTGGGCGGATTGCCGCTTCTGGTACAGTGTATGAGAATGCTGGCTGATACAGACTGTGTGAGCAGAGTGATCGCTGTTGTACGGCCACAGGAGGTCAAGGAAGCAGAATTGATGCTGGAGGAATACAGCAAGGAGTATTATCCGCTGTTGCCTTTCTGTGTTGTTGCCGGCGGAAAGGAACGACAGGATTCTGTTGCTAATGCTCTGTCTGCAGTTACGGAGAGTGATGGTTATATAGCTGTGCATGACGGTGCTCGTCCTTTTGCCGGCAAAGAGGTTTTTAAAAGAGTGTTGAAAGCTGCTGCCGATAGCGGTGCGGCTATTGCTGCTGTGCCTGTTAAGGATACGGTTAAGGTTGTGGATGAAAATAATCTTGTGCAGTATACGCCTGTGCGCAGTACTCTGCGTGCTGTGCAGACACCGCAGATTTTTAAAATCAGTATTTTAAAGCAGGCATACGAGCTTTTGCAGAAACAGCATGGTAATGTAACGGATGACGCTTCACTGGTAGAACGTTTGGGAATAGCTGTTGCTGTTGCTGAAGGAAGCTATGAGAATATTAAGATTACAACGCCGGAAGATTTGATCATGGCAGAAAATTTATGTAAAAGCAGAGGTCTTGTAAGATGATAGAAAAAAATAATAACTGGCCGCAGTTTCGTGTAGGCTGCGGGTACGATGTACATAAACTTGCTGCTGACCGTAAATTGATTTTATGCGGAGTTGAGATTCCTTATGAATCAGGGTTGTTAGGACATTCTGACGCCGATGTGGCCCTTCATGCATTGATGGATGCTTTGCTTGGCGCAGCGGGTCTTGGTGATATTGGCAGGCATTTTCCGGATACGGATATGAAATTTAAAGATGCCGATAGTATGCTGCTGTTGAGGCAGGTGGTTGGTTTACTGCAAAAGCATGGCTGGCAGATAAACAATGCCGATGTGACTATTATGGCACAGCGGCCTAAGCTGGCTCCCTATATTGAACAGATGGCGGCTAATATTGCCCGGGAAATGCGGATTGAAAGAAGTGCTGTCAATGTAAAAGCAACGACAACAGAGAAATTAGGTTTTGTTGGACGGGGCGAAGGGATGGCGTCAGAGGCTGTTGTAAGTATTATCAGAGGATGATGTAAATTCGCTTTACTGAAACGAGGTACCCATATATGTCCTTGTGGTATCGTTTGAGTACATAGTGAGGTCTTTACGGACTTAGCACTCATACATGCCCTTGTGGTATAATATTCAAGATAAGTATTTTTGGAGGGATCATTCTAATGTCTAATGAAATCAGAGTAAGATTTGCACCGAGTCCGACTGGACCGTTCCATATCGGCGGCGCTCGCAGTGCTTTATTTAACTGGCTGTTTGCCCGTAAAATGGGCGGCAAGCTTGTTTTGCGTATCGAGGATACTGACCTTGAGCGTTCCAGCCGCGAATCTGAAGAGAATATCAAGGCTGCCTTAAAATGGTTAGGCTTGAATTGGGACGAAGGTATTGATGTAGGTGGGGAATACGGTCCTTATCGTCAAACAGAGCGTCTTGAACTGTATAAAAAATATACTGATCAGCTGCTGGCTGAAGGTAAGGCCTACTATTGTTACTGCACAGATGAAGAGCTGGAAGCAGAACGTCAGGCTTTGTCTGCCAAAGGGCAAATGCCTCGTTATATGGGCAAATGCCGTAATCTTACTTCTGAACAAATAGAACAGTACAAAGCTGAAGGACGCAAACCAACCGTACGTTTTCGTGTGCCTGCTGATCAGCAGATACTTGTCCGCGACATGGTTCGCGGCGATGTCGTTTTTGACTCTAACGGAATCGGAGATTTTGTTATCGTAAAATCTGACGGCATTCCTACTTATAATTATGCTGTAGTAATCGACGATGCGTTGATGAAAATTTCTCATGTTATTCGTGCTGAAGAGCATTTGTCAAATACTCCGCGCCAATGCCTTATTTATGATGCGCTGGGCTTTACACAGCCTACATTCGGTCATATTTCATTGATTTTAGGTAAGGATC
Source organism: Phascolarctobacterium faecium DSM 14760 (assembly GCF_003269275.1). Taxonomy (GTDB): domain Bacteria; phylum Bacillota; class Negativicutes; order Acidaminococcales; family Acidaminococcaceae; genus Phascolarctobacterium; species Phascolarctobacterium faecium. The sequence continues at coordinate 661,706 of NZ_QLTS01000001.1, read as the reverse complement.
GCACAAAAATGTCTAAACGCCATGGCGCTACTTCTGTTGATCAGTATCGTCAGTTGGGGTATCTGCCGGAAGGCATTGATAATTTCCTGGCATTACTGGGCTGGGCTCCGAACAGCGAACAGGAGATTTTCAGTATGGAAGAGTTGATTCAGGCCTTTTCGATGGAGCATGTCGCTAAAAATCCCGCTGTTTTTGAAATCGATAAACTGAACTGGATCAATCAGCACTATATGCGGCAGTTGGATGAGGAAGCTTTTTTTGCCGCAGCTAAGCCGCATATGGTTGCTGCCGGCTATATGACAGGTGATGAGTGTGGCGAAAAGCTGGAATGGCTTAAACGTGTAGTTACTACAGCCAAAGAGCATGTTGCTTTTGCTGCGCAGATCCCTGAATGTGTCGCTATGTATTTCAGTGATGAATTTGAATTTGAAAATGCAGAGGCTGCTGCAGTTCTGCAGGAAGAATCAGTACCAACAGTAATGAATATGTTGTTCGAAGAATTGCCTAAGCTGGAAGTTTTAGATGGACCTGCTGTAAAAGCTGCTTTCAAAGCTATCCAAAAAGCTACCAAGCTGGGTGGCAAAGCTGTATTTATGCCGATCCGTGTTGCTTTAACAGGAAATCAGCATGGCCCGGAACTGGCTGAAATGGTGCCGTTGCTTGGTTTGGAACGTACAGAAGCCAGAATTAGGGCGAGCCTTGCTAAGGCAGGTATTACTCTGTAGAGGAGAGCTTGGAATGACGATTAGAGTTTACAATACATTGACGAAACAAAAAGAAGAGTTTGTACCGGTACATCCGGGTAAAGCTAATATTTATGTCTGCGGTGTTACGCCTTATAACCATCCGCATATTGGTAATGCGCGTCCATTTGTAACATGGGATGTTATCCGCCGTTTTTTGGAGCATGAGGGTTATGATGTTCTGCATGTACAGAATTTTACTGATGTCGATGACAAAATAATCAACACTGCCAATAAAGAAGGCGTTTTATGGAGTGATGTCTGCGGACGTTATATAGATGCTTATTTTGAGGTAATGGATAAGCTCAATGTGCGTCGTGCACATGTATATCCGCGTGTTTCTGAGCATATGGAGGAAATCATTGAAACTGTAAAAGCTCTTATTGATCGTGGTTATGCCTACGAAATGGACGGCGATGTTTATTATAGCGTTGAAAAATTTGAGCATTACGGTGAACTTTCCGGGCGTAATCTGGAAGATATGATGGCAGGTGCGCGCGTTGATGTCAACGATAAAAAGCATAATCCAATGGATTTTGCCTTGTGGAAGGCTGCTAAACCGGGAGAGCCTTCCTGGAGCAGTCCCTGGGGTGAAGGACGTCCTGGCTGGCATATCGAATGCTCAACAATGAGTATGAAATATTTGGGAGAAACCTTTGATTTTCATGGCGGCGGCAGTGATTTGATTTTTCCGCATCATGAAAATGAGATTGCACAATCTGAAGGCTGTACAGGTTGCCATCCCTTTGTTAAATACTGGCTGCATAACGGGTTTATCACTGTTAATGAAGAGAAAATGTCTAAATCATTAGGTAATTTCTTTATGGTCATTGATATCCTCGAGCATTATGAGCCGGAAACACTGCGCTTTTTTATTCTTTCCACTCATTACCGTAGTCCATTGGACTTTAGTGATGAGAGGTTGGCGGAAGCGCAGCGCAGCTTGTCAAGGTTGAAAACGGCTCAGGAAAATCTGCAGGCCTTAATGGCTTTGATGAATGCTGGCCCGACAGAGGAAAGCCTGAAGCTGCGAAGAAAAGTTTTGGAACTGCGCAACGAGTTCATGGAAGCCATGCGTGATGATTTTAATACTGCTTTGGCAATCAGTCATATGTTTGCTTTGGCAAAGGAAATTAATATTTATCATCAAAGTATCGTCAGCGTCGGCAGTAAACCGGATGGAAAGCTTGTGTCTATATTGCAAAGTGTTTTCTCTGAAATGTGTTCTATTATTGGAGTACTGGAATCAACTCAAGGTGCTGTTGAAGCTGAAAGTTGCGGTTTGGAAGAACCACTGATGGAAATGCTTATTGCTATGCGCCAGGAAGCCAGGAGCAATAAGGACTATGCACAGGCTGATGCTTTACGTAATAAATTAAGCGAGATAGGAATTGTTCTGGAGGATACGCCTCAAGGCGTACGTTGGAAAAAACAGTGAAGTTTGAACAATATCAGCAAATAAAAGCTCATGCTTTGGCAGCCTGTACGGCTGCCGGGCTGACTTACGGAGAACCGAAACAACTTAATCCGATACTTTTGGCATATATCGGTGATGTTGTTTTTTCTCTTTATGTAAGGTTGAGGCTGCTGCCAACCTCAGGGCAGGTTCGTGTTATACATGATTTGGGTTCAAAAATGGTATCGGCGGTTATGCAGGCGAAGGCAATGGAGGCATTGCTGTCGGATTTGACGGAAGAAGAAGCCTATATTGCCAGGCGCGGCCGTAATACTAAATCGATAGTGCCTAAAAGCGCCTCCGTACATGAATATCGTATGGGAACAGCATTTGAAGCGCTGTTGGGCTGGTTATTTTTGAGCGACAGGGAAGAACGACTGGAGGAGATATTAGAGCGTTCTTTTGTAATTATTTCTGAGGCTATGCAGAAGAAAGGGTGAATTAACATGGAAGTAAAATTACTCAGACACACACCGGAACCGGAAAAGACAGTTGCTATGAGCGCACGTCTGTGCTATTCTCCCGTTGGTGCAGCCCAGCTTGAAGAAACAATGTCTGATGAACAGGCAGCAAAATTAGTGCGTAAACTTGTGGAAATGGGACATTTTTCGACATTGGAACATGTTACATTTACTTTCGCTATAGAAGGCGTTTCCAGAGTATTGACGCACCAGCTGGTGCGTCACCGTATCGCTTCTTATTCACAGCAATCGCAGCGTTATGTAAAAGAGCATGATTTTGAAACTATTATGCCTCCTACTATTTCCTCAAGGCCTGAGGCAAAAGCTAAGTTTGAACAGCTTATGGCTGATATTCAGGCTAGGTATAATGAATTTACTGATGAATTTGGAATCCCGGCAGAGGATGCCCGTTATGTACTTCCTAATGCGGCTGAAACTAAAATTGTGGCAACATTTAATGTCAGGTCTTTGATGAATTTCTTTAGCCTGCGCTGCTGTAATCGTGCCCAGTGGGAGATCAGGCAGCTTGCAGAAAAAATGCTGGCTGAATGTAAAAAAGCCGCACCGGTATTATTTGAAAATGCCGGTCCTACTTGCGTAAGTGAAGGTATATGCAGAGAAGGTGCAATGAGCTGCGGACGTTTGGACGCTATTTTAGCGGCAAAACAAAAACAACAGTGATAATTAGGAGGAGCTATGTCTGAAGAAATTCTTGCCGGACGCAATTCTGTAACAGAAGCCTTGCGCAGCGGCAGATCTATTAATAAACTGTTGGTGCAGGACGGAATCAAAGGCGGCAGTGTCAGTGAGATTATTGGCCTGGCGAAGACTGCGGGCGTAGTTTTGGAATTTTGTAAAGCTGAAAGATTGGATAAACTGGCAGATGGCTTGCGGCATCAGGGGTTTGTTGCCTTAGCTGCACCTATTCGCTTTCACAGTTTAGAAGAGGTTTTGGCATTGGCAAAAGAGAAAGATGAAACTCCTTTTTTGCTGCTGCTTGATGAGCTGCAGGACCCGCAGAATGTGGGAGCGCTGATTAGAACGGCGGATGCTGCTGGTGTGCATGGTGTGCTGCTTCCCAAGCGTCGCAGCTGTCCGCTAAATGCTGTGGTAGCGAAAATTTCTGCCGGTGCTGTTGAATATGTCCCAGTAGTTCAAATTGGTAATATTCCGCAGACGATTGAAGAATTGAAAAAACTTGGTTTTTGGATTGCCGGTGCGGATATGAACGGTGAGGATTATTACAAAAGTAATTTGACTGGCCCGATGGTCATTGTAGTTGGTGCTGAAGGAAAAGGACTGGGACGCCTTGTAAAAGAGAAGTGTGATATCATTGTCAGTCTGCCGATGCAGGGGGGAGTTTCTTCGCTGAATGCTTCGGCGGCAGGTGCCGTTTTGCTGTACGAGGTCGTACGTCAGCGCCGGGTGCAGGCGGGCGTTTAAAGTATGAAAGAATGGCTTGTAGTGGACGGTTACAATGTTATCAACAGTTGGCAGGATTTTCGTAAATTCCGTGAAGAGAACCTTGAGCATGCCCGTGAACTTTTAAAAGAAAAATTAGCCGAGTATATAGCTTTTAAAGGATATTCAGGAATTGTTGTTTTTGATGCCCAGGAAGTACAGGGAGTTGCATCATTCGAAAAAAACGGAGCTTTGGAGATTGTTTTCACGAATGAAGGTGAAACCGCTGATTCATGGATTGAACGACGCGTATATGATCTTGTTAAGAGCGGAAGCAGTGTTTTTGTTGTGACCAGTGATTATGCAGAACAGTTGAATGTTTTAGGGAGTGGGGCCTATAGGATTTCGGCGCGTGAATTTCGTGAAGAATATCTGCTTACAAAAAAACAGATCGCGCAGCGCAGCGAACGACTTGCTAGGGGTTTGGGACGTAATGAACTTGGCGGCAGGCTGCAGGAGCATATTCTGGATCATTTTGAAAAGCTGCGGCGCAATACCTAAAAATTGACGCTGACATAACTATGGAGTATAATGAAAAAGCTGACAGATGCAGGAAATTCCTAGGAAACGGAGGTTGTGCCAATGAGTACGGAAACGCCATATAATCCCTATGCTGCTTTTGAAAACATGGCGGATGAAGATGTCGTCTTAAAGGCTAAACAAGAAGATAACGCACTTGCCCAGGAATATCTTTTGCATAAATACCGTAATTTTGTGCGGGCTAAAGCCAGAAGCTATTTTTTAATAGGCGCCGAACGCGAGGATATCATTCAGGAAGGAATGATAGGCCTTTATAAAGCTATCCGTGATTTTCGCGGCGATAAACTGTCATCTTTCAGAGCTTTTGCTGAATTGTGCGTTACTCGACAGATTATTACTGCTATAAAAACAGCTACCAGGCAGAAGCATATTCCTCTTAATTCATATGTTTCTTTGAATAAGCCTATTTATGAAGAGGATTCTGATAGAACGTTGTTGGATATTATTTCCGGTGTTAAAGTTGCTAATCCTGAAGATATGATTATCAGCAGGGAAGAGTTTGCTGATATTGAGAATAAGATGAATAATATTCTCAGTGACCTTGAGTGGAAGGTTTTGATGAGTTATCTGGATGGCAAATCTTATCAGGAAATTGCCGTTGAACTGGATAGGCACATCAAATCAATTGATAATGCTTTGCAGAGAGTAAAACGCAAATTAGAAAAGTACATTACAAATCGTAATGATAACACTGATCTGAGTGAGGTTTATAGTGGGCTTTTAGCTATTGATCCCAGCGAACGGTTCAGTCATCGTAAACGTGATTAATAAATTGATAAATGTGAAACAAAAAAGCAACATCATTTAGATTTTTCTGAATGATGTTATTTTTTTAAAGGATTTCGTAAATAAACAGCGAATATAGCAATAACTAGAAAGTGAAGGGCAAATTTTACGCTGAGCGTAATTGGGAGGTAATGGACATGAGCCAAGTAGAAGAATTTGTAAAAATTGTAGAAGGCGTTAAAGATCACGATGTAAAAGTAGTTATCGTAACAGGTAAACCGGGCAGCGGTAAAAGTAAAGTATTGCGTGAAGCTGCTGAAGAGAAAAAGTGGGATTACATCGATTGCCGCCTTTTAATTACTGAAAAATTTTTGGAGGTTCCTCCTGGAGAACGTCAGGCAAAAGCACCTGAGATGATGGCAGACATATTGGAAGGATATGACAGCGAAGTTATTTTGTTGGATCGTCTGCAAACACTGTTCGTACCGGTGTTTCATATTGATGTCGATGCTTTGCTGCATAAACTTAGTGAGAAATTTGTGATTGTAACAGCTTGGCCGGGTTACCTTGAAGAAGGAAAACTCTGTTATGATAAATTTGATGGAACGGAATCGATCCGTATCAGTTCGGAAGGTTTTACGGTTTGGAACGTTGATTAAAAAGCGAGGTAAGCAATGAGCCAAGCAAAGAAAAGACTGGCAGTTTTGACTGGCGGCGGCGATTGTCCCGGGTTAAATGCAGTCATCAGGGCTGTAGTGAAAACAGCTCTTAATAATGGATATGAAATATTTGGCATAGAAAATGGTTTTAACGGCCTCGTGACAGGCCGGATGGGACTGATGGATTACAAAGATGTTTCAGGTATTCTGCCGCGGGGCGGAACAATTCTTGGAACAACTAACCGCGACAATCCCTTTAAATTTGCAGTAGAAGAAAACGGGGAATTGGTTTATTATGATAAACGCGCGGAAGTATTGGCTAATCTTGAAAAACATGGTATTGAAGCTTTAGTGGTTATCGGCGGAGACGGCAGCTTAAATATAGCTGCAAGGCTGGCTAAAGAATGCGGAATAAAGGTCGTGGGGGTACCTAAAACGATCGATAACGACCTTCCGTGTACAGAACGTACTTTTGGTTTTGACACAGCAATGGCGATGGCTACAGAAGCTTTGGATAGGATCCATACAACGGCAGAATCCCATCATCGCGTTATGGCGCTGGAAGTTATGGGACGTTATGCTGGCTGGATCGCATTGCATTCCGGCATAGCCGGCGGAGCAGATGTTATTTTGATACCGGAGATCCCTTACAGTATCAACTCGGTTATCGGAAAAATCAGGGCCCGCCAGGCTGCTGGGAAACAATTCAGTATTATTGTTGTAGCTGAAGGGGCACGACCTGTGGGCGGGGAAATGTCGATCGCGCGCATGGTCAAGGGCAGCTTCGAGCCCATCCGTCTTGGCGGAGCAGGAGAAAAACTGGTTCGCGAGATAGAGGAAAAAACGGGTATCGAATCGCGGTGTACTGTATTAGGTTATTTACAAAGAGGCGGCACGCCTACACCTTTCGACAGAGTTCTTTCTACGCGTTATGGTGTAGCAGCGGCCGAGGCTTGCATGCGCAAGGAATATAACGTTATGGTATCACTGCAAAACGATAAGATCGTTACGGAGCCTATTGAGAAGGTTGCCTCCGAGCCACGGTTAGTACCAGTAGACAGCGATATAATTCGCACAGGACGTCAAATGGGCTTATGTTTTGGTGACTGACCCAATAAGTAAAACAAAAGAACTTTAGTTTACAGCAACATTCAGAGGACAGCGGAAATGGACGCCGCTGTCCTTTTCTTTATTATTCAGATAAATTTCAGGTAAATTTATATAATTAAACTTGGCGGTAGCGATAATAACCTGTATAATGTAGAAGTTAGTAAAATTTATGTGGCAATGTAATTATGGAAGGATAGATAATTATAATGGATCAGAATCTTATAGCGGTAATAGTAGGCTTTGTAGAAGGGGTAACGGAGTTTTTGCCGGTGTCATCAACAGGTCATATGATTATAGTAGGACATATGCTGGGTTTTGATGGTCCGGCGGCAGATATTTTTGACGTTTTCGTACAGCTGGGGGCGATTTTGTCAGTTATTTTTATTTATAAAGAACGTTTTGCTAGATTTTTTACAAAAGAAGGCTGGCAGGCTGATAAAGGGCTGAGCGTCTGGCATGTAGCCGCTGGTATTGTGCCTGTAATGGGCGTGGCTTTTTTTTGCATATAAATATATTAAAGAATATCTTTTTTCTCCATTTACAGTAGCGATAGGATTGGTATTGGGTGCTTTATTAATGATGTATGCTGAATATAAGACTAAAGATAACCAAGCAGAATTATTGGATGATTTAGATAAGATCTCTTTAAAACAGGCGGCGCTTGTTGGGGCGTTTCAGTTGCTTTCGTTGTGGCCTGGTTTTTCCCGGTCGGGAAGTACTTTGGCGGGTGGACTTTTAGTAGGTTTAAAACGTGAGACTGCAGCAAATTATACTTTTTTGATTGCTGTACCTTTGATGTTTGTAGCCTGTCTTTATGATCTTTTAAAAAATATCAGTATTTTAACAGTAGATGATCTGCAGATGTTGGCGATTGGTTTTGTGGTTGCTTTTGTGGTTGCTTACTGGTCCGTGCTGTGGTTTTTAAAATTTCTTCATAAATATAGCTTGACATCTTTTGCATATTATCGTATCATACTTGCTGTAGCTGCTTTAACATACTTTTACTTTTAAAGAGTTTTGTAAAAAAAGTTACTGAATTAATTGAAAAGTAGTTGACAAAATGATTATGTTAATATATAATCTTCCTTGTCACTAATTAAGTGCTGGCATAGCTCAACTGGTAGAGCAGCTGACTTGTAATCAGCAGGTTGTGGGTTCAAGTCCTATTGCCAGCTCCAAATGGAGAGGTTCCCGAGTGGCTAAAGGGAGCAGACTGTAAATCTGCCGCGTTTCGCTTCGTTGGTTCGAATCCAACCCTCTCCACCACTTTCTTAATTAGTTTTCATCGCGGGGTGGAGCAGTTGGTAGCTCGTCGGGCTCATAACCCGAAGGTCGTTGGTTCAAGTCCAGCCCCCGCAACCATTTTGATTATTTGGTTGCGATGCTGATGTAGCTCAGTCGGCAGAGCGTATCCTTGGTAAGGATAAGGTCACCAGTTCAATCCTGGTCATCAGCTCCAAATAAATATGGCGGCGTAGCTCAGTTGGCTAGAGCATTCGGTTCATACCCGGAGTGTCCGCGGTTCAAATCCGTGCGCCGCCACCAATAAAAAATAAAACCTCAGTGATGGGGTTTTTTTTATTATAGTCATAAAACCAAGCAGGAGTTTACAGGCAGACAGCGAATATGGTAAAATGGCGTCAAAGCCTATTTTATAAAAAACAAAAGAGATTCGGAGGAAAAATGAATGGCAAAGCAAAAATATGAAAGAACAAAACCGCATGCTAATATCGGCACCATCGGTCACGTAGACCATGGTAAAACAACCCTGACCGCAGCAATC
>NZ_QLTS01000001.1:0-652671 GCF_003269275.1 Phascolarctobacterium faecium DSM 14760 | reverse complement strand
TGAATGGCAAAGCAAAAATATGAAAGAACAAAACCGCATGCTAATATCGGCACCATCGGTCACGTAGACCATGGTAAAACAACCCTGACCGCAGCAATCACCAAAGTATTGGCTTCTAAAGGCGGCGCAGAATTCATGGATTACTCCATGATCGATAAAGCACCTGAAGAAAGAGAACGCGGAATCACCATCAACACTTCCCACGTAGAATATGAAACAGCAACCCGCCACTATGCACACGTAGACTGCCCGGGCCATGCCGACTATGTAAAAAACATGATCACCGGCGCAGCACAAATGGACGGAGCGATCCTCGTAGTATCCGCAGCAGACGGCCCGATGCCGCAAACTCGTGAGCACATCCTTCTTGCTCGTCAAGTAGGCGTACCTGCAATGGTAGTGTTCCTGAATAAAGCAGATATGGTAGACGATCCGGAACTGATCGAATTAGTAGAAATGGAAGTACGTGAACTGCTCTCCAGCTACGACTTCCCCGGCGACGACATTCCTGTAGTAGTAGGGTCTGCACTGAAAGCACTTGAAGGCGACGCAGCATACGAAGCAAAAATCATGGAACTGATGGACGCAGTAGACGCATACATTCCTATTCCGGAACGCGCAACTGACAAACCGTTCCTGATGCCTGTAGAAGACGTATTCACAATTACCGGCCGTGGCACAGTAGCAACAGGCCGTGTAGAACGTGGTATCATCAAAGTAGGCGACAATATTGAGATCGTAGGAATGACAGAAGAGAAAAAAGCAACAGTAGTAACGGGCGTAGAAATGTTCCGTAAATTACTGGACGAAGCAGTAGCAGGAGACAACATCGGCTGCCTGCTGCGTGGTGTAGACCGTAAAGATATCGAACGCGGTCAAGTACTTGCAAAACCCGGCAGCATCCATCCGCACACAAAATTCAAAGCAGAAGTATATGTACTGACGAAAGAAGAAGGCGGCCGTCATACACCGTTCTTCAACGGCTATCGTCCGCAGTTCTATTTCAGAACAACAGACGTAACCGGCGTAACTGAATTACCGGAAGGTATTGAGATGGTAATGCCTGGCGATAACGTAACCATGGACGTAGAGCTGATCACTCCGATCGCAATCGAGCCTGGTCTGCGTTTTGCAATTCGCGAAGGCGGCCGTACTGTTGGCGCCGGCGTTGTTGCTGCTATCAACGAATAAGTAAGAGAGCGATAACTTGGTTTTCTGCTAAGACCGGTCCGACATAGACCGGTCTTAGCATATTTTTGAAAGTTTGTTGACATAGAGTGTTAACTGTGGTACTCTATATTAGTGAAATTTTGTGATTGGTAATCTATGAGTAAGAGAGGTGTTAAATATGCGCAGTTTAGTTACCATGGCTTGCACTGAGTGCAAACAACGCAACTATCAAACCAACAAAAACAAAAAGAACGATCCTGATCGTATCGAACTGAATAAATATTGCAAGTTCTGCAAAAAACACACTTTACATAAAGAAACTAAATAATTTTTGTTAACGTGTGATTTAGTATCAGGTATTCAAGCAAGGATGTGAAAAAATGGCCGTTCCGGAAACTACGGGTGTGAAGAACGCAGGCGGTATTACACGCTTTATGCGTGAAACTAAAGTAGAACTGAAAAAAGTAACCTGGCCTACCAAACAAGAGCTTATTGCTAATACTGCAGTGGTTTTGATTGCGGTTGTTATTTGTGCAGCATTGATTTGGGTCATTGATTCCTTCTTCAATGTTGTTTTTCGCTTGATTTTGCAATAAGGCTGCGTAAGGAGGAAAGGGAAGCTTCCCTAATCATTAATATGGAATCAGAAAAACGTTGGTATGTAATCCACACTTATTCCGGTTATGAGAATAAGGTAAGCGCAAATCTGGAACGTAAAGTTCATTCCTTGGGTATGGAAAATGAAATTTTCCGTATTGTGATACCTATGGAAAATGAGGTTGAAGTAAAAGACGGTAAAAAACGCAGCGTCCAGAGAAAGGTTTTTCCTGGTTATGTGCTTGTAGAGATGATTGTAAATGATCGCTCTTGGTATGCTGTGCGTAATACACCGGGTGTGACCGGCTTTGTCGGTTCCGGTACTAAACCGATTCCTTTGACTGATGAAGAAGTCAAACAGATCATGCGCTCCATGGGCGTAGAAGAAAGCCGCCCCAAAATTGATTTACAATTACAACAGATGGTTCGTTTGAAAACTGGTCCGTTTGCCGGCTGTGTCGGCAGCGTTTCTGAAATCAATGAAGAACGTGGTAAACTGAAAGTTCTGGTTAGCATGTTCGGACGCGAAACACCTGTTGAGATTGATTTTACTCAGGTTGAAGAAGCTGAATAATAAGGAGGTGTAATAAATGCCGAAAAAAGTCGTAAAAATGGTAAAATTACAGGTACCGGCTGGTAAAGCTACTCCGGCTCCTCCTGTAGGCCCTGCACTTGGCCAAGCTGGTGTAAACATCATGGCTTTTGTTAAGGAGTTCAATGAACGTACTGCTCAACAAGCAGGTTTGATCATTCCGGTAGAAATTACCGTATTTGAAGATCGTTCCTTTACTTTCATTACAAAAACTCCTCCGGCACCGGTTTTGCTGAAAAAAGCTGCTGGTCTGGAAAAAGGTTCCGGCGAACCAAACAAAAAGAAAGTTGCTCAATTGAGCCGCGATAAAGTTCGCGAAATCGCTGAAGCTAAAATGGCTGACCTGAATGCTGCTGATATCGAAGCTGCTATGAGAATGGTAGAAGGTACTGCGCGCAGCATGGGTATAACCATCGTTGACTGATTTATAGTCGACTATTTATGTGGGAGGAATTATCCGTTTGTACCACAAGGAGGAAAGTTTAATGGCAAAATTTGGTAAAAAATATCAAGACGCTTTGAAACTTATCGAAGCCGACAAATTCTATGCTCCTAAAGAAGCAGTAGAATTAGTTAAAAAAACTTCTGTTACTAAATTTGACAGCACTGTAGAAGTTGCTTTCAAATTAGGCGTAAATCCTAAATACGCTGACCAACAAGTTCGTGGTGCTCTAGTTCTTCCTCATGGCACTGGCAAATCTAAATCTGTTTTAGTATTTGCTAAAGGCGCTAAAGTTCAGGAAGCAGAAGCAGCTGGTGCTGACTATGTAGGCGGCGAAGAATTGGTTGCTAAAATCCAAGGCGGCTGGACTGATTTCGAAGTCTGCGTTGCAACTCCTGATATGATGGGTGTTGTAGGCCGTTTGGGTAAAATCCTCGGTCCTAAAGGCTTGATGCCTAACCCGAAGGTTGGTACAGTTACTATGGATGTAACACGTGCTATCAACGAAATTAAAGCCGGTAAAATCGAATATCGTACTGATAAAGCTGGTAATGTTCAAGCTCCTATTGGTAAGGCTTCTTTTACCGAACAACAACTGTTGGAAAACTACATCACTTTGGTCGATACTCTGATCAAAGTAAAACCGTCTGGTGCAAAAGGTCAGTATATTAAATCTATAACTGTATCTACCACTATGGGCCCTGGCGTAAAAATTGACGTTTTGAAAGCTAACAGCGACAAATAAGATTTTTGATGTAGTAACAACTTTATAAATCAGAAGATAATCGGGCCATAGACAGCAGGTGCGGTAACGCATAAGTAGAAATACACCTGCCGAGGCTGGAGACGATGAAGATAGACCTTCGCGACCTCCGGCTTAGGCCGAGAGGTCTTTTTGATTTTATAAAATCATTTTTTAAGAAGGAGGTGTGATGCATGGCAGTTATTAGACCTGAAAAAGCAGCTAAAGTTGCTGAGATCAAAGAATTGCTGACAGCTTCCAAGTGCACTATTCTGGTTGATTTTTGCGGTTTGACCGTAGCTCAGGATACAGCATTTCGCCGCAAAATGCGCGAAGCTGGCGTCAAATATGGCGTTGTAAAAAATACAATGCTGCGTATTGCTGCAAATGAAGCCGGCATCGAAGGTTTAGAGCCTGTATTGGAGAAAAACACTGCAATTGCAGTTGCTCCTGAAGATCCCGTTGCTGTAGCAAAAATTATTTGCGATTTCGCAAAAGAAAACAAAGCTCTGACTATCAAAGCTGGTGTACTCGACGGTCAAGTTATCGACGAAGCTGCAATTAAAGCTTTGGCAGAACTTCCGCCGAAAGAAGTCCTCATTGCAAAAATGCTGGGCAGCATGAATGCTCCAATCAGCGGTTTTGTCAATGTACTGCAAGGTACTATCCGCAACGTTGTTTATGCACTCGAGGCTGTTCGTCAGCAAAAAGAGTCCGCATAAGCAGTGTGTCTAACCAAGCAAGTTAAAACAAAAAATAAAACATTTGAATTTATGGAGGTATATATAATGAACAAAGAACAAATCATCGAAGCTATTGAATCTATGACCGTACTCGAACTTTCCGAATTGGTAAAAGCTCTGGAAGAAAAATTCGGCGTATCCGCTGCTGCTCCTGTAGCTGTAGCTGCTGCTCCTGCTGCTGGCGGCGCTGCTGCTGCTGAAGAAAAAACTGAATTTGACGTAGTTTTGACTTCCGCTGGCGCTGGCAAAATCAACGTTATCAAAGTTGTTCGTGAAGCAACTGGTCTTGGCCTGAAAGAAGCAAAAGAAATCGTTGACGGCGCTCCTAAAGCTGTTAAAGAAAAAATCTCCAAAGCTGACGCTGACGCTTTGAAAGCTAAACTTGAAGAAGCTGGCGCTTCCGTAGAATTGAAATAATTTCAATTAGAACTTTAATAAGCTTCCTGTTTTGCAGGAAGCTTATTTTTTATTTTATTACTTGCTATTGACAATAGAAAAACTTTGTGATATCATAATAAACTACAGTAAATAAATGAATTGCAGGTATTTTGATAACGGTCACGATGGCTCAGTGGTTGGGAATCGTGTACTGCTCATACGGTAAAGATGAAGTTCGTTCATCGAAGACAATACGCAAGGTCCTTGAGACAATCTGGAACCTTGCTTTTTTTGTCATTCGTGAAACGGGCTGAGTTTGGCCTGCCTGACAAAATATGAAGGGGTGAGGGATTACATGTTTAAACCGGTTCCCTTAGGCGATAGGACTCGGTACAGTTATGCCAGAATCAATGAAGTATTACCAATGCCTCATTTGATTGACATCCAAAGAAAATCGTATGAGTGGTTCATGCGAGAAGGTCTTTGCGAAATTTTTCATGACATTTCTCCGATCAAGGATTTTACAGGTAATTTAGAACTTTCGTTTGAGGGCTTTACGTTAGGGGATCCTAAATATAGCGTTGAAGAATGTAAAGAGCGTGATGCTTCTTACTCGGCACCATTAAACGTAAACGTTCGCTTGCTTTACAAAGACACCGGCGAGATCAAAGAATCTAAAGTTTTCATGGGTGATTTTCCACTGATGACTGAAACCGGTACTTTTATTATCAACGGTGCTGAACGTGTTATTGTCAGCCAGTTGGTTCGTTCTCCAGGCGTATACTACAATGTATCCATGGATCCCAGTGGTAAAAAAATGTATGGTACTACTGTTATTCCAAACCGTGGTGCCTGGATTGAATTTGAAACAGATGTTAATGATGTTATTTATGCTCGTGTAGATCGCACCAGGAAATTACCTGCTACGGTTTTACTGCGTGCTTTGGGTTTATCCAGCAATGCTGAGATTTTGGCATTGTTCGGTGAGCATCCTTCCGTTTTGGCAACTTTGGAACGTGATGCAACTACCAATCGCGAAGAAGCTTTAATTGAGATTTATAAGAAACTGCGTCCAGGCGAACCGCCTACTTTGGAAAATTCTACGCAGTTGATTGAAGCTACATTTTTTGATAATAAGCGCTATGATCTTGCCAGTGTAGGTCGTTATAAACTCAATAAAAAATTGGGCTGGCGCCGTCGTTTGCTGGATAAGGTTCTTGACGCACCGCTTGTTGATACTTCTACCGGAGAAATTATTCTGCCGGCAGGTACTAGAATTGATGATAAAGCTATTGATATCATCGAGCAAAGTGAAATTTTCAGCGGCGTAGGATTGAAAGAGGTTTTCATCCGCGTAAAAGAACAAGTACTGAAATTAATCTGTACTGCTGATATTCCCGAAAAACACCGTACTGTAACCGTAGAAGACGTTTTGGCAGCTTTTGGTTATCTGCTCAACCTGATGGATGGTTTAGGTACAGGCGACGATATTGACCATTTGGGTAACCGTCGTGTACGTAGTGTCGGAGAATTATTACAAAATCAATTCCGGATCGGTTTAGCCCGTATGGAACGTGTTGTTAAAGAGCGCATGACTATCCAAGACGTAGATGTAATCACGCCGCAGGCTTTGATTAATATTCGTCCTGTTGTTGCGGCAATTAAAGAATTCTTTGGCAGCAGTCAGTTGTCTCAGTTTATGGATCAGAATAACCCGTTAGCTGAGTTAACACATAAAAGGCGTCTGTCTGCACTTGGTCCTGGTGGTTTGAGCCGCGAACGCGCCGGTTATGAAGTACGTGACGTACATCATTCTCATTATGGTCGTATGTGTCCTATCGAAACGCCTGAAGGTCCTAATATTGGACTTATAGGTTCTTTGTCTACCTTTGCTATTATCAATAAATATGGTTTTATGGAAACGCCATATCGTAAGGTTGATAAAGAAGAGGGACGTGTTACTGACGAAATCGTTTATCTGACGGCTGATGAAGAGGACGAATATATTTGTGCCCAGGCCAATGAACCGCTTGATGAAAACGGTTATTTCTTGGGTGAACGTGTTACGGCACGTTATCTGAATGAAGTTTTGTCTTTGCCTCCGAATCAGGTTGACTATATGGACGTTTCTCCGAAACAGGTTGTATCTATTGCTACGGCGCTGATACCGTTCTTGGAAAACGACGATGCGAACCGCGCATTGATGGGTGCTAATATGCAGCGTCAGGCTGTGCCGCTTTTATGTACGCAGTCGCCTGTTGTTGGTACTGGTATGGAATATAAGGTCGCCGTTGACTCTGGCGTATGCGTACTTGCTAAACGTGCGGGTATTGTTGAGCGTGTTGTTGGCAATGAAATCCGTGTACGTGCGGAAGATGGCAGTGTTGATGTTTATGAACTTTTAAAATTTAAGCGTTCTAATCAGGGAACTTGTGTCAATCAGCGTCCTATCGTCAATAAAGGCGATAAAGTAGTTGAGAAGCAGGTGCTGGCAGATGGCCCGGCGACTGATCATGGTGAATTGGCGCTTGGACACAATGTAATTGTTGCTTATATGCCGTGGGAAGGCTATAACTACGAGGATGCTATTTTGCTGAGCGAAGATCTGGTCAAAGCGGATATCTTTACATCTATCCATATCGAAGAATATGATTGTGATGCCCGTGATACTAAGCTTGGCCAGGAAGAAATTACCCGTGATATTCCCAACGTTTCCGAAGAAGCATTGAAAGATCTTGATGAACGCGGGATTATCCGTATCGGAGCAGAAGTACGTCCTGGCGATATCCTTGTTGGTAAGGTTACGCCGAAAGGCGAAACTGAGCTGACTGCAGAAGAACGTTTGTTGAGAGCCATCTTTGGTGAAAAAGCCCGCGAAGTTCGTGATAGCTCGCTGCGTGTGCCACATGGCGAAGCTGGTAAAATTGTCAGCGTTAAAGTATTTACCCGTGAAAACGGCGATGAGCTGCCGCCTGGTGTAAATGAACAAGTTCGTGTGCATATCGCGCAAAAACGTAAGATTTCTGAAGGCGATAAGATGGCAGGCCGCCATGGTAATAAGGGTGTAGTTTCCCGCATCATGCCGCGTGAAGATATGCCGTTTCTGCCAAGCGGAGAGCCGGTTCAAATCGTATTGAATCCTTTGGGCGTACCTTCCCGTATGAATATCGGACAGATTTTGGAAACTCATTTAGGCTGGGCTGCACGCGCTCTAGGCATGCAGATTGAAGCCGGTGCTGAAGGTTTGGCTGATCGTTTTGAGAAAGCCGGTTATGATGTTGAAAAATATGGAATGCCTGAAACTGTAGAAATCGATAAGTTCGGTGAAGAAAGCATCAAAGCAATGAAGATGTCCGTACCTGTTTTTGACGGTGCTCATGAAGAAGATATGAATGCTACTCTTGATTTGGCTGGAGTAGATCCGAGTGGTAAAACAAGGTTGTATGACGGTCGTACAGGTGAACCTTTTGATAACAAGGTTACAGTTGGCTGCGTATATATGCTGAAGTTGCATCACTTGGTTGACGACAAGATACATGCCCGTTCTACCGGTCCGTACTCTTTGGTTACCCAACAGCCTCTTGGTGGTAAAGCTCAGTTTGGCGGGCAACGTTTTGGTGAGATGGAGGTTTGGGCCCTGGAAGCTTATGGTGCCGCTTATACTCTGCAGGAAATTCTCACAGTCAAATCTGACGATGTTGTGGGCCGTGTAAAAACTTATGAAGCTATTGTTAAGGGTGAGAACGTTCCTGAACCTGGTGTGCCCGAATCCTTTAAAGTTCTTATCAAAGAGCTGCAAAGTATCGGTCTCGATATTAAGGTGCTCAATGAAGACGAAGAAGAGATTTCCATGCGCGACAGTGATGATGATGTCACTGAAACTGCACGTGACCTCGATTTGAACATCGACGGCGAGATTCCGGCTGTTGCTGCTGTTGAAACAGATGAATATACTGTTGATGAAAATAGCGTTGAAGATGCGGAATTTGATTTAGTTGCAGATATTGGCAACTTTAACATGGAAGCTAAAGATGAGTTGGACGGAGATGTAAATAACTCCGACGATATTGAATAGAAGGGAGCGATCGATTCTTGTTGGATGTAAATAATTTTGAGTCTATGCGTATCGGTCTGGCTTCACCGGAACAAATCAGAACTTGGTCCTATGGCGAAGTAAAGAAACCGGAAACTATTAACTACAGAACTTTGAAACCGGAACGCGACGGTTTGTTCTGCGAAAGAATATTTGGACCTACCAAAGACTGGGAATGCCATTGCGGTAAATACAAAAGAATTCGTTATAAAGGTATCGTCTGCGATAAGTGCGGCGTTGAAGTTACCCGCTCCAAAGTTCGTCGTGACCGTATGGGTCATATCGAACTGGCTGCACCTGTTTCTCATATCTGGTACTTTAAGGGTATCCCGAGCCGGATGGGATTGATTCTTGATATTTCGCCCAGGTCGCTGGAAAAAGTACTGTATTTTGCTAATTACATCGTACTTGATGCCGGTGATACTCCTTTGGTAAAAAAACAGTTATTGAGCGAAGGCGAATATATCGAAGCCCGCGACAAATATGGCAGCGGTTTTAAAGTTGGTATGGGCGCTACTGCTATCAAAGCACTGCTGGAAGAGATCGATTTATCTGCATTAACTGCGGAACTGCGTGCTGAATTGAAAGAGGTAAGCGGACAAAGAAAAATTCGTGCCGTACGCCGTTTAGAAGTCTGTGAAGCTTTCCTTAAATCAGGCAATCGCCCTGAATGGATGATTTTGGATGTTGTTCCTGTAATTCCTCCGGAACTGCGTCCGATGGTACAATTAGACGGCGGACGTTTTGCGACTTCTGACCTTAATGATTTGTATCGTCGTGTCATCAACCGTAATAATCGGTTAAAAAGATTGCTTGAACTCAATGCTCCTGATATCATCGTACGTAATGAAAAACGTATGCTTCAGGAAGCTGTTGATGCTTTGATTGACAACAGACGCCGTGGCCGTCCAGTAACAGGTCCTGGTAATCGTCCTTTAAAATCTCTTTCTGATATGCTGAAAGGTAAACAAGGTCGTTTCCGTCAGAACCTGTTAGGTAAACGTGTTGACTATTCCGGTCGTTCTGTTATTGTAGTAGGGCCTGAATTGAAAATGCATCAATGTGGTCTGCCTAAAGAAATGGCGCTGGAATTGTTTAAGCCTTTTGTCATGAAACGCTTGGTTAACAGCGGTCAGGCTACTAATATCAAAAGTGCAAAACGCATGGTAGAACGTGCTACTACTGCTGTTTGGGATGTTTTGGAAGATGTAATCAAAGAACATCCTGTGCTTTTGAACCGTGCACCGACTTTGCATAGGCTTGGTATCCAGGCTTTTGAGCCGATCTTGTCTGAAGGGCGTGCAATCAAACTGCATCCTCTGGTATGCACTGCATACAATGCCGACTTTGACGGTGACCAAATGGCAGTCCATCTGCCGCTGTCTGCT
This sequence comes from Phascolarctobacterium faecium DSM 14760, assembly GCF_003269275.1. Taxonomy (GTDB): domain Bacteria; phylum Bacillota; class Negativicutes; order Acidaminococcales; family Acidaminococcaceae; genus Phascolarctobacterium; species Phascolarctobacterium faecium. The sequence goes on along the minus strand of NZ_QLTS01000001.1, from coordinate 642,526 downwards.
GAAGCACAGGCCGAGGCCAGGATGCTGATGCTTTCGGTTAATAATATTCTGGCCCCGAAAGACGGAAAACCTGTTGCTGTACCTTCGCAGGATATGGTTTTAGGTTCATATTACCTGACAATCATCAAAGAAGGCGCTAAAGGCGAAGGGATGCGTTTCAGCAGCTTTAATGAAGCTTTGCTGGCTTATTTCCATGGTGAAGTTGAACTGCAGGCACGCATTAAGATTTATATCCCGAATAAGGATATTTATGAAGAACCTTCCAGCGAAGGGGTAAGTCTGGTAACGACTACTGTCGGCAATGCGATACTTAATGAAGAACTGCCGGTTGAAATGCGGTACTTCCATTTAGAAGATGAAGTAAACGAAGCCGGTAAAAAAGTTAAAGTATGGCATTTGAATAAACTGCTTGATAAAAAAGAATTGGGACGTCTTGTTGCTAAGGCACATAAATTGTATGGCAATTTGCGTACGGCTGAAATCCTTGACGTTGTTAAGAAAATGGGTTATGACAATGCTTGTAAAGCAGGTATTTCCATTGCTGTTTCCGATATCAAAATTCCGCCTGAAAAGGCAGAGATTTTGGCCGCTACGGAAAAAGAAATCGATAAAACTGAGCGTATGTTCCGTCGTGGTTTGATGAGTGAGGACGAACGTTATCGCAAGGTTATCGAACTTTGGGGCAAGGCTACTGATGATGTAACCAATAAGCTTATGTCGTCCACAATGGATCCGTTTAACTCTGTGTATATGATGGCTAATTCTGGTGCCCGCGGTAATACGCAGCAGATCCGTCAGCTGGCTGGTATGCGTGGTTTGATGGCAGATCCTTCCGGTCGTATCATTGACCGACCGATCAAGGCTAATTTCCGTGAAGGCCTGACTGTTTTGGAATACTTTATTTCAACTCATGGTGCTCGTAAAGGTTTGGCTGATACAGCATTGCGTACTGCTGACTCCGGTTATCTGACCCGTCGTTTGGTTGACGTTGCTCAGGATGTGATCGTACGTGAAGATGACTGTGATATCGTTGGTATCAATCTTGTAAAAGAGCGCGGACGTCTTTGCAAAGCAACCTTGGGTTCCAGTCAGAATAAACTGCGCGAGATTGTTATTGGACGTAATTTGGCAGCTGGTATTACTGATCCTGCTACAGGTGAGTTAATTGTCGAAGCTGATACGATTGTGACAGAAGATTTGTATAACAAATTAGCTGCAGCAAAGGTCATGGAAGTAGTTTTATATGCTACTGACGATATGAGCGGAGAAGAAACCGAGACAATTCAGATTAATATCAGCGATGAACAATCTAATGCTGTATTGAAAGAAGCAATGATGCATCATTTTGATGGCCGAGAAGTTGCTGAAGATGTTGTGGCAGCTGATGGTACAGTGCTGATCGAAGCCGGTGCGACTTATGACGAAGCAATTATCGACGCTATTTTGGCTAATGGTACTGTCCGCGATGTTAAAGTTCGCAATAATGCAATCGAAGGTATTGAGATTGAATCGATTACCGAAGGTAAAAATAAACAAACTGTTATTGAATCTTTGCGCGACCGTATCGTAGGACGTTATCTTGCTGAAGATATTTTGGATAATGATGGTAATATCTGTTACCATATCAATGATTATGTTACTGAAGATATGGCGGATCAGATTTCTTCGTTGCGTGAAAAAGTAAAAATCCGTTCCGTACTCAATTGCAAAGCCAAAGTCGGCGTTTGCCGTAAATGTTATGGCCGTAATCTGGCTACAGGTAGAAAAGTTGAAGTTGGCGAAGCTGTTGGTACTATTGCTGCTCAATCCATTGGTGAACCTGGTACTCAGCTCACTATGCGTACGTTCCACACCGGTGGCGTAGCAGGTGACGATATCACTCAGGGCTTACCCCGTGTTGAAGAGCTGTTTGAAGCCCGTAAACCGAAACATCCTGGTTTACTTACTGAAAATGCTGGTACTGTACACATTGGTGAAGAAAACGGCATCCGTAAAGTAACTGTTACCAGTGAAGATGGGGAGCAGATTTATACTATTCCTTATGGGTCTAAACTCGCTGTTACCGAGGGCATGGTAATTGCTGTCGGCGATCGTCTGACTGAAGGGTCACTCAATCCGCATGATATTTTACGTATTAGTGGTGTGCGTGCTACTCAGCGTTATCTGGTTCAACAGGTATTGGGAGTTTATAAATCTCAGGGTGTTGAGATTAACGATAAGCATATCGAAGTTATGGTTCGCCAAATGATGCGTAAAATCCGCATCGAAGAAGCTGGCGATACTTATATGCTGCCGGGTGAATATATCGATGTTGCAGAATTTGAAGCACAGAATGCGGAAATGCTGGAAAAAGGCTTACAGCCTGCAGAAGGACGTCCGGTGCTGCTTGGTATTACCAAAGCATCTCTGGCTACTGATTCTTTCCTGTCTGCTGCATCCTTTCAGGAAACTACACGCGTGCTGACAGATGCCGCAATCAAAGGCAAAGTTGATCCGCTTTTAGGACTTAAAGAAAATGTTATCATTGGTAAACTTATTCCGGCTGGTACCGGTATGAATCGTTATCGTGATATCAAAATCAAATATAACACTACTAATAGCGACCAACAGTAAAATTACAGACTTTTAAGTAAAACCTCTACTCCTTATCATAAAGGAGTAGAGGTTTTTATCAAATTAAACAACAGAATTTCATTAATTTTTGAAAAAAGCGAACGATAGGATGATTTTTTGTTAAAAAGTTCACATTATAATTGACACATAGGGAAGCTATTGGTAAAATTATAATAATAAATAAGATGGTAGAGATGACCCGAGAAGGATTTTTAGTTGCGCATATAGCAGTTGAAAGATTTCGACTTGGGTTTTATTTTTTCTCACAGATACTTTAGGAGGCAGAAGCATGAAAGTTGCTATTATTATGGGAAGTAATTCTGACTGGCCTATTCTTGAGCCGGCAGAAAAAACTCTGAAAGAATTTGGAGTAGAGGTAGAGGTGATAGTTGCTTCGGCACACCGTACTCCGGATGTGGTACATGAATTTGCTGCTGGCGCACGCAATCGCGGCGTAGAGGCTATTATTGCCGCTGCCGGTGCTGCTGCCCATTTAGGCGGTGTTATTGCTGCTTACACTACAGTGCCTGTAATCGGTATTCCCATCAATGCCACACCTTTGAATGGTATGGATGCGCTTTTAAGCTTTGTGCAAATGCCTGCAGGTATTCCTGTAGCGACGATGGCTATTAATGGCGCTAAAAATGCTGCTTTGTTTGCAGTACAGATACTGTCTGTAAAATACCCTGAACTGGTTACTAAATTAGCAGAAAATCGTTTGCAGATGCAGGAAGAGGTAAAAGCCAAAGGTGAGAAGCTCGCAAAAATGCGTGCTGAGGGTAAGTAAGAAATGGTTGAAAAAGGAGAATTAACTGTGCCTGGTATTGACTTTGAATTAGACAAATTACATGAAGAATGCGGTGTTTTTGGTATTTATTCGCATAAAGACGATGTTGCACTCAATACTTATTGGGGATTGTATGCATTGCAGCATCGTGGGCAGGAAAGTACCGGTATTGTTACTACTGATGGCAGCAATATGCAGGTCAAAAAAGGCATGGGTCTGGTAGCTGACGTTTATAAAGACGGTGTCGGTGATCTTACTGGACACATAGCTATCGGACATGTACGCTATTCAACAACTGGTTCCAGTATGGCATACAATACTCAACCGCTGCGCGTTTATTTTGACGGCGGTAACTTGGCTTTATCGCATAACGGTAATTTGACTAATGCTGCCGAATTGCGGTCTCGCTTGACCAGAGATGGTGTGGTTTTTCAGACTACTGTTGACACAGAGGTTGTTTTGAGCCTGATTGCCCGCTCGCGGAAAGAGAAAGTTGAAGACCGTGTTGCTGAAGCAGTTAATGAAATCAAAGGTGCTTTTGCTATTTTGATCATGACTGATCATAAATTGATTGCAGTGCGTGATCCTTACGGATTCAGGCCATTATGTTTGGGTAAGCTTGATGGCGGTTGGGTAGTGGCTTCTGAATCATGTGCTTTTGATTTGGTTGGCGCAGAATTTATTCGTGATGTCAAACCGGGTGAAATGCTGGTTTTTGAAGATGACTATGCCGAACCTAAGAGTATGATGTGGTCCAAAGAGATGCCGTCTAAATGTGCGCACTGTATTTTTGAATATGTTTATTTTGCCCGTACGGACAGCGTTATTGATAAACAATGTGTTTATCAGGCACGAATCAATATGGGGCGTGAGCTGGCAAAAGAAACTAAAGAGATCCATCCGGATATTGTTATTTCTGTACCTGACTCCGGTACTGCGGCAGCTGTTGGTTATAGCTTAGAGTCAGGTGTACCTTTTATGGAAGGATTAACGAAAAATCGTTATGTTGGCCGTACTTTTATTCAGCCAACGCAAAAGCAGCGTTTAAATGCTGTTCGCTTAAAATTAAATCCAGTAAAGAGTGTTGTTGCAGGCAAGTCCGTTGTTATGGTTGATGATTCTATCGTTCGCGGTACTACCAGTGGTAAGATCGTCAAATTACTTAAGGATGCCGGTGCAAAAGAAGTGCATGTCTGCATCAGTTCCCCTCCTGTAACGGACCCCTGCTATTATGGCATTGATACTTCTGTGCGAAAGGAATTGATTGCTTCTACGCATACAGAAGATGAAATCTGCCAGTATATCGGCGCTGATTCTCTACACTATATTTCGCTGGAAGGATTAAAACGTTCTTTGAGCAGTATGGATCCTGAAGGTATGTGTTATGCTTGCTTCAATGCAGGTTATCCCGATAATGCGGAAGAAACTATCCGTCAAGGTTCGAAATATATTTTTGAGAACAAATAATTAGGAGGTCCCCATGAGCGAGCAAAGCAAAAAACAAATGACTTATGCCGATGCGGGTGTTGATATTGATGCTGGTAATCGTGCTGTTGAATTAATGAAAGAAAGTGTTCGTGCGACTTATCGTCCTGAGGTTATCGGAGATTTGGGCGGGTTTGGCGGTTTGTTTGCACTGAATTCTGGAAAATATCAGGAACCGATTCTTGTTTCCGGGACTGATGGTGTTGGCACTAAGTTAAAATTGGCGTTTATGGCCGATAAGCATAATACTATCGGTCAAGATGCCGTTGCAATGTGTGTTAATGATATTTTAGTGCAAGGTGCTGAACCTCTGTTTTTCCTTGATTATATTGCTGTCGATAAAGTTGATGCAGAGAAAGTTGCAAATATAGTGCAGGGTGTCGCCAAAGCCTGTCAAGAATCGGGTTGCGCGTTGATTGGCGGTGAAACTGCTGAAATGGCGGGTTTTTATTCCCAAGGCGAATATGATATTGCGGGTTTTTGTGTAGGTGTTGTTGAAAAAAGTAAAATGATTACCGGGGATAAAGTTGCTCCTGGTGATGTACTTTTAGGATTGCCTTCCAGTGGCGTGCATTCCAATGGTTTTTCTTTGGTTCGTAAAATTTGTTTCGAAGTGATGAATTATGATATGAGTACTGAGATTCCGGAATTTGGCTGCAGTTTAGGTGAAAAACTGCTGACACCAACACGGCTCTATCCTAAATCCTGTCTGCCTCTGATCGAAAAATTTGATCTTCACGGTATGGTGCATATTACTGGTGGCGGTTTCTACGATAATATTCCACGTATCCTGCCAGAAAAATGTGATGCGGAAATCAATGCCGCAGCTTGGGAAATACCTGTGGTTTTCAAAAAATTGCAGGAGTGGGGCAATGTGCCCTGGGCAGAAATGTACCGTACGTTCAATATGGGGGTAGGTATGGTTTTAGTAGTTGCTCCTGAAGAAGCGGATGCCGTGCGTAGTCATCTTACTTCTGTAGGTGAACCTTTCTATGAATTAGGAAATGTTGTTGCCGGTAATAAAAAAGCAATTATGAAAGGCGGCGTTTTCAGTGAGTAGCCGTAAAATTGGCGTCTTGGTCAGCGGTCGCGGCAGCAATCTGCAATCCGTATTGGACAGGATAGCCGACGGCTATTTACCTTTGGAAATTGCTGTTGTTATCAGTGATAAGGCTGATGCATATGCTTTGGAACGTGCAGAGAAAGCTGGAATAGCTGCTGTAGCAATTCCACGTAAAGAATGTGTTTCTAAGGAAGAGTTTGAAGGCAAGATTGATGCAGCTTTGCGCGCTCATGGTGCAGAACTTGTTGTTTTAGCCGGTTTTATGCGGATATTGAGCGGGAATTTTGTTAATAAATGGACACAGAAAATCATAAATATCCATCCGGCACTTTTGCCAAGCTTTCCAGGCCTTGATGCCCAGGGGCAGGCTTTGGAATACGGTGTGAAGATTGCTGGCTGTACTGTACATTTTGTCGATGAAGGAACAGATAGTGGTCCGATTATATTACAGAAACCTGTGCCTGTTTTAAATGACGATACAGAGGAATCTTTAGCAGCACGAATTTTAGTTGAAGAACATAAGGCGATGCCGGAGGCTTTACGTTTGTGGGCGTTAGGCAAGCTGGAAATACAGGGAAGGCGCGTTATCGTGCATCCTTGAGATGAGGTGATAAATAATGAGAATCAAAAGAGCGTTATTGAGTGTATCTGATAAAACCGGTATTGTGAAGTTGGCCCAATTTCTACATGACATTGGAGTAGAGATTATTTCAACCGGCGGAACGATGACTGCTATCAGAGAAGCCGGAATACCTGTAACTTATGTCAGCGATGTGACTGGTTTCCCTGAAATTATGGATGGTCGTGTTAAAACTTTGAATCCTAAGATCCACGGTGGTATTTTGGCTGTACGCAGTAATCCCGAGCATATGGCAGCTTTGGAAAAACATGATATAAAACCGATAGATCTAGTGGTTGTCAATTTGTATCCCTTTAAAGAAACAATTGCTAAACCAAACGTTACAGAGGCAGAAGCGATAGAAAATATTGATATTGGCGGTCCGGCAATGGTGCGTGCCTCTGCTAAAAATTTCCGTGATGTAATTATTGTTACTAACCCAGCCCGTTATACCAGCCTGATTGCTATGCTGCAGCAGTATGGGGACGCAGACATCAAAACACGCAAAACATTGGCCAAAGAAGCCTTTAACCATACTTCCGAATATGATGCTATGATCTGTGAATACCTGACCAAGCAGTTGGTTGAAGGTAAATAAGATGAAAAGGTTGATGAAATAATGCGTTTATTATTAATCGGCGGCGGCGGACGTGAACATGCTCTGGCCTGGAAGTTGGCGCAAAGCCCTCAGGTGGAAACGATTTATGCGGCACCGGGAAATCCTGGTATCGCTTTGCTTGATAAATGTGAATGTATTGATTTACCATTGCAGGAATTAGAAAAACTTGCTGATTATGCTGAGGCTAACTGTATTGATTTAACAGTTGTTGGTCCGGAAGCAAGTCTTGTTGAAGGTATTGCCGATGTTTTTAAGGCAAGAGGTCTGGCATTGTTTGGGCCCAGTAAGGCGGCTGCAGAGCTGGAAGGTTCTAAAGCTTTTTCTAAACAGCTGATGGAAAAATACGGGATCCCTACAGCTTTTTTTAAAGTATGCGAGGATATAGAAACAGCCAAGGCTTATATCAAAGAAAAAGGCGCTCCGATTGTTGTTAAGGCGGATGGTTTGGCAGCAGGTAAAGGCGTAGTTGTTGCTATGACTGAAGCAGAAGCATTTGCTGCTGTTGACGATATGATGGGAGACCTTAAATTTGGCGGTGCCGGCGCACGTGTGGTTTTAGAAGAGTTTATGGAAGGCGAAGAGGCATCCTTACTGGCGTTTACTGACGGTGATACTATCGTTTCCATGATTGCAGCACAGGACCATAAAAGGATAAACGATAATGATGAAGGGCCAAATACTGGTGGTATGGGAACATATGCTCCTGCTCCTGTTATGACTGATATTCTGCGGCTGAAGGCTGTGGAAAAGGTTTTAAAGCCGACTATTGCAGCAATGAAGGCAGAGGGAAGACCGTATCAGGGTTGTTTATATGCAGGTTTGATGATTAACGGCGACGACATTAAAGTAGTTGAATTTAACTGCCGTTTTGGAGATCCTGAAACACAGGTTATTATGCCGCTTCTTGATGGTGATTTGGCAGAAATAATGCTGTGCTGCGCTACAGGTACTTTAGCTCAGGCTGATATCGGCTGGTATGACAAAGCTGCTGTATGTGTTGTTATGGCTTCAGGTGGTTACCCTGGAAGCTATAAACAAGGCTTGCCTATCAGTGGCTTGGAAGAGACTGCTGCAAGGGAAGACGTTGTTGTTTTCCATGCAGGAACTAAATGTGCTGATGGCCAAATAGTTACTGCTGGCGGTCGTGTGCTTGGTGTCACAGCCGTTGGGAAAAATATCCGTGAGGCGAAAGATAAGGCTTATGAAGCTGCGGGAAAAATCAGCTTTGCTGATGCCCATTATCGTAAGGATATTGCCTGGCGCGCATTAAAAAAATAATAATGACGTCCCAATGCTTTGGCACTGGGACGTTTTGTATAACTTAAATCAGCTTAAAAAGCCTACAAGCTCCAGATAAAATTTAGAGAAAAGGAAGATGAATACAATGGCATTTTATTATGATGAACCCGCTCATACTTTTAGTGAATACCTGCTTGTTCCTGGTTATTCCTCAAAAGAATGTGTACCGACGAACGTTGATTTACGTACTCCTTTAGTAAAATTTAAAAAAGGTGAAGAATCAGCGATTACATTGAATATTCCTCTCGTTTCTGCTATCATGCAGTCTGTTTCTGATGATAAAATGGCGATAGCGCTTTCCAAAGAGGGTGGTATATCCTTTATTTATGGTTCCCAGACTATTGAAAATGAAGCTGCTATGGTGGCGCGTGTAAAAACACATCGTGCCGGTTTTGTCAGCAGTGATTCTAATATCCGACCAGACAGCACTTTGGCAGATATCGTTGCTCTGAAAGAAAAAACAGGTCATTCTACGGTAGCGGTTACTTCTGACGGCACTGTGAACGGCAAATTGGAAGGCATTGTTACCAGTCGTGATTATCGTGTCAGCCGTATGGATTTGAATACGAAGGTCAGCACTTTTATGACGCCAATCAATGAAATGATTGTTGGCGGCAAAGAGACTTCGCTGCAGGAAGCAAATGATATCATTTGGGATAATAAACTGAATACATTGCCTATTATTGATGATGAAGGCCGTTTATTGTATATGGTTTTCCGTAAAGATTATGCTACTCATAAAGAGTATCCTTTAGAGCTTTTGGACAGTAAAAAACGTCACGTAGTAGGGGCTGGCATTAATACCCGCGACTATGCTGAACGTGTACCGGCTTTGGTTAATGCCGGTGCCGATGTGCTTTGCATTGATTCTTCAGAGGGTTATTCTGAATGGCAGAAATTGACTTTGGATTGGGTTCGCGAGCATTATGGAGATACAGTAAAAGTGGGCGCTGGCAACGTTGTAGATGCAGAAGGCTTCCGCTATTTGGCCGAGGCCGGTGCTGATTTTGTGAAGGTTGGTATCGGCGGCGGTTCTATCTGTATTACCCGCGAACAAAAGGGTATAGGTCGCGGTCAGGCAACGGCTTTGATAGAAGTTGCTAAAGCTCGTGACGAATATTATAAAGAAACGGGAATTTATGTTCCTATCTGTTCTGACGGCGGTATTGTTTATGATTATCATATGACTCTGGCATTGGCAATGGGTGCTGACTTTTTAATGCTTGGCCGTTATTTTGCCCGGTTTGATGAGAGCCCGACGAATAAAGTAAATATCAACGGTAATTATATGAAAGAATACTGGGGTGAAGGATCGAATCGTGCCCGTAACTGGCAGCGTTATGATATGGGCGGTGCATCTAAGCTTTCTTTTGAAGAAGGTGTTGATTCTTATGTTCCTTATGCCGGTACGTTAAAAGATAATGTAACGCTTACTTTGAGCAAGGTGCGTTCTACTATGTGTAACTGCGGCGCTCTTAACTTGGACGATCTTAAGAAAAACGCAAAAATGACCTTGGTTTCTTCAACTTCGCTGGTTGAAGGCGGTGCTCATGACGTTATTTTGAAAGATAATAATATGAACAACTATGTGAAATAAGTTCTATAAAGCTGATAAAATGTTATGTGCATTGTATACATGCTGATTTATATTGACTTCTTGCGCATAGAACTGTAAAATTAACACATAATTTATTTGATGGAAAGGCGTGTTAGAAGAATGAATTTGAAAAAATTAGTTACAGCTGCTGTATGTACTATGCTGATGGCTGCAGTTGCTTTTACTGCTGGTTGCGGCGGAGAGAAAAAATCTGACAAAAAAGTATTGAAGGTTGGTATGGAATGCGCTTATGCTCCTTACAACTGGTCTCAGACCAAAGCTGACGGCGGTGCTGTAAAAATTGCAGGCAGCAATGAGTATGCTTATGGTTACGACGTAATGATGGCTAAGAAGCTGGCTGATTCTATGGGTGCTGATCTGGAAATCCATAAAATCGAATGGGATGGTCTGGCTCCAGCAGTTGTCAGCGGTAAGATTGACGCCGCTATTGCAGGCATGTCTATTACCTCTAAACGTAAAGAAACTGTAGATTTTACAAAACCATATTACTATGCAACGGTAGTTGCTCTGGTAAAAAAAGATTCCGAGCAGGCTAAGGCTCAAAGCGTCGCTGATTTAAAAGGTTCCGTAGCAACTTCTCAGCTTAATACAATCTGGTATGACCAGATTGATCAAGTTCCCGATGTAAAAAAATTGCCGGCTATTGATACGGTACCTGGTATGATTGTTGCATTGACTTCCGGAAAATGCAATCTGATCGTTACTGATATCCCTACTGCAAAAGCTGCCGCTTTTGCTAATCCGGAATTGACTGTCTTGAACTTTGAAGAAGGAAAAGGCTTCAAAACTTCTCGTGAAGATGTTGAAATTGGTATCGCTGTGAAAAAAGGCAATACAGAGCTTGTTAAGGCAATGGATGCTGTTTTGGAAAAAATGACTGCTGCTGATTTTGATAAAATGATGGACGAAGCTATTAAAAAACAACCTTTAGCTCAATAATAGTTACCGGTTATGCCTAAAGGGACGGCAATTATGCCGTCCCTTATTTTCCTTTTTTACCGTATTATTCTTTTGCGAATTAAGGGATATCTGTGCTATAATAAATAACAGTGTTTTATCAATTAATTATGTTAGGTGGAGGAACTTATGACAACAATGCCTGAGTCATTTTTTGGATGGGTGACTTTTTTACTGCATCAATATGGTGATGTTCTGTTAAAAGGCGCTTGTGTGACCTTACTTTTGGCTATTGTCGGCACTCTGATCGGTTGCGTAATCGGTCTTGTTGTAGGTATTATCCAGACTATTCCCGAGGATCCAAAGGCAAGTGCTGCCAAAAAGGCTCTTGTAAAAGTGACTCAATTGGTCTTGAATGCTTATGTAGAACTTTTCCGAGGTACGCCGATGATCGTACAGGCTATGGTAGTATATTATGGTGCTATGAGTATGTTTAACATTGATATGTCACCAATGTTTGCCGGTTTTTTAGTTGTGTCTATCAATACGGGCGCATATATGGCGGAAACTGTACGCGGCGGTATTGAATCGATCGATCCGGGTCAGCGCGAAGCTGCTGTGGCTATCGGCATGGATCATTTTCAGACGATGCGCTGTGTAATTCTGCCGCAGGCCCTGCGTAATATCATGCCTCAGATCGGTAATAATCTGATCATCAATATTAAGGATACATCGGTTTTGAATGTAATTTCTGTCACAGAGCTGTATTTTGCTTCAAAATCGGCAGCAGGCGTATATTACAGGTACTTTGAAATATTTTTCATTACCTGCGTTATTTATTTTATTATGACTTTTACCGCTTCAAGACTTTTGCGCTGGTGGGAAGGGAAAATGGATGGACCTAAGGATTATCAACTGGTGTCTTTTGATCCCATGCAGGATCCATGTGGTCATTTTCCTGTTAATGTGGCCGGTAAAAAGAGAAAGGACGGTAATTATTAATGACTGCTGAACAAAGTAAAGAATTGTTATTATCCGTCCAAGGGTTGAAAAAGAATTTTGGAGAACGTGAGATATTAAAAGGTATTGATTTTGATGTGCACAAGGGTGATGTAGTTTGTGTTATTGGACCTTCAGGCAGTGGTAAATCAACATTAATCCGTTGCGTCAATTATTTGGAACAACCAACTGACGGAGTTATCAGCTACCGCGGTGAAAATGTTTTGGAATGTTTTAAGAATCTTCCCTTATACCGTACTAAAGTAGGCATGGTTTTTCAACAGTTTAATTTGTTTAACAATATGACTGTTTTGGAAAATTGTGTTGTAGGTCAGGTTAAGGTACTGGGGAAAAAGTCTGAAGAAGCAAAAGCAATTGCCATGAAATATCTGGAACATGTTGGTATGGCAAGCTATATCAATGCAAAGCCGCATCAGCTTTCCGGAGGTCAGAAGCAGCGTGTGGCTATTGCCAGAGCTTTGGCTTTGGAGCCGGAAATATTGTTGATGGATGAACCAACTTCTGCTCTTGATCCTGAGATGGTTGGCGAAGTTTTAGCAGTTATGCGGGAACTGGCGGAAGAAGGGTTGACGATGGTTATCGTTACACATGAAATGGCATTTGCCCGCGATGTTTCCAGCCGAGTTATTTTTATCGATCAGGGTGTGATTGCTGAAGACGGCAGCCCAAATGTTATTTTTACTGCACCTCAGAATCAGCGTACTAAGGATTTCCTGAGTCGGTTCAGTTTAACACGTTGTTAGCAGGAAAAAGCCCTTCTGTGTAGAAATTACATGGGAGGGATTTTTTATTGAAAAAGTTTGGGAAGGATTATCTGTATGAAAAAAATTTATTTTATTTTAACATTATTGGTAATATACTTTTTACCATTTTCAGTTACAGAAGCAAGTATGGGAAGGAATACTCTCTTGTTTGTTCCGCTGGACAACAGGCCGGTTTGTTTGGACTATGCAGTAGAAACCATGAAAGCAGCTGGATGGAATGTGGAAACGCCGCCTTTGGAGTATATCGCCGGCAATGATCATAGCGGTAATCCTGATAAGTTATATGAATGGCTGGCTGCACGTTCGGCAACCGCCAACGCGATCGTTATTTCTTCTGATGCTCTGATCTATGGCGGGCTGGTTGATTCAAGGACACATCAACTGCCTCAGGATATTTTAACGTCGCGGGCTGAGAGGTTATTAAATTTGAAGTCTTTGGGCGGAGATCCTTTGGTTTATGTATTTACGACGATAATGCGTTCTCCCAAAGCCAGCAGTGCTCCTGTTGAACCTGCCTATTATGCCGAATGGGGACCAAAGCTTTTTAGAATGGGTGTGTTGGAAGATAAACTGGATTTAAAAGAAATAAGCAGAAAAGAACGTAAAGAACTGAGTGGTTTGAAAGTAGAAATACCCCAGGCTGTTCAAGAAGACAGAGCACGGCGACGCAGTTTGAATATAGCTACTACAGAGCTTTTACTGCATGGTGTGGAAAGTGGCAATTTTGACTATCTCTTGATTGGGCGTGATGATACTGCGCCATACTCACAGGCTCATAAAGAAGCACGTAAAATGGATATTCTTGTAAGGGAACTTCCTAAAGAGAAAATTCGTTTTTTCTCTGGGGCTGATCAGCTGGGTTTGCTTTTATTAAGCCGTGCTGCCAGCAGGGTAAGTTATGAAATTCCGATGGTTTATGTAGATTTCGCCGAAGGAAAAGGCGGAGAGACTATACCTGCTTATGAAGATGATGAAATAGCATTCAGTGCCGCAGAACATATACATGCTGCTGGCGGCTGGCCTACTGCTAATTTAGCACGTGCGGATTTGGTATTAGCTGTTAATACTCCTTTTGATGGGGTAACAGTAGAAGCTTCTAACCCGAAAAATACAGGTACAATAACGGAACATACAGAGAAATTTGTTGCTGATGTCAAGAGGTATTTAAAGCAGGGAAAAGCAGTTGCAGTTGCTGATATTGCTTATGGAAACGGTGCAGACAACGCCTTGGTCAGAAAACTGTTTGAAGAAGAAGTGGCAGAAAAGCTTGCTGCTTACGGTGGTTGGAATACTGCTGGAAATACTTTGGGATTTGCTTTGGGGCAAGGATTACTGTCAAAAAGTATGGATACGGCTGATCTTCAATCTTTGCTGGAAATAAGATATCTCGATGATTGGGCTTATCAGGCTAATGTGCGTAATAAAACTTATGTAGAATTAATTTGGCCTAATTACTGGCCTAATAGTGGACTTAATACGCAGCAGGTGCAAGAGGCCGAAGCCGTTATTACTAAAGATATTTTAGAGATAGCGGAACCTGTTTTGGGCGCTAAAGTAAGCAGTTATAATTTCACTTTACCGTGGAAGCGGATGTTTGAAGTGGAAGTAAGCAAAAAATAATATAAATAATAAAACTCATCGACAATACTGAACTGGTAGACTGTTACCGTGTTAACAGACAAATAAAAAAAGCCACTTGTCGTAGAATAACAGTGATAAATTATGCGGCCTTGCTCCGGATTTTATACAGAGTGAGGCCGTTTTTCATATTTATATGCTCAAAATTCTAAAACTGGACATATTCGATCATCACTTGCTCCACTTCTATCCGACAGGTAAATTTCATGTGATGTAGGCACTCTGTTTTCAGTGTCCCCAAAAATTTTCCATTGCTGCATTGTCATACAGGAATCCAGGTCTGGAGATTGACGTATGAATGTTGTATTATTGAATTTATTCTTGTAAGGTGTATTGCGACCTCTGGTCGCTGTGGAGGTTAAGTCCATTAGCGGCTGTTTCTTTTTGGCTTGCTTCCCAGATGCTATATGTTATCAGCGAAATCATCATATTATTGCCAATGTGATAGAATAATACTATTTTTCCGCACAGGTCAACGACGGCGTACACATATATCATATCTTTGGCTGTGGTAATATAAGTAAGTATTTCTTCACTAGGATTTTCAACTTTTGTATATTTCCCGGACATGACAACACCTCTTGCTGTAGTTTCTTTTCTACAGCAAGAGGTGTTTTTACTGTCAGTTTTCGGGGGATTTCCCCAATTTTGTTTGCAGGGCTTATTTGTGTTGATCATAAAAAAACATATTATGCGTTAGTATAATAATTGTGCACAGCATGAATACTATTGCGTAGTGGGGGGTATTGATATATAATAAAATAAAAGAATTTAAATTAATACAAATAATAATTTGGAAATAACAAAAGGAATAAAATATGAAAAAAGAAATACTGAAAAAACAAATACAATATAGCAGAACATATAGATATATTGAAATGGATAAAATAAATGTATTCTTAGGTGTTTTTCTTAGTATAATACCGCTATGTTTATTAGTATTATTTTATTATCCTCAAATTACTTTATTTATATCACAGTTCACAATGAAAGTTCTGAGCCCTATATTCCATGAAAATGTACTAGCAATAGAAAGTTCTGATTTTTTAAAGTGGTTTGGGCCAGTATATTATCTTTCCTTGCCTGGTCGGTTTCCATCGATAGTATTTATTTGGCTGAATTTGCTTATAACCTTGATTTCTTTGTTTTTACTGTCTTCAGTAGTTAAAACAAGGCCTTTGACTATTTTTTTGTCGATCAGTTTGTGGGTACATGTTTGTTCTGCTATCTTTTTTACGTTTATACCCGAGTATTTCCCGTATGATGCAACCGAGTATTCGAGCCTTTATATTAAGCAGCAGGTAGGAATTTACTTCTTTGTGCCGATTATTATTGGTATTGCGGTTTGCATGCTGCCGATAAACTTTGTTAAGTCTTGGATAACAATTGCTTTTTGTGCTGTTTATTCTTTTATCTTTGGCATTGTTCGTTATATCACTTTTATGTTCATTTTATCTAAAGTATCACTTATGTATATGGCGTCGCTGTTCTTTTCTTTCGGACCATTTATAGATTTTTTGTATTTAGTTTGCATTTATAGTTTTCTTGCCAGCAGTACCGCAGATAAATTAAAACGTAATAAGGGGGTATGGCGATGGTAATGACTCCGTATGTGATCGCTTTTTTAAAATTTTATTTCATCTTTACTGTCATCGTAATGATTTTATTCGCCATCCGTCATTTTATTTTTACCTTTAATAGAATGTATTGTGAACAAAAGCTGTATTATCAGGATATTATTGATTCTGATCTTCCATTTATAACAGTATTGATACCAATGCATAATGAAGAAAAAGTCGCGCATGGTGTTTTAGATGCGCTTTTAGAAAGTAATTATCCAGTAGAGAAATTTGAAGTTATCCCAATCAATGATTTTTCGGAGGATGGGACGAAAGAAATACTAGAAGATTATGCAGTTCGTTATGGGAATATTCATCCTTTACACCGTAACAGTGGAGAAAGAGGAAAACCTGCAGCCTTAAATCGAGCAATGGAAATGGCACAGGGGGAGATCATAGTTGTTTTTGATGCTGATTATTTACCGGGGAAAGGCTTATTGGAAAATTTATCGACGGCTTTTCTTGACCCAGAAGTAGGTGCCGTTATGGGGCGGGTTGTGCCTGTGAACACGAAAGCCAATTTTTTAACCAGATTGCTGGATTTAGAACGTTCCGGCGGTTATCAGGTTGATCAGCAGGCTCGTTACAACTTAAATCTTATCCCTCAGTATGGAGGAACTGTAGGGGGCTATCGAAAAGATTTAATGATGGGTACTGACGGTTTCAATACAAAGATCTTAGCAGAGGATACGGAGCTTACATACAGGCTTTTTTGCTCTGGCTGGAAAGTATTGTATGCTAATAGTGCTGAATGTTATGAAGAGGCTCCTGAAGCGTGGCATATAAGAGCCCGTCAGATCGCCAGATGGTCGCGTGGACATAATGAAGTAATGTTTCGCTATGTATGGAAACTGGTAAAAAGCAAGTATTTAAGTTTTTGGCAAAAACTTGATGGAATGTTTTTGTTATTCATTTATATGATGCCAGTCATTCTATTTTTTGGATTAATTGACTCTATTTTACTATTCTTTTTAGATGAGATGGATATTTTAGAGGGATGGTGGGTATTGTTGTTTTTAGGCGCTTATAATACATTTGGAAATTTTGCACCATTTTACCAGGTCGGGACTGCAAATGTTATTGACGGATCTAGAGAGAGAATATTATTGCTACCTTATCTGGCTTTTAATTTTTATTTTTATCTCTGGTTTATAACTAAAGGATTTTTTAATGCGTTAGTAGATGTTTTGACTAGGCGCGAGGCTAAATGGCAAAAGACAGAACGTTTTAGAAAAGAAAAACCGGGTGGATTTACATGATGCTTGTAATTTTTTGCTGCTTGTTATTTTTAATAATGATAGTATATCCTTTCTGGCCTGGATATAAAGAAATGAAACGAGGACAGGATAACGATAATCTTTATATAAAAAAAGATTATGTTAAAGATCCGCGTTATTTTGGTTTGTCCTTTAGAAATTTGTTGGAACCTTTTTTAGGACAGATCAGGGAATTATCAGCAGGGCAGACTTTAGAAATAGATTTATCTAAAAAAGAACTGATAATATTAGGACAAGCAGATAAGCCGCAAGCTTTTGTTGAAGATAGGATCACAATTTTTTCTGAAGATATCATTTTACCGCCTAAATCGACATCTTCAAAAGAAATTTATGCATTTAAAAAATTAGAAGCAGGAGAAATGTGCGAATTACGGGCTGTTGCGATTGATTCTGATGGTTATCTTCATCAAGGTGTAAAAATTATTCGTTGGATTGATACAAAGGGGTGCCTTGTAGTAGAGAGTAATTGTGACCTTGGTATAAGTGCAAGCAGCGAAACTAAATTGGTGTTAAAAGGAAATAACTGTATTTTTAAACGATTATTTGCCCCAAGCATTGAAATTGGAGGAACTGAAGAATTTGTTAAAGATTATGATAGCAGTGAGCTACAAAAATATCCTGAGTACAATGATGTAGATTATGATATAGAAAAAATAAGGGAAAATTCAGTTTTTATTAATAATATTGTTACACATAAAAAATTCGTCGTCCACAATTCAGCAACGATTATTGGAAGTGTAAAAGCATATAAAAATATGTGTTTAGAAGAGAATGTAAAAATTTGGGGTAACGTATTTTGCGAAAGGGATCTTGTAATAGGAAACTGCTGCCGAATAACTGGCACGGTTTTTGTGCAGGGATGTCTGAAGGTAGGGAACAATGTAGTGTTGGGTGAAAAAGGAAAAATTAAGTCTGTAATAGTAAGAAAAAATATTGTGTTTGGAAGAGGGATCGTGATACATGGGTTTGTCCTTACTGAGGGAGTTGGAAAAACTATATGAAAAAGATTTATGTGTTTGTTCTAATAATATTTTTAGCAATTTCAGTTTATTCTTTTTATGCTTATAATAATGAAAAAGATATAGAACAGGATAAAGAAATAACAGTAATCCTGGCGGTAAATAGTAATATCGTCAAAACCGATAGTAAGGTATTAAAAGGCTATGAAAGTGTGCTGCAGGAAGAAGGCGTCGCCTATAGAATAATTGATGTGTACAACTTGCAGCATTTACAACCTGCTGAAATTTTAAAAAATAGCCCAGC
Source organism: Phascolarctobacterium faecium DSM 14760 (assembly GCF_003269275.1). Lineage (GTDB taxonomy): Bacteria > Bacillota > Negativicutes > Acidaminococcales > Acidaminococcaceae > Phascolarctobacterium > Phascolarctobacterium faecium. The sequence continues at coordinate 623,945 of NZ_QLTS01000001.1, read as the reverse complement.
TGTTATTTTTCCAGACAGGGTCGCTGAGAATCTGCCGCAAGAAATTGCAATGTGGTTGCATGACTACTTGGAACAAGGTGGTTACAGCTTAATTGTGTATGATGCTGGAAGCCTTAATAAAAGAGAAAAGCATTTGGGAAATGCTGTTTTTAGCAGTCTACTTGGTTTTAATTATTCCACTTTTAAAGAAGATAGGCGGCAGGCATTCCATCATGGTTATCTGGAGTTTCTGACAGAAGAGAAACGCGATTTTTTTCAAATTCCTTTGGGAAAAACCGTTGATGGAGTTACTTTGAGTGGTTATCATTATGGAAAGTTATCATATTCTATGCGCAATATTGAAGTGCAGCATGCGCTTCGTGATGAAGATATATACGCATGGGCAGTAGTTGAGGATGGCCGCAAAATACCAGGTATAGTTAAACGTAATATAGGAAAGGGAAGTTTGTTTTATGTCAATTTACCTTTGGGGGCTATGAAGATTGATGCTGATGATTTGCCGTTGCGAGCTGTTCTTAGAACTGTCTTGTTTAATTTTGCTAAAGTTCCACATGTACTTAATGTTCCGGATGGTAAAGGTGGTATTGTTATAAATTGGCATATCGACTCTAACGTAGAATGGTTTTTCTTGCCAAGAATGATCAGAGAGGGGTTGCTAAGAAAGAATATTCCGATGTCATTTCATATTACTGCCGGTGATTTCAGAGATAATCCTGGGGATGAAATGGGGTTTATGGTAACAGAATATCCGGGCAGAGATATAGCATTGCAGCTTATTCCATATGGGCGGATCGGATCACATGGCGGCTGGGCCCATAACTGGTATGGATATGGCGTTGAAGCGGGGCGCTTGCATGATGCTGATATTGATAAATACATAAGTATGAACAATGAAGCTATAGAGAGCGTTACCAAAAAGAAGGTGACTGAGTATTCAGCACCTATTGGAGTTTTTCCTCAGCCTTATAACACTAAAGCTTTGGATAGTATGGGCGTAGAAGTTTATTATTATACAGGAGATTCTGGTAGCAGTATTAATAGAACTTTCTATAATGGCGAGATGGTATCAGAGAAGGTTTTGGCCTTTCCGATTGTCCCGTCAGGCCTTTATGCCTCACTGGGTGAGATGCATGAGTTGGGACACTATGATAATGAAAAAGTATTAACATGGTTAAAATCTATTCCTGACTACGGGCGTAATAATAGAACCTTACGATTATTTTATTCGCATCCTTATGATTTAGATGTCTATGAAGAAACTTTTTTTGAGTTTTTAGATTATCTGGATGAGGAAGAGCAAAAAGGTTCGGTTGCTGTTATGACGATGACTGATGCTGCCAGATTTTTGCAAAAGATGCTGAAAACGAAATACTCCTTTAAAAATGATACTGGGTTAACAGTTGCCCTGAGTAATCCTGATGGACTGGAAGATATAACAATAGCGGTGCCTAAAAAAGGATTGAGTGTCGAAAAGAGCCCCTATCTTAAGCTGGAGGAAGATAATAACTATTATTATCTAACGGTAAAAAATTATGATAAGAAAGAATTGGAAATACATTTTGCTCGTATGTAGCGTATTTGTTCTATCAGGTTTAAATGTTGCATTTGCATATGATAACAGTAACCATCCTGTCAGAATTATTGCTTCGCGTTATAGAACGATGCCATATGAAGTGTTTATAACTCCTTATGAGGTTGGCCTATATGCCTTAGATGATTTAGATAATACTGATCATCGAAAGGATGTAAAAGCTTTTTTGGAATGGTATCTGAAACGTATTAATAATAATGATAAAAATGGTATGAGCGGAACTATTTATGATGTTATTTTGTATGGAGATAAGGAGAAAGTCTTACCACAATATGATTCGATAGATGGTTATTCGGGGTTGTTTTTAGTATTGTTGAACAAATACTGTGAGCAGACTGGTGATATAAGTTTGATTAAGAAATACTGGCAACAAATAGAAGATATGGCATACACAATTTCCTATTTGCAGCAAGTGGATGGACTAACTATTGCTATGCCAGACTACCCGGTGAAATATTTGATGGATAATTGTGAAGCTTATGGCGGGATTAACAGTTTTTTATATTTGGCGCAAAAGGCAGACAAAAAAATAAACTATGAATATTATCAAAACATTGCCGATAATATTAAAAATGCTATTTTCAATGTTTTACTGAATACATCAACAGGCGATTTTAGCTGGAGTGATGAAGCTGATGGTAGAATATCAAATTGGGGAATTTTTTATCCTGATTCTTATGCGCAGATATTTTTGATTTATTATGATGTTTTAGACGAGTATGGTAAGTCGGTTATTTGGGATAAGTTTTTAGAACGCTATCCAAGTGTAACATGGAAAAACCTACCTTCAGAACAAGCTGTTTTTTGCAGATTAGTAAAAAAGAAGATGGGGATGGATGCGAAATGAAAAATAAGTTAATAGTTTCGACTTCAACTGCTTTTTGCGGACTTATTGCGGCTAATGTTTGCTGGGCTGGTGTAACGTTGCCAAGTAATGTTAGAGATGTTGCAGATATGCTTCAGTATTCGGCACAGGAGCAGCAGAAGAAAGCCTTTGCGACCGCAGAAACAAAAGCAGGCGTTGAAAAAATAGAGCAGGAAATAGCTGCGCTAGAAAATACTGACGTGGAAGTAGAGGTTTATAATAACACTTTGAGGCAGCAACTGCATAGTTTGCGTAAACAGTTGGCCAATGCAAACTTTGAGCATAATAGAAAAGAGAACAGGTTACAGGAGATACAACAACGGAAAACGGACATCGAAAGCAAAAATTATGAGTTGAATAAAATCGTTGAAGTTTATGGGGAAGGCCGCAAAGGTTATTTTGCCTACCAAGATATAATTTATAATGACGGTATATATGAAGGGTTGGTCCATAAAGAAGAACTGCTGAGTAGTGAGCTTAATGATTTAGATACTACGATAGTGGCTCTTAACCAGACGATAGACGCTTTAATATTAAAAATGAATAATGAAAATATAGCGGAAGACCCTGCGTTGGAAGAAGCTGATAAAGAGGCCCGATTAGAAGTGCTGAAACATGATTTGGAGTATGTGCAGAATTTATTAAAAGAGTATGAGCGTGGTTATGACATAGCTGATCGTAAGAGCAGCAGTTTTGGTACAGAAAGCAAATATTATTCTTGGCGTGATGATAAAGGAAATAAAGGACATCAATTTTATCAGCCTTTCTATTATAATATTGTGGCCAGGCCTTGGGAGTATGGGTTAGCAACCGGATTTATCAGCTCTGATAATAGGAGCAATGATAATGGTAAGGTAAATTGTCTGACTGATACTACATTAAATGTTGCGTTTCATAAAAAAGCTAAAAAGAATGATGTAATGGTTTTTTCTTTAGCGGTAAATCTGCCAACAGGTAAAGATGCGTTGCATGAATTTGATCCTGTTATGGATGAAGATCTGGTTGAGAAAGCACGTTTTGGAGAAGGATTAAATTTTACACCGGCTATTTGGTATTATTATAATCGTGACGATAAAAACACCTTTATTTTCGGAACTTATTACACTTTAGGAGGTAGATACGACCTCACGCCCAGTATGTGGGTAGAACCGGGAAATGCTTGGGTTAAGGAAATGCGTTGGCAACACTTGAACAAAAAATTTCAATTTTTAGCAGGGCTTTCCCATACTTCTTATGAAAGAACCCGAGAAAATACTTTGGAATATACTTCTGGCCATCAATTTAAGCCGGAGTTGACCTTCAATTATGCGCCTGATAATACTCAGTTTTTTACTGCGTACTATTGGCATACTCAAGAAGATCCTTTGCGTTACGCTACTTTTGATCGAATGAACGAAACTAGACGTGGCAGGAATTATGGATTGCAGTGGTCAAAGGATATCCCAGATAACAGACGGATACGTTTGTTGGTAGATTGGCTAAATAGCAGCGGTGAAAACTATGATCCGTTGACGAATATTTCAACTAATCAACGCAGAAAGACGACTTTCGGGATTGGTTTTGATCAATATTTTAAAGAGCGCTCAGAGAAACTGTCGTTGGACATTGAAACGTTCAGAATGAAGGATGGCGCTGTAACTGGTACTAGCAGTGATAATAACTATCGTGGTTTTAATGTGTATTTAAGTTATTTGAAGTATATGTGAGTGGTATAGAACGCTAATAAATACTTAAATTAACCTCAAATTTGAAAAAATTTGAGGTTTTTCGTTTTCTTTTGGTAGTGGGTAATAAAATTTTAGAAAAACCAGGAAATATTAGATGAAAAATATCCGCCGAAAGCGTAAATAGTTACAATAAAAGTTTACAAAAACAAAAGAAAACATGTAAAACATATTACAAAGTTACGCAAAAGAAACGCTAGGGTCCGTGTAATACAAAAAACACGGTTTAATGCGGGTTTGCGCTTGTAAAAAAATCAAGAAAAAGTATTGACACAGCCAAGTGGCAGTGTTACAATATGTAAGTATCTCGGGATAGCTATGCGCTTTTACAAGGAGGGTTTGTGATGACAGTAGAGTTGTTAAAGCAAGCAACGAAGCGAGTTGTCGGGAACAAGCAAACCGCTAAAGCGATTCAAAAAGGCACTGCAAAGACGGTTTATATAGCTGATGACGCAGATGTCCGGGTTGTGCAGCCACTGCTTGATGCCTGCGCTGAAGCTCGGGTGAATGTAGAAAAAGTAGCGACAATGCAAGAACTTGGTAAAGCCTGCGGAATCCATGTCGGTGCAGCGACAGCCGCGATACTCAAAGGTTGATAGGGATCTGGAAGCTTTGCTGAAGGATTTTTATAATCATTAAAATCTATTTATTCGGAAGGAGGTGCCGATATGCCTACAATTAATCAATTGGTTCGCAAAGGCAGAGAAGTTTTGACTGTAAAATCCACTGCCCCGGCATTGAAAGAATGCCCGCAAAAACGTGGAGTTTGCACTAGGGTTTACACTACAACCCCTAAAAAGCCTAACTCTGCTCTTCGTAAAGTAGCTCGTGTACGTTTGACTAACGGTATCGAAGTTACTGCTTACATCCCTGGTATCGGCCACAATCTGCAGGAACATAGCGTTGTCCTGATTAGAGGCGGAAGAGTTAAAGATCTTCCTGGTGTGCGTTACCATATCATTCGTGGTGCACTTGACACTGCAGGCGTTGCTAACCGCAATCAAGCCCGTTCTAAATACGGTGCTAAACGTGCTAAAGCAGCTAAAAAGTAATCAAGTCTACACAACGAATTGATAATCCATAAGGAGGGAAACACATGCCGAGAAAAGGCCCTGTAACAAAAAGAGACGTTTTGCCGGATCCTGTATACGGTTCAAAACTTTTGACAAGATTTATTAATAAGATTATGCTTGACGGTAAAAAAGGCGTTGCTGAACGCATTGTATATGATGCTTTCGATCTGGTTCGTGCTAAAACTGGTAAGGATCCTCTCGAAGTATTCGATGCAGCTATGAAAAACGTTATGCCGCTTTTAGAAGTACGTGCTCGCCGCGTTGGTGGTGCTAACTACCAGGTTCCGGTTGAAGTCCGTGCAGACCGTAAGACCACCCTTGGTATTCGCTGGCTGGTCAACTACTCCCGTTTGCGTGGTGAAAGAACCATGTGCGAACGTGTTGCTGGTGAGATCATGGACGCAGCAAACGCTACCGGCGCTGCTGTGAAAAAACGCGAAGATACCCACAAGATGGCTGAAGCAAACAAAGCGTTTGCACATTACCGCTGGTAATGGCCCGATCCCTATAACGAGGAGGATAAAAAAGTGGGCAGACAATTTCCGCTTGAAAAAACAAGAAACATCGGCATCATGGCTCATATTGATGCTGGTAAAACTACTACGACTGAACGTATTCTGTTCTACACCGGTAGGGTTCATAAAATCGGTGAGACCCATGATGGCGGCGCTACCATGGACTGGATGGTTCAAGAGCAGGAACGTGGTATTACTATTACTTCTGCTGCTACCACCTGTCAATGGGATGGACACCGCATCAACATCATTGATACGCCAGGTCACGTTGACTTCACTGTAGAAGTTGAACGTTCTCTGCGTGTACTTGATGGTTCTGTTGCAGTATTCTGCGCTAAAGGCGGCGTTGAACCTCAGTCTGAAACAGTATGGCGTCAGGCTGACAAATATGGCGTACCGCGTATGGCATATGTAAATAAAATGGATATTACCGGCGCTGACTTCTACAATGTAGTACAAATGATGAAAGATCGTTTGAATGCCAATGCTGTACCTATCCAATTACCGATTGGTTTCGAAGATACCTTCCAGGGTATGGTCGATCTGATCAAAATGAAAGCTATCGTTTACAGCGACGCTCTGGGTAAAGAAGAAGAATTTGTTGATATTCCGGCCGATATGGTTGAAAAAGCCAACGAATACCGTCAAGCTTTAATGGAAGCTGTAGCTGAAAGCGATGACGAGCTGATGATGAAATATCTGGAAGGCGAAGAGCTGACGGAAGAAGAAGTTATGGCTGGTATCCGCAAACAAACTATTGCTTGCAAAATGACTCCTGTCTGCTGCGGTTCTTCTTACAAAAACAAAGGCGTACAGCCTTTGCTGGATGCTGTTGTAGCGTTCATGCCTGCTCCTACTGATATTCCTCATATCAAAGGCGTAAATCCTGAAACCGGCGAAGAAGACGAACGTCCGTCGTGCGACAGCGAGCCGTTCTCTGCACTGGCTTTCAAAATTATGACTGACCCGTTTGTTGGTAAACTTGCTTTCTTCCGTGTGTACTCCGGTACTCTCGGCTCCGGTTCTTACGTTTACAACTCTACCAAAGGTAAGAGAGAGCGTATTGGCCGTATCCTGCAAATGCATGCCAACCATCGTGAAGAAATCGACATGGTTTATTCCGGTGATATTGCAGCAGCAGTAGGTTTGAAAGATACCACTACCGGCGATACTCTCTGCGACGAAAAAGCTCCGATCATTCTGGAATCCATGGTATTCCCTGATCCGGTAATCTCCGTTGCGGTTGAACCTAAAACTAAAGCTGACCAGGAAAAGATGGGCATTGCCCTTCAAAAACTGGCAGAAGAAGATCCGACTTTCCGTGTTCATACTGATCCGGAAACAGCACAAACCATCATTTCTGGCATGGGCGAGTTGCATTTGGACATTATTGTTGACCGTTTGCTGCGTGAATTCAAAGTAGGCTGTACTGTTGGTAATCCGCAGGTTGCTTATCGTGAAACTATCCGCAAATCTGTTAAGTCCGAAGGTAAATTTGTACGTCAGTCCGGTGGTAAAGGCCAATATGGTCACTGCTGGTTGGAAATTTCACCTCGTGAAGCAGGTGAAGGCTTCTTGTTTGAGAACAAAGTTGTTGGCGGTGCTATTCCGAAAGAATACATCGGACCGATCGAAAACGGTGTTAAGGAAGCTATGGAAAACGGCGTAGTTGCCGGTTACCCAATGGTTGATATCAAAGTTACCGTTTATGATGGTTCTTACCATGAAGTCGATTCTTCTGAAATGGCCTTCAAAATTGCAGGTTCTATGGGCTTCCGTTCTGGCGCTACTAAAGCCGACCCGGTTATCCTTGAACCTTATATGAAAGTAGAAGTTACTGTTCCTGAGGACTACATGGGCGATGTTATCGGCGATTTGAACTCTCGCCGTGGTCGTATCGAAGGTATGGAAGCTCGCAATGGCGCTCAAGTTATCAACGCATTTGTTCCGCTTTCCGAAATGTTTGGTTATGCTACCGACCTGCGTTCTAAAACTCAAGGCCGAGGCAACTACTCTATGGAAGTTGACCATTACGAAGATGTACCGAGAAACATTGCCGAGGCTATCATTGCCAAAAACAAAGGCACTCAAGCCTAATATAAAGTAAAACCTAATTTAAGGGAGGAAAAATAAATGGCAAAGCAAAAATATGAAAGAACAAAACCGCATGCTAATATCGGCACCATCGGTCACGTAGACCATGGTAAAACAACCCTGACCGCAGCAATCACCAAAGTATTGGCTTCTAAAGGCGGCGCAGAATTCATGGATTACTCCATGATCGATAAAGCACCTGAAGAAAGAGAACGCGGAATCACCATCAACACTTCCCACGTAGAATATGAAACAGCAACCCGCCACTATGCACACGTAGACTGCCCGGGCCATGCCGACTATGTAAAAAACATGATCACCGGCGCAGCACAAATGGACGGAGCGATCCTCGTAGTATCCGCAGCAGACGGCCCGATGCCGCAAACTCGTGAGCACATCCTTCTTGCTCGTCAAGTAGGCGTACCTGCAATGGTAGTGTTCCTGAATAAAGCAGATATGGTAGACGATCCGGAACTGATCGAATTAGTAGAAATGGAAGTACGTGAACTGCTCTCCAGCTACGACTTCCCCGGCGACGACATTCCTGTAGTAGTAGGGTCTGCACTGAAAGCACTTGAAGGCGACGCAGCATACGAAGCAAAAATCATGGAACTGATGGACGCAGTAGACGCATACATTCCTATTCCGGAACGCGCAACTGACAAACCGTTCCTGATGCCTGTAGAAGACGTATTCACAATTACCGGCCGTGGCACAGTAGCAACAGGCCGTGTAGAACGTGGTATCATCAAAGTAGGCGACAATATTGAGATCGTAGGAATGACAGAAGAGAAAAAAGCAACAGTAGTAACGGGCGTAGAAATGTTCCGTAAATTACTGGACGAAGCAGTAGCAGGAGACAACATCGGCTGCCTGCTGCGTGGTGTAGACCGTAAAGATATCGAACGCGGTCAAGTACTTGCAAAACCCGGCAGCATCCATCCGCACACAAAATTCAAAGCAGAAGTATATGTACTGACGAAAGAAGAAGGCGGCCGTCATACACCGTTCTTCAACGGCTATCGTCCGCAGTTCTATTTCAGAACAACAGACGTAACCGGCGTAACTGAATTACCGGAAGGTATTGAGATGGTAATGCCTGGCGATAACGTAACCATGGACGTAGAGCTGATCACTCCGATCGCAATCGAGCCTGGTCTGCGTTTTGCAATTCGCGAAGGCGGCCGTACTGTTGGCGCTGGCGTTGTTGCTGCTATCAACGAATAATCTTTAATTAGATCCCGAATGAGGGGCTAATAAAAGCCCCTCATTTACTTATGTTTATTTGCATGGCCCTGCGATGATGTGAGAGGTTGCTTGCCTGCTAGACAGGGAGATTTTCACGGAGTATGTCCGTTCTTAGAAACTGGGCGATTAGGAGGAAAAAATTTAATGTCAAAATCACAGAAAATCAGAATACGCTTAAAAGCGTATGATCACAAAGCGCTTGATCAAAGTGCTGCAAAAATTGTAGAAACTGCGAAACGTACCGGAGCTCAGGTTTCCGGCCCTATTCCGCTTCCTACTGAAAAAAATATCTATACGATTCTGCGTTCCCCTCATGTAAACAAGGATTCTCGTGAACAATTCGAGATGCGTACCCACAAAAGACTTGTAGACATTCTGGAACCGACTGCGAAGACCGTTGATGCGTTGATGCGTCTTGACCTTCCTGCCGGCGTAGATATCGAGATTAAACTGTAAGGAGGAGGTGCAATAATGGCTAAAGGAATCTTAGGCAAGAAAATTGGTATGACCCAAATTTTTGAAGCTGACGGCAGATTGATCCCTGTTACTGTTGTAGAAGCAGGACCTTGTGTTGTTGTTCAAAATAAAACCGAAGAAACAGACGGTTATAATGCTGTTCAACTTGGCTTTGGTGAAGTTAAAGAAAAACATATGACCAGACCAATGAAAGGCCATTTTGACAAAGCCGGCGTAACTCCGGTTAAATTTGTCAAAGAATTGCGGTTGTCTGCTCCTTCTGAATATACAGTCGGCCAACAAATCACTGCTGACATTTTTGCTGCTGGAGAACTGATTGATGCAACCGGTATTTCCCGCGGTAAAGGCTTTGCAGGCACTATTAAGCGCCACAATTTCGCTCGTGGTCCTATGAAGCACGGTTCCAAATCCCATCGTGAACCTGGTTCCATGGGTCCTATGCATTCCGGTCCTGGCGGTAGAGTTATCAAAGGCAAAAAATTGCCTGGCCGTATGGGTAATGCACAAGTAACTGTTCAACGTTTGACTGTTGCTAAAGTTGATGTTGAACGTAATCTTATTTTGGTCAAAGGCTCCATTCCTGGTGCCGCTGGTTCTTTTGTTGTAATCAAAGAAACAGTAAAACCTAATAAATAAGAGCGTAAGCGAAAGAAAGGAGGATGCTTCTAATGCCGAAGTTATCAGTATATAACATCTCCGGTCAAGCTACCGGTGAAGAAATAGAATTGAATGATCTCGTGTTTGGCGTTGAATTTAATGAAGCTGTTGTACATCAAGCAATTGTTATGCAACAGGCTGCTGAACGTCAAGGCACTTCTGCTACCAAAACCCGCGGTATGGTTCGCGGCGGCGGTCGTAAACCGTGGAGACAAAAAGGCACCGGCCGCGCTCGCAGCGGTTCTACCCGTTCTCCGATTTGGGTAGGTGGTGGTACCACTTTTGGTCCCCAACCTCGCAGTTATGCGAAAAAAATGCCCCGTAAAGCTCGTCGTTTGGCAATTCGTTGTGCATTGTCTGCAAAAGTTGCTGCCGGTGAACTTATCGTTGTTGAGGGCTTGAGCTTTGATGCTCCTAAAACTAAAAATGTTGTAACTATGCTGTCTGCTTTTGATGCAGCTGATAAAAAGGCTTTACTCATCACTGACGGTTCTAATGAAAATGTTGAGCTGTCTTCACGCAACATTCCGAAAGTCACTGCACTTTCCAACGGTTGCCTGAACTGCTTTGATCTGCTTCATAACAATAAAGTGTTCTTAGCAAAAGACGCTGTAGCTAAAATTGAGGAGGTGCTCGCATAATGGCTGCTAACCCTCGCGATATTTTACTCCGTCCGATCATTACTGAAAAAACTTCCGTAATGCTTCAAGACAACAAATACACTTTCCAAGTTCCTTTGACTGCCAACAAAGTGGAAATCCGCCAGGCAGTTGAACAAATTTTCAAAGTAAAAGTGTTAAACGTAAATACTGTACGCGTATTTGGCAAAACCAAACGAATGGGTAAATACGTTGGCAAACGTTCCGATTATAAGAAAGCAATCGTGAAACTTGCTGAAGGCAATACGATTCCCCTTTTCGAAGGAATGTAATTTGACGTAATAAGGAGGCAAATTAAATGGCTATTAAAAGCTTTAATCCGTATTCTCCTTCGAGGCGCTTCATTACAGTGTCTACCTTCGAAGAGATTACAACTGATAAGCCTTACCGTCCGCTGGTTGAAAAACTGCAAAAACATGCAGGTCGTAATAACACCGGCAAAATGACTGTTCGTCATCAAGGTGGCGGTAATAAAAGACAATATCGTATCATCGATTTTAAACGCAATAAAGACGGTGTTCCGGCTCGTGTTGCTACCATCGAATACGATCCTAACCGTAATGCACGTATCGCTTTAGTAAACTATGCTGATGGCGAAAAACGTTATATCCTCGCTCCTTTAGACCTTAAAGTAGGCGATGTTATCGAAAGCGGACCTGATGCTGATATCAAAATCGGCAACTGCCTGCCTTTGAAAAATATGCCGCTTGGTACTATGGTTCACAATGTTGAGCTTAAAATTGGCAAAGGCGGTCAAATTGCCCGCGGTGCTGGTACTTCTGCTCAGTTGATGGCTAAAGAAGGCGATTATGCTCTGCTTCGTCTCCCTTCCGGTGAGATCCGTAAAGTGCATATCAACTGCCGCGCCACTATTGGACAAGTTGGCAATATCGACGCTGAAAATATCTGCATCGGTAAAGCAGGCCGTTCTCGTTGGCTCGGTATTCGCCCGGCTAACCGCGGTGTTGTAATGAACCCGAATGACCATCCGCATGGTGGTGGTGAAGGTCATTCTCCTGTTGGCCGTAAACGTCCTGTTACTCCTTGGGGTAAATGTGCATTTGGTACTCGTACCCGCAAAGAGAAAAAAGCTTCTAGCAAATTAATCGTAAAACGTAGAACGAAATAATTATAAGGATAGAGAAAGGAGGCTAACCTAGTGTCCAGATCAATCAAAAAAGGACCGTATGTCCATGCAAGTCTTCAAAAGAAGATTGAAGCGTTGAACGCTTCTAACGATAAAAAAGTCGTAAAAACATGGTCTCGCAGCTCCACTATTCTTCCGGATTTCTTGGGCCATACTATTGCTGTTCATGATGGACGTAAACATGTGCCTGTATTTATCACTGAAGATATGGTAGGCCACAAACTAGGAGAATTTGCTCCTACGCGTACTTATAAAGGCCATGCCGATAAGAGTACATCTTTAAAATAAGGGGAAAGGGGGCAAAATAACATGGAAGCAAAAGCTATTGCAAGATATGTTCGCATCGCGCCGCGCAAGTTGCGTATCGTGATTGATCTTATCCGCGGCAAAGCTGTGGGTGAAGCATTCGCGATCCTCAAACATACCCCTAAGGTTGGTTCTGAGGTTATCGAAAAAGTACTGCGCAGTGCAGTTGCAAACGCTGAACATAACTATGATATGAATGTGGATAATCTGATCGTATCTTCCTGCTTTATAGATCAAGGTCCGACCATGAAAAGAATCCATCCGCGTTCCCGTGGGCAAGCGTTCAAAATCTTAAAACGTTCTAGCCACGTAACAGTTGCTGTTAAAGAAAAATAATATCCCGGAAAAAGGAGGGAAAAGATAGTGGGTCAAAAAGTTAATCCGCATGGTCTCCGCGTAGGTATTATCAAAGATTGGGATTCCAAATGGTATGCTGACAAAGACTATGAGAAATTCTTATTAGAAGATATTAAAATTCGTGAATTCATTAAAGAAAAACTGTTCTTGTCCGGTATCTCTAAAGTAGAAATCGAACGCGCTTCGAATAGAGCCCGCATCTCTATCCATACTGCTAAACCTGGTATGGTAATCGGTCGTCAGGGCAGCAACATTGAATTGCTGAAAAACGACTTGAAAAAAATGACCGACAGCGTAATTGATATCAACATCGTTGAGGTAAAAACCCCGGATATGGACGCAACTTTGGTTGCAGAGAACATTGCATCTCAATTGGAACGCCGTATCGCTTTCCGCCGTGCAATGAAACAATGTGTTGGCCGTACCATGCGCATGGGCGCTAAAGGTATTAAAGTTCAGGTTGGCGGTCGTCTGGGCGGTGCTGAAATCGCTCGCAGCAAAAGCTATCGTGAAGGCAGCATTCCTCTGCATACTCTGCGTGCTGATATTGATTATGGCACAGCAGAAGCTCATACCACTTATGGCCGTATCGGCGTAAAGGTATGGATTTACAAAGGTGAAGTCCTTCCTGAAAGCAAAGAAGTAGCGCAAGCTGCTCCGGTGAAGGAGGCATAAACTAATGTTATTACCGAAGAGAGTTAAACATCGTAAACAACATAGAGGCCGTATGACTGGTCGTGCAATGCGCGGTAACAAAATCGCTCATGGCGAGTATGGCTTGGTAGCATTGGAACCCGCATGGATCACCAATCGTCAAATCGAAGCAGCTCGTATCGCAATGACACGTTATATTAAACGTGGCGGTCAAGTATGGATTCAAATTTTCCCGGACAAACCGATCACTGCAAAACCGGCTGAAACTCGTATGGGTAGTGGTAAAGGTTCACCTGAATATTGGGTAGCAGTAGTTAAACCCGGTCGTGTTATGTTCGAAATGAACGGAGTTAGCGAAGAGATCGCTAAAGAAGCTATGCGTCTTGCTAGCCACAAATTGCCTATTAAATGTAAATTTGTGACCCGCGCACAGCAAGAAGCCGAAGCTGCCGCACAAGAAAAGGGTGGTGAAGCTTAATGAAAACAACAGAAATTCGTGAAATGTCTGCTTCCGAGTTAGACAGCAAATTGGCTGGTTTGAAAGAAGAACTCTTCAACCTGCGTTTTCAAATGGCAACCGGACAATGTGAGAATCCGATGAAAATTCGCGAAGTCAAAAAGTCTATTGCCCGCATCAAGACCATTCAGCGTCAACGCGAGTTAAATGCCTGAGTGTGTTTGAAGTATGAAGAAGGAGGAAACAGTCGTGACCGAAGAAAGAAACGCACGTGTTACCCGTATCGGTAAAGTAGTAAGCGACAAAATGCAGAAAACTGTTGTAGTTGCTATTGAGCGTTTTGTTCAACATCCGCTTTACAAAAAAGGTGTAAAACATACTATCAAATTCAAAGCTCATGATGAAAATAACGAAGCGCATATTGGCGACGTAGTTCAAATTATGCAAACTCGTCCGCTTTCCAAAGATAAATGCTGGCGTGTTATTGAAATTTTAGAGCGTGCAAAATAAGATATTGCCGATCGGATAAATTGGCAAGGGAGGGAAAACCATGATACAACAACAAACCATTCTTAATGTTGGTGACAATACTGGCGCTAAGAAAGTTATGTGCATTCGCGTATTGGGCGGTTCTTACCGTAAATATGCTAACATTGGTGACGTTATCGTATGCGCTGTTAAAGATGCATCACCCGGTGGCGTTGTAAAAAAAGGTGACGTAGTAAAAGCAGTTGTTGTTCGTTCTGCAAAGGGCGTTCGTCGTCCGGACGGTTCTTATATCCGCTTCGACGAAAACGCAGCAGTTGTAATTAAAGATGATAAGAGCCCGCGCGGCACCCGTATTTTCGGGCCTGTTGCTCGTGAACTTCGCGATAAAGATTTCATGAAAATCATTTCTCTGGCACCGGAAGTGCTGTAAGAAATCTGATAATGCACATAAGGAGGTGTTCCTGAAATGACTGCAGCAATCAAAATGCATGTAAAAAAAGGCGATACCGTTTTGGTTTTGTCCGGCAAAGATAAAGGCAAAGAAGGAAAGATCATTGAAGCTCTGCCTAAAAAAGCTAAAGTAGTCGTTGAAGGCGTAAATAAAGTAAAACGCCATACAAAACCGTCTCAGGCTAATCCCCAAGGCGGCATCATTACTAAAGAAGCTGCTATTGCTTCTTCCAAAGTAATGTTAGTATGCCCGGCTTGTAAAAAAGCTACTCGTATTAAAAAGACCGCAGTTTCCGGCAGCTTCGTAAGAACCTGCAAAAAATGCGGCGAAGTAATTGATAAATAAGATTCCGGGAAAGGAGGAAATTTTGAATGGCAAAAACAAGATTGCAAGAAAAGTATTTGTCCGAAGCTGTTAAAGGCATGATGGATAAATTCAACTATAAAAATGTTATGGAAATCCCTAAAATCGAAAAAGTTGTCATCAATATGGGTATCGGTGAAGCTGTAGCTAACAGCAAGGCATTAGATTCTGCTGTTGCAGATCTGACTTTGATCGCTGGTCAAAGACCAGTCATCACTAAAGCTAAAAAATCCATTGCAGCTTTTAAATTGCGTCAAGGGATGCCGATCGGTACCAAAGTTACCCTGCGCGGTGACCGCATGTATTACTTCCTTGATAAGTTGATGAACATTGCTCTTCCGCGTGTACGCGATTTTCGCGGCGTAAATCCCACCGCTTTTGACGGCCGTGGCAACTACGCATTGGGCATGAAAGAACAATTGATTTTCCCGGAAATTGAATATGATAAGATCGATAAAGTCCGTGGAATGGATATCATCATTGTTACTACCGCTAAGACTGACGAGGAAGCCAGAGAATTACTCAGACTCCTCGGAATGCCGTTCAGCGCATAAGTGAGGAGGGAATACCTTGGCTAAAAAAGCCCTGATTGAAAAATGGAAAAATGAGCCGAAATTTGAAGTTCGCCGTTATAATCGCTGCAAGGTTTGCGGCAGACCACATGGCTATATGCGTAAATTCGGTCTCTGCCGTATCTGCTTCCGTGAATACAGCTACCAAGGCGCTATTCCGGGAGTAACCAAAGCTAGCTGGTAAAACAGCAAATTAGGAAGGAGGGTATTTAAGTATGGTAATGACTGACCCGATTGCCGATATGCTTACCCGTATTCGTAACGCAAACTCGGTTCATCACGATAAAGTTGAAATCCCCGGCTCCAAAATCAAAGTAGCTATTGCTGAGATTTTGAAAGCTGAAGGTTTCATTAAAGATTTTGAAGTAATTGCCGATAGCAAACAAAATGTTATCCGCGTCAGCCTGAAATACGGTGCTAATAAGGAAAAAGTTATTTCCGGTATCAAACGTATTTCTAAGCCCGGCTTGAGAGTATACTCTCAAAAAGATCAGCTGCCCAGAGTCCTCGGTGGTCTCGGTATCGCAGTGATCTCCACTTCTCAAGGCCTGATGACCGATAAAGCTGCCCGTAAGGCTGGTCTCGGTGGAGAAGTGCTGGCATACGTCTGGTAATACTTGAAAGATAGGAGGTGCTCATAAGTGTCTAGAATTGGTAAACAACCAATTACTGTACCCGCTAACGTTACAGTTACTATTGAAAATAATTTGGTTACCGTTAAAGGTCCCAAAGGCGAATTATCTCGCCAAATCAATAAAGATATGAAATTGACTCTGGAAAACGGCGTACTGACTGTTGAACGTCCGAGTGATGAAAAAACTCATCGTTCCATGCACGGTCTTTCCCGTACTCTGATCAACAACATGGTTGTCGGTGTAACCACCGGTTTCAGCAAATCTTTAGAAATTGCCGGTGTCGGCTATCGTGCCGCTAAACAAGGCAATAACATCAACTTTACTCTCGGGTTCTCTCATCCGGTAGTAAAAGAGCCGCCTGCAGGTATTACTTTTGAAGTTCCGGCTCCTAACAAAATCGTTGTCAGCGGCGCAGACAAAGAAAAAGTCGGCGCAGTTGCAGCTGAAATCCGCACTCTGCGTCCGCCTGAACCCTATAAAGGCAAAGGTATTCGTTATGAAGGCGAATACGTTCGTCGTAAGATGGGTAAAGCTGGCGCTAAAGGCAAGAAGTAATTTCTAAAAGAAGGGAGTGAAACTCTTGCTTAACAGAGTTGATAAAAATGAGAAACGTCAAAAACGTCATCTCCGTTCTCGTCAATATATTATCGGTACGGCAGAAAAACCTCGTTTGAATGTATATCGTTCCTTGTCCAATATTTATGCACAAGTGATTAACGATGTAACAGGCGAAACGATTGTTGCTGCCAGCACTGTTGAGAAAGACTTGAAAGCTAACTACGGCGGCAATACTGAAGCTGCTAAAGCAGTTGGCAAGGCTATTGCTGAAAAAGCTTTGGCTAAAGGAATTAAAGAAGTTGTATTTGATCGTGGCGGTTACCTGTACACCGGTCGTGTTGCTGCACTGGCAGACGCGGCTCGTGAAGCTGGACTGCAATTCTAATAGAAGGAGGAATAAAAGTGGCGAATTTCGAAAAACAAGAAAGCGACTTAAAAGAGAAAGTCGTATTCATCAACCGCGTTGCAAAGGTTGTTAAAGGCGGACGTCGTTTCTCCTTCTCCGCACTCGTTGTAGTTGGTGACGAAAACGGTCATGTTGGTATGGGCCTTGGTAAAGCTGCCGAAGTTCCGGAAGCTATCCGCAAAGGCGTTGAAGATGCTAAAAAGAACCTGATTACTGTTCCTATGGTTGGCACTTCCATTCCTCATGAAATCATTGGTGTGTTCGGCGCAGGCCGTGTGTTCTTGAAACCGGCTGCAGAAGGTACCGGCGTTATTGCCGGCGGCCCTGTTCGTGCCGTACTTGAATTGGCAGGCGTACGTGATATCTTGACCAAATGTCAAGGTTCTAATAACCCTAACAATGTTGTTCGTGCAACTTTGGAAGGTTTAAAATCCCTGAAAAGTGCTGAAGCTGTTGCAGCTCTGCGCGGAAAAACCGTACAAGAATTACTTGGCTAAGGAGGTAGCATGATGGAACAAGTTAAAATCACGCTGACCCGTAGCTTGATCGGTTACCCGCAGGATCAACGCGCAACCGTAAAGGCTCTGGGCTTAGGAAAAATCAATTCTACTGTTGTTAAAAACGACACCCCGACTATTCGCGGTATGATTCACAAAGTTGAACATCTTGTGAAAGTTGAAAAAGTTGAAGCTTAAAACAAGGAGGTGTGCTACAGATGAATTTGCATGAATTATCTCCCGCTCCGGGATCTAAAAGAGCCTCCGTTCGCGTTGGCCGTGGTCTCGGTTCCGGACTTGGTAAAACATCTGGCAAAGGTCAAAAAGGACAAAAATCCCGCTCCGGCGGCGTAAAACGTCCTGGTTTTGAAGGTGGTCAAAAACCTTTGTATCTGCGTTTGCCTAAACGTGGATTCTATAATAGATTTGGCATGAATTATGTCGAAATCAATGTTGGTAGTCTCAATTGCTTTGAAGACGGCACAGTAGTTGAACCTGTAATGCTGATCGAACACGGAATGATCAAAAACATTCGTGATGGTGTTCGTATCCTCGGCAACGGCGAGCTTACTAAAAAGCTCACGGTTCAAGCTATGGGTTTCAGCAAATCTGCTGAAGAAAAAATTATTGCTGCCGGCGGAAAAGTAGAGGTGATCTAAGTGTTCGCAGCCCTCGCTAATATTTTCAGAATTACGGAACTCAGGCAAAAAGTTGTATTTACTCTCGCCATGTTCATCGTTTTTCGGGCTGGAACACATATCCCTGTTCCTGGCGTTAACGTAGCCATGATCGAGCAGCTTTTCCAAAGCGGTAATTTGTTTGGCCTGCTTGATATGTTCTCCGGCGGCGCCTTGAGCAAATTCTCAATTTTTGCTATGAGTATTACTCCATATATCAATGCGTCCATTATCCTTCAATTATTAAAGGTCGTTGTTCCTACATTAGAACAATGGTCCAAAGAAGGTGTGGAAGGTCAGAAAAAGGTTACTCAGCTGACTCGCGGCGGTACAGTTCTGCTTGGTTTTATCCAGGCTTTAGGTATGGCTTATGGTCTGAGATCAGCAATCAATAACCCCGGAATCATGTCGATTCTGTTGATTGCGATCAGTTTAACTGCTGGTACGGTATTTTTGATGTGGATCGGTGAACAGATTACGTCTAAAGGTATTGGTAACGGTATCTCACTGATCATCTTTGCTGGTATCGTTTCCAGACTTCCTGATGGAATGCATGTTATTTTCCAATATCTGCAAGCCGGCACGGTTAACATTCTGAACGTGATTTTGTTCGCGGTGATAGCTTTGGCGATGATTGTCTTTGTTGTAGCGATCTCTCAAGGTATTCGCAAAATCCCGGTTCAATATGCAAAACGTGTTGTTGGCCGTAAAATGTACGGTGGTCACACCAGCTACATTCCTTTAAAGGTCAACCAGGCAGGCGTAATTCCGATCATCTTTGCATCCTCCGTGCTGATGTTTCCGGTTACGATTGGCCAGTTTGTAGACATTCCTTGGGTAAAAACTGTTGCAGGCTGGTTTGCATGGGGTACTCCTCTTCAAACTACTTTGTATGTATTGATGATTTTATTCTTCACTTACTTCTATACCGCAGTAAGCGTGAATATAGCTGAAATGTCGGATAATATCAAAAAATATGGCGGTTTTATTCCCGGACTGCGTCCTGGCAAACCGACAACTGATTACTTGGATAAAATCATGTCCAGAATCACTCTGGCCGGCGCAATCTTTCTCGCATTGATTGCTCTGATGCCGAATGTTGTTGGTTGGATCACCGGTATAGAGGGTATCTATTTCGGTGGTACGGCCCTTTTGATCGTAGTCGGTGTTGCATTGGATACAATGAAACAAGTAGAGTCTTTGGTTTTGATGCGTCATTACCAGGGCTTTATGAAATAGGAGGAAGATTAGAATGTATATTCTTTTGATGGGACCTCCGGGTGCCGGTAAAGGCACTCAAGCAGAAAAACTCATTGCTGAATACAAAATTCCGCATATCTCTACTGGTGATATGTTCCGTGCAGCTGTTAAGCAAGGCACAGAATTAGGTAAAGAGGCAAAAAGATACATGGACGCCGGCGGCCTCGTGCCCGACGTCGTTACCATCGGTATTGTTCGGGAAGGCTTAGCCAAACCTGAATGTGCCAATGGCTTTATCTTGGATGGATTTCCAAGAACCGAAGAGCAGGCTGTTGCCCTCGACGGCATTTTAACTGATCTGGGCATTAAATTGACCGGTGTGGTTAATATCGTAGTTCCTGACGCTGAGCTTGTAGGCAGGGTCACCGGCAGACGTATCTGCAAGGCCTGCGGCGCTACATATCATGTAGAATACAATCCCAGTAAGGTGGAAGGTATGTGCGATAAATGCGGCGGCGCGTTGTATCAACGTGACGACGATAAAGAAGAAACTGTAAAAAATCGTTTGCATGCATATCATTCGCAAACGGAACCGTTGATCGAGTACTACAAAAAACAAGGCGTATATCATGAAATCGATGGCCTGCAGGAAATCGGCAAAGTTTACGCTGATGTTAAAGCTAGTCTCGGGGCGCTGAAGTAAGGAGGTAAAACGCTGTGTCCAAACAAGACGTAATTGAAGTTGAAGGCACAATCTTAGAATCCCTACCGAACGCCATGTTCCAAGTTAAATTGGAAAACGGTCATGTGATTCTGGCACACATATCCGGTAAGATACGTATGAACTTCATCAAAATTTTGCCTGGCGATAGGGTTACTGTCGAGCTTACTCCGTACGATTTAAGTCGTGGAAGAATTACTTATCGGTTCAAATAACCAAAGACAGGCAAGAGGAGGTTTAAAATATGAAAGTCAGACCGTCTGTTAAACCAATATGTGAAAAATGCAAAGTCATTAAACGCAAAGGCCATGTAATGGTAATTTGCGAAAACCCGAAACATAAACAAAAACAAGGCTAAGAAGGAGGTGCAGCGTTAATGGCACGTATTGCTGGTGTCGATTTACCTAGAGACAAACGTATTGAATACGCACTGCCGTACATTTATGGCATCGGTCTTACCCTGTCTCGTGAGATCCTGAGCAAAACCGGTATCAACCCTGATACCCGCGTTCGCGATCTGACAGAGGAAGAAGTTGCAAAACTTCGTGAAACTATCGATGGTGATTATAAAGTAGAAGGTGACCTCCGCCGTGAGGAATCCCTCAATATAAAACGCCTGATTGAAATTGGTAGCTATCGCGGCCGCAGACATCGTATGGGCTTGCCCGTTCGTGGTCAAAATACCAAAAACAATGCTCGTACTCGCAAAGGTCCGAAACGTACTATTGCAGGTAAGAAGAAATAATCAGTGAGGGAGGGATAAACGAGTGGCTGGTAAAAAAGTTGTTCGCAACAAAAAGAAAGTAAGTAAAAATATCGAAAGTGGCGTAGCTCATATTCGTTCCACTTTCAATAATACTATCGTTACTATTGCCGATATGAACGGTAATGTACTCAGCTGGGCATCTGCCGGCGGCTTAGGCTTCCGCGGTTCCCGTAAAAGCACTCCGTTTGCTGCTCAGATGGCTGCTGAAGAAGCAACTAAAGCTGCAATGGAACATGGCTTGAAACAAGTTGAAGTATTCGTTAAAGGCCCCGGCGCTGGTCGTGAAGCAGCTATTCGTGCTCTTCAGGCTGCAGGTCTCGAAGTTAACTCCATTAAAGACGTTACTCCGATTCCTCACAACGGCTGCCGTCCGCCGAAACGTAGAAGAGTTTAATTTATTGGAGGTGTACCCGCTAAATGGCAAGATATACTGAGGCTGTATGCCGTCAATGCCGTCGTGAAGGCGCAAAACTGTTTCTTAAAGGTGACAGATGCTACAGCGACAAATGCGCTTTTGCTGTTCGCTCCTATGCTCCTGGTCAGCATGGTCAAGCACGCAAAAAAGTATCTGAGTACGGTATTCAGTTACGTGAAAAACAAAAAGCACGCCGTATTTACGGTATGTTAGAACGTCAATTCCATAATACCTTCGTTAAAGCCGAAAAACAAAAAGGTATTACAGGTGAAAACCTGCTCGTTCTTCTGGAAAGAAGAATGGACAATGTAGTTTACCGTCTTGGCCTGGCCGATAGCCGCAGCCAAGCTCGTCAATTGGTAACTCATGGTCATATCGCTGTTAACGGCAAACGTCTTGATATCGCTTCCGCTTTGGTAAAAGCCGGCGACGTTATCAGCGTTATGGAAAACAGCCGTGGTAAAGAATACTTCAAAGGTATGGCTGAAACCCTGGCTTCCAAAACTACTCCTGCTTGGCTCGTTCTCGATGCTCAAAGCTTGAGCGGTAAAGTTGATCGTTTCCCGACCCGTGAGGAAATCGATGTTCCTATCGAAGAACATCTCATCGTTGAGTTGTACTCTAAATAATTAGTTGAACATCTGCCACCCAACATTAGGCGTATTGTGGTAATACGCACGAGAAGGAGGCTTTCCGCATGATCGAAATAGAAAAACCTAAAATGGTCACCGCTGAGATCAGCGATGACGGCCGTTATGGCAAATTTGTATGGGAACCGTTGGAAAGAGGATACGGTATCACGCTGGGCAACAGCCTTCGCAGAGTATTGCTTTCTTCTTTACCCGGTGCTGCGGTTACAGCTGTTAAAATTGACGGCGTGCTGCACGAATTCTCTACAATTCCAGGCGTAAGAGAAGATGTTGCGGATATTATCCTCAACATCAAGGCTCTTTGCCTTAAAGTGAGCAGTGAAGAACCAAAAACTTTACGTATCGAATGCAGCGGTGAGCAAGAAGTTACTGCAGCAGACATCCTTGTTGATGCCGACGTAGAGATTTTGAATCCTGAGCTGCATATTGCTACCTTGGACAAAGATGCGAAACTCAATATGGAGATTGCCATCGACAAGGGGCTGGGCTATGTTCCTGCTGATAAGAACAAACGCCCTGATCAACCGATTGGTATGATTCCTGTGGATTCCATTTATTCTCCGATTACGAGAGTAAAATTTGGCGTTACCGATACTCGTGTTGGTAACGTTACCAATTATGACAAGCTGACTTTGGAAGTTTGGACAGACGGAAGCGTTGAGCCGGACGAAGCAATCAGCATGGCATCCAGTATCATGATTGATTACCTGAAGTTGTTCCAAACCGGTACCGCTGCTTCCAGCAGTATGGTCACCGTAGTTGGCAGTTCTGAGACCGCTCCGGTCGAGGAGCCTGTCCAAGCAGGTCCTGGTTCCGTTTCCATCGACGATCTTGATTTGTCCGTACGTTCCAACAACTGCTTGAGACGTGCAGGCATCAATACTGTTGATGAACTGGTTCAAAAGACCGAAGAAGACATGATGAAAGTACGTAACTTAGGTCGTAAATCCCTCGTTGAGGTTAAGAAAAAATTAGCCGATTTGGGACTGGCTTTACGCAATAGTGACGAAGAATAAGAAGGGGGTCGGAAACGAATGGCATACAGAAAACTGGGCCGTAATTCCAGCAACCGTAAAGCTTTGTTTCGCAGCATTTTGAGCTCCTTCATCAAACACGAGAGAATTGAAACTACTGTGACTAAAGCTAAGGAAGTTAGCAGCCATGTAGCCAAATTGATTACTTTGGCAAAACAAGGCGACTTGCATGCCCGTCGTCAAGTTCTTGCAGTTCTCGTCGATGAAGAAGCTACCAGAAAGCTTTTTGATGAAATCGCTCCGAAATATGCAGAAAGACAAGGCGGCTTTACTCGTATTTACAGAGTAGGTCCTCGTCGCGGTGACGCTGCTGAAATGGCAATTATCGAGCTTGTTTAAGAATAAGCATGAAAACCAGGAACTTTTGTTCCTGGTTTTTTTATTATTGTTAGTGGGAAATTCCCAAAGGGACACAGTTAATTCACAAGTGGCATTAGCAATACAGGATAAAAAAGATGTATAATAATTATATGAGAAAAAGTTAGAAATATGTGAGGAATAATTTATGAAGGTAAATGAAGAAAATCCACTTGGAAGTGAAAAAATAAGCAGACTTTTACATGATTTTGCTTTACCAAGTATTATAGCTATGCTGGTAGGAGCCTTATATAATATTGTTGATCAGTTTTTTATCGGGCGCAGCGTTGGGATGTACGGTAATGCGGCTACTAATGTCGCTTTGCCGTTAACTACGGTATGTACTGCGTTAGGGCTGCTTTTTGGCGTTGGCGGTGCGTCTAATTTCAATTTGAAACTTGGGGCAGGTAAACGCGAGGAAGCGGCTAAATATATTGGTAATGCCATAACGCTGCTTGTTGGCAGTGGTGTGGTGCTGGCGGTATTTGTACTGGTATTTTTAAAACCTTTGATGATCGCTTTTGGCGCAACAGATATTGTTTTAAAGTATGCGCTTATTTTTGCGGGAATCAATTGTCTGGGTTTCCCGTTTTTGATTTTGGGGACGGGGGGAAGCACTTTAGTGCGCGCTGACGGCAGTCCTAAGTATTCAATGATTTGTATGCTGACCGGCGCTTTTATCAATCTGATTCTCAATCCGCTGTTTGTTTTTGTAATGGATTGGGGTATTGCCGGCTCAGCATCTGCAACTGTTATCGGGCAAGTTGTGTCGGGGCTTATGGTCGCTGGATATTTAAGAAAGTTCAAGACTTTGCCGTTGTCTAAAAACGATTTGCTGCCGAACTGGGAACGTTCCCGTTTGATCTCGGCACTTGGCGCTGCCAGCTGTTTTAATCAATTTGCGATTATGGTAGTGCAAATAACATTAAACAATACTTTGACTCATTATGGCGCAGATTCAATATACGGCAGTGAGATACCTCTGGCCTGTTCAGGGATCATTACGAAAGTAAATATGATTTATTTTTCAATCATTATTGGGTTGTCACAGGGGCTGCAGCCAATAGTCAGTTTTAATTACGGCGCAAAAAAATACGGACGTGTTATAGAAACTTACCGCTTAACGCTGCTGATAGGAACGGTAGTATCCATTATTGCTTTTGCCTGTTTTCAGCTTTTCCCGCGGCAGATCATTGGTTTCTTCGGTGAAGGATCAGAAGCTTATTATCAATTTGCGGAGGAATATTTCAGAATTTATTTGTTCTTCACCTTTTTAGATTGTATCCAGCCGATTTCTTCCAATTTTTTTACGTCCATTGGTAAAGCAACTAAAGGTATCATTCTTTCCCTGACCAGGCAGATTATTTTTTTACTGCCTCTGATTGTCATACTACCTTTGTTTTATGGTATTAACGGCGTTATGTATGCAGGTATGACAGCGGATTTTGCGGCTGCTGTCCTGGCCGCATATTTAGGCTGGCGTGAAGTACAGCTGATGCGCAGCTGGATGAAAGCTGATAAATAATAAGAAAATCATCTTTTATTGGAAGGATTAAAAATGGAGAAAGAATTGAAAATCAAAATGTATTCTTTCACACTGGATTGCATAAACCCTTATGCGTTGGCTAAATTCTATGCAGAGCTGCTAAATTGGGAAATCCCTTTTTATGATGAGAACTGGGCCTGTATAGGAGCACCTGGAATGTCCCAGGGAGCTTATCCGGGAATACTTTTTCAGCGAAATCCAGAGTACTGTCCGCCTGTGTGGCCGGAAGAACCGGGAGTACAGCAGCAGATGGCGCATTTGGACTTTGCAGTCAATGATTTGGAAGAAGCGGTTCAGCATGCGATTAACTGCGGAGCAACAATGGCAGCTGAACAGTTTTCTAAAGAATGGCGTGTGATGTTTGATCCTGCTGGGCATCCTTTTTGTCTGTGCCGTATGAAAGCAATTTTTGAAAGCGAAAAATTTGCTTTACTATAGAATTGAAAGATACTTCTGAGAAATTCTTTTTATACATATGGATATCAGTATTAATTTATGGAAGCTGCGGTAAAGTAAAAATAGCCTTGTTTCAAATGTTGCAGCTGCAAATTAGAGAATAAGAAAGTTTGAAAATAAGATCCGGACTGTTCCGGGTCTTATTTTTGTAAAGTTAACCAAGTATGCTGGAAGCGGTTGACGTACCTGGGCTGGAATAATATAATATAAAGGTACTGAATTAAGCGGAGGTTTGCCATGCAAACTATAATTGAAGTAAAAAATTTAACACATGTTTATACAGACAGTGAAAATAAAGAAATAAAGGCTTTGGATGGGATCAATTTAGAAATAAGACAAGGTGAATTTGTTGCTGTTATTGGTGCCAATGGCAGTGGTAAAAGTACTTTAGCGCGTCATTTTAACGCTTTGCAGAGGCCAAGTGAAGGTGTGTGCCTGATCGAGGGTATGGATACTACGGTAGAAGAAAATCTTTGGGATATTCGCCAGCATGTGGGGATGGTGTTTCAAAATCCTGATAATCAGATCGTGGCAGCAATTGTCGAGGAAGACGTTGCCTTTGGACCGGAAAATATAGGGGTGCCGACGGCAGAAATAAGAACAAGAGTGGATGCTGCGCTGGCGGCAGTAGGTATGAGTGATTATGCCAAGCATGCTCCGCATCTGCTTTCCGGCGGTCAAAAACAGCGCGTGGCGATCGCAGGTGTTTTAGCATTGGAACCCAAGTGTATTGTTTTAGATGAACCGACGGCTATGCTCGATCCACAGGGACGCAAAGAAATAGTAACCACTGTCAAAAAATTGAACCGGGAAAAAGGCATTACCGTGGTTTATATAACTCATTATATGGAAGAGGCGCTGCAGGCTGACCGAATCATTGTTATGGGAGAGGGCAAGCTCAAAATGCAGGGGACGCCGAAAGAGGTGTTCAGTCATGTACGAGAGTTATATGCTTTAGGATTAGAAGCGCCTTTAGCTGCTAAAATTGCCGATGATTTGCGGCAAAGCGGTCTGAATTTACAGCAGGGAATTATTACAAATGAGGAGTTGGCTGAAAGCATATGCCGATAACATTAGAAAACGTAGAATTTACATATATGGCTAAAACACCCTACGAACGCAAAGCGCTGCAAGGTGTTTCGCTGACTGTGGACAAAGGAGAGTTTGTGGCTGTGATCGGGCATACCGGCAGCGGAAAATCGACTTTAGTGCAGCATCTGAATGGTCTTTTAAAACCGTCGGCAGGTAAAGTAACGATTGATGGACTGGATATCAGCGGCAAAGGTGAAGCCGTAAAAAAAGCAAGACACCAGGTTGGTATGGTTTTCCAATATCCTGAACATCAGATTTTTGCTGAAACTGTTTTTGAGGATATTGCATTTGGACCGCGGAATAAGGGGATGCAGGAGAATGAGGTTAAGCAGCAGGTCCAAGACGCGATGAGATTTGTGGGTTTGGATTTTGAAACCTTTGCCAGCCGGTCTCCGTTTCAGCTTTCCGGAGGACAAATGCGCCGCGTGGCGATTGCCGGGGTAATAGCAATGGATCCTGATTATCTGATTTTAGACGAACCTTCTGCCGGACTTGATCCGCGTTCACGTGATGCTGTTTTTGCAGAAATCATGGCTTTGTATAAAAAACGCCGGATGGCTGTGATTTTAGTTACGCACAGTATGGAAGAAGCAGCCCGTTACAGTAACCGGCTGCTGGTTATTTCCGGTGGACGCGTCATTTTAGACGGAAGTCCTGCTGAAATTTATCAAAATCATAAAAATGAACTTTTGGCGGTAAGCATGGACGTACCGCAGCTTTTTAAACTCAGTGATGAACTGCGTGCACGCGGGATGGAAATCCAGGCGGATACCATGACTGCGGAAGCACTGGAAGCGCAGATCAAAACAGCAAAGGGGTTGAAATAAATGCTGACTGACATTGCGCTTGGACAATATTACCCGGGAAATTCTCTGATTCATAAGTTGGACCCGCGGACGAAGATACTGATAACATTATTTTTCATTGTCGCTATTTTTCTGGCCTCAGGAGCCGTATCTTATGGAATACTTTGGGGTTTCGTATTTTTGATTATTCTTTTATCACGTCTGCCGCTGATGCTGGTTCTAAAATCAATAAAGCCGCTGTGGATCATCATTGTTCTGACAATGGTAATACATATGTTTACAGGGCAGGGTGAAAATGTAATTTTTTCCTGGAAATTTTTTAAAGTAACGCAGGAAGGTCTGGAAATGGGCCTGAAAATGTCGATGCGTCTGATTCTGCTGCTGCTGATTTCTTCGATACTGACATTTACGACTTCACCAATAGTTTTGACTGACGGGATAGAGGCTCTGCTGCGCCCATTTAAACGTTTTGGCGTACCAGCGCATGAGCTGGCAATGATGATGACGATCGCCTTACGGTTTATACCTACGCTGCTTGAGGAAACAGACAGGATTATGAAGGCACAGACCGCGCGCGGGGCTGATTTTTCCAGCGGCAATCTGATGCAGAGAGCCAAAAATATGCTGCCGCTTTTGATACCTCTTTTTATCAGTGCGTTCAGACGTGCCGATGATCTGGCGGTAGCAATGGAAGCACGTTGTTATCGCGGTGGAGAAGGACGCAGCCGTATGCACGAGCTCGTTTATTATGGACGTGACTATGCGGCATTAGCGACAGTGTTTGTTTTGATTGGTCTGATGGCGTTTATTCGCTGGGGGAACGCGTTATGCGTACTCTGAAATTAACAGTGGCTTATGACGGCACTAATTACCATGGTTTTCAGAAGCAGACTAATGCTCTTACAGTGCAGCAGGTGCTTGAAGAGAAACTATCCTTGCTCTGCGGCGAAAAAATCGTTACAGCCGGTTCTGGACGTACTGATACGGGTGTGCATGCACGGGGGCAGGTAGTGTCGCTGACAACCAGCGGTAGTATTCCATTGGAGAATCTTTTAAAGGCCTGTGCAGGAATCCTGCCGAAGGATATCGTGCTTTGGCAGGCTGAGGAAGCTGACGAAGGCTTTCATGCCAGATACAGCGCTTGTTGGAAACGTTATTGTTATCGCATAGTGCAGAATAAACATGCGGACCCTTTCCTGCGTAACTATGTCTGGCAAATGCGGGAATATCTGCGGCTTGAAGCGATGCAGGAGGCAGCACAGCTGCTTTTGGGAACACATGATTTTTCGTTTTTCCGTTCGGCCGGCAGTGTGCAAAGTTCGCCTGTTAAAACGATTTACCGCGCTGAATGGCTGCCAAAAGAGCAGGGAGAACTGGAATTCTGCATTGAAGGTAATGGATTTTTATATCATATGGTGCGTAATATCGTCTGGCATCTGGTAGAAGTCGGCAAAGGCACTAAAAGTATTGCTGCATTTAAAAGTGAATTTGCAGCAGGCAAGCGTCATTTTAAGGTTGCCCCGGCGCCTCCTCAGGGACTTTATTTAGATTATGTTGGTTATATACCGCATTTTCTGGCAGATATTGAAAAAATCAGAAAATAATCCTGATTTTACTTGACAAAAAATGTCAAGATGGTTACAATATACATACGTGATTTTACGCCTATCTCCACTAGCCCCGGAGAGAAACGATAAAATTACATCGAACAGGAAATACTTTAGGGAGGGACATAAGGATGAAATCTTTTATGGCTAATCCGTCCAATATCGAACGTAAATGGTTCGTTGTTGACGCAGCTGATAAAACTCTTGGCCGCATGGCAGCCGAAGTTGCAAAAATCCTTCGTGGCAAACACAAACCGACTTTTACTCCGCATATGGATACCGGAGATCATGTAATCGTAATCAATGCTGACAAAGTAGTTTTGACCGGTAAAAAACTGGTTCAAAAAGTTTACTTCCGTCATTCCGGTTACCTTGGCGGCGACAGCTACACAAAAGCTGGCGATATGCTCGCTAAGAACCCGGTAAAAATGGTAGAACTCGCAGTTAAAGGTATGATTCCTAAAAATCGCCTTGGCAGCCAGATCTACACTAAACTGCATGTATATGCTGGTCCTGAACACCCGCATGCAGCTCAAAAACCTGAAACTTTAGAAATCAACGTAAGATAATCCGGAGGAGGAAACGTAAATGGCAGTAGTTACTTATAGTGCGACTGGTCGTCGCAAATCTTCAGTTGCTCGCGTTCGCCTGGTTCCGGGTGAAGGTAAAATCGTTATTAACGGCCGTGAGCTGACCAATTATTTTGGTCTGAAAACATTGGAACTCATCGTTAACCAACCGCTTGAAATTACTGAAACCAAAGGCAAATACGACGTACTCGTAAATGTTATTGGCGGCGGTATTTCCGGTCAGGCAGGTGCGATCCGTCATGGTATCGCTCGTGCTTTGCTCGACGTTGACGCTGAATATCGTCCGGCTTTGAAAAAAGCTGGCTTCCTGACTCGCGATCCGCGCGAAAAAGAACGTCGTAAATACGGTCTTAAAAAAGCGCGTAAAGCAAGCCAGTTCTCGAAACGTTAATCATTGGGAACAGAAGTTCAAAACCCGCACAATTTGTGCGGGTTTTCTTTTTGTCAATATGAAAAGACTCCTTTGAATTAACTAAACAGGATTAAAAAAATAAATACTGTTGTTATAATATGCAGTAAAAGTATGCTTTTTATTTAGTTTATGTAATCATTTTAATAAAGATGACGTTTTAGAGTCGTATTTTTTCTCTTGACAAGTATCAGGCAAGTAGGTATAATAATTTTTAACAATTCAAAAATTTTCACCTCAAAGACTGTGAAGGGAACAAGATAAAACTGGCAGGCCTAAGAGAGTCGACGGTTGGTGCAAGTCGATGGCAAAAGTTTTATGTATAGCTCATCCCGGAGTTGTCTGCTTGATATGTAGAGCAGAACGTGTGGCAACGTTAAACGCCTGGGCCTTGTTTGAGGCTGAGAGGGCTGCTTGGCAGCTGAATTAGGGTGGTACCGCGTGGAGAACAGTTCCTCGCCCCTATGCATTTATCGTAGGGAGCGGGGATTTTTTATTTCCGCTTCCGAAGTTGGGCCGCTGCGCCGGCATAAACAGATTGGAGGCAAATATTTATGAAACAAGCAAGTAAACAGTATATTCCTTTTCAGCCGCTCCAGTGGCCGAATCGCCAATGGCCGAATAAAACTATTACCAAGGCGCCGATTTGGTGCAGTGTTGACCTGCGCGACGGGAATCAGGCTTTGGTTACGCCGATGCAGCTGGAAGAAAAGCTGCTGATGTTGAAGACTCTGGTAGATATTGGCTTTAAAGAAATAGAAGTTGGTTTTCCGTCTGCATCTGAAACCGAATATGAGATCCTGCGCACTTTGATCGAAGGGCATCATATTCCCGATGATGTAACGATTCAGGTACTGGTACAGGCGCGTCCGGAACTGATCAAAAAAACTTTTGAAGCAGTTAAAGGCGCTAAAAACGTTATCGTACATTTTTATAATTCTACCTCTACCTTACAGAGGAAGGTCGTATTTAAAGAAGATATGCCAGGCATTATCAAGATCGCAGTGGAGGGTGCAAAACTTATCCGTCAGCTGACGGAGGAAGAAATTGCCAGCAGCGGTATGAATATTCGGTATGAATATTCTCCTGAAAGCTTTACCGGTACTGAGAT
Organism: Phascolarctobacterium faecium DSM 14760; assembly: GCF_003269275.1. Taxonomy (GTDB): domain Bacteria; phylum Bacillota; class Negativicutes; order Acidaminococcales; family Acidaminococcaceae; genus Phascolarctobacterium; species Phascolarctobacterium faecium. Next base: position 592,713 of record NZ_QLTS01000001.1, on the reverse strand, counting down.
CGATTTTGCTATTGAAATATGCGAGGCGGTAATGGAAACCCTGGGGGCAACGAATGAGAACCCGATCATTCTGAATCTGCCTTCAACAGTGGAAATGTCAACGCCGAACACATATGCGGATCAGATCGAATATTTCTGTACTAAGATGAAAAACAGGGAAGCTGCTATTATCAGCATTCATCCGCATAATGACCGCGGGACAGGTGTTGCTGCGGCTGAACTTGCCCTGCTGGGCGGAGCAGACCGCATCGAAGGAACATTGTTTGGCAACGGCGAGCGCACTGGCAATCTTGATATTGTGACAGTTGCTTTGAATATGTATACTCAGGGCGTTGATCCGGAGCTTGATTTTTCCAATATTCTGGCGGTCAAAAAAATTTATGAGGCCTGTACCAAGATGAAGGTGCCCGAGCGTCAGCCTTATGCGGGTGAATTGGCGTTTACCGCGTTCTCCGGTTCGCATCAGGATGCTATACGTAAGGGTTACGAATATATGGCGGAAAGCGATACTCCTTATTGGGAAGTACCGTATCTTCCGATCAATCCTGCTGATCTGAGCCGTGAATACGAACCTGTTATCCGTATCAACAGCCAATCCGGTAAAGGCGGCGCAGCTTTTGTGCTGCAGCATGCTGTCGGTTACAGGCTGCCGAAGGAAATGCATCCTGAATTTGGCAATATTGTGAAGGCTGCTTCCGATGCTTTTGGTGATGAATTGAAGGAAGAACAGATCGTTGACTTGTTTAACCGTGAATATGTAGAGTTTGATGGTAAATACAAACTGGCTTCCCACAGCTTCCTGGAACAACGGGAGTTGGATGGCACTACACATACTCGTTTTGAAGGTAAAATCGATGTTTGTGGTGATATGAAAGAAGTTGCCGGTGTCGGCAACGGCCCGATAGATTCATTCTTCCAGGCGCTGGCAGGAATCGGCGTAGAGGGCTATGAATTTGTTAATTATCACGAACATGCTATTTCCCGCGGTTCTGACGCGAAGGGTATTTGTTACATAGAACTGAAGATTCCCGGTAATGGACATATCTTTGGTGTTGGTATCGACAGTAATATCAACGTAGCTGCGCTTTTGGGTATCCTATGCGCTATTAACAGAGCTGAGAAATAATCAGAGCGGTGTAAAAATCAGATAAAAAATATTAAGACAGGCGTAGTTTGGTTATCTTGCAGATAAAGGCACAGTACTGATAAAGTACTGTGCCTTTTGTCGTAAATTTCGTGTAAAAGTGAAAGGAGGCAGGCAGGAGCTTTGCCGCAAAGCTAGAAATAAACAGCAGCAATAGCAGAGAAAATTACGGATCAATAACAGGAAGAAGGGGAGAAAGTGTAAATTGCCAAGTCTGTAATGATAGTAAAAATCTGTCGTAAAGAAGGATGAAAATTTTATGGCTAAAAATAAAGTGATCCTGGGGCATCTGTCTGGCAGTGCTGTTTTCTTAAATCCAGTTTGTATGATCGTAACGAAGATGCATTTTAAAGAACCTGATGAAGGAATTATCATCAGCAAAGAAACAATTCATACGTGGGAATTTGTAACTGATGAAGCTATCAAAGATGCTTTTGCAGGAAAGTCTGATTGTGCACTTGAAGGGATGACAGAAGAATATGGTCAGGAGCTCATGGGGGCAGTGTTAAAACCTCCTAAAGCATCTGTGTATCAGCTGGCCGTTCAATTTGAGAATGGGGAATACAGTTTGCTTGAGTTGGATGGATATTATGCTAAAGCGTTTATTGATGCTTCAGCTAAAGAAAAAGCAGCTTTATGTGAGCCTGCTCAGAGCAGGGAGAAGAAGATTTCCTGCATGAAAAAAGTTGTCGCAGGCTGTATTTCGTTAGTTTCCCTTGCAGGACTGCTGTTATTGCTGTAAATGATAGATTAAAATAAAACAATGATTATTAAAAATGAAGGCCGCTGCTTTTAACAAGCAGCGGCCTTCATTTTTTTAGGGGTATTGTGAATGTAAGGTTAAACAAATTTATAGCTTTTCAGGATACTATGCTGCACTGCTTTATACAGGAAAACTGCTAAAATAACAGAGGGCACAGCGCTTACCGCCATGGAAACAGCACAGTTAATTGCAGATAGATAGGCTATCTGGTGCGGAAGTCCTAAAACGAAGACTTTAAAGCCATAGCGAATCAGCGGTTCGGTAATAACATTGACCAGGCAGCCGAAAACAGCCGCTATAGTTACGATCTTAGTCGCTTTTTTGTCATCTGCCGCAGCCAGATTAAAAACTTTATGAGCAATAAAGGCTACCGCCAGTCCCAATAGAAATTTGGCTAAAAAAGTCGGCGGTGCTGATGTGGTATAACCGGCTAAAATGTCTGCCAGTGACAGACCTATTGCACCTGTAAGCGCTCCGTATTTTGCCCCCAGAATCAGAGCAGACAGGAGGATAAAAGCATGACCGATATAAATTTTGCCGGTCATACCGCCACCCATGGGGATCTCGATCCGCAGATAAGTAAAACAAACGAAAGCCAAAGCTGCAAACATACCTGCCAGTGTCAGCCTTGTAATATTGTCATTACGCATAAAAAACACCCTCTTCAGTTAAATCTACAAAATATAGTATAAAACAAAACTGGTTTGTGTAAAATAGACAGAAGTTGAAAAATAAAGCAGGACAGTTAGAAAAAGCAGGTAAATGTGGTAATAATGCGGCAGTCAGAAAAATAATTCACAAAGGTTTTGCAGAAAAATATATATGAATAACGACTCATATGTTATAATAGATTTAAGGAATGAATTGCTGCCTGCTGCGTATAATTTCAAGCTTCTGTAAGGTAGAGTTATTATTTGACAAAGCCTGTACAGGTTGTTAAGATTGAGTTATAAGATGTAGAGGGGCAGTTTTTGCTAACCTTAAAATTTAAGCTGTCGATTTTACTGGCAGCACTGGATCAAATTCCGAAATGGAGGCATAAATTATGGAAAAATCGAGTATGTATATTTTTGGTATGTCGTGCGCAGGTTGTGTTGCCAGTGTAAAAATGGCATTGGAGGATGTACCGGGCGTAAAACACGCAGCAGTAGACCTGGAGCAGTGCATGGCAGTTGTAGAATATGAAGCCCCGGCTACAGTGGAGCAGTTGGAAATGGCAGTAAAAGAAGCTGGTTTCACTGTTGAAAAATAAAGCTTATGAAAACAGTAACTATTAAAATTTCAGGAATGCATTGTGCTGCCTGTTCTAATGGCGTGGAACGTTCTTTAAAGAAGGTTCCAGGTGTCGACAGAGCGGAAGTCAATCTGGCGACTCAGTCGGCGTTGGTGCGTTATGATGAAAATCAGGCGACGATAGAGCAGCTGGAAGCAGCTGTGACCAGAATGAGCTTTGGTGTCGTCCATGATGCGCCGGGCGAAGAATCGACAGCTGAACAGAGGGCGGAACAGGATGCCCTTGATTTAAAGAAACGTTTGAAAGTGGCGGCTTTCTTTTTTGTGCCGCTGTTATATTTGGCGATGGCGCCGATGGTGCCGGGTAAATTTTTGCCTGTACCGATAGATCCGGATCAGATGAGTGATGTCTATGCTTTTGTACAGTTGTTGTTAACGCTGCCGATATTGTATGCCGGCGGTCCGTTTTTCAAAAATGGTATCATCAGCTTGAAAAATGGTGTTCCGTCGATGGATACACTGGTTGCTTTAGGTACGGGGGCTGCGTTTATTTACAGCAGCTATTCAACATACGAAGTTCTGGCAAGAATAAATCCGCATGCTGTCCATAGTCTTTATTTTGAGTCTGCCGGTGCTATTTTGACCTTTGTTTTATGTGGTAAGTTTTTAGAACTGCGTGCGAAAGGTGAAGCTGGACACGCTATCAGCAGCCTGCTTAACCTGGCGCCGAAGACAGGCTTTATCTGGAAGGACGGCGGAGAAGTAGAGATTCCGCGTGAAGCGATACTGACTGGTGATATAGTTATCGTCCACCCAGGCAATCAGGTACCGGTCGACGGGGTGATCACAGACGGACATGCCAGTGTTGACGAATCGATGCTGACCGGTGAAAGTATGCCTGTAGGTAAAAGTGTCGGCGAAAATGTTTTTGCGGCTACAGTAGTTACCGACGGGTATCTGCGTTTTAAAGCTGAAAAAGTCGGTAAGGATACGATGCTGTCGCAGATCATGCAGATGGTAGAAGCGGCTCAGGGATCGAAAGCGCCGATTGCCAAAACGGCTGATAAAATTGCGGCGGTTTTTGTGCCGGTAGTGCTGGTGATAGCTTTAGTCGCCGGCTTGAGCTGGTGGTTTGCCGGCTCTGGCAGTAAGTTTGCCATGCAGGTCTTTGTTGCCGTACTTGTTATTGCATGCCCATGCGCTTTGGGACTGGCGACACCGGCGGCAATCATGGTCGCTGTAGGTAAGGGTGCTGAAAAAGGCGTGCTGTTCAAAAATGCAGAAGCTTTAGAAACAGCCCATAATGTAACAATGGCGGTTTTTGATAAAACCGGTACGATTACGAAGGGCAAACCGATAGTAACAGACGTTATCGGCTGGAACGGAGCCAAAGAAGAAGCGATAACAAGGCTGGCGGCGGCAATTGAACAAGGTTCAGCTCATCCGCTGGCAGTAGCTGTCAAAGAACGGGCCGCAGGGATGGAACTGCCGACCTGTACAGATTTTAGAACTACGGTAGGCGGCGGTATCGCTGCCCGTTGTGAAAATACCAACGTACGGTTGGGAAATTTGTCCTTTGTACAGCCTGTGGCAATGATTCCTCCGAATGCCATAGAACTTGGCGAAAAATTAGCGTCAGTTGGTAAAACGATCGTTTATCTGACGATCGGCCGTAATTTATGCGGTATTTTTGCTATCGCTGATACGCTGAAGGAAGAAACCCAGGAAGCAATGCAGAAGCTGCACGAGCTGAATATCCGTACCGTTATCCTGACCGGCGATAATAAACGTGCTGCTGCTTATATTGCACAGCAGGCAGGCGTGGACGAAGTAGTTGCTGAGCTGATGCCTGGTCATAAGGCCGAGCTGATCAAAAGCTTCCAGCAGGGTGGGGAGATCGTCGCCATGGTTGGCGACGGTATCAACGACGCACCGGCTTTGGCGCAGGCTGATCTGGGCATTGCCGTTGGCGGCGGGACTGATGTGGCGATAGAATCGGCGCAGGTCGTGCTGGTCAACGGAGATATTCGTAATATCAGTACTACCCTGCGTTTAAGTAAGGCTACGATCCGCAACGTTAAAGAAAATCTGTTCTGGGCTTTTGGCTACAATATTATTGGTATACCTGTAGCCGCAGGCGTGCTGCACATTTTCGGCGGACCTCTGCTTGACCCGATGATCGCTGCGGCTGCAATGTCGCTGAGCTCGGTTTCGGTAGTAAGCAATGCCCTGCGTTTAAAACGCTTTAAGTAATCTAAATAAATTTGAAGTAATAAAGTGAATATTGATACATGTATTTTTGCATGCTGCGGCCTGTAAAAATATAGAAAAAGGCGAAAGCCCCGTTTACATTTTTGTAAGCGGGGCTTTTTTATTTGTCCTTTCTAAGTACTAGGATACAGCTGCGAGGACTTATGAAAGGATAAAAAGCAAAAATAAAAATGTTTCACAATTTAAAAATTCGTAAAACATTAAAATAATAAAGTATTTCTTATAATATTCCACCATTGTGGATAAAGATAATAGTAATGTAAAGCCAGGGAGGTGAAAGCTATGGAACTTGATGATGAAAAACTGAGCTTCTCCAAAAAGGTTGTCGGAACGGTGACCTGGTTATTTGTCGGCATCATAATGTTTTCGGCCGGCACTTGGTTAATATACAGAGAAATACCGGACAGGCTGATAGATTATGTTGACGGTCCGTTTTCTGTTATCATCAGCGGTTATTTTGCCAAAGTCGGTATGGAAAACTTTTTGAAGCTGCGGGGAGGAGCTAAAGAAAAAGGCACCTAGAAAGGGGGGCTGGCTTATGATTTGTTATTATCTGTTTCCAGGTCCGCACTGAGAAACGTATGACGCAAAAGCATTTATCTAAATTATCAGGTATCAGTACAAGTATGATCAGTGCGATCGAATTAGGCGAACGGCATCCGACTGTTCCGGTTCTTGACGCTTTGGCAAGAGCGCTGCAGGTTAAGGTGACCGATCTTTACAGCCGTAAATTTTGATTATGAGGAGGAGCCGTGATGGCGAAAAAGCAATACTTTGAGAATTTGTTGGGAGCGATGCAGGAATCAATTTTAAAAGCGCACAGTATGATCGAAAATCAGCACTTGAATGTTATGAAACGTTATTTTGACGAGTCGCAGAAACCGCTGACTTTTGATATCCAATATCCTCGTATCAATCCTGACACAGGCGAACTGGAATATGTACTGGTGCAGGTGCCGAAAATTGCGCTGGTACCGATGAATTCTCTGAAGCTGAAGGAGATGAAGCTGAAGTTTAAGGTAAAGCTGAGCAGCTGGGATGATGGTAAAAGCAATGACAGCGGTCTGCTGGCAAATATTTTGTCTTCCAACAAAACGGATACCGATAATTTTGTCGATGTAGAATTGCTGTTTGAGTCTAACGATCCTCCTGAAGCAGTTATGAAAATCAATGATCAGATGGTGAAAATACTGCCCTGATAAAGTACAAACAGAAAGGATGTAGTTAATTATGGCATTAGTAAAAATGGCGGAAGAATTCGGCGGTTTGCCAATGGAGTCTTTGATCGGCGGTCCGCTGCAGGCTGCCTGTGACGCACAGACGATGCTGGCCGGCGCAACGGCTCGCTTTATTGAAGAGGTCGGCCTGGTTAAGGAAGGCGATAAACAGGTCGTACGTACCGTAGGGTTCAGCTTTACACGCAGCGCTAACGGCGATGACGGCAATGGTCCCGCTTCTGAAAAAGTGGAAATGAATATCCCGCTTTTGGCGATGGTCAAAGTTCCGTCTCTGTCGATCGATCTGGTAGATATTACCTTCGATATGGAAGTAAAATCTTCGGAAACTCAGTCGGAAATCGACGATAAAAAAGGCGAGCTGGAAGCAGAGATGGGTTTGCAGATCGGTCCTTTCAGTATGAAAGCCAAAGTTAAGGGATCTATCTCCAGCCATAAGGAAAATACCCGTAAGAGTGATAATTCCGCAAAATATCATGTGCAGGTCCGCGCTACTCAGGGCGAGATGCCGGAAGGTCTGTCCCGTGTTTTGGATATCCTCAATACGGCGATCAACCCAACAAGTATCCAGAAAACTGCGGCAGCAGGAGCACAGGGGCAAGAACATTATACAGCTGATAATGACGTTGCCTGATGAGGTGTAAAGGCAGGTAACTATGATGACGAAACCATTTGATGTAAGTGCGGTGGGCTATGTAAAACGTGTTGTTATCGGCAATACCGATCCAGAAAAAACAGTAAATGAGGAAGACATTGAAAAGCAGCGTCAGCTGCTAAACCGCTGTCTGTCAGATTCTCCGCGCGGACGGATCATCGGACAGGAGAAGAATTTCTATTTGCTGAATATCGGTGAGCATCAGGTGGTGATGCAGTACATAGTTTACCATGTTGGTTTTGCCAGAAGGCCGGTATGGCTGGAAGATTAAGAAAGCCGCCTGTTATGGGCGGCTTTTTTCAAAGGAGGGAAAATGAAGTGGAAATAGATAATAAGATCAATCTGGGTTTCAGCGGCGGCGGTTTCAGAGCTACGTTTTACTGTCTTGGGGCTTACCGCAGATTAGTAGAGCTGGGACTTGAAAAACATGTCAGCGAAATAACCTCTGTGTCCGGCGGCAGTATTGCTGCAGGTGCTGTCATCAGCGCTTTGGCAGAAGGTGATTTCAGCAGTTTGCTTGATTTTGACAGGCGGGTGACAACGAAACTGATCAATCTGGGGCAGTGCAATTTCCGCAGGCGTATCATGACAAAAGCATCCTGGCTCGCTTATCTGCTGCCATATCTGCCCAAGCTGCAGCAGTTGGCTCTGGCGGCTGCTTTAAGGCCGAAGATGAGTAAAGCTTTTCCACAGGTGTTAGACGAAGAACTGTTTGAAGGCAGAAAAATGAAGCAGGCAGAGGCAGCGACAGAATGGAGCTGCAATGCTACCTGTATCAATACCTTAAAAAGATTCAGGTTTAAAAGTAGTGATATTTACGGTTATCTGCTGGGGCGCAGCAGTGATATCGACGATATCCCCATTGCTTTTGCCGTTGCGGCTTCGGCTGCTTATCCGGTAGGCTTCGCACCTTTGGAACTGGATGTAGAGGCAAGAGAATTCAGGGATCTTTACGGTACGGGAACGCAGAAACCGGAAAATCCGGCCAAGCTCTATCTGACTGATGGCGGCGTTTATGATAATCTGGGCAGTGAAAGTATGCTGAAATCGCCTGTTCCATTACTGATGCTGGATGCATCCGGTGCAAGCCAACCTTTGTGGGATAATTCACACATGAGCAAGTTGGAGCTTGCCAACCGTACTTTGGCAGTAGGGCTGGATCAGGTCGTGTATCTGCGCCGCCGGCTGCTTTTTGAGGTGAAACAGCATCAGCAGCTTATTTTAGGTCGTGGGCTAGGAAAGATTATAGAATATTGGCGCGAGCGTGGAACCAGGGGAATGAATATGGAACAGCTATTGCAGGTGGAACAGCTGTGTGCTGCACTGAGGACCGATATGGACGGCTTCCACGATGTCGAGATAGAGTATCTGATGTGGCTGGGAGCGGTAAAAATAGATTATGCTTTAAGATTGCTGCTGCCCGGCAATGAACAGCTGCAGCAAAGCAAAATGCCGGAGCTGCCAGATTATGACGCAGGTTTTGCAACAGCAGTGCTGGAGCGCGGTGGTAAAATGAGTATTTTTAAGCCGCTGCATCACGATCTGCATTTAAATTAAGGAGCGGAACATATGAAGAAGACTTCATTTTTAGCGATACTTTTGGCTGCGCTGGTGCTTGCAGCCGGCGTTGTTACTAAAGACAGCGAGCTGATAAAAAGTTATGTGCCGGTTTTGCTGGAGCAGTTACAGACGATGGATACTGCAGTACCCGAAGAAATGCCGCCAAAAGCGGAGGCAAAAACACAGGAAGCTGTGAAAACTGCTGACGATATCCTTGCCGTTACAGCTTTGGATATTGGACAGGGAGACAGTATCCTGGTACAAATGCAGGGGAAAAATATCCTGATCGACAGCGGCGACCGCAGCGAAGCTGCCAGGCTGCTGACCAAGCTGGAAGAAAATCATGTCGAGCAGATCGATATGCTGATCGCTACACATCCGCATGCCGACCATATCGGCGGTATGAAAGCGGTGCTGAACAGGTTTCCGGTAAAACATGTTTATGACAGCGGTCAGAATTATAAAACTAAAATGTATAACGACTTTCGTTTGCAGATAGAAAAGGAACAGATTCCTTTTGAAGTACTGCGCGGCGGTCAGGAAGTTCCGGTCAATGAAATGGTGAAGCTGAAGGTCCTGAGTCCGCAGACGCTGTATAAGGGGACTCCTTCTGACACCAATAACAACAGTCTGGTGCTGCGGTTGGAGTATAAAGATTTTGCAATGCTGCTGACCGGGGATATTCAGGCCGAAGTAGAACGTGATCTGCTGCAAACTGACCCTGAGGCACTGCAGGCGCAGGTTTTAAAAGTGGCGCATCACGGCAGTAAAACATCATCGATCAATGAATTTTTAGCTGCTGTCAAACCGAAAATAGCGGTCATCAGCAGCGGCGAAGGTAATAAATATAAGCATCCCAGCCCGGAAGTGGTACAAAGACTGTACAATTTACAGGCCGATGTTTTCAATACGGCTTTATGCGGCGATATTATTATAAAAAGCAATGGCAAAACCTGTGATATAACTGTTGAGAAGTTTTATGATGAGCAGCAGGCGCAGGCAGCCTGAGACGGAGGGATAGAAAATGCGTGAAATAACATTGCAGGAATTGGCGGCGCTGGCTGAAAACGCAAAGGGTGAGATCAGAAGGATTTATTTGCACTGGACGGCGGGGCATTATAACAATACTTATGACGACTATCACTTGAATATCACAGGTGATGGTACAGTGTGGAGCAGCTGCGGGAAACTGACAGAATATAAAGAGCATACCTGGCATCGTAACAGCGGCGCAGTTGCGGTAAGCATCTGCTGCTGCGCCGACGCGGTGGCTTATGCCGATGGCGGTGTGGACTTTGGCAGCGTGCCGCCTACACGGCAACAGTTAGAAACCTTGGCGCGGGTAGTAGCGGTTTTGTGCCGGGGACTGGATTTGCCGATCGACGATAATTATGTTATGACTCATGCAGAAGCGGCTGACCTTGATGATTATGGGCCGGCAACGACTTTTGAAAGATGGGATCTGTGGAAGCTGGCATCTGCCGACGGAACTTTGCAAGATGGCGGTGCTTTGATCCGCAGCAAAGCGAAAGCCTGCTGTCAGTGGTAATAAAAAAGCCGTAACGCTGTTGGATCGGCGTTACGGCTTTCAGGTTTTTATTTAGTTGCTGCTTTAACAGGCAGCTGCGTTAAAAGTTCGATTGTAGAGCCGTCGGCAAAGGACAGACTGCTTAGAGAAGCCTTCCAAGTCACTTTGCTGAAATCGCTGTTCATAACCTTGGCATCATCAGTCAGAAAAGGGTTCAGCTCCCAGTTGAATTTATAAACTGCGGTCTGTTTGGCGGCAAGGTCTTTGCTGCTGGCAAAATTACCACTGTAAAATAATTCATTATCAGCGTTGTAAAGCTCCAGAACACCGGTAAAATACTGCAACTCCCTCATCGCGTTGTTAGTCAGCTGAATATCTGCTTCTAACAGGCGTATAACGCCGGAATAAGGAGCCGAAGTTATAAAGATTTTTTGCGGAGAAACGGCAACAGCGTCGCCGATCTGCTTTTGTACAGGAGCGTTAAGTTCAGCCAGTTTGTTTTGTAAGGCCTGATCACGTTCATTGATCAAAGTTTTCAGATTGTTGATCTTGGTTATCTGCCAGGTATCGTCAGTAAGCTGCTGCATAGCAAGTTCTACTAAAAAATGTTTGTCTAATTCGCTGTCGAAAACTTTGATGGTTACGACAGCGACACTGCCATTTTTCTGAATCTTTTCCACACCCTGATACTGCATAGAATTGACGCCTGTCTTGTTTTTCAGATTATTGACAATATCAGTGCCGTTGTTTTGCAGCATCGGCGAGTCAGCATCACTTGGATCTGCTTCTTCCATAGTACCGCCGTTGACGTATTGTCTGGTCTGGTCGATCAGGATCGGGACGGCAACACCTTTGATATTCTGTACTAACGCAGCCAGAATCGGGCTTGACAGGCGTTCGTTACCAAAAGAGGCAACAACGACATCGTCATAAGCACTGCTGTAAAGTGTTTCCATATCGACGTGCTTTTCAAAAGCCGCAAAATCGTGCTTTTGTACTGCGCTGCCAATAAGGCCCAGCGAATACTGCGGCGTTTTGACCCAGTAGGCAAAGTACCATGCCACTGCGGCGGCTATTGCGATAACGGCAAACAGCAGCAGGTATTTTAATTTTTTTGTTTGCATAAGTGCATCCCCTCAAAAACTTTAAATTTATTATAATGCCTATTATACTACGACTTTGAAAGGATGCAACTTTTTTAGTCAACAATATAAATAAATTTTGTTTTAAAACTTAACAAGATAATAAAAAAGCTCAGACGTTGGAAAAGTAGTGTTGCTTATCATGAGATAGGATCTTGTTTATAGTAGAGAAAATTAATATAATAAGTTGAAAAATATGGTTGAAAGAAATTATAATACAGAAGCATTTGTATAGTATTTACGAGATATAACAATAATATAGGAAAATACAGAGAAGTATGTTAGTATAGGGTGTCAGTGAGATTGGAGATTATATATAATTGAAACAGTATAGAAATATGCAGGTGAATGAAATCAAATGAATAAAGGATTTAGGAAAAGATATTCCCAGCTTAAAATGTATTATAAAGTTAGTTGCTAAGACGATATGTTAATATAGATACTACATAATAACGATCATATATCATACAAAAATAGATTCGAATTAGATGATTGATAAAGATGTATAAATGGTTGCATCATCATAGTGAGTTTAAAATCATCCATCAAATACGCCGATTTTTATTAATTAAGATGGTAAATATATGTTATAATATTAAAATACGAGGTGAAAGAGATGATATTAGAAACGTACTTGAAGCAAAATAATACTAATATTAGGAAAGTTCATTTGATTTCAGGTATTCCTGAAACGACAGTTAGAAGGATGAATAAACGTGATATAGATAAGTGGAATATTGAATATTTTGATGCTATTGCAAAGTCTGTAGGAAAAAGTAGATTCGCAGTAATGAAAGAACTCGAAGATTTGGAAACTAGATTGAAAGATAAATATAATGTTGTTTTTTCTAATCTTTGTGGGCGATATAATCTCGAAAACCGCCGTTATATTGGTAATAAAAGCAAATTGATGAACTGGATTTCTGGTTTGATGGACGAATATACCCAGGGCGATTCATTTTTTGATGTATTTGCAGGAACTGGTGTAGTTTCTAAAGCGATGTTGCCAAAGTATAGAAAGTTTATTATAAATGACTTTCTATATTCAAACAACATAATTTTTAAAGCTTTTTTTGGAATGCAAAAATATGATGAAGATAAAGTATTAAACTATCAACGAAATTTCCAAAAAATATGTACAAATTCAATGGATGATGATTATTTTGTTGAAAATTTCGGTGGTAAGTTTTTCAGCGAATATGATGCAAGAATTATTGGTGAGATTAGAACTCGAATTGAGAATTCAGATGACTTAAATGAACGTGAGCGGTCAATTTTGATTGCTTCGCTTATATATTCGTCCGATAAAATTGCAAACACAGTTGGACATTATGATGCTTATAGAAAAAAAGTGGATATTAGTGATAGATTTATTTTTGAACTTATTAATCCGTTAGTTGTGTCTGGAAAAGATATTAAGATATTTAGAGACGACGCAAATGTACTTGTACGTAAAGTATCAGCAGATGTAGCTTTTGTTGATCCACCATACAACTCTAGACAGTATTCGCGTTTTTATCATGTTTTAGAAGGAATTGTAAAGTGGGATAAACCTAAATTAGAGGGTGTTGCTATGAAACCACCAGTTGAAAATATGAGTGAGTATTCAAAAACTAATGCTCCAATGATATTTGACGATTTGATTAAGAACTTGAATGTAAGATACATAGTTGTTACTTATAATAATACATACAAACCAAAGAGTAGCAGTTCAAAAAACAAAATTACACATGAGGAAATTATTAAGTCACTAAATAATGTAGGAAGTACTCAAAGTTTTGAACGCTCATTTCAGTTTTTTAATGCTGGAAAAACTAATCTCAAAGATCACAAAGAATTCGTTTTTATTACAGAGGTAGGAAAATGATGCAACCTGTATTATTTGTTGCTGAGGTATATGATGTTGAGTCACAAAAGAAAAAAAAGAAATCAATACGATCTCCTTTGTTTTATGTTGGTGATAAATACAAGCTAATGCCTCAACTAAAAAAGCTATTTCCTAACGACATTGATACGTATTATGATGTTTTTTGTGGTGGAGGGAGCGCGTCAATTAATGTTAATGCAAAAAAAATTGTGATGAATGATGTGGATGAGAAAATAATTGAGTTGCATGAGCATCTTCAAATCGCTTCAAAAGATATTGATTACTTTATTGAAAAAATGTATAACTTGATTAAAAAATATGGACTAAGTCTTTCTGAAAAAGGTACGACTACTGAAATAGAAGAACTAAAAAAAATATATATTAAAACATATTTTTCAAATTATAATAAAGATGCATATTTGAGACTTAGAAATGATTATAACAAAGATCAGTCAAATATTGATTTTCTATATTTGCTGCTGGTTTATGGTTTTAATCATATGATTCGATTCAATAGGCAAGGAAAGTTTAATTTGCCAGTTGGTAATGTTGATTGGAATAAAAATGTTACTGCGGCACTGAAAAATTATTCGTCATGGTATAACAACAATGAGGTAACTTTATCATCAGGAATGGACTTTGAAAAATTTGTTGAATCTATTGAATTAACTTCAAATGATTTTCTATATTTTGATCCACCATATCTTATTACTTTCAGCGACTATAATAAGCTTTGGAGTGAAAAAGATGAACGACGTCTATATAGCGTGTTAGATAGACTAGACCGGAAAGGAATAAAGTGGGGACTGTCTAATATGTTATCTCACAAGGGAAAACAGAATGATATTTTATTTGAATGGTCAAAAAATTATAGAGAATACAAAATTGAAAGTAATTATATCTCAAGATTTGATAATACTATAAAAAAAGACAGTAAAGAAATATATGTAACCAATTATTATAATTGAGGTGTGAATATGGCAAAAAGGAGAAAACCTATTTCTTTTGATACGACTCTGCGTAATCCAAGTAGGATTCCACAGTTTATTTCTGTATTGAGTAAATTTGAAGGAAAAACAATTGATGATCAAGTAGCCTTAGAATTAGAAGGTGAGATAATTCGGCAGAAAATTTTTATCCCAACTAAAAATACATTAGGCAATTACGTGAAATATTACAATGATAAATTTTCTTTTTTAGCTGCTGATCAATCGTCTGATGCTAGCAAAAAAGTTGATAAATATTATAAAGAATGGGTAGATGGTGAGCCTGGAGAAATTGAGCTAGATAAGATAGTTTATTTGTTGAAAAATACGATTACGGCTCATAAAGATAAAGGTTGGAATGGAGGATGGGAATCTAGGATTCATACACAATTTAACTTTTTAAATGAGTTAGGCCTTGTTAGAGTAGTGAAGGGAGAAAAGGTGAAAATTTCTTCTAATGGTAAGCTAATGATTACTGATTATGTTAATGGATACCCCAAAGGAGAGTCTTTTGATGAAAGGTTTGAACAGTCTGCATTTTTAAACGCATTTGCGAAATATCAAATCAATAATCCTTATCGAAAAAACACTATTAAAGTAAATTTTTTTCCACTTGTACTAAATGTAATAAAATACTTAGATGAGAAATATAATAGACCTGGAATAGCGAAACAGGATTTACCATTCATAATTATGTGGGGTGATAATGATTATGAAACATTAGCTGAGTATATTTATGTTTTCCGTCAAAAATTTGGATACAATACTTCAAATGAATTAGTATATGAATATGCCATGAATTTAATGGATTCTTCTACTTCTAACAATAGTTTAGTTCCTGCTAGCAAATCCTTTATCTTATCAAAGAAAAATGATTATAAATTTGACAAGGTTATGGGTGAGACACCAGATGAAATTATACGTAAATTACGGCTTACAATGCTTATTTCCCTTCGAGGAGCTGGGCGGTTTATTGATATAAATAAAAACGAGCAAGAAAAGATTAATCATGTTCTTACAAATTATAGTTCAAACGTTAATTTTTGCGATAATGTCGATAAGTATTTTGAATTTATGGGAGCTATGGATAAAGTGCTTTTTTTTAGTCAAGTAGCTGTTGAAACTCAAGATGCTAAAGATGCAAAGGAAAGAGCGATTGAAAAATGGGCGGTAGAAAATGACTGGGAATTTTTAAAAAATGAAATGATAAATAGCGTTGAGAATCGACCGTCATCACATTTTATTTTGAAATATGTGAAAGAAACTGTAAGGCTAGAATTTCTATCTGCTATAGTTATCAAGAAAGCTCTTCCAAAATTAAAGGTAATAGCTAATTATAAAGCCGATGATCAAGGGATTCCATTTAACACTGCTTCAGGAGGGAAAAATAATCAAATTGGTGCTGATATTGATGTCTTTGAAGATACTATTCATGCAATTATGGAACCGACTATTTCAAAAACTCGTAGTTTTCAAGTTGAGCATGAATTGCCATCAATTAGAAACCATGTTTTAACTACAGCGAATAAAGACTTTAAAGATAAAAATGGATACAATGAATGGTTTTGTCTGTTTATAGCATCAAATATTTCAAGAGATGTTGGAGATCAGGTAGCGCTTATTAGACAAACAAATAATGTCGAGATTTTTCCATGGGACATAGTAGATTTTGTTGACTATTCACAGAATGTAGTGTCTATTAGAGATTATAAAGTTATTAGAGACTATGCAAAGCCTCAAATTATGCCTAAATATAAAAAACATACAAATAGGCAAGAATAATGTTATAATCAAGAAAAATAAGGTTAGAAAAATAGTAAATGAAGTACTAAATAGTGAAATGGTTGACAGATTTTATGAAGCAAAAACTTTAATTAGATAATGGGAAATTTTATAAATTTTTTTGACATTATTATCTATGATTTTGTGTGGACTATCATTTTAGTATATTTCCCTACATCGCCGCTAAAATCGCCGCTGTTTCGCCTGTTCATAAAAGAATAAGGAAATAAACAAGAAAAGATACAAGATAAAAAATAAACGTTTTGTATTTACGTTACAGCATCGTGGTATATTCTACTAACGTACTATCTACAAAGTAAATTCAGTTTAGAGTTTTAATATACTATTTATCTCAATACTAACACAGTAGGCAGAATATAAAGACAGGTATTACTTGCTAACGTACGTAAGCAGTAGTACACGAAGCAAAATTTTAAAATATTTTGAAACTGCCCTTGATATAACAGGGGCAGTTTTCTTTTGCCACGAAGCAGGGAAGTGATTACAAAACAGCGTTTTAATAAGTGGTGCAGATGGCTTTCCTTTTTAGTCTGTCCGGAAAAAGAAAAACTCACTGCTTATGCAGTGAGTAAGTAGTGTACTGAATTTTGCTGTTCAGGTAAATCATGCAGGGCAAGGTGCTTAATGTCCGTGGTGACTATGGCTACCGCAGCCGTGTTCCTGTTCGTGGTGGTCGCATTTTACTGCCGGGTCATAGTTTAGTTTATTATTGAGCAAAGCATTTACTGCATCATCGGCTTTGCCGGTAACACCGCCATAAAGCTTGATACCTGCTTGTGACAATGCCATTTGGGCGCCGCCGCCGATACCGCCGCAGATCAGAGTATCGACGCTGTGTTCGTGCAGAAATTGTGCCAGCGCGCCATGGCCGCTGCCGTTGGTGCTGACGATTTCTGTTTTGACTATGTCAGTGTTTTCGATGTCGTAAATTTTAAAGAATTCGGTGTGTCCGAAGTGTTGAAAGATGTCGCCGTCCTGATAAGTAACTGCGATTTTCATTGTTATACCGCTCCTTTACTGTGATTGTTATGAGTTTGCGACATATGCCGTAAACATTTTTAGCATAGCACTGTTCGCAGCCTGTGTCAATAAAGTCGGGGATGACATAGTACCTGTTAAAATAAAAAGGCTCGCCGCCGTTGCCGACGCGAGCAGAAGAAGCTTGACTGTGAGAGATATTTTGATCTGTTTGTGCTTAGGTCGCCGGTCATCGATATGTCAGTGCAGTGGCTGTCGTTTACGCTGGCGACGCGTAAAATATTTTGCCAGTCGATAGGCGACGGTACGGTATTGTGTGGTCAGATAGACGCCGCCGAGGATAAGTGCGCCGCCAATAGCCTGGGAGATGAGCAGTTGTTCGTCAAGAAACAGCACCCCGCAGATGATGCCGACCAGCGGCATGATATTCATAAATACGGCTGCCTGACTGGGACCGACGATGCCGGTACCTTTGTTCCAGAAGATCATGGCAATCAGCCCGCCGGCAAAAATGACGAACAGATATGAACCAAGAGCCAGCGGTGAAAGCAGCGAGGGAAGTTCGAAATGACCAAAATAAGCAGCGCCGGCTGCCGTGGTAAGCGAACCTAACAGACCCGACCAGGCGACGATGGCAAAGGGGGAAACATCGTCGATGATGCGCACGACGATGATAGAATACAGTGCCCAGGCGACCTGACTGGTAAAAAAGAGTACGTCGCCGATATTAAAGCTCAGCGTCAATATGGCCGCAAGCGAACCGTTGCTGAGCAGGTACAGCGCGCCGCACAGGCTGCTGCAGATGCCGAGCCATTGCAGGCGGTGCAGACGTTCATGGATCAGCACAAAGCTGAGCAGAGCCGTCACGATGGGCGTGAGTGTGGCGATAATGGTAAAGTTGGTGACTGTCGAATATTGCAGCCCGGTAAATTGGGTAACGTTATTGATGCAGACGCCGAGGATGCCCATGGTAAATAAGGCCGGCCAGGTCCTGCGTGGCGGCAGCAGCTTTTCGCCGCGCCAGGCAAGCATAGCAAACAGCGTCAGGGCTACAATAGTGTAGCGAATGCTGACCATAGGTATGGGTGACATTTCCCTGACGACGAATTTGGCGAACATCGGTTGAATGCCCCAGATGATACAAGTGCAGATCAAAAGTGCCGAGGCGGTAAGCTTGTTCGTTTGCATTGCAGTGCTGACAGACCTTTCGATGATGATTTATAAAGTGCCGGGCATCTGCCCGTAACTTAAAAGCTTAACAGTCGTTCAATGATTTCTGCCGCCGGCGTTTGACCAGATATCTGGCCAGTTTATAGGCCAGCAGGCGGTACTGCGTAGTCAGATACACACCGGCGATGATAAGAGCGCCGCCAACTGCTTCAGAAGTATAGAAGCTTTCGTCGAGAAAGGCGATGCCGCAGATGATGCCTACTAACGGCATCAGATTCATAAACACGGCGGCCTGACTGGGGCCGATAACGCGGATGCCTTTGTTCCAGAACAGCATACCGACCAGGCTGCCGATAAAAATAACGTAAAAATAGGACCCCCAGGCTAAAGCGGAAAGGTCATAGGGCAGTGCAAACTGCCCGGTCAGGATACTGTAAGCAGCCGTAGTCAGCGAGCCAAGCAGCCCGGCCCAGGCTACAGCGCTGTAGGCAGATACATATTTACTGACCTGCGCGACAAGAATGGTATAAAAAGCCCAGGCGACCATACTGACGCAGAACAGGATATCACCGAAATTAAAGTTCAGGTTGATAATCGTTGAAAGCGAACCTTTGCTGATCAGGTAAACGGCGCCGATGATACTGGCGGCGATACCGAGCCATTGCAGCTTATGCAGCCGTTCATGCAGCAGCACCAGACTTAAGAGTGCGGTCACGGCAGGCGTCAGCGAGGCAATAATAGTAAGGTTGGCTACGGTCGAGTATTGCAGGCCTGTAAATTGCGCAACATTGTTGCCGCCAACGCTGAGGACGCCCATCAAAAACAGCGGCAGCCAGGCCTTGCGTGGTGGCAGCAGTTTTTCGCCGCTGTAAGCCAGCGCTGCCAGCAGCACTACGCCTACTGTAAAATAACGGATACTGACCAGAGGGATCGGGTCGAACTCGCGGACGACAAAAGTGACGAACATCGGCTGTGCGCCCCAAATGATGCAGGCGAATAAAACCATCAGTGTTGCTGCGGAAATATTTTTGGGCATAGGAACGCCTTCTTCGCTGTTTATTTTACCAGCTGCGGTGTAAAACCCTGCGTGTCACAGCTGACAAGCTTATAGGTGATGCCGTTGCGGATACCTTCAAAAACCATGCTTGCATCGCTGCCGTGGATATGGCCGAAAACGCAGTGCCTGACGCCGTAACGCTCCAGCAGTTCGGCAAAAACAGATTCATTTGCAGCGTCATAAAGAGGCGGATAATGCAGTGCGGCTATGATATCGCTGTAGCCGGCTTGTCTGGCAGCTTCCAGTGAAGCCTCTAGGCGCAGTCCTTCACGGCGGTAGATAGCGGCATCGTCCGCGTTAAAATTGTCAGATGAAGGCAGGAGCCAGCCACGACTGCCGCAGATGGCAGTCGTGCCGCAGGTAAAAAAGTTGTTTTGCAGAAAGCTGAAATTATTTTCTGTCGCAGTCTGCATCTTTTTTAAAGATGACCACCAGTAGTCATGGTTGCCGCGCAGAATGATTTTGCGCCCGGGCAGGGCGGCGATCCAGTTCAGGTCGGTCAGCGCGTCTTGCAGGTCCATGGCCCATGAGGTGTCGCCGCAGATGATGACGGTATCGTCGCTGCGGATAAGTTGATGCCAGTTGGCTGCAACCTTGGCGGCGTGGTCTGCCCAGTGTTCGCCGAAGATTTCCATAGGCTTGGACGGAGGCTTTCCGGAAAGGTGCAGGTCGCCGATAGCGTAAATTTTCATGAATTATGCTCCATTTTTGCTGCTTAATGTTAACTTAATGTTAGCTTATTTTAAGAAGGAATGCAAGGAATTGCTGACAGGGTTGACCTCGGCGCGAGAATAAATGCCTGTGTTTACTACCAAAGTTTGATTAATCCGTTTAATATAGATATGAAGGCTGAATTAGGATGCTAGAATCTTTTTCCTTTCTATCTCTGGTTGCTGTTGCCGCTTTCAGCATTTTTATACAATGAAAGTATCAAAACGCAGGGGAGGGGCAACTATGACAAAGCAGCAGGATTTCAGTATGTGGTCAGTGAATTTTATTTTGTTTTGCCTGGCTAATTTTTTGTATTATGGAGCTTTTTATTTGTATATTCCGGTATTGCCGCAGTATGTGGAGATGTTGGGCGGTACACCTGCCGATATCGGGCTGGTTGGTGGCGCTTTCGGCCTGTCGTCCTTTATTATACGGCCGTATTTGGGTAAACTGGCCAACGAATGGGGTCGTAAGCGTATGATGCTTCTGGGTACGATTTCTTTTGCACTGTTGTTTCTGCTGTTCGGCAGAGTTACCGGCGTGGTGCCGCTGGTCGTACTCAGGCTTGCGCATGGTGTTTGTCTGGCGATGTATCTGGCGGCATCGGCTGCCTATATAGCCGATTATGCGCCGGTAGACAGGCGCGGCGAGGTGCTGGGGATTTATCAGACCTGCAGTGTGGTTTCTATGGCTGTTTTTCCAGCAGCAGGCATTTGGATCCTTCAGCATACACAAAGTTATCCTTTTTTGTTCAACGTGACTTTTGTTACGGCATTAGTATGCTTTTTCGTGTTACTGCCGCTCAAGGAAACGAATCCTGTTTATGATCAGGAACAAAAACTGGATCTGCTGCCGATTTTCAGGCGGCGGGTAATTTTTATGTCTTCGCTGTGCCTTTTGGGTGCATCACTGGTCTATGGAGCGATTCTTACTTTTTTACCGATTTATGCGCAGCAGCGGCATATAAGTGATTATGGTATTTTTTTCGTAGTCTATGCTTTGGCGACGATGGGCAGCAGGGTCTTTGCCGGTAAGCTGTCCGATCATGTCGACAGGCGTCTGGTGATTTTGCCGTTTTCACTTTTGGTTGCACTGGCGGCTATGTGTTTCTTTATTATGGATAACGTTTGGACGCTTGGGCTGATCGCAATATTATTCGGACTGGGATATGGAGCTTTAGTGCCGGCGCTTACTGCACTGGTCGTTGATGTTACCCGGCCGGAAGAACGTGGACCGGCACTGGGTTTTTTTACTGCTTTTATTGAAGTCGGCATCGTCGTCGGCGCTATGGGTCTGGGGTTTATTACCGAGATATTGGGCTATGCCAATATGTTTGCATTGTCAGGTATCATCGTACTGGTGATCACACTGGCATTTTGGCTGTTGGTGCAGCAGCGTCATACTATTAAGCTTGAGGGAGAGTAAGCAGGCTCCAGATGAGCGCAGAGCATTAAAAGCCGCCTGCAGTGCGTACTAGGCAGATGGGGAAGAAAAGACTTGAAACTCCGCGGATTTGTGATATAATGGTTAAAGTATTTGCAGAATGAACAAATTCGGTGAAGCGGAGTAGTAACCACAGATCCCTGTTGCAGAAAGTTGACGGCAGCTGCGAGTCAATACGGGAGCAAGGTGAACTCGCCGCGGAGGAGCCGCGTCAAAAGCGCGGACGCATAACTGGCGTTACAGTTTCGAGTGGCCGAGATTTTTTTCGGCAATCAGGGTGGTACCGCGAAAGCTATTTCGTCCCTGGCCTAACAGCCGGGGACTTTTTTATTTGCCGCGCTGCGGTGGTAAGAAAATTTTAGGAGGTTATGAGAAGAATGATCGAAGAAAAGTATACTCCCCATGCCATAGAAAGCAAATGGCAGAAATATTGGGAAGATAACAAGGCATTTAAAACTGATATTGATGCAGGCAAACCCAAGTCTTATGTGCTGGAAATGTTCCCGTATCCTTCGGGCAACCTGCATATGGGGCACGTACGCAATTATTCCATCGGCGACGTAGTTGCCCGCTTCCGCAGTATGAACGGTTTTAACGTGCTGCATCCGATGGGCTGGGATTCTTTTGGTATGCCGGCTGAGAATGCCGCGATCAAACATGGTATCCACCCTGCTAAATGGACGATGGAAAATATCGCCAACATGACCCGTCAGCAGAAGGAACTGGGACTGTCCTATGATTGGGACCGCGAAGTTGCCACCTGTAAGGAAGATTACTATAAATGGACCCAGTGGTTCTTTGAGCTGTTTTATAAGCGCGGTTTGGCCGTCAAGAAAAAATCTGCTGTCAACTGGTGTGGTGAATGCAACACTGTTTTGGCTAATGAGCAGGTTATCGACGGACGCTGCTGGCGCTGTGACCATGAGGTCGTCAAAAAAGATCTGGAACAATGGTTCTTCAAAATTACCGATTATGCGGAAGAACTTTTGGATGATTTGAAACTTTTGAACGGCTGGCCGGAACGCGTTAAGACGATGCAGAAAAACTGGATCGGGCGCAGTGAAGGTCTGGAATTCAGCTTTGACGTGCCCTGCATCAATGCTAAGCTACCTGTTTACACTACCCGTCCGGATACGGCATTTGGCGTTACCTTCGTGGTCCTGGCTGCCGAGCATCCAATGGTAGAGCAGTTGTGCCGGGATAATCCGAAGGCAGACGAGATCAGGGCTTTCTGCGCCCGTGTGCGCAACCAGTCCGATATTGAACGTACTTCCAGCGAGTCGGAAAAAGAAGGTATCTTTACCGGGAAATATGCTGTCAATCCTTTCAATGGCCGCCAGGTAGAGATCTGGGTCACCAACTATGTCCTGTACGATTATGGCACCGGAGCTGTTATGGGTGTACCTACAGGTGATCAGCGCGACTGGATGTTTGCCGATAAATACGGTCTGGATAAGATCGTTGTCGTTACTCCTAAAGACCAGGAATTAAAAGTTGAAGATATGACTGCCGCCTATGAAGAAAAAGAAGGCGTGCTGGTAAATTCAGGCAAGTTCAGCGGCATGGAGATGCATGCTGCAATCAAAGCTATTATGGATTATGCGGAAGAACAGGGCTTTGGTTCCCGCCATGTCAACTACCGTCTGCGCGACTGGCTCATCAGCCGTCAGCGTTATTGGGGGGCTCCGATCCCGATTATTTACTGTCCTGACTGCGGCGAAGTTCTTGTGCCGGAAGCAGAGCTGCCGGTACGTTTACCGGAAGACGTCAAGTTTGATGCGGGCAGCGTTTCACCGCTGGCAACCAGTGAAAGCTTTGTTAACTGCACCTGCCCCAAATGCGGTAAGCCGGCCCGCCGCGAGACCGATACTATGGACACTTTCCTGTGTTCTTCCTGGTATTATCTGCGGTATACCGATCCGAAAAACGATATTGCTCCATTCAGTAAAGAAGCTGTTGATTACTGGGCTCCGGTCGATCAGTACATCGGGGGTATCGAGCATGCGATCCTGCATTTGCTGTATTCACGTTTCTTTATGAAGGTATTGCGTGACGCAGGCCTTGTAAAATACGACGAACCATTTACCAACCTGCTGACTCAGGGCATGGTCATTAAAGACGGTGCGAAAATGAGTAAATCTTTAGGTAATGTCGTTTCTCCGGAAGAGATCATTTCCAAATACGGTGCCGATACTGCTCGTCTGTTTATTATGTTTGCTGCTCCGCCTGAAAGAGAGTTGGAATGGAGCGATCAGGGCGTGGAGGGTTCCTTCCGTTTTATCAACCGTGTCTGGCGTGTCGTCAGCCACTTCCAGGGTGAGCTGGCCCAAAAGGTCACCGGCTATGATACTTCAAAACTGGATGAAGCTGATAAAGAGCTGCGCCGCGTGCTGCATAATACGATCAAAAAAGTTACCGACGATATCGAGCAGCGGTTTAATTTCAATACTGCAATCAGTGCGATGATGGAGTTGGTCAATGCTTTATATGTTTATAAGGAAGCTCAGAAAAATTACAATGCCGGTCTGGTTTATGAAACCGTTTCCGCTTTGCTGCGGTTGCTTGCTCCTTTCGTACCGCACGTAACCGAAGAATTGTGGCATGGCGTCATCGACGCTGACAGCAGCGTGCATGCACAAAGCTGGCCTAAAGCCGAGGCAGAGGCCATGAAGGTCGATAATGTCGAGATCGTGCTGCAAGTCAACGGTAAGGTCAAAGGCCGTTTGGTTGTACCTGCGGAAGCCGGCAGGGAAGAACTGGAAAAACTGGCTTTGGCGGATGAACATATCGCTGCTATGGTCGATGTCGGCAAGATCGTGAAGATCGTCTGCGTACCCGGACGTTTGGTCAATATTGTTGCCAGACCTTAAATCGCAGAAAAAAATTAAATAGCTGTATCAGTAAGATCAAATCATAAAGACGCTATGGCAGAGTTCCTAAGGTATAACGAATTTATTGTTGACCTCAGGAACTCTGCTTTTTTGCGTTTTAAAGGGGCTGGATAGCGATGATGGAACGAGGGCTGAGAGGAAAAGTAGCAGCTTTGGGGGCTGCCGTAGTTTTATGTGCCGGCGGCAGTCTGCTGGGAAGCAGCCCGCAGGATACTGCTGCTGTTGTGCCTGTACCGGCAGCTGGTATCAGTGCGGTACAGACTCGGGGAGTTAAGGTATATGTAAGCGGTGCGGTAGCAAAGCCGGGTTTATATGAAATCCCCGCAGGGAGCAGAGCTACTGCGGCTATCGCCGCTGCCGGAGGAATGACACTGGAAGCTAATCCCGATAAAGTTAATTTGGCAAAGCTGCTGAAAGATGGTATGCAGGTAAATGTGCCGCGGTTAAGTGCCAGGCAATTGCGTGAGCAGACTGCGCCGGTAAATGCAGGTGCAGCTGCTGAGGCAGCAGGCGCAAATACTTTGGTCTCGGTAAAGACTGCTGCTGAGAGTGGCAGGGGCACAGCAAAAGCCGGCGGCAAGGTACATTTGAATACGGCTACGGCTGCCGAACTGACAGCGTTGCCTGGGGTCGGTGATATTACCGCGCAGCGTATACTTGAGTATCGGGCGGCGCATGGGTTTGCCAGTATCGAGGATGTTATGAAGGTCAAAGGGATCGGTAAGGCCAAGTTTAGCAAAATGCAGCCTTATCTGGAGCTGTGATGCAGCGTCAGCTGGAACAGATCATTGTCGCCGCCACACTGGCATTTCTGCTTGGCTGCCACGCAGGGCTCAGTAAGCTGTTGCCGTTGATACCAGCATTGATACTGGCGGCACTTTTTCTGCTGCTGCTTGCCTGGTGCTGCCGCCAAAAGGCTGGAGTAAAGTTGTTGGCCGCGGCAGGTATTGGTTTGTGTTTTTGTTGTGGCGCTGCCAGCGGCAGCGGGGCCATGCGTCAGCCGCAGCTGCCTTTGCAGACTTTTACCGGTCAGGAAGTACGTATTTTCGGCAGAGTGGAAGCTGGCAGTGTCAAAGTAACGCCGCAGGGAACCAGTCTGGTGCTTGCCTGTCAAGCGGTGCAGACAAATAGTGCGGAACTTGGCAGCTCTTTACCCGATACAGCAATCGCAGTATCTGGTAAAGTACGTGTGTTCGTCCAAGGGCAGGATCTTAGCGAGAAAATAACCGGTGGCGTTATTGTACAGGGAACGCTTAAACCAATGACTGATTTCGCCAATCCGGGTGGTTGGGATAGCGGGCTGTGGAACGAATTGCAGGATTTACAGGGGCGAATGTCTATAAAAGGCAGTGAGCTGTATTTGTCCGGGGACGGACAAAGTATCAGGCAGTATATCGGCGGACTGGCTGCAGGGCTGCGTTCAAATCTGCAGCATACTGTACCGGGACAGGCCGGAGCTGTTTTAGCCGGTATGACTTTAGGGGGGTACGACGGTATCAGTGCGCAGACGCGGGAAGATTTTGCTGCTGTGGGATTGGCGCATCTGCTGGCTGTATCTGGTACGCATATAGCAGTGGTGACAGGCTTTCTGCTTGTACTGCTGCGGCGCCGTAACCACTGTACTATGGCGCTGCTGGCAGGGATTTTATTTTTTTATGCGGCTTTGTGCGGGTTCAAACCGCCTGTACTGAGGGCTTTGCTTATGTCGCTGGCACTATTTGGAGCCGGCGTTAGCGGCAGGCTGCCGCAGCGCAGTAATATTTTCTGTGCTGTGGTCATACTGTTGCTCTGCTATGAACCGCGCTGGCTTTGGGACGCAGGTTTTCAGTTATCATTTACCACAACAGCAGGGCTGCTGTATTTCTACCCGGTACTGAGCGGCCTGTGTACCCGTTACTTACCTGTGGGGATTGCCGAGATCCTGGCAGTATCTTTAACAGCACAGCTGGCGGCTTTGCCGTTTTTGATCCATTATTTTCATCAGCTTTCACTGAGTGGGCTGGCAGCTAATCTGCTTCTAGTACCGCTGCTGGAACTGGCACTACTGCTGACACTGGCGGGATATGCCCTCCTGCCGGTATTTGGGTTGGGAAAGCTGCTGTTTTTACTGGCAGGGCTTTTACTGCACCCCTTGCTGAATATCATTCACTGGCTGGCATCCGGCGGCTGGGCAACTGTCACTGTTGGCAGCTGGCCTCTTTTATGCGGCGCTGTCTATTATTTACTGTTGTTGCTGCTTTTCGGCAGCAGCGACTGGGATGATTTCACTGCTTGCGAAAGACGGTTGCTGATCGGTTTATGCTGCTGTATGCTGGTGGGGATCGGGCTTTATGATAAATTCAGGCCGCAGCCTCTGACCGTACATTTTATCGACGTGGGACAGGGGGATGCGGCACTGGTCGTAACACCGCAGCGTCAGACGC
Organism: Phascolarctobacterium faecium DSM 14760; assembly: GCF_003269275.1. Lineage (GTDB taxonomy): Bacteria > Bacillota > Negativicutes > Acidaminococcales > Acidaminococcaceae > Phascolarctobacterium > Phascolarctobacterium faecium. Next base: position 565,853 of record NZ_QLTS01000001.1, on the reverse strand, counting down.
TGCTGATTGATACCGGTGGTCTGCGTGGTGACTATGATACGGGCAGCCGTATCGTTCTGCCCTATCTGCGTTACCTGGGGATTCGCAGTCTGGATATGCTGCTTTTAAGCCACGGACACCACGACCATGCAGGAGGAGCGGCCGCAGTAGCTAAAAATATACCTATACGCAGGCTCATTATGCCTCAGGAACAGCCTTCAGCAGATATACAGGCACTGCTGAAGAATACCAAAGCGCAGCTTATATATGCCGAGAGCGGCACAAATTATTCCCTGGGCAATACTGCAATACAGATCATCAGCGCGCCTGTCGGCAGCGCTGACAGCGATGCAAATGAAAGCTCGCTGATCGTGAGGGTTGTATCTGCTGACGGCAGCATTGTTTTTACAGGTGATGCAACAGAAACGGAGGAACTGCTGGCAGCGGGGCAGATTCAGCCCGGTCAGGTATTGAAGGTCAGTCACCATGGCAGTAATGCTTCTTCTTCAATGCCGTTTTTAGCGGCAGTCAGTCCGCAGCTGGCGGTTATCTCAGTCGGTGCGGCCAACAGCTACGGCCATCCTGGCAGTGAAACGCTGCAGCGTCTGGCAGCCTGCGGGGTTCAGGTGCGGCGTACAGATCAGGACGGAGCGCTTAAAATCACTTTTGACGGCAGCCAGGTAAAATGTTATAGTTATCGGTATCAGAAGGAATTTTTTTAGTGGCTTGAAGGAGTACAAACATGGAAATCACGGCAGAAAAAATTATGCAGCAATTAAGTGCCGGTACACAGGTAGCTGGTGTAATCGCAGTGTTCGGCGAAGAAGGCTATTATAAAGATAAAATAGCCGCCGCTTTACCGCGGGCTGTTTTTGGCGACGCCGCGCCGGAAGACAGGGAAATAACTGTTTTTGAGCGTGATACGGATATAAAGGAAATATCTGCTGCTGTCAATACCTACCCTTTTTTCTCAGGACGCAGTCTGGTTATCATTAAAGATGAAAAGCTGTGGGGAGGTAAGGATGGCGGCGAAAAACGCAAACAGCAGCAGGAAGAGCTGGCAGAACTGCTGGCTGATGTACCTGAACATTGTCAGGTACTGCTGTTAGGCGAAAAAATCGATAAACGCGGTAAACTTTATAAAAGCCTGCTTAAAACTGCTGCGATGGTGGAATGCAAGTCTCTCAAATCCTATCAGCTGAAGCCCTGGCTGGACGAACAGGCTGCGCTGCGCGGCTGCCGTTTTGATTATGAAGCGTCACAAACGATCATGGAATATCTGTCGGTAACTGACAATGCGCCGCTGCTGCTGCTGGAACAGGAAATCGAAAAACTATCGGTTTACGCCGGTGAACGTAAGATTTGGACCAAAGATGATATCGAGCAGACTTTCGCTGCGTTGCCTGAAGTTTCGCGCTTTGCGCTGCTGAACGCCATTGCCGAAAAGAAGCTGGGGCAGACTTTGGAGCTTTTGGGTGAAGAACGTAAGCACGGTAATACTGTGCTGGCGCTATGCGGCCTGGTTTCGTTCCAATTGCGACGTCTTGGACGTGTCAAAGAACTTCTGGAAGGAAGGGCCTCGCAGGCCGAGATCGCTTCAGAGTTAAAAGCCGCGCCTTTTGCTGTAAAAAAAATGGCGGAGCAGAGCCGCCGCTTTGGCTTGGGTGAACTGGAACGGGCACTTTTGGAACTATCACAGCTCAATATCGAAATCCGCTATGGCGGCCGGCAGTTTGAAAAGCTGGAAGAAATATTGATCCGGCTTTTGAGCAAGTGATATTTGGTGTTTGGTTAAAAAAAGTGTTTAAAGTTTGTTTTAAACACTGGACAAGCCTGACTGTTGTTTGTTATAATGATGGCGATAGATCAATGGGGATCTTTCTATTTTATTGCTTAAAAATAGGAAGGTCCTTTTTATATTTGTATTTCAGCTTCAGCATTGGGAAAGGAGCGCGGCACAGTGCCGCAAGTGATTGCTATGATGAACAAAGAAATGTTGTATTACATTAACCCTGAACAGCAAACCCCGGAGGAACTGAAGGCTTTGCTGGAAATGCACCCGGAAATCAAATTTGTTTCTTTTATGGGTGTGGACTTTGCCGGTAACGATACCGACGAAAAAGTGCCCATCAATTTATTTATCGAAGATATCAACAGCTTCCTGGAAGGTATGGCTGCTCAGACTGATGGTTCTTCCGTTGTTTTGCCGGGCATTGCTACTTTAAATAACGCCCGCGTCGATATGAAGGTCGACAAAAGTGTCAACTGGTATATTGATTATAATTACGAGCATTTTGATGCTCAGACAGGTAAAATGGTCGGAACCCTGCGCATACCCTGTTTCCTGATCCACAACGAAATCTTTGTTGATTCCCGTTCGATCCTGCAAAACAGTCTGGATTATGTGGAAGCACAAATGCTGGAAATGTTTAAAAAACATCCGCAGATCGCAGGTCTTGAGCATGTTGACCTGTCTCAGATCGAAAAACTGGTCTTTACCTGTGCTACCGAGCTGGAATTCTGGGTCAAATCTCCGCGTGAAGACGCACCGATCGAAGCCCTTTCTTCTTCGCAGATGATGCAGGAGCAATACTGGCAGCGTACCCGCGGTAACGTGCGTACCGCTTTAGAACAGACTATAGAAATGATGGAAGCTTATGGTCTGGAACCGGAAATGGGCCATAAAGAATGCGGCGGCGTACGTGGACAGATCGACGGCGCAGGTCATATGACGCATGTTATGGAACAGCTGGAAGTAGACTGGAAATTTAACGTCGGGCTGCAAACTGCTGATAACGAACTGCTGGCCCGCATTATCGTTAAAGAGGTTTTTCGGATGAACGGTCTGGAAGTTTCCTTCCAGGCTAAACCGATCCCCGGCGTTGCAGGAAGCGGAGAACATACCCATGTCGGTATTGCCGCAAAACTCAAAAATGGTAAAATGGTCAATCTGTTTGCGCCCGGCGATATGAAAGCGGATTTTCTGTCTGCTATCGGTTACGGTTCAATGATGGGCCTTTTGAAGAACTATGAGGTCATCAATCCTTTTATTTCAGCTACGATCGATTCATTGAACCGCTTGAAGCCAGGTTTTGAGGCCCCTGTCTGTATCGTTACCTCTTTGGGTATCAGTCCGCAGGTCCCTTCCCGTAACCGTACGATTCTGGCAGGTTTGATCCGCGATATCGACAGTCCGATGGCGACCCGTATAGAAATGCGTTCGCCTAATCCTTATACTAATACCTATATTGCTATCGCTGCTTTCTATCTGGCAATGTGGGATGGAATCAAGGCTTGTGTGGAATCAGGCAAAAAATTGAAGGAACTGGAAGCCGAATTGTCCAAAAAGGCCGGCGTTGAAGGCTTCTATCTGGAAAAAGACCGCGAATACCGCAGCGAAGATGATGTTTTTGAAGACTTCAGCGAGGAAGAACGCAGCCGTCTGTTTGGTAAACCGCCTGCAACTGTGTGGGAAAATATGTGCGGCTTTAATAAATATCCTGAAAAGAAAGCTGCTCTTACCAGCGGCAATATCCTGCGCGCAGAATTTATCGATTCTTTTGCCAAAGGTGCCTTGGTTCGCTGGCAGACCGAGCTCTTAAACAGGATCATCCCCGAATTCCATGCTGAGATCGTGGCAATGAAATGTCTGCATGACACTGGCTTCTATAATAAATGTGACGATGAGCTGTGGGAGAAGATCGCAGCGCTGCGTGTTATGTTGGCTAAAGATTCTGTCGAGGCTCCGTGTATCTTTACTATGATCCGCGATGCTTTTAGCCGCGGCGATTTTGATGCCGCCTCCAAGTTAAAGCTGGAAATGGTAAAAACAATGGAGAAGCTGAGAAGCTGTTATCACGATTACAAGCAAAATATCATCGACTGATAAAGCATATACGTTTTGGATCCGCCGGAAAATATTATCGGCGGGTCCTATTATTTTTCACAAAATGTTTTCTTGACTGGAGCGCAGACCAGACCTATATAATTTAAACAAGGAAAAAGAAGAGGGCGCTGTTGTCGTCCTTTTCCGCAATGATATCAACATTTTTTACGGAACTGCTTTTTATGCGGCAGGTAATTACGGTCTTTTGGGAGCGGTATAGCTTGGCATAAAACAGTATGGTAGCGGGAGAGAGGGGAAAAAATGAGATGGAGTAAAGCTTTTTCAAAAACTGGCCTGCTGGCATTGATGCTTGCCGTGGTCGGGATCGGTATCTTTTTTTATGAACGTCAATATTGCGGCGCCGAACAGCCTGCGCGTTACGAGCCGCAGCAGCTGCGGCAGGTGATTACTGCCGACAGTAAAACCTCGCGGACTATTATGTGGCAGACGCATGCGCCGGAAAGCGATGCCTGGGTGGAATATAAGCTGCAGGGCGAAAATGAGCTTCACAGGGTGCGGGCGCAGGGCAAAGAATTTGCAACAGATTCAGGGACGGTTTATCAGCAAAGTGTGACGCTGACAGCTTTGGAGCCGGGAACTGTTTATGAATACAGGGCTGGCGGCGGCAAAGAATTTTCTGCCTGGCAAACGTTGAAAACAGATACCGGAGGCGCTTTTACGGCTTTGATCTTCGGCGATTCGCAAAGCCTTGATTATAATGTCTGGCGTAAGACTGCCGTTTATGCTTACAGTCACGATCCGGAAGCCGCCTTTTTCATCAATATGGGCGATCTTGTAGATAACGGCGAGCAATACAGCCAGTGGCGCAGTTGGTTCCGTGGAGTGTCCGGGCTGTTGCCGCAGATTCCGGTTGCTCCTATCAGTGGCAACCATGAAAATTATTCGCTGCAATGGAAACCTTACCGCGGCGATTTATATCTTAATTTGTTCGATCTGCCCCTGAATGGGCCGGAGGGTTTGCAGAAGCAGGCTTACAGCTATGATTACGGCGATGTACATTTTTCTGTAATCGATACGCAGCAGGAGGAATTAAACGAGTGGCAGCCTGAACTGATCGCAAGTCAGGTGAGCTGGCTGGAGCGCGATCTGGCCGCCAGTGATAAGAAATGGAAAATCGTGTTGGTGCACCGTAATCTGTTCCGCTATCAGGACGGCAGACCCAATGAATTGGGTGCGGCACTTTTACCAGTTATTGACCGTGGCAATGTCGATGTAGTTTTTTCTGCTCATAATCATACCTACGGCCGTTCTGCTCCGTTTAAAAACGGTAATGTGGCATCACAGGGAACGATCTATATTTCTTCGGGCCGCAGTGGTGATAAAACCTGGGCCGGTTCGCGTTCCAAGCCGCAGGAGGTCGCTTTTGACGGCGTGCTTGACCAGCCTAATTATATGAAGCTGACTGTTAATGACGGTAAGCTGACAGTGACCAGCCTGAAGCAGGACGGTAAGCTGATCGATACGGTGACGCTGACGAAATGACAAGCTCCCGATTTTTTGATATAATGTTATTATTAACAAATCAATGAATGGAGTGACATCATGGCTAAAGACAGTTCTTTTGACGTTGTATCGCAGGTCGATATGCAGGAAATGGACAATGCGGTCAATCAAACGAAAAAGGAGATCGCCCAGCGTTATGATTTCCGCGGCAGTGATGCCAGCATCGAATTAGAAGAAAAATGTATCAAATTGGCAGCTGAAGACGAATATAAGCTGAACGCTATCATCGATATGCTGCGTGCCCGTATGGCTAAACGCGATATCCCGCTGCGCTGCCTGGAGCTGGGTAAGGTAGAGCCGGCATCCAAAGGCACAGTTCGCCAGACACTTACTATCCTGCAGGGTATACCGAAGGAAAAAGCCAAAGCGATCGTAGCCGCGATCAAAGCGACTAAATTGAAAGTCAATGCTCAGATGCAGGACGATCAGGTACGCGTCAGCGGAGCTAAAAAAGACGATCTGCAGGCTGTTATCCAAATGCTGAAAGCAGGCGACTTCGGCGTAGATTTACAATTCATCAATATGCGCTAAACTGGATTTTGATACTTCCTACGTAACGTAGGAAGTATTTTTTTATTTTATTGTTTTTGCCAGAGTTTGCCTATATAATAAATATAATCCATATTGCAAACTTGCAATAAATTTGGTGACAAGGAGCTGATTTGTTGAATTGGAGAAAGAGGTAAAGAGATTAAAGCTACATGGTTTCAATAATCTGACGAAAAGCCTGAGCTTTAATATGTACGACATTTGCTACACTAAGACGGTAGCAGACAGGGAGGCTTACCTGCAGTATATCGACGAGCAGTATAATGCCGACCGTCTTACGGAAATTTTAACAAATGTTTCCAACATTATCGGAGCAAACATTCTGAACATCGCCAAGCAGGATTATGAGCCGCAGGGCGCCAGTGTCACTATCCTCATTGCCGAAGGCTGTCTGCACAGCGTTGGTGCTGAAGATAACAGTTCCGCTCCGGGCCCTTTACCGGAAACAGTTTTAGCCCATCTAGATAAAAGCCATATCACGGTGCATACCTATCCCGAATATAACCCTATCGGTGGTATCAGTACCTTTCGGGCCGATATCGACGTATCTACCTGCGGTGAGATCTCACCGCTGAAAGCGCTTAATTATCTGATCCACAGTTTCGATACCGACATTATGACTATCGATTACCGTGTGCGTGGTTTTACGCGTGATATTACAGGACATAAACTGTTTATAGATCACAATATCACTTCAATTCAAGATTATATCCCTGAGCTGGTAAAGGAACATTACCAGATGATAGACGTGAACGTGTATCAGGAAAATATTTTCCATACCAAGTGTAAGCTCAAAGATTTCGACCTTGATAACTATCTGTTCGGGCTTAGCAAAGAACAGCTGCATCCAGGCGAAGTAAAACGGATTGAGGCCAAGCTGCGTCATGAAATGGACGAGATCTTCTACGGTAAAAATATGGACCGCATCAATCTTTAAGGAGGAGTAAGTATGCTGGATTTATGGTTTTCTGAATTTCACGCTCCCGACGCCAAACTTTCGATTTTGGTCAAAGAGCAATTATATAGCGAGCAGACTCCCTTTCAGAAAATAGACTTTTTTGATTCGGAAACCTTTGGTAAATTTTTCACTTTAGACGGGCTGATTATGATTACCGAAAAGGACGAATTTATTTATCATGAAATGATCAGTAATGTGCCGATGGCAGTTAATCCGGACATCAAAAAGGTCTTGATCATTGGCGGCGGTGACGGTGGTACTGCACGTGAGGTCTGCCGCTTTAAAACAGTAGAGCAGGTAGATATGGTCGAAATCGATGAACGTGTCGTACGTCTGTGCCAGAAATATTTTCCACAGACTGCTTGTGCGCTGGATAATGATCCGCGGATCAATCTGATTTTTGGCGACGGGTTAAAATTCGTACAAGACGCGCCTGAGGGTGCATATGATTTGATACTCGTCGATTCTACAGATCCGCTTGGACCTGGCGAAGGTCTTTTTACGACCGAGTTTTACCGCAATTGCTACCGGGCGCTGAATGATAAGGGTATCTTGATCAATCAGCACGAATCACCTTACTATAAAGAATATGCGTATGAAATGCGCCGGGCGCATAAAAAACTTGCTTCGGTATTTTCCATAGCAACAGTTTATCAATTTTATATGCCTACCTATTCTTCTGGACACTGGTTGTTCGGGTTTGCTTCGAAAGGTCTTGATCCAGTGAAAGATGCTGACTTTAAACGCTGGTCTGAATTTGGGCTGCAAAATCGTTATTATAATCCCGGGGTACATCTCGGTGCTTTTGCTCTGCCTAATTATGTACAGGAAGAACTTCAAAAAGAAGATTAATGATTCGTAACAAGGTATTCAGGTTTGTCTGCAAAAGCGGCAACACATTTATTGTGTTGCCGCTTTGTGATTTTATAACATAGATGGCTTTGTTTGAAAAATGTGTGATAAGATTATTTTTTTGTAATTTTATTTTAACAGTATTGCTGGATATATGTATGTGTGTTATGATTTATTTATAAAAATACAAGCAAAACTTTAAAGTGTATTTGCATAGTATTTTTGCTGTAAGAATAATAATTGGGTGAAGTTTTTTACCTGTAGAATTAAGAGGTGATAAATTATCAGATACAGTAAAGAATTTATGGAAGTCCATAAAAATAAGAATGGTGGGATAATGGTGAAGAAAGTAATTTTGTATTTATTAACTATGATCTTTGCACTCAGCACAGCTACGGCACTTGCTGCAGAACCTGCTGACGCTCCTGTGTCTATGCGTGAAAGAATGGAAAAAATCAGGGTGGAGAGCGACCCGGTATATCAGGCAGAAAAAGCCAAAAGAATGGAAAATATGCCTAAAGTAGCTGTGCTTTATGTAAATAATGCCGAGACTACTTATAATGACGAAGTAGATGGAGTGGTTTTAGGCAATTTGGAAAAATGCATCAATGATGATAAATATATTTATATCAATGGTGAACCATATATCGAAAAGTTAAACAAAGTTGGTATTGTTGATATTACTACGGCTGAAAGAGCCGATATAGTTGATGCTTTTGAAGGTGAAGATGTTGATTATGTCGTTTTTATTGAAGTGCAGCCGTTTATAGCAAGAGACAAAGTGACGTTCTTTACAGTTGGTAAAGATATAACGACTACTGTACCATTGAAAATCATTGATTTGGTAAATGGTAAATATTTATATAATGGCAAGTTTACTGAGAAAGCTTCCGACAGAACAATGATCGGCGGCATAGGTAATAAATCGGTTGCCATGAAAGCCCTGAATAAGATCAACGAACAGATCACTTCTGTTTTAACTGTCAGATTGCCGGAAGAAAAATCTGTTGCGGTAGCTGCTGATAAAAAATAGGTTCTATAATGAAAAAATATTTTGATAAAAGGCTTATGGGGGTCTTTTTAATGATATTTGTATTTTTTACTGCGGCCTGCGAAGCTGAAGCGGCTAAAAGCTTGCGACAGAAAAGCAGCGTGCTTTTGGTGTTTAACAATATCGCCGGAACACGTTATGATGAAAAGCTTACCCAAATAGCATTGGAAAAGCTGCAGAAGAAAATCGAAGGAATTTATCTTGAAATCGATGCTGAACCTTATGGTGAAAACTTCAAAGAAAAGTCATTCGAAAAAGCTTCATTTGCAGAATTGACGGCGCAGGTTGATGGCTGCGGGGCAGATTATTTTGTTTATACCGAGCTGCAGCCCATTACAAAAGAAACACATTTTAATTTTATATATTTTGATAAAAATGTGGAAACCGGGCTGGTTTTGCGGATCGTGGATTTAAAGAATGATAAAGAACTTTATAATAAAAAATATTTGATAAAAGCTGAAGATTCTACTGACTATTTCTTTATCGGCAGCGGATCAGTTGCACAGAAGGCGTTAGATACCATACTGTTCAGAGCTGGCGAAGCGATTTCAGTCAAGCTTCCGCTTTAAAAATAATCTTTAACAGCCTCCAACAAGTTTTATTACTTGTTGGAGGCTGTTTTTTGTAAAACAGTTCGTTTTACAAACTTTACATTGATTTTACAAAACTGCGCTAACGGATTTTACTTTGCTGGGATATGCTATAGCCATAGTCAGAAAACTAAAAATAAATCATAAAAATTTTGGAGGCTATAGTGATGAAAATGAACAAAAAAGCAGCAGGTATTTTATTAGCAGCAATGAGTACGATTATTTTTACCGGCTGCGGCAGCAGTGAATCGGAAAAGAAGGCTGATAATGCGGCAGCAGGCAGTAAGATCGTTGTTATCTCCCGTGAGGATGGAAGCGGTACACGCGGTGCCTTTATAGAATTGTTCGGTATTGAGAAGAAGGATGCTGACGGCAAAAAAATCGACCATACTACTGATAATGCTGCCATTACCAATAATACTTCGGTCATGATGACTACTGTCGCCGGTAATAAAGACGCTATCGGCTACATTTCACTGGGCTCTTTAAATGATACAGTAAAAGCGCTGAAAATCGATGGTGCAGAAGCAAGTGCAGCCAATGTAAAAAGCGGTGCTTATAAAATCGCCCGTCCGTTCAATATCTGTACGAAAGATGGTTTGAGCGAAGTTGCCCAGGATTTCGTTGCTTTCATTATGTCAAAAGAAGGCCAGGAGGTAGTAGCTAAGGCCGGCTGCATCGGCGATGACAAAGCTGCGCCTTATAAAGGAACCAAACCGGCAGGTAAAGTAGTTGTAGCAGGTTCGTCTTCCATAACTCCGGCAATGGAGAAACTGAAAGAAGCGTATATGAAAATCAATCCGGCTGCTAATATCGAGATCCAGAGCAGTGATTCCACTACCGGCGTTAAATCTGCTGTCAGCGGTATATGTGACATTGGTATGGCTTCACGCGACTTGAAGAAGAGCGAGCTGGAACAGGGCTTAAAAGCAACTGTTATCGCTACTGACGGTATTGCGGTAATCGTAAATAAAGATAATAAAGTCGGCGATCTGAAAAAAGAACAGGTCGAAGCGATCTTTACCGGCAAGATTACTGAATGGAATAAACTGTAAGCAGATAAAACTGAACACTGTAAACTAACGGCTGCCTCTAGGGGCAGCCGCCTGTATAATGTGAGGGAGTATGGAGAAGCGTAAAGAAGAAATAATGAAGTTTGTTTTTCTGCTGGCGGCGTGTGCCTCTATCGCTACAGTAGCTATGATTTGTCTGTTTTTGTTTGCCAACGGGCTGCCGACTATCGGCAAAATCGGCGCTGCAGATTTTTTCTTAGGAGAAAGATGGCGTCCTGCCAACGATGTCTACGGCATTCTGCCGATGATCCTGGGCAGCTTGTACGTTACGCTGGGAGCGATCGTCGTTGGAGTTCCGGTCGGGATTTTGACGGCTGTCTTTATGGCGCGTTTCTGTCCTGAGAAAATATACAATGTGCTGAAGCCTTCTGTAGAATTGCTGGCTGGTATTCCTTCAGTTGTCTATGGTTTTTTCGGACTGGTAGTGATGGTCCCGTTTATCCGTGAACATATCGGCGGTACCGGCAGCAGTATGCTTACGGCTTCACTGCTTTTAGGCATGATGATTTTGCCGACACTGATCAGCGTCGCTGAAGCCGCGTTGCGTGCGGTGCCTGACAGTTATTATGAAGGGGCTCTGGCTTTAGGAGCAGGGCATGTCCGCAGTGTATTTTTTACAGTCGTGCCGGCTGCCAAGTCGGGGATTATGGCGGCGATCATTCTGGGAATGGGACGGGCCGTCGGCGAGACGATGGCTGTAATTATGGTCGCAGGCAATCAGGCCAGAATGCCTATAGGTATTTTAGAAGGCGTGCGCACGATGACAACAAATATTGTCATTGAAATGGGATATGCTGCGGATCTGCACCGTGATGCGTTGATTGCAACGGCTGTCGTTCTGTTTGTATTTATCCTGATTATTAATTTGACTTTTTCGTACCTGAAAGGTAAGGTGGTGCAGCAATGACGGGTTTAAAAGCGCAGCTTAACCGTAAGCTGCATGAATGCGGACGCGATCCGCTGTCGTTGTTTTTACTGGGCTGTGTGATTGCTGCAGCGCTGATTACTTTCATGGTGTTGAGTTTTTTACTGGGGTATATTTTGTGGCAGGGGCTGCCAAATATAGAAACAGGTTTGTTTGCTTTGCAGTATAATTCAGAAAATGTTTCTCTGTTTCCTGCTTTGGTTGATACAGTGCTGATGGTAATAATGGCGCTGGCTATTGCGACTCCGCTTGGTATATTTGCGGCGGTCTATCTGGTCGAATATGCCAGCCGCGGCAACAGGCTGGTAAGCTTGGTACGTGTAACTGCTGATACTCTTGCCGGTATCCCTTCGATTGTATATGGTTTGTTTGGTATGCTGTTCTTCGTTACTTATTTGAAATGGGGCTATTCCTTACTTGCCGGCGCCTGTACTGTTGCGATCATGATTTTACCTCTTATCATGCGCACGACAGAAGAAGCATTAAAAGCGATCCCTGACAGCTACCGTGAAGGCAGTTATGGCTTAGGGGCAGGCAAGCTGCGGACCGTTTTTGCCGTAGTTCTGCCTTCAGCGGTTCCCGGTATTCTGGCGGGCGTTATTCTTTCCATTGGCAGAATCGTAGGCGAAACGGCAGCGCTTATTTATACAGCCGGTACGGTGGCGGCACTTCCTGACGGGGTGCTGTCGTCAGGACGAACTCTGGCAGTACATATGTATGTGCTGGCCAGCGAGGGTTTGTACATGAAACAGGCTTATGCGACGGCTGTAATTTTAGTTGTGATCGTTGTTGCTATCAACGCTCTGTCGAGCAGACTGGCAAAACAATTGATGAAGGGAAAATAATATGGATACGAAAATAGCTATTGAAACTTTGGATTTATATTACAGTGAATTCCATGCGCTAAAAAATATCAATATGCGGATACCGGAAAAAGAGATTACTGCATTTATAGGTCCTTCTGGCTGTGGCAAATCAACACTGCTGAAATCTTTGAATAGAATGAACGATCTTATCGAAGGCTGCCGTATTACAGGCAGGGTTTTGCTGGACAATGATGACATTTATGCCAATGACGATGTTAATTTGCTGCGTAAACGTGTGGGCATGGTTTTTCAAAAGCCGAATCCTTTTCCGATGAGTGTGTATGATAATATTGCTTTCGGACCTCGAACACATGGCGTCAAAGGCAAAGCTAAGCTGGATGATATGGTGGAGGAGGCTTTGCGTAAGGCGGCAATCTGGGATGAAGTCAAGGACAGGCTTGATAAAAGCGCTTTGAGTTTTTCTGGTGGTCAGCAGCAGCGGCTCTGCATTGCCCGCGCGCTGGCGGTACAGCCGGAGGTTTTGTTAATGGACGAGCCTACTTCGGCACTGGACCCGATTTCGACCCTGAAAATAGAAGATTTGGCATTGGAATTGAAGCAAAATTATACTATCGTGATTGTAACGCATAATATGCAGCAGGCGGTGCGTATTTCTGATAAAACAGCCTTTTTTCTTTTGGGTGAAGTGGTAGAGTTCAACGATACTGATAGTTTGTTCTCGAACCCGCAGGAGAAAAAGACTGAAGATTATATTACAGGGAGGTTTGGCTGATGGTAAGGAGCAGATTTGCGGCTCAGATGGAGCTTTTGAACACAGAACTGATCGTAATGGGCACTTTGTGCGAGAATGCTTTGGAGCATGTGATGCAGGCTTTGCAGGAAGATAATGATGCTTTGAACAGAGAAATTATTATTTTAGGCAAACGCACAGAGGAAAAAGAGCGGGAAGTAGAGAATATTTGTATAAATCTGCTTTTGAAGCAGCAGCCTGTCGCTTCTGATTTGCGTCAGATTTCAGCGGCGCTGAAAATGATTACGGATTTGAGCCGTATCGGCGAACAGGCGGGCAATATTGCTGAGATTTTAGGCAAGGCTGAATTTGGCAGGGATTACGATACAACGCTTTTGCAGCAAATGGCGACAGCGGCGAAAAAGATGGTCAGTACCAGTCTGGACGCTTTTGTGAAGGGCGATCTGCGCCTGGCTCAGCAGGTAGAGCGTGACGATGATGTCGTTGACGAATTGTTCAGCAGGGCAAAAAAAGAATTGATCCAGGTCATACGCAGCACGCAGGATAGCGGAGAGCAGGCTATTGATTACCTGATGATCGCCAAGTATTTTGAAAAAATCGGCGACCATGCGGTAAACATTTCCCAATGGGTGCTGTTTATGATTACAGGAGCACATGAGGAGGATACTGTGCATGATCTTTTGCGTGGAGGACGATCCTAATATTCGTGAATTAGAAGTTTATACATTGCAGTCAGTTGGTTTTAAAGCTCTGGGCGTAGGCAGCGGTGATGAGTTGTTCAAAGCGCTGGAATGCGGCAAGCCGACTCTGATTCTGCTGGACATCATGCTCCCGGGTGAAGATGGCCTTAGTCTGCTGAAGCGGCTGCGCAGCGATAAACGGACCGCACAGGTGCCGGTGATCATGGCAACAGCCAAAGGCTCAGAATTCGACAAAGTTCATGGTCTTGATAATGGGGCTGATGATTATATAGCCAAACCTTTCGGCATGATGGAAATGGTGTCGCGGGTCAAAGCCGTACTGCGGCGTTATAAGCAGGAGGATAAGCAGAGCAGGCTTACTGCCGGCGAGTTGGTAATGGAGATCGATAAACACCGCGTGATGGCCGGTGGTCAGGAGGTAGTTCTGACATTTAAGGAATTTGAGCTTTTACATAAGCTGTTAGAGCGGCCGGGACAGGTTTTTACGCGCGAACAGCTTTTAACTGATATCTGGGGTTATGATTTTGCCGGCGAGACACGTACTGTCGATGTTCATGTGCGTACGCTGCGGCTGAAACTGGGCGAAGCAGGAGCATTGGTAGAAACTGTACGCGGCGTCGGTTATCGTATAGGAGCTGGCTATGAGAAATAAAATTTTCAGCGGTCTGCTGTTTTTGTCAACGGCGGCTGTTATCATTGCTTCCGTGCTGATTGCGGTTATTATGTACCAGGGGTCGATGACCACAATGCAGCGTGATTTGAGACAGGAAGCAACTTTTATAAAAATGGGTCTGGAACAGAGCGGGAAAAGCTATCTGCAGGCATTGACCATGGAAAGCGGTAAGCTGACTCGTGTTACTTTGATTGCTCCTGACGGCAGGGTCATCTATGACAATCATGTGGCAGCCGAAAAAATGCTCAATCATAAAGATCGTGAGGAAGTACAGGAAGCGTTAGCAAGTGGAATTGGTTTGGCCGAGCGTATGAGCGATACTCTGTCAGAAAAAACTTTTTATTTTGCGCTGCGGTTGGATAATGGTGATATACTGCGTGTTGCAAGAACGACAGACTCTGTTTTTGCGACGGTGGCCGGCAGTATTCCCTATATGATCGCGGTAGTGCTGGTGGTGGCTTTGGTGGCTATGCTTCTGGCACGGCGGATTACTGATAAAATGGTTTTACCGCTGGATCAGGTGGACCTGGAAAATCCACTGGAAAATGATACTTATGATGAACTGGCACCGTTTTTAACACGGATCGCCCAGCAGCAGAGGCAGGTTTCAGAAGGCTTAAAGCAGCTGCGGCAGAAGCAGAATGAACTGGCGGCTATTACTCAGAGTATGAATGAGGGTCTGATCCTTTTGAATGACCGGCAGAATATTTTATCGATCAACGACAGTGCCGCCAAATTATTTGGTTTGCAGGATCATGAAGTAGTTGGTAAAAATATTCTGACTTTGGAGCGAGGCCAGGAAGTGCAGGAGCTGCTGCAGAAGGTAGCTGTGGGCGGCAGCGGTGAAAGTCTGTATCAGAAGGACGGGCGCTTTTATCAGCTATGCGGCAGCAGTGTTGGCGGTAAAGGCAGCGTATTGCTGATTTTTGATGTTACTGAAAAGCGTGCAGCAGAAACACTGCGGCGTGAGTTTTCTGCAAATGTTTCGCATGAACTGAAAACACCGCTGCAGTCGATTTTGGGTTATGCTGAGATTATGAAAAACGGGTTAGTTCAGGAAGGAGATAAGCAGCGCTTCCTGGAAAAAATCTACAGTGAGGCCGGGCATCTGATTGTGCTTATCGATAATATTATGAAACTGTCGCGTTTAGACGAGTCGGCGAATAATATGAACAACCTGGAAATTATCGAATTGAAAAAGCTGGCTGAAGGTACAGTTCAGCGTCTGCAGGAACAGGCTGCCGGAAAAAATGTCGCAATAAGCGTCAGTGGCTGTGAAGCTGAGGTAGAAGGAGTACCTGCAGTTTTGAGCGAGGTTATTTATAACCTTATTGACAACGGGATCAAGTATAATCGTGAAAACGGCAGCGTTGAGATTACAGTAGCCGTAATTCCCGGTGAAGCAGTACTGACATTTAAGGATACCGGCTGCGGTATCGGCAGTGCTGATAAAGAGCGGGTTTTTGAACGCTTTTACAGGGTTGATAAAAGTCACTTTAAAGAAACCGGCGGCACAGGTTTGGGACTTTCCATAGTCAAGCATGGGGTGATGTTCCATAAAGGTCGCATTGAGCTGGAAAGTGAACTGGACAAAGGGACTACTATAAAAATCTTTTTGCCGCGTAAATAATTTAAACACCCTCCACCAATAATTATTTGATGGAGGGTGTTTTGTTTTTATTGTAAAATTAATAATAAAACTTATATTTAATTGCTCAAAAGATATAATTTTGTTAAAATGAATATAAATATTAAAAAACATAATAAACAAGCTTGATTGACAGGAAAGATAAGGTAGCAATTTTCATATGAAGCTTCTTAAAAGTACTTTTGTTTGGTTAGCGATAATAATATCTATTTGTGCCTGTGTGACTGCAAATGCTGCAGAAACACAGGCTAAAAAAGTTTTAAAGGTGGCATTCCCTGAAACACGCGGTATATGTGAGACATACGCAGATGGCACACGTGGCGGTGTTGTCTATGAATGGTTAGTTGAAATCGCTAAATATACAGGTTGGGAATATGAGTTTATTGGAGATTCCATTAGCCAGTCAATAAAAAATATGGAACATAATAAATATGATCTTATGGGTGCTGTGTTAAAGTCACCTGGATTTGGTGAAAACCTGTATTATCCTGAACATCTGATGGGTTATAGCTACAGTTTGCTGATTTATAACAAAAATGACCAGAATATCAAGGGATTTGATATCAAAAGTCTGGAAGGGAAAACGATTGGTGTTTTTGCCAAGGCTACTGATAAAATAAAGCGCTTAAATAATGTTTTAGAATTCAATGATATAAAAAGCGATATCAAATATTACGGTACTTCTGATGAATTTGAAAGTTCTTTGGATAATGGTGAAGTGGATCTGCTTTTAGTAAGCGATCTTTTTAACAAGCTGGCTGATTATAATGTCGCATTGCGTTTTAATTCTGAACCTTGTTATATCGTTGCCAGAAAGGACGATCCGGAAACAAGTGCGCAGCTGAATGAAGCTATAAAAAAGATTTATGCAGTCAATCCGAATTTTGGCGAAGCCCTGTTTCAAAAATATTTTCCTGTTAATTACAGTAACACTGCTGTATTCTCAGAACAGGAAAGTACGTTTATACATAAAAATGGCCCATTTAAGGTAGCTGTAGTAAAAAACAATTATCCTTTTTATTATATTAAGGATGGTGAACCTAAAGGTATCGTTCCTGAAATTTTTGCATTGATTGCTGCTCAGATCGGAGCGGAGTTTGAGTATATAACGGCTGCTTCCTATGGGCAGACTTTGGAATTGGTCAAAAGCGGTCAGGCAGATATCCTTGGTTATTATATCAATGAAAATGACGCCTTTAATCCTGATGGTTTAAATATCACCAAAAATTATATGATGCTTAATTCTATCATCATGCGTAATAAGTATACACCTTTCCCAAATGATAAAAATATTGCTGCAGTCATAAACGGCAGCTGTGCATCGCGTAATATCAAACATACAGACGTTGCGCATTTTGATACATATGAAGAATGTCTGAATGCAGTAGATTCGGGAGAAGCTTCTTATAGCAGAATACCTGTCGTTGTTTTGGAAGATCTGTATATGAGTGATTATTATACTAATATCATTCCTGTTATAGAGAGTCCTGAGATATATTTGTCTTTGGGGATCAGCAGCAGTAATGATATACAGCTGTATTCTATTTTGAATAAAAGTCTGGTCAACCTGTCCAATGAGCAGACTGCGCAGATTTTATCCAATAATACCTTGATGTCTGGCAAGAAAGAAATGTCTTTCAAGGCTTTGGTTTATTCTAATCCAGTCATATTTTCTCTGATCATAATTGGGTTTATTTTACTTGTGGTAACGATTGTTTTTATGTATTTTTGGTTTAAAATGAAAAATCAGGTCATTTATTTTAAAATGAAAAAAGTAGAAAACATCAGCAAGGTGCGTTCAGAGTTCCTTTCCAGGATGTCACATGAAATAAGAACTCCTTTGAATGCAATCATCGGATTGGCTAATCTGATGCGGCTTTCCGGTGAAGGGGATCCTGTGACGCAGAAAAATATTTCCAAAATTGATTCTTCTGCTAAATTTTTATTATCGATCGTCAATGATATCCTTGATATGTCAAAAATAGAAAGCGGCAAGATCCAGATCGAAAGCAGACCTTTTTCTATGGATAATCTGCTGCGGCAGCTGAGCAATATTTTTCTGGTGATGGCGGAAGAGAGGAAAATCAAATTACAGTTTAAATGCTGTTTTACACATAAAAATTTTGTTGGAGATGAGCTGCGTTTAAAACAGGTTCTTATTAATTTGCTCTCCAATGCCCATAAATTTACAGAAAACAATGGCGAGATAACGGTGACGGTTCTGGAAAGTGCTGCTGAAGAAGGGGTTTTTGAGCTGCGTTTCAGTGTTTGTGATACAGGCATTGGTATTCCTGAAACAGATCTGGAACGTATTTTTGGATCGTTTGAGCAGGTTTTCCGAAAAAGCCGCAGCAATCAGCAGGGAACTGGGTTGGGGCTGGCTATCAGCCGCAATTTGGTAGAATTGATGGGCGGTATTTTAAGTGTACGCAGTGAGGTTGAAAAAGGTTCTGAATTTTTCTTTACTATCAAGCTGCCTGTTTACGAAAAACAGTTTGATGAAATCCTGGAGAATAATAACGAAGTCAGAATACATAGTTATTTAGCGGGTAAAAATATTTTGTTGGCAGAAGATAATGATCTTAATGCCGAGATTGCCGTAACGATGTTGGAAATGCAGGGGGTACACGTTGAACGCGTTGTAAACGGACAGCAGGCTGTAGACAGGTTTCAGGAAACTTTGCCAGGCACTTATGACCTGATTTTAATGGATCTGCAGATGCCGCTAAAGGGCGGGCTTGAAGCTGCTGCAGAGATCAGGTCTTTGAGCAGGGACGACGCACAGGAAATACCAGTTATCGCTATGACCGCCAATACGCTGCAGGAAGATCGTGAGAAAGCGCTGGCTGCGGGAATGAATGCTTTTATTCCCAAGCCGTTCGATGTGGAACAATTGTATAAAAGTATTGAAAAGTTTCTGCATTAGCTGATAGTATTTGCTGAAGTCATAACAAAAGAAACTTTTATCAAGGAGAGGTTGCTTTGCAGCAAAAATATTTGTGTTTCTTGGCTATATTTTACCTGGTGCTTTTCTCAATGAAAACCGCGGCTGCAGCGGGTGAAGCGGAATTTTATTTGGAGCCGATGATAGTTACGGCCGCGCGTTATGACAATAGTGCAGGTAAACCAGGTTACTATAAAGTTGATGAAAAGAAGCTGGAAAACGGCAATTATGATAATGCTTTGGATGTGATTCAGCAACTTCCGGGTGTTACTTTGATGGCAAGGGGCGCCAGCGGTGGTATGAATGCCTATAGTAAGATTTTGCTGAATGGTTCTGATCGTTATTTGGTAATTATTGACGGTGTGCGTTCTAACTGGAACGGCAGCAGTTATAATGATTTTGATTTCGGTGTACTGCCGGCGGGAATGCTGGAAAGTGTAGAGGTTTTGCCGTCAGCG
This sequence comes from Phascolarctobacterium faecium DSM 14760, assembly GCF_003269275.1. Taxonomy (GTDB): domain Bacteria; phylum Bacillota; class Negativicutes; order Acidaminococcales; family Acidaminococcaceae; genus Phascolarctobacterium; species Phascolarctobacterium faecium. The sequence goes on along the minus strand of NZ_QLTS01000001.1, from coordinate 546,464 downwards.
GCCGGAAGCGTTTACGGTAATGCTGCTAAAGGCGGTGTGATCAGGATAACTACAAAAAAAGCTGTTGAAGGTGTTAAAACCAGTATCAATCTGGAAACGGGCAGTTATGGACGTGAGCAAGAGAATATTTTACATTTAGGCAAAAGCGGTGAATGGAGCTGGTCGGTTTATGCCCGAAAAAGTATTATGGGCGATTACAGTAGTGCAAGGAAGAATATACCTTCGTACGAAAATGTTGAAAATGCTGGTATCAAATTGACCAAAGCCTGGGGTGAAACTGCTGATCTGACTTTAAGCTACAGCGTTTTCAGCGGCAGGTATAAATCAAAGATCTTCAATTATAAGAATACGGAACCTGATGAAACTAAGCCGCCAAAGTTAGTTAAAAATATTTTTATGACCGATGCCCGCAAGACAGAAGATAATCTAACTCTGGAATATGAGCGTAAATTTTCGGATACAGAAAATAATATTGTGGGTATTTACAGACGCAGCAGCAATGCCGCCTATGATAGAAGTTTAAATGTTGAACGACCATGGCTGCTTGATTTACAGACGGAAGGTTTTTTTGACCGTTACAGTAAACAGTGGCACCCCAAACATACTTTGACCGGCGGTGTGGAATATTACAAGGATCAGGTCCTTGATTATCAGGATCTGGCAGCAAAATATAGTGACGGAACTGTGATCAGTAAAGCTGTTTATCTGCAGGATGTCTGGCAGCTGGCTGACAGCGTCAAAGCTGTCGGCAGTCTGCGTCAGGATTGGAATTCTTATGCAGGGAGCAAGCTTTCTCCTGCTTTGTCGTTGGAATATCAGCCCTCTGAAAAGGTATTATATACTTTGGCCTATACAGAATATTTTGCGCCGCCCAAGCAGCTGCAGATATTTTCTCCTGATTATGGTGACGAGGCGCTGAAGCCAGAAGAAGGTAGGGTTTATGAAGCGGGATTAACTTATGTACCGAATGAGTCTTCGTCATTAAAAATGAATGTTTTTCATCGTGATGCAACTGATGTCATTGCAGTAGATATAAGTTTGCCCAAATATCTTCGTCGATATGCCAATATTGCGCATGAGAAAGCAACAGGATTTACTGTTTCCGCATCGAAACGGTTTTCAGAAAAGTGGCGTTCTCTGGTGGCTTATACACAGACGAAAGTGGATACGGAACGTAAAAACTCAAGCCCTGTAAGTACGATGATACCTCACGGTGAACTGTTGCTTGATTTGATGTACGAATATGATAAGTATAGTGTGCTGCTGCAGGGGCGCGGAGTTTTTGATCAGGCTAACGGCCGTGGTGAAAATCGTTTTGCCAATAATAATTACTGGGTATGGAATGCTTCATTGAACTATAAACTGCAGAAAAATACCAGGCTTTATGTCAAGGTCAATAATATTTTTAATCAGTTTTATTCCAATTGGGACAATGAAAGCGGCGGATTTCTTGGATTTGATGAGTGGTATGCCGAACCTGGGCGTAACTATCAAATTGGTATAAACTACAGTTTTTAATGCTTCAGGAAAACAGCAAAAGCCATCTGTGTATTTGCAGATGGCTTTTCTGTATTGTGGAATTCTGGTGCTCAGCTCAAAGTTAAAGAAAGAGAGATGTTTAGATTAAATTTATTAAATGTTTATCTACAAGTTGCTGATCGGTATGCAAAAAAAATCAGAAGACATCCGATGCAGATGTTGATTAATTGCTGTAGTGAAGGTGACAATAGAGGTGCGCTGCTGTTACCTAAAAAAGCAAGCATACAGAGAAATAAGAACGTTGCACTTATACAGCCACAGGTGAAAGAAAGAAGCTGCTGTCTGTTGAGCCGGTACTGGGAAACTTGTGCTGAAAGCATACCTAACCAGAAAATAATCGTCAGGGGATTGCTGAGCGTAAGCAGTCCTGCAGCGTAAAAACTGCTGATTTGTGGCAGCATAATAGTGGCAGTTGAAATCTGTGGATGAAAAACATCAGCTAAAGCAGTAACTGCAAAGTAGAGAAGCACGGCAGCACCGCAATAACGGTATGCCCGGATAATTTTTCAGGCAAGTTCCTAAACCATATAATGCCAGCAGGATATAGAAAGCGTCAACCAAAACTACTGCCAGTACGGCTTTCAACGCTTCGGTTATTCCCCGGGCAATAGCTGTTTGCAGAATAAAAAGACAAACCGGACCGATTGACAGCTGTAAAATTATACCAAGGCGCAGACCGCGTATAAAAGAGTTCAGCAATTTAACTCTTCCTTTAGCGTTGCCAGAGTAATAAAGGTATTAGAACTGCTGACGCCGGTGATTTTTTTTAGCTTATTAGTAAGAAAGCTTTCCAGAGCATCGGTATCGCTGACGCTTACTTTAAGCAAATAGTCGTAAGCTCCGGCAAGATGATGACATTCAAGTACACCCGGAAGAACGGTTATCTGACTGCGGAAAGCATTGATATGCTCGGTTTTATCAATATTTACAAAAATAAAAGCTAAAAGTTTTTGCCCGGTCTGCCGGCGGTCGAGCTTGATTGTATACTTTTGAATAATCGAATTTTGTTCGAGTTTACGTATTCTTTCGGCAACAGCAGGAATTGACAGTTTTACTTTTTTACTTATCTCAGAAGCGGTGACGCGCCCATTTTCCTTTAAACAGTCTAGAATTGCAGTATCAATATTGTCCATAAAAACCTCCTTAAGTAAATAATATAGCAATTCTTTATTAAAAGTAAATAATTTATTGAAAAACGATAAATATTTAAGTAAATAGGCAGATAATATAAAAAAATACCGTTGGACTAAGTTGTTCAACGGTATTTTAAGACAGTTATTTCTTTTTATCTTTTTTCAGTTCTACATCAATTTCAAAAAGTCTGTTCCAGGGGAAAGAAATATCAAAATTACTTTTTTCTGTAAATTTATAACGTCCTGATAAATCTCGGCAAACGCCTAAAGCCAGATCGTGAACTGGTTTCTGATAAGGGCCGAGAAGGTAAACTGCATTTTTTTGATTTTTGCTTTCCAAAAATGCAGTAGCACTGCGTCGGGCATTGGCCTGATAATACCAGTCGTCTATAACTCTGATACGCATCAGTTTTTCAGCATCCGGTTTTGACATCTGCGGAGTCAGTATACCCTGACAAATGGCGAATCCAACGGTATTGTCCGCAGTATTCCAGCCATTATAGGCTGTCAGCTGTTCCAACTGCCCTTGTTTAGCCAGTTCGTTCATAAAACCATTATCAGCTCCGTTAGAATAAGCTACGTCGGCCAAAGATACCCGGTAGCCGTTATCCATAAGCTGCTTGAGCTGTTTGATATAGGCACGGTTTTGCGGTGAAGAGAAAAACTGATTGGAAGGAGCGGTAGAATCCATCATTATGCCGTCAAAGGGCGTGTTTAGTGCCAAAACAACGTCTGCGTTAGCGGCACTGGTAGCAGTACGTCCGTCTACTGCTAAAATCTGCTGTGGCACTGATTGCCCCAAGGTCATATCAGAATATTGCGGCAGCGTTCGCGGTCCCCAGCCATCTGCATAATAGGCGTAAACACGTGGCTGATAACGCTTCAGTTCGTTTCCGGCTCTGGTCAGCAGCAGCAGCCCGAGCTGGTCGACACCGGGGATTATCTGAAAAGTTCGCTGCGTAAGATCATAGGTTTCCTGAGTGAGCTTGCGTGCTTCCATATGGGTATGCGATAACGGAGCATTATCGTCCTTGCCGATTGCGAGAAAGTGAAAACGGTTGCTGCGGGTCATTTCCGTCAGCTTGCTGTTGATATTGAGATTTTTTTGGCGGCGTTCCAGCCAGTCCTGCAAATCTGCTTTAGGCAGGTTGGTAGACAAAGTTTTTTTCGTTAAAGCATCTTTGAGGCTGAGTCCAATCAAATCTTCGGAGTCACAAAGCTCGGAATAACGAAAAATAGCCGGACCGATTTTCGAATAATATGGAGGCTCAACAGCGCCAAAACTGGCGCGCGGAGTTCTCATCAAGGTAGAGAAAGCATAAAGCCGTACTGGGAACTGATCACGCAGTGTTTCGAGTCGCTGCAGACGCTGCTCTAAAACTGCCTGCGGTTCGTGATGAGTACGTGATGCAACCAGACCGCCGTAGATCAGACTGTCTGTGGAAATGACGGCAGCGTCTGCCTGAGGCGCACGGCTGACGAGCCATTTCCATAATTCATCAGGACTGCCGTTTCGATTATATGAAGCCAGATATTTATCAGGCGGAAGCAGCACTTTGTAACCCGCTGCTTCCATTGTTTTGGCAACATAAGAGGAACAGACAGGACGGTTATCCAAAGGTAAAAACAACAGAGTTTCTTTTTTGTTTTCTTCTGCCTGAGCCGAACTAAAAGATAGAAGCAGCAGGGAAAACAGCAGTATTTTTCTGAATGGATTATTCCAGATCTTCATCGGGGCATCTCCTAAAACTATTACTAATCTTAATATAATTATAAGGTAACGATATAAATTTGGCTACAAGAATTTTACAAATCAAAATTATTGACAATAATTATTGTTAAGTTTATAATTAATCATAGTCACATAATCAATCGGTTATGCGAAGGAAGAGGCTAACATATCTTTCCTGCAGAGAGAGGCGCCCTGGCTGTAAGCGCTTTGGAAAAATGATAGACCTTACCACCTTCAAACCACATTGCGGAACCTCTGCTCTGGCAGTTAGTATGCAGTGTCGTATGCCGGCGTTAACGGTACCGAGTGGACTTGCCAGCGGCAGGTCAATTAGGGTGGAACCGCGGTCAACTCCGTCCCTTTCCAGGGAACGGAGTTTATTTATTTTTAGGAGGCTAGTAAAATGGCAAATGTTAAAGTAACCTTAAAAGATGGCAGTGTAAAAGAAGTTGCTGCCGGAACGACATTGCTGGAAGTAGCAAAAGGTTTGTCGCAGAAACTTGGCAAACAGGCGCTTTTGGCTGTGGTAGACGGTGTGAATAAAGATTTGACAGATAAATTGGAGCATGATGCATCAGTTGAATTTGTTGTTCCTGAAATCTCTGAAGGACTGCATGCGATTCGCCATACGGCGGCACATATCATGGCCCAGGCAATTCAGCACTTGTTCCCCGATACTAAATTTGCTATCGGACCTGCTATTGCTAATGGTTTTTATTATGATTTAGACAGCGAGCATGTTTTTGTCCCGGAAGATCTGATTGCTATTGAAAAAGAAATGGCTAAGATCGTTAAAGCCAATCTTCCGCTTGTACGCAGTGAATTGCCGCGCAGTGAAGCGTTGAAAATGTTTGCAGACAAAGATGAAAAATATAAGGTCGAACTGATCAATGATCTGCCTGAAGATGCAGTTATCAGCACTTATACGCAGGGGGATTTCACAGACTTATGCGCAGGGCCGCATTGTCCGTCGACCGGCAGGGTAAAAGCTTTTAAACTGCAAAGTATTGCCGGCGCTTACTGGCGTGGTGATGAAAAAAATAAAATGCTGCAGCGTATCTACGGCACCGCTTTTCCTAGTAAGGAAGAACTGGACGCTTATCTGCATATGCTTGAAGAAGCTGCCAGACGTGATCATCGAAAACTTGGCAAAGAGCTGGATCTGTTCAGTATCATGGAAGAAGGTCCTGGGTTCCCGTTTTTCCATCCCAATGGCATGGTAATCCGCAACGAGCTGATCAATTATTGGCGTGAAGTGCACAGACGTTATGGTTATCAGGAAATCAAAACTCCGATGATCTTGTCCCGTAAGTTATGGGAGACTTCTGGACACTGGGACCATTACCGTGAAAATATGTATGTTACTGAGATCGACAACGAAGATTACGCTATCAAACCCATGAATTGCCCCGGTGGTATGCTGGTCTATAAAACTCATCCGCATAGCTACAGGGAATTACCGATCCGTGCCGGCGAGCTTGGACTGGTACATCGTCATGAATTGTCCGGTGCTTTGCATGGCTTGTTCCGTGTGCGCTGCTTTACGCAGGATGATGCTCATATTTTTATGATGCCGAGCCAGATCAAAGACGAGATCCAAAATGTTATTCGTTTATTTGACGAGGTTTATGCAACCTTTGGGCTGAAATATCATGCCGAGCTTTCGACCCGCCCGGAAGATTCAATGGGTGATGCCGAAACCTGGGAAACTACAACTAATGCTTTGAAGAGCGCAATGGAAGATTTTGGACTTGAATATGTGATCAATGAAGGCGACGGAGCTTTCTATGGCCCTAAGATCGACTTTCATCTGACAGATTCTATCGGTCGTACATGGCAGTGCGGCACTATTCAGCTGGATATGCTGCTGCCAGAAAAATTTGATTTGACCTATACCGGCGAAGATGGTTTGAAGCATCGTCCAGTTATGATCCATCGTGTGGTTTATGGTTCTATAGAGCGTTTTATCGGTATCCTGATTGAGAACTATGCCGGTGCTTTTCCTGCCTGGCTTGCTCCCTGCCAGGTGCGTGTAATGCCGATTACCGACAAGCATTATGAGTATGCTAAAAAATTGAGTGATGAAATGTTTAAATTGGGGCTGCGCGTTTATCTTGACGATCGTAACGAAAAAATCGGTTATAAGATTCGTGAAGCACAGCTGCAGAAAGTTCCGTATATGCTTGTTATCGGTGATAAAGAAGTTGAAGACGGTACAGTTGCTGTGCGCCGCCGCGGCGAAGGAGATATCGGAGCTATGAAGCAGGAAGATTTTATTGCCATGCTGCAAGAAGAAATTGCCGATAAAAAATAATCAGATATGAATGTCGTGCTAGATAAGTGGCAACGGAAATAGATAATAATTATTGAAAAAACGAATGAAAAGTGTTATAATATACCCAGTAAAAACGGCATTTTAAGCTGTTAAGGAGGATGTTATCATGAATAAAAAAGTTTATAAGGTTTTTAATGAACAAGTCCAGGCTGAATTGTATTCTGCATATATGTATCTTGCGATGAGCCTGGATATGGAAGCTAAAAATTATAAAGGTATGGCTAAATGGCTTTATCTGCAATATGAAGAAGAACGTGAACACGCTTTGCGCTTTGTAAAATTTATGCAGGACTGCGGTGTGCAGCCTCAGCTTCTGCAGATTGATATGCCGGCGGCTGATTACAGTACCCCTCTGAATTTGTTCAAAAAAGTTTTAGAGCATGAAAAATATGTTACTTCCCGTATTTATGATATGTATGAAGTAGCTTTGAAAGAAAAAGATTACGCGGCTCAAAGTTGTCTTAAATGGTTTATCGATGAGCAGGTAGAAGAAGAAGCCAATGCTTCTGAGATTGTTGAAAAGCTGGAAATGATCGGCGATAATATTTCCGGATTGTTTTATCTTGACGGACAGCTGGGAGCAAGAAAAGGTTAATAAATATGTTGACACAAAGTTAACATTATGATATTATATCCAAGTAACAAAGCAGAAGCCGCTCGCTTCTCACCTTGCAGCAAAAGCTCGACAGGGTCGGATATGATTTTCAGCGCGGGCAGTATTATCTGCTCGCGTTTTTTATTTAATTTTGGAGGTGAACGGTTATTAGCAAAGAAAGCTTGCGTATCAATGAAGAAATTCGGGCACGGGAAGTGCGCGTTATTGCCGGTGAAGGCGAACAGCTGGGTATTATGTCCGGTCGTGATGCTTTGCAGCTGGCGCAGGAAAGACATCTTGATTTAGTGGAGATCGCTCCTACAGCGAAACCTCCGGTGTGCCGGATTATGGATTACGGCAAGTATCGTTACGAGCAGCAAAAACGAGATAAAGAAGCTCGTAAAAAGCAAAAGACCTTTGATATCAAAGAAGTCAAATTGCGCCCCGGTATTGAGGATCATGACTTCGGCGTCAAATTCAAAAATGCAGTGCGATTCCTGGAAGACGGCGACAAAGTAAAAGTCACCATCATGTTCCGTGGCCGCGAATTATCGCATCCTGAGCTTGGCGAAGTGTTGCTCAAAAAAATGGCTGAACAGCTCAAAGACATGGCTGTCATTGAGCGTGCACCTAAATTAGAAGGCAGAAACATGATTATGATTGTTGCGCCTAAAGCTACCAAATAAGGAGGACTTAACAATGCCTAAAATGAAAACCCGCAGAGCTGCTGCTAAACGTTTTAAAAAGACTGGTACCGGTGAATTCAAACGTGCTAAAGCTTTTAAAAGCCATATTCTTGAACATAAATCTCCTTCCCGCAAGAGAAACTTGCGTAAGGCTGCACTTGTTCACAAAACTGATCATGAACGCGTAGCAAAAATGCTGCCGTACGCATAATAGATAAGGGAGGCTGACTATAATGGCAAGAATTAAAGTGGGCGTTACTGCTCATCGTCGTCATAAAAAAATCTTAAAACTGGCTAAAGGCTATCGCGGTTCTAAACATTTGCTGTTCAAAAAAGCTAATGAAACTGTTATGAAAGCTTTGAGCTATGCTCGTCGTGACCGTCGTGCTAAAAAACGCGAATTCCGTCGTTTGTGGATCGCTCGTATCAACGCTGCTACCCGTGCTAACGGCATGAGCTACAGCCGTTTCATGAATGGTCTGGCTAAAGCTGGTATCGAAATGAACCGTAAAGTTTTGGCTGATATGGCTATTTATGATGCAGCTGCTTTCACCAAACTGGTAGAAGCTGCTAAAGCTGCTCTGTAAGAATTACTGCTTACAGTACAAATGAATTGAAGTGCTGCTGCGGCGGCAATAAAAAACAGTGTAAGTCTTAGGACTTACACTGTTTTATTTTAAGTTGTTATTTAATGTTATTAAGGATAGTAACTAATTCACCAGCGCTGATATCACCGGCAACAGGAGTAATAATACCTTTGCCTGCGATTTTTACAGTGCCGCCCTCAGCATAGGCATTTTGAGTATTCTGACCTGCATGATAGATCGCTGCAAGATTGCCTGCTACGAAGTAAGAACGCTGCATACCGCTCATATTGCCTGCAGCAGCCGGTGTCATAAAGGTCTTTCCGTTAATTTTCACTTCGCCGCTGTTAGCGTCAACAGTAACTTTGCCGTTACTGTATTCGGTAAGCTTTTTGGAATAATTATTGCGGCGGTCGCTGTCTTTCGGATGAGTAGACGGGTTGAGTATGTCGCTGAGAACATCTTTTTTAGAGCTGTCGCTGGAGCTTTCGATAACTGCCTGCCAAACAGCTGCAGGAGCGCCTACATTATAACCGGCATCAGCCATATAAGTGAAGGCGATATTGTCAGCTTCCCATTCGTTGGGTTTGGTAACGCCGGTGTTTTTGGCATGGACTGCTACTACTTGTGCTGCCAGACCGTTAGCACCGCCGATTTCAGAGCCTACAGTTTTCATCACGAAGTCAACGGACATCTTTTTCTTTGCGCCTTTGATTGGATGTTCTTTCTGACCGTGTACAAGCTCATGGGCGATAACGGCAGCCAGTTTATCTTCATTGTAGTCCAGGAACCAGAAAGCGCCGATATTTACGGACATATTGTGCCCTAATGCACAGTAAGCATTGAAAAATTCCTGATTATTAACGAAATAATTATATGGTTTACTATTGATGGTTGCGTCGCTTTTGGCGATGGCCGGGGTCATACGCTGCATAATGCGGCCAAGCATGGCATTGGCATTATAATCGCTGTTGACGCCGTCTTCCTGTTTCAGGGCTTCGAACAGCTCATGGCGGCCTTCGTTATCATAATAATTCAGTGCCTTGTTGATTTCCTGCTGTTCCTTGGCGGCGCCTACGGCTTTGCCGGCAATACTGCCAAGGTTGATGGCTTCAGCCTGCTGTGGCAGAGTAAAGCTCAGTACTGATACGGCTAAAAGAGCCGCACCTACTATTATTTTAGATTTTTTAAACATTGATATCCCCCTTTGTGTATATTCTGTGAACTATTATAGCAAACAAAATGGTAAAAGCAAAGTTTTGTTTAAGGAATATTTTTAAGATAAAAAGAATTTTGCTTAATTTTTACGTCAGCAGTATAATTTAAGGTGAGTTTTTTATGAAGCAGTAGATAAAGACAAGATCTCTTTTGATGAAAATGAGGGAACCATATGGAACAGGTTTTAACTAAGGCACTGGCGTTTGTAGCCGTTATTGCCTTAGGTTATTTCTTAAAGAAGCGCGGCTTTTTTAAACCGCATGACTATGAACTTATTGCCAAAATAGTCTTAAATATTACGCTGCCATGTGCCGTTATTACCAGCTTTGCAGCTTTTAAAATGGATTATACGCTGTTTATATTGACTCTGATCGGTTTTTGTGGAAATTTGCTGATGATTGCCTGGGGATTTATATTGACGCGTTATCAGACGAATGCGGCAAAGATTTTTTACGTATTTAATCTGGCCGGTTATAATATCGGCTGTTTTACTTTACCGTTTGCACAAAGCTTTTTGGGCCCTTTCGCTGTAGTAGCTACTTGTATGTTTGATGTGGGTAATTCGATTATGTGTACTGGCGGAACTTATGCTCTGACCAGTGGGCTGGTGCATACGGGTGAAAAATACGAGCCTGTGAATCTGCGCAGTATAGCTGCTAAACTGCTGGGATCTGTGCCTTTTGTTGTTTATATGCTGATGTTGGTCTGTGCGGTACTACAGCTGCATTTACCTCAGCCTGTTTATACTCTTACTGGTCTTATCGGCGGTGCCAATACTTTTTTATCGATGCTGATGATCGGAATGATGTTTGAAATGACGTTGGATTTAGATAAGCTGAAGCAAGTGCGAGAGGTAGTGCTGTACCGTTATGTTTTTGGAATTGCCCTGGCATGGCTGTGTTTTTATCATGTGCCGCTGAGTGCAGAGGTCAAGGAAGTACTGACGCTGGTTTTTTTGGCGCCTTCTACGGCTATCGGCCCGATCTTTATTGCCAGAATGGGCGGTAATGTGGAACTGGCCGGTTTTGCTAATTCCATAACTATTGTGCTCAGTATTATTTTGATGACGCTGTTTTTTACATTTCTGCACATTTGATTTGTAATTAAATAAAGCGGTCTTTTAGTAAGCAAGTAAAATTGACAAGCATAAAGTAATGAGAGTAAACTTGATTTATATTCAATAAGTAATATTTAGCGGCTTTTGTCGGGATGGTGAAAAATTTGTTGTTTTTGATCAATTTATTGCACAAATGGTTAAAGCTGCTTAATCGCAGTTTGAATGGCAGCCAGATGGTGGCGTTTACTTTTGCCATGCTTATCTTATGCGGTTCCCTGCTGTTGATGCTGCCAATGGCCAGTGCTGACGGCAGTAGTATGCGTTTTATCGACGCTTTGTTTACAGCGACCTCTACTTCATGCGTAACAGGACTTGTTGTTGTAGATACAGGGCATTATTTTTCCTGGTTTGGAAAATTAGTGATGATCGTTCTCATCCAGATCGGTGGGTTGGGCATTATGACTCTGACCACCTTACTGAGCGTGGCGGTTGGTAAAAGGATCAATCTGAGAGAAAGGCTGTTTATTCAGGAATCGCTTAATCTGAATGAACCTTCCGGGGTAGTACGGTTGTCGTTAAATGTTGTTAAATACGCTTTGACGATCGAATTTATTTTTGGGACTATTCTGGCCTGGCATTTTTATTCTGCTTTGGACATGGGGCTTACAGGTATTGCCTGGGGTTACTGGCATGCTATATCGGCTTTTTGCAATGCCGGGTTTGACTTGTTTGGAGATTATGCCAGTCTGACAGGGCATTATAACGATATAACTCTGAATTTGTGTATTATGGCGCTGATAACCATCGGTGGTATTGGTTTTACGGTTTTGGATGATCTGCGTCGTAACCGGAAATGGAAGAAGCTGCGTTTGCACAGTAAAATAGTGCTGACGGCCAGCGCGATCCTGACTTTTGGCGGTACGCTGGTGATCTTGGCTTTGGAATATACGAATCCGGCTACTCTTGGCGGCATGCCCAACGAATTGGACAAATGGATGGCGGCTGCTTTTCAGGCGGTTACCTGCCGCACTGCCGGATTTAATACGATCGATTTGACTGATATGCGGGCCAGTTCTCTGTTTTTTATGGTTCTTTTAATGGGGATCGGTGCTTCGCCGACGTCTACTGGCGGTGGTATGAAAACGACAACTGTGCTCGTTCTGCTGGTATCGACGTGGGGACTTCTGCATGGCAGGCGTGATACGGTGCTGTTTGACAGGAGGATAGCTTCGGAAACAGTCGATAAAGCTTATAATGTTTTTACAGTTTGCCTGTTGTGGATGCTTGGAGCGTATTTTCTGCTCCTGATCTGCGATGGTGGGCTGCATCGGGCGGATTACGTTTTATTTGAAGTGGTTTCTGCATTTGCGACTGTTGGTCTGGGAGTTGGGATTACGCCAGACTGGAACGACTGGGGCAAACTGATTCTGGTTTTGACTATGTATGCCGGACGTATCGGCGTGCTGACCTTTGTTTTATCCTTCCTTCATTCTAAAGATGATAAGATCAGATATCCTTCGGAAAATATTATGATTGGTTAAAGGCGGTAACGATAATGATTAAAAAACAACGTGAAAAACAATATGCTGTTTTCGGGTTAGGACGTTTTGGTACGAGCGTAGCATTGACACTTAACGAACTTGGTTATCAGGTCATGGGTGTTGATACTGATGAAGATAATGTTCAGCGTCTGGCACATGAGCTGACTCATGTTGTAACGGCAGATTCTTCTGATGAACGTACGCTGCGTTCTTTGGGCGCTCAGAATTTTGATGTGGCAGTCGTGGCGATCGGGGATTTGGAAGCGAATATGCTTACGACCTTACTGCTTAAGGAAATTGGTGTTCCTGTGGTTGTCGTTAAAGCTATCAATCAGGTTCATGGAAAAATGCTCAAAAAAATCGGCGCTGATAAGATCGTTTATTCGGAACGTGATATGGGACAGCGTGTAGCGCATAACCTTATTTCCAACAGTATCGTCGATTATATCGAACTGTCTGATACCATCAGCTTGATGAGTATCACTGTGCCGCCAAGTCTGGCAGGGAAAAACCTGATCGAATCCAATCTGCGCAGCCGCTATAATGTCAATATCGTGGCGATTAAGCACGGCAGTGAAACTCTGGTCAATCCCGATCCCAAAATGGTACTTAACCTCGGCGATGAAATGATCATTATCGGTGAGCATAGTAATATTAAAGCACTGGAGGAAGTGGTCTGATGAAAGAACTGAGCAGCGTAAGTAATCCGATCGTTAAAGCTGCCGCAGAGCTGAAACAAAAAAAATATCGGACAGAACAGCAGGCTTTTTTAGTGGAGGGAATGCGATCGGTGGAGGAAGCTGTAAACTGTGGCATAGTGAAACAGCTTTTTGTGCTTAAAGGAAGTAAAACTGCTTCGGCAAGGCAGACCGCTATTATAGCAGCGGCTGCGGCAGAAGGAGTTGAATTGTATGAGGTTACCGAACCTGTAATGAAAAAAATTGCCGATACAGAAACGCCGCAGGCTCTGACTGCCGTTGTTGCCAGACAAAGTGCGGCCTTAGAGGAACTGGCTGCTGCCGGTGGTATTGTGCTCGTATTAGACCGCATCGGCGATCCTGGTAATCTGGGAACGATGATTCGTACTGCTGATGCGGCAGGTATCAGCGGCGTAGTACTACTGGCTGGCTGTACTGATATTTTTGCACCGAAAGCAGTACGTTCTACAATGGGATCACTGCTGCATATACCGGTAGCTGAAGGTATATGCGAAGCAGACTTTATCAGCTGGGCACGTAAGAACGGTTATGAAATAACGGTAACTTGCCTGGAAAATGCAGACAGTTTATATCAAACAGATTTACAGGGCCCGGTAGCAGTTGTTGTCGGCAGCGAAGCAGAAGGTGTTTCAGACGGCTTGCTGGAAGCAGCCGTAAAAAAAGTTTTTATTCCGATGGAAGGGCAGGCCGAATCGTTGAATGCTGCTGTGGCAGCTGGAATCGTTATGTTTGAATGTCTGCGGCAACGGCTTGCAGGTAAAGGCAAGTTGTGATAAAATAAGTAACGTCAATTGAATACGCCCCATTTTTTCGACACTATGACCGAGAGAGTACGCCAGACGTGCGACACAGAGAGCGAGGCCACGGCTGCAAGCCTTGCGATACACTAAAGCGGAAGTTCACTCGTGAGTGTTTGCGCTGAAGGCTTTGGTTTGTAGGCGCAACGTCAGTCGCGTTAAGACAGCAGAGTACAAATTAGGGTGGTACCGCGGAAGCATAACTTTCGCCCCTTACCAGGGGCGGGAGTTTTATTTTTTTATAGGAGGAAGAATATGAGAGAAGAATTGCAGGCACTTAAGGAACAAGCGCTGGCAGAGCTGGGAGCAGTAACGACTCCAGACGAACTCAAAGATTTGCGCATCAAATATTTGGGTAAAAAAGGCCCGATGACAGAAATTCTGCGCGGTATGGGCGCACTGCCGGCAGAGGAAAGACCGAAAATCGGACAAATCGTCAACGAAGTAAAAAGCGCCTTGGAAACGGCTATCAATGCCAAAACCGAGGTTTTAGAAGCAGAGTCCTTAAAAGCAAGGCTGGCAAATGAAAAAGTGGACATTACTTTGCCTGGACGCACACAAAACTGCGGGCATCTGCATCCGGTGACACTGACACTGCGCGAGATCAAAAAGATTTTTATGCGGATGGGGTTTGATGTTATGGAAGGCCCTGAGATAGAAAGCGATTATTATAACTTTGAAGCTTTGAACCTGCCGCAGGATCATCCGGCACGGGATATGCAGGATACATTTTATATTACTGAAAAATTTTTGCTGCGTACCCAGACTTCACCTGTGCAGGCTCGTACAATGCAGGCCTGTGAGCCTGACACACCGATCAGGATGATCGCCCCTGGAACAGTTTACCGCAACGATTATGATGCTACTCATTCTCCGATGTTTCATCAGGTAGAAGGTTTGGTACTTGGTGAAAATATCAGCCTTGCTGATTTAAAGGGTACGCTGGAAACCTTTTGTAAAGAGATGTTCGGCGGCAGTGTGGAGATACGCTTGCGTCCCAGTTATTTCCCCTTTACGGAACCAAGTGCCGAAGTAGATATTTCCTGCGTTATCTGTGGCGGCAAAGGCTGCCGCGTCTGCAAGAATTCAGGCTGGCTCGAGATTTTGGGTTCAGGTATGGTTCATCCCAATGTGCTGCGGATGAGCGGTTACGATCCGGATAAAATTAATGGTTATGCTTTTGGAATGGGTGTTGAACGCATCGCTATGCTTAAATACGGCATTGACGATCTGCGCTTATTCTTTGAAAATGATTTGCGGTTTATCCGCCAGTTCAAATAAGGAGGAAGATTATGTTAGCATCTATTGACTGGTTAAAAAAATATGTTGATATTAATGTCACTCCTGAAGAGTTGGCTGAAAAACTGACACGCGTAGGTTTGGAAGTTGAAAGTGTGAACTATCTGGGAGCGGGGTTGGAAGGCGTTGTTACCGGCAAAGTAACACAGATTGAGCGGCATCCTAATTCTGATCATTTGTGGATTTGTATGATGGATTACGGCAGCGGTGAGATCGTACAGATTCTGACTGGTGCGCAAAATGTCCATCAAAACGATATCGTACCGGTTGCAGTTGTTGGGTCGCAGCTTCCCAGTGGGATGAAGCTTAAAAAAGCAAAAATGCGCGGGCTTGATTCTTTTGGAATGTTGTGCAGCGCTGAAGAGCTGGGCATTGATGCTAAGCTTTTGTTGCCGGAACAGCGCAATGGTATTTTCATCCTGCCGCCGGATACACCGATTGGCGTGGATATAAAAAAGATTTTGGGACTGGATGACGTGGTGTTGGATATTGACCTGACCGCCAACCGCGGTGATTGTACAAATATCATTGGTCTGGCACGTGAAGCTGCTGCTGTTTTGGGTACGGAATTCAGAATGCCAGATATGAGCGTACAGGAAACTGCCGGCGGCAATGCTGCCGAAATGGCGAAAGTAGATGTGCAGGCGGCAGATCTGTGCAGTCGTTTTGCTGTGCGGATATTGAAAAATATTAAAATCGGTCAGTCGCCGGAGTGGATGCAGAAACATCTGCGTGCCTGCGGTATGCGCCCCATCAGTAATGTTGTCGACGTGACTAACTATGTAATGCTTGAATTAGGGCAGCCGATGCATGCCTATGATTATGACAGGGTCAGTGGACATACGCTGATCGTTCGGCGTGCTGCTGAAGGTGAGAAGCTGGTGACGCTGGATAATCAGGAGCGGAGTCTTGATTCCAGCATGATCACTATTGCTGATACTGAACATGCGGTAGGCCTGGGCGGTGTTATGGGTGGTTTGGAAACAGAAGTTACTGTCGATACCGTAAATGTTATGTTAGAGGCCGCTACTTTTAACGGACCTTCGATTCGCCGTACTTCGAAAGCATTGGGATTACGCAGCGAAGCGTCAGGGCGCTTCGAGCGCGGTGTTGATACCGTGCTGACTCATAATGCGCTTAATCGTGCAGCACATTTGCTGGAACAGATGGGTGCCTGCGAGACTGTCTGCGGTATCGTAGAAGCTTATCCGACTGAGGCGCAGCCGGCTGTTGTTAAAGTTAATCCGTCTGCTATCAATACCCGCATTGGTGTAGAGATAGAGACAGGGGAAATGATTTCTATTCTGCAGAAGCTTCAGTTCGAAGTACATGAGGAAGGAGAAGATCTGATCGTTACAGCGCCCAGCTGGCGTTATGATGTGACCTGTGATGCTGATATCAGTGAAGAGATCGCGCGTATGCATTCGTATGACAAGATTGCCTCACATATGCCTGCGCTGCCTTTGGTACAGGGGCGTCAGGATGTGATTGAGGACGTACGCGACAGTGTGGAGGATTATTTGGCTTCGGTCGGACTGAGTGAGGTTATGACTTACAGTTTTATCCATCCATGTTCTTTTGACAAGCTGGAATTACCTGCAGATGATGAACGCCGTCGGTTTATTGAAGTAATGAATCCGATCAGCGATGAATTCAAAGTTATGCGCACTACTTTAGTACCAAGCATTTTAAGTACAGTTGCTTATAATTTGGCACGTCAAAGTGAAAGTGTCAAAATTTTTGAAGTCGGGCGCACTTATCTGCCGAAAGCGCTGCCTTTGACAGAGTTCCCGGTTGAAAAGCGTGTATTGTGCGCTGCAATGAGCGGTAAACGTAATGTGTTAAACTGGACTGAGGGAAAAGATAATGTAGACTTTTATGATATGAAAGGTGTCGTAGAAGGGCTTTTGAGCAAATTACAGGTCACTGATTACAAGCTGATACTGGCAACACAGCCATATCTGCATCCGGGAAAGAGCTGCGCAATCGAATATCAGGGAGAGCTGATTGGTTATTTCGGTGAAGTGCATCCCACGGTTGCTGCTAACTTTGAACTGAGCAGTGAAACCTATGTTCTGGAGCTGGCAATCGAACCTTTGGTCGCTGCTGCTGTTAAGGTGCCTAAATATAAACATCTGCCTAAATTCCCCGGTACTTCGCGTGATATAGCTGTCGTTGTACCGTTGGAAGTAAGTATGCGCGAGCTTGAAGGCGTGATTCGTGCTAATGCAGGCGAGCTTTTGGCTGATGTAAAGGTGTTTGATGTGTATACCGGTAAGCAGGTAGCAGGCGGCTGTAAATCCATGGCCTTTAATCTTACTTTCCAGGCCGGTGATCGTACCTTGACTGATACGGAGATAGATACGGTAATTAAAAATGTAGTTGATAAAGTAGGAGAAGAATATAAAGCTAAATTAAGAGCCTGATAAATGATTTTTTAACAGCCCTTTATAAATAAGGGCTGTTTTTTCGTAAATAATAAAACTGCATCGGCTATCGTCAAAGGTGTTATAATGGAATTGTATGAAAGAAGGTGCATTTTATGAAAATCATTGACGCGCATATGCATTATTATGATATAGACAAGTTTTATGAGGTCGCAGAAAATGCAGGACATGAAAATACTGCGGCTTGTTGGCAGCAGATATGCCAAGAGAATAATATTGTTTTTGCTGTGGCGATGGGTAATTCTGAAGATGCGCCCAGTCGTTACGGCGGCAGTACACCGAGACTGATTAATCTAAGTGGTCCTTTTGATGAGAAAAATTATAACCAGCCTCTTTCAATGGGGTATTGTTTAGGCGTCAAAAGTGAAGATATTACACTGGCAAATGCTGAAAAAACAGCTCAGGAATTTGAGCACTATCTGAGTGATCCTCATTGTCTGGGCATAAAGTTTTATCCAGGTTACCGGCCTGTATTTATTTATGATGAACGTCATTATCCGCTGTTTGAATTGGCCCGGCATTATAATGTGCCTGTGGCAGTGCATACAGGCGATACAGCAACGCCTGCTGCTAAACTGCGTTATGCCCACCCGTTGACGGTGGATGAGGTAGCTGCGGATTTCCCGGACGTGCAGTTTGTTATCTGTCACTGCGGAAATCCATGGCTGCTTGACGCAACTGAGGTGGCTACGAAAAATGATAATGTAGCTGTAGATCTGTCCGGTTTACTGGAAGGAATACCGGGGCCGCATTTTTATAGGCAGAATCAGGGTTATTTTGATTATTTGGGTATGTGGCTGCGTTATATGAACCGCTGGGACAAATTGATGTATGGCAGTGATTGGCCGTTAATCAATATTCCTGATTATATAGCGATAATGCGTCAACTGATCCCGGAAGAACATCAGGAAGCATTTTTTTACAGCAATGCTTTGCGGGTTTATAGTCGTATACAGAAAATTTTATAAAATCTACAAAAATCCTATTTGCGTATGCAAATAGGATTTTTTTGTATTAACGTAGATTTTACAAGGGTTTGTTAATATTTATGAGTGCTAAATTATGAAGAATGTGGTATAATATATACGTTTTTTTATGAGCTTTTTTGAGTTTTGAATGTGAGGTAGATGGGAATGGAACTTATATATATAACGCTTGCTGTGTATGGTATGGGTGCCGCTACGGCACTGTTTCCTAAAAAAATGGAGATGGCGGCACATTACTGTGCGGTTTTGGCAGCAGTATTTGGCAGCGGAGCTCTGCTGTATCAGTCTGCGGCTTATCTGATGCAGGGAAGTGGGAGCCTGCTGAGCGGCAGCTGGGCATTTTTTACTTTCAATGCTGATCGGTGGAGCGCAGTTTTTTTATTGATTACGGGCTTGGCAGGAACAGTGACGAGCATTTATGCTTGGGGTTATGCGAAAAGCTATCTGGGTAAAAGGCTGAGACTTTTGGGAGGACTCTGGAATGCATTTTTGCTTTCTATGGTGCTGGTTTTACTGGCTGCTGATGTTTTCAGTTTTTTACTGGCTTGGGAGCTGATGGCCGTAGTAAGCTTTCTGCTGGTCAACCACGAAGCTGAAAAAAAAGCTGCACATAATGCAGCGTATCAATATTTGGTTATGACCCATATCGGAACAGCGGCAATCATGATTGCTTTTTTGATGATAGGCAGTCAGGCAGGGTCTTTAGATTTTGCTGTGCTCGGTCAGGGAGTGTTGAGTGATAATGTTCGTAATGCGGCGTTTATCACTGCTTTTGCCGGTTTTGCATTAAAAGCGGGGTTATTGCCGCTGCATGTGTGGCTGCCTAATGCGCATCCTGCTGCACCAAGTCATGTTTCGGCGCTGATGAGCGGCGTTATGCTGAAAATAGCCTTATATGGTTTCGGACGTTTTGTTTTTCAGTTTCTTGGCCCGACAGAATTCTGGTGGGGGGCTTTTGTGCTGGTGGTAGGTCTGCTATCAGCAGTTTTGGGTGCTTTATATGCACAGATGGAAAAAGACATCAAAAGGATCTTAGCATATTCATCTGTAGAAAATATGGGGATTATTTTCGGAGCTTTTGGTTGTGGGATGGTACTTATGACAACGCCACGGCATGACTATGCATTAATTGGTTTTTTGGCCGCTGTTGTACATTCCTTGAACCACTCGGTGATGAAATCACTGTTGTTTATGTCGGCAGGGGCTGTAATGCATGCTACCGATAGTAAGGATATTGAAAAAATGGGTGGCTTGGGTAAATTGATGCCATGGACTGCGGTTTTTACACTGGTAGGTTCGATGGGCTTGTCTGCCCTGCCTCTGACAGGTGGTTTTGTGGGGGAGTGGCTCGCACTGCAGAGTTTTGTTACTTTGGCCGGCAGCAGTGAAGGACAGGGGCTGCGGCTTTTAGGAGCACTGGCTTTTGTTCTGTTCGGTTTAGCAAGTGCTTTAGCAGTTGGTTGCTTTGTGCGTCTTTATGGAGTAGTTTTTTTGGGCCGGAATCGAAGCAGGCTCGTAGAACGTGCTCACGAAAGCGATTGGTCGATGCGTTTGGGAATGGGGTTGGCGGCAATATTGGTATTGCTGCTTGGTATTGTCCCGGGGCCGGTAGTTGCTGTGCTGCAAACGGCAGTGCAGAACCAGCAAACTCTTTGGCGCAGTTTTGCAGATATGCAGAAGGTTTGGTGGTTTGGCAGCGGAAGTTATGCAGTTTATGCACCGTTACTGCTATTGACAGTATTGTCGGTTGTTTTACTGGCTGTGGCCCTTATGACCTGCGGCGATAAAAGCTTTGTTCATCGTGAAGTTACTTGGAACTGCGGTACTTATCCTACAGCGCGCCAGCAATATTCAGCTACTGGTTTTTCCAAGCCGCTCCGCCGGGCTTTTGATTTTTTGCTGAAGCCAAAGCGAACGGCAACCTATCTGAAAAAGGGTAATCCGTATTTTGGGCGGCAGCTGGAATATAAATTATCGATCCCGGATCAGTTTACAGAAAAGCTATATGTACCGATTCAGCACTATATGGTCTGGTCTGCTTCTTTTCTGCGTCGTATTCAGCAGGGCAGCGTACGTCTGTATATCAGTTATGTAATGGTGGCTATGCTTTTGGTTTTGATTTGGGGGGCGATGTAAATGGCTATGCATATTTATGATTTGGGCTGGATGCTGGCACAAGTGTTGCTGCTTTTGTGCAGCGCTCCTTTAGTTGCCGGTATCATAAAAAAAGTGAAAGCCTTGCTGCAGAATCGTATCGGTTCCAGTATTTTCCAGGAATATTTCGATCTTTATAAATGGTGGCAGAAGCCTACAATACTTACGCCTTATACCAGTCTGGTTTTTATTATTGCGCCGCTGGTATATTTTGCCAGTGTAGTAGTGGCAGCGGCGATGCTGCCTAACTTTTTTGGAACTCAATTCAGTTTTGGAGATGTCTTTGTTTTTATTGGCGTTCTAACGCTGGGGCGCTTTTTTATGACTTTATCGTCTCTGGATACGGCTACGGCGTTTGGCGGCATGGGCGGATCTCGTGAAATTTATATTTCTGTTTTAGCAGAACCTGTAATTTTGCTGGCTGTACTGGTGAATGCGCTGCGCAGTGGCAGCACAACTTTAGCGGGAATGGCGCTTGATTTTCAGGCGGTTTATTTAAGCGTAGCCAGCGTGCTGACATGTATTGCTTTCTTTTGCCTGCTGCTGGCTGAGAATGGAAGAATTCCTGTCGATAATCCTGATACGCATTTGGAACTGACAATGATTCACGAGTGTATGCTCCTTGAATATTCCGGACGGTTGCTGGCAGTGATCCATTGGGCAAGCATGCTGAAAACATTAGTATTTTTGGTCTTGTTTTCGTTGTTGTATCTGCCGCTTTCACTGCCGCTGGCAGTGAAAGTGCTCTTGGCAGCGACAGCGGTAAGTGTTATGGAAACTCTGAAGAATAAAATGCGTCTGTTCAAAGTTCGCGTATATCTGGCCGCAGCCGGTATTTTACTGCTGCTGGCAATTGTAGCGCAGTAAGGAGGGGTATGATGAATTTTTTGGTAATCGTCTTATTGTTCGTTGTCTTTTTGCAGACCCGTATTATGGACCTGCGCCAGGCAATCATCTGCCTTAGTGTTCAATCGGCTGTTATTGCTCTTGCCTGCTTTATTTCCGGTATTGCGCATGGCGAGGGTATTCATATTTATGCTCCGGGACTGCTGACAATTATCGTAAAAGTCCTTTTAGTGCCTTATGCAATGCTGCGGCTTGTCAGTAAGCTGGCTGATGAGCGTGAGCTCATTTCAGAGATCAATGTTAATTATTCAACTGCCGCAAGTGCAGTTTTTCTGGTTCTGAGTTATCTTATTGTTGATAAAATGCTGCCCGGAGTGGAAGGTCGCGATATTCTGGCGCTTTCCATCGTAATGATTTTGACTGGTCTGACGTTGATCGTTATGCGCAGCCGAGCTATTATGCAGATGGTAGGCTTGATAACAATGGAAAATGGCATTTACCTTTTAGGGATGGCGATGACGGAAGGTCTGCCTCTGGTTATAGAAATGGGTATCTTTTTGGACGTGCTGATTGCTGTCATGGTACTGGTAATACTGACTAACCGTCTGCGTTTGTCGTTTATGACGACAGATACCAATGTGTTGAGAAAGCTGAAGGGGTGACGGGATGCTGGAGCTGATTTATATAATTTTTGCTTTGCCGGTGGTTTGTGCGGCTTTAGCTATCAGCGGCGTTTTAGGCAGCGGCAGTTTGCTGCACTGGCTTAATCGATTGACTGCTGCTGCTGTAGGCGTTGCAGTTATTCTTTTAGCACAGAGTTTTACGCCAACACAGCCTTTTAACAGTGAATATGTTTATCTGGACGCGCTTAATGTCTGGGTAATACTGATCATTACAGCTTTATATGTAGCGGCAGCATGGGTTTCCAAGTCATATCTGCTGCGCGAGCACAGCCGTGGCTATCTTAGCCGTACGCCTGGTTTGATTGGCCGTTATTATGCTTTGTTCCAGATGTTTGTTTGGACTATGTTTCTGGTACTGATGGTGAAAAATCTGGGATTGATGTGGGTCGCTATCGAGGCGACAACGTTGGTGTCTGCTTTTCTGGTATCATTTAAATTTACCCGCAGTGCTCTGGAAGCGACCTGGAAATATGTGATGGTTTGTACTGTTGGTATTTGTCTGGCACTTTTGGGAACAATGATCCTGTATTATGCGCAGATTTCGGCACTTGGGGCTGAAAAGGCTTTGAGCTGGCTGTGGCTGACCGAACATGCAGAACTTCTTAACCCGTCGCTGACAAAGCTGGCTTTTTTATTTATTTTTATTGGTTATGGTACTAAAATCGGTATGGCTCCGATGCATACATGGCTGCCTGATGCTTATTCAGAAGCTCCGTCTCTGACCAGCGGCCTTTTATCCGGAGCTTTATGTACCTGCGCTATTTATGTATTGCTGCGTAACATAGTAGTTGTGATACCGACTGTAGGTGTAGAATTTATCAGTACGCTGTGCCTGGCATTTGCGGCACTGACCATTGCTGTAGCTGTACCGTTTGTAGTAGTGCAGCGCGACATCAAGCGTATGCTGGCTTATTCCTCAATGGAAAATATAGGTCTGATGATAGCGGGTATCGGTGTTTTCAGCCAGCTTTCTATTGGCGCGACCTTAGTGCATATGTTTAATCATGCACTGATCAAATTTGTATTGTTCTATATAGCTGGTACTATAGTGCAGGAATATCAGACTAAAAATATGATGCGTATTCATGGAATGATCGGTGATGTACCTCATACTGCGACGTTTTGGCTTCTGGGTATTATTGGAATTTTAGGTATGCCGCCGTTGGGTTTGTTTTTTAGTAAATTTTATATTTTATACAGTTTGTTTTTAAGCGGGCACTATCTGTTGGGTATAGTGATCATTGTTCTGCTTGCCGGGATACTGATCGGTATTTTGTACCATGCCTTACGAATGCTGTGTGATAAAGCTAAACGAAAGCCTGTCGGAGACTTGCTTGAGCATGCGGATACGCCGTTTCTGGCAGCGCTGCTTTTAGGCAGCGTCATCATAGGTGCCGGAATCGGTGAAATACCTTATTTGGAAAAACTGCTGGCTCAGGCGGTACGGATAGTAGGAGGCGGTCAATTTTGATGAAGGTTAAACCAGAAGGCCTGCGGGGGGCTGCTAATATTTGTTCACGCGGTGGCAGGCATCCGCTGACAGCAATGTTCGGGGCCGATGAAACCAGCTTCGGCGGCGGGTATGCTGTTTACTGTCTGTTTGAAAATAAAGAAAAGCATGATATAGATATCTTAAAGGCTGAATTTGATGCAGGCAGTGATCTTCATTATCCAGCATTAACACCTGTTTTACCGGCTGCTGCCTGGTATGAACGTGAACTGCATGATATGTTCGGGTTTATACCGGATGATCATCCGGATCTGCGGCCGTTGGTTTTGCATGAAACTTATCCTGAAGATTTTCATCCGCTGCGCAAATGTGTTGATATTGATGCTGATGTGCGTGGAGAGCGAAAGTATGAAATGGCTGTTTCGCACGGCGATGGGCTGTTCGAAGTACCTGTCGGTCCTATTCATGCAGGTATCATTGAACCGGGGCATTTTCGATTCAGCCAGGCCGGTGAAGCTATTCTGCAGTTAGATGCCAAGTTGTTTTTTACTCATCGGGGAATCGAAAAAGCAGTAGAAGGTAAAACTCCAGAGGAAGCACTGCTGATTGTAGAACGGATTTGCGGTGCCTGTTCTGTGGCCAATACCTTGTCGTATTGTCAGGCACTGGAAAAGCTGTCCGGTCAGAATGTACCCAGGCGAGCCTGGCTTATCCGTACAATAGCTGCAGAGTTGGAACGTCTTTATAATCACATCGGCGATACAGGTAATATGTGTGCCGGAGTCGGATTTGCGCCTGTTATCAGTATGGGCAGCCGCTTGAAGGAAATACTGCTGCGCTGTAATGAGGCGATAGCCGGCAATCGTTTTCTGCGTGGCCTGATAGTTCCGGGCGGTGTAAAATATGATTTAACTGAGTCTTTATGCACTGAACTAACAGTTGCTTTAACTAAAGTTGAAAATGAATACAACGATATTGTGCAGATCATTGCCGAGCAGGACGGATTTTTGAATCGTGCTAAAACTACTGGTATTATCAGTAAAAATGTAGCGCTTGACCTGGCGCTGGTCGGAGTTGGAGCCAGAGCTTCGGGTGTGGACTGTGATTGCCGCAGGGATCTGCCATATGGTTTATATGCCGAATTGCCTTTTAATGTAATTACGAAAACCGACGGCGATGTCTATGCCAGGCTGCAGGTACGGATGGGTGAGGTTGCCGAATCGATCACTTTGATTAGAAAAGCATTGAAGCTGTTGCAGCAAGACGATTCGCAGCTGCATTGCGGTGAACTGGCGTATAAAACTCTGACTGGCAGCTGGGGGATCAGCGAATCAGCACGTGGCAGTAATCTGCATTGGCTGATGCTGGATGCAGACGGATGTATCGAAAGATTATTTATCCGTTCAGCTTCCTATCCTAACTGGCCGGCGCTTACCATAGCTGTGCAGGGAGATATTATTCCGGATTTTCCGCTGATCAATAAAAGCTTTGAATTATGCTATGCCTGTCTGGATCGTTAGGGAGGAACAATAATGCTTAAATTGTTACAGGGGATTTTGGCCAATAAGATAACAACAGAAGATGTAACGACCAGCGGTGCTCCAAGAATGCGGGGACAACTGACTTGTGGAACTGACTGTAATGGCTGTGCAAAATGTGCGGCTGTTTGCCCGACTGGTGCTGTTGCGCTGTGTGATGGCAAACCAGTATTGGATTATAAACGCTGCCTTTTTTGCGGTAAATGTGTAGAAGCGTGTGCTGCAGGTGCGCTGCTGCATACTGATATTGATACTTTGCCGGAGATATTGACAGATGTACAGATGACCATAGAACGAGAGATCAGGGCCAAGCTGGGGCGTTCACTGCATGTACGGCATTTGGATGCCGGCAGCTGTAATGCCTGCGATTTTGAAATGGGTGCTTTGAGTAATCCGCTGTATGATCTGCATCGTTTTGGTATTGCTTTTGTGGCTTCACCGCGACATGCTGATATGATAATGGTTACAGGCGTGGTAACACGTAATTTGGCGCAGGCAGTGCAAATGACTTATGAAGCAATGGAAGAACCGAAGCTGGTAATGGCCTGTGGTGCCTGTGCTGCCAGCGGAGGAACGTATGGGTCTACCTATGCTATTGTCGGTGCATTGGATAAAGTATTGCCGGTAGACATAGCTGTGCCAGGCTGTCCGCCAAGACCGTCGGCTATGCTTATTGCTTTGACAGCGGCTGCCGACTTGCTAAAAAAACGCTTATAAAAATATATTGTGTTTACGGCTCAATAATGGTAATATTGAGAAAATACAAAATGAAAGGAGTGCGCCCATGGTTATTTATCGCTCTGCTACTTTTGATGATGTAGAGAAGCTTCATAAACTGCTCAATGATTATGCTGCCGAAGGCCTGATGCTGCCGCGTTCGCGTAATTCCATCTATGAAAATCTGCGCGATTACGTGGTGGCCGTTGAGAACAATCATGTGATTGGCTGCGGCGCACTGCACTTTGTTTGGGATCGTCTGGCTGAGATTCGTTCTTTAGCTGTTGATCCTGAACGTAAAACACAGGGGATTGGACGAAAAATGGTTGAACTGCTGGAAGCTGAAGGCATTGAACGCGGAGTGAAGATGTTCTTTACCCTTACTTATCAGCCGGGATTTTTTGCAAAATGTGATTATATCGAAACGGCGAAAGAAAAGCTCCCGCAGAAGGTTTGGAAAGAATGTGTATATTGCCCGCAATATCCGTATTGCAACGAATTGGCCTTTGTCAAAACGACCGTTGATTATGAACCCGGCGACATAATGTTCTAGATCAGGTATCGTTTGCTGCAAGCTGAAGGTGCTGCGGTGAACAGGAATGCAGAATTTTCCGGAGGAAGTCGACATAATTATAAAGGCTTTTTGGTGAATAAATACTGCTATTTGTGTTTGCATATTATAGGCTGCCGGAGCGGCAGAATTTGATATTGGTTAAATGATGAGAATGTCGTGATGGTAACTTCTGTCGCGGCATTTTTTATAATGTTAACTGATGTGCAGGGAGGAAACTATGGAAAAAGCAAGGTTTAAGTGGGTGCTGCGTGAGCGCAACCGGAAAATTGCAGCGAAAACGGAAGTTTTTACTGAGCAGCAGGCACGTCGAGTGCGGAGTTTTCACAGCAGTTTCAAAGAGTATAGTCCAACACCGCTGATAGAACTTACCAGTCTGGCGCAGCATTTGGGTATCAAAAACCTTTTTGTCAAAGATGAATCCTATCGCTTTGGACTCAATGCTTTTAAAGTTCTGGGCGGCAGTTTTGCTATTGGTAGTTATATCGCTAATGAATTAGGTGAAGATATAGATGATTTACCTTATATGCGTCTGGTCTCAGATGAGGTGCGCAGTTTGTTGGGGAGCAAAACATTTATTACAACTACTGACGGTAATCATGGGCGTGGTGTTGCCTGGACAGCCAACAGATTGAAGCAGCAGGCTATAGTTTATATGCCTCAGGGCTCTGCGGCAGAACGTCTGGCCAATATTCGTGCCGAAGGTGCGCAGGCCGAAATCACAGATATGAACTATGACGATACAGTACGATATACCAGTGAGCTGGCACAGAAAAACGGCTGGATCATTGTACAGGATACAGCTTGGGATGGGTATACAAGGATACCTCTGTGGATCATGCAGGGCTATATGACAATGGCTTTGGAAGCGTATGAGCAGCTGCCGGTCAAGCCTACGCATATCTTTTTGCAGGCCGGGGTCGGCTCTTTGGCAGGTTCTGTACAGGGATTTTTTGCTGATATTTATGGCAGTTCCTGCCCGCTGACTTTTATAGTTGAACCCAAAGGGGCAGATTGCCTTTATCAGACAGCCGCGGCAAATGACGGCAGCTTGCATAGTGTAACAGGCCGTCTTGAGACGATTATGGCTGGACTGGCCTGTGGAGAGCCAAACAGTATTGCTTGGGAAATACTTGGAAATTTGAGCGATGGTTTTATCAGCTGTCCTGATTATACCGCTGCTCAGGGAATGCGTATTTTGGGAAATCCGCTGGCGGGTGATACGAAAGTCAGTGCAGGTGAAAGCGGTGCGGCGACCGTGGGACTGGTGGCAGAAGCCATGCGCGACGAGCGCTTAAGTGATCTGAAACAGGCCTTGCAGCTGGACGAAAACTCGGTGGTGTTGTGCTTCAATACCGAAGGCGATACTGATAAAGAAAATTATCGTCGTATCGTTTGGGACGGAGCATGGGGGAGAGAATAAATAAAACATAAAGTTTTTTCTTTCTAATTTTATCAGCCTTTAGTATAATAAAAGCAGCCAGATTACTAAGCAGATAATCATTCATTTTGCATATCAAAAACTATTGATATGACAGCGTTAAAATATTGTTCTTATTACATTGTTTTGCAGAACTTGAGGAGGTTTTATGGAACGAACTCATCGTATCATGTTTGTTTGTCACGGTAATATCTGTCGTTCGCCAATGGCAGAATTTTTGCTGAAGGACATGATCAAAAAAGAAGGGCTTGCGGACAGGTTTGTGATTGCATCGGCAGGTACAAGCAGGGAAGAAATAGGTAATCCTGTGCATCAGGAAACACGTAAAAAACTGGCGCAGGATCATATCAGTGCGGCGGGTAAATATGCTGTGCAGCTTACCAAAGAAGATTATGAAAAATATGATCTTATTTTGGGTATGGATCGTGCCAATATCAGTAATATTCTGCGGATCATAGGCAGTGACCCGCAGGAAAAGGTGCATCGTCTGCTGGATTTTACCGAGTTGCCGCGTGACATTGCTGATCCCTGGTATACTGGTGATTTTGAAATTACGTATGCGGAGATCAAAGCGGGATGCGCAGCATTGCTGAAGCACTTGCGCCGATTTTAAAAAGTTAAAGGCTCCCGAATTTTCGGGAGCCTTTTGTTTTTTTAGTTAAACATTCTGGGGCAGACAGTCTTTGATAAAATCACTGACTGTTTGATTGAATTTTTCTGCTTCTTCATAAAAGAGCATATGACCGCTTTCTGTAAAAGCTACAAATTTACCATTGGGGATTAGAGACGTCAGGTAAGTGCCCTGCTTGATTCCCCAGGCAAAAACAGGTCCGTCGGCGTTGACGACCAGCGTGGGAACAGTTATTGTTGGCAGAACGTTAGTGAAATCTGTTGCAATATAGTCGCTGTAGATGGCTGCTGAGAGCCAGGGCGGCAGCTTGCGGAATTCTTCAATTACCCAGTCTGTGCCGGCTGGTCGTTTGCCGTCTTTAAAAATTGCGTTTGCAAAAAATTCAAAATATTCTTCCCGTTCGTTGACCAATCGGTTGACCTGTGCATTGAACCCTTCCATATTGTAGTTGCGCAAACCCTGACTGTTCCATTCCTCAGGACTGAAAGGGAATGGCGTCATATCTATCAGCCCCAGACCGATCAGATTGCTGTCGGTTTTATATTGCTGCCAATAGGAAAGCACTGTAGGTCCGCCTAAAGACCAGCCCATGAGGATAAAATTTTTCAGACCCAGAAATTCAGAAAGTTCGCGGATATCCTGTGCGTAACGGGCAACGATTTGGCCCTGCAGACCTTTGGAGGATTTGCCGTGCCCGCGGTTATCCATAACTATTACCTGAAAGTGCTTGGAAAGTTCTGGAATATTGTGCTGCCAAAATCTGGAAGAACACTGCCAGCCATGTACAAGAAAAAGTGGCTGGCCTTTACCATGAACTTCATAATAAAGATGCGCCTGGTCTGAGGTAGTAAAAAAGCCGTTCGTCTGTGTCATAATATCACACTCCTTTTCTTTATTATAACTCTTTTCCTGCTTGATAGATGCTGTTTTATTTGTGAAATAAAAATGCGCAGTTAAAAAAACTGCGCATAAATTTGAAAATGGATTATTTAGTTTGTGCTGGAACCAGAAGTTTCCAAAGCAATCCTAATAAAGCGCCACAGACTGAAGGTACGATCCAGCCGAAGCCGTCGGCATAAAGGGGGATTGTGTTGCCAAGTATGGTTTCTAAGGCTGAAAGTTTGATACCTGCTGCCTTTAGTCCATCCAGCAAGGCAAAAATAGTTGTAAAAAACAGGCAGCAGCGATAAACTCGCTTATCGCCATGGAAAAGCTTAGAGGTTACTCCCAGCAGAACTAAAGCAATAATAATCGGATAAAGGGCGCAGAGAATAGGTATCGAAAAAGAGATGATATTAGTCAGACCAACGTTGGAAACAGCAAAGCTGAAAACACAGATCGCCACTACAAACCTCTGGTATTGGACCTGTTCGTGTGTTACTTTGGTAAAATAAGAGGCTGCAGAAGCTGTCAGGCCA
Source organism: Phascolarctobacterium faecium DSM 14760 (assembly GCF_003269275.1). GTDB lineage: Bacteria > Bacillota > Negativicutes > Acidaminococcales > Acidaminococcaceae > Phascolarctobacterium > Phascolarctobacterium faecium. The sequence goes on along the minus strand of NZ_QLTS01000001.1, from coordinate 516,347 downwards.
ATACTTGTGGTCAGACAGGCAAAAAAGATCATTAGACATAAAACAACATTGCCGGCCGCACCAAGATAATAGTTGGCGATATCAGCTAAAGCTACACCGCCGTTAGGAGAGATTCCAAGAATGCTGACGCTGGTAGCGCCGGTATAAGCCAATGCTACATAAATAAGAGCTAGGAAAAATGCTGCGATCAAACCGGAGTAGACACAGATTTTTGTCAGCAGACGGTCATCGGTGATACCCTTGAGTTTAATGGCATTGATGACGGTTGCGCCGAAGAGAAGCGTCGCCAGAAGATCCATTGTGTTATAACCATCCTGAAAGCCGCTGAGAAAAGGAAGGTTTATATAACTGCCTGTTGCCGGCTGCATAGGACCCATTGGAGCAAGCAGAACGTTGATGATAAGTACAGCCAGACTTAATAGCAGCATTGGCGTTAAAACTTTTCCAAGCCAGTCTACCAGTTTAGATGGATTTATAGATAAGACATAGGTTACGATGAAAAAGAAAAGCGAATAAATAGCCAAACCTGCGGTATAGTAGTCTTCAGGGACAAAAGGTCTGATACCGACGTCATAAGACACCGCACCTGTACGAGGAATCGCAAACAACGGGCCGATCGTCAGTACTGCCAGCATAACTATGATTTTGGCAAAGTCCGGATGAACAGGATCTGCCAGGGCATTGGGGTTATCGTTTTTAGTTAGTGCCATAGCAATAATACCCAAAAGCGGCATACCTACGCCGGTAACGCAGAAGCCAATCGCAGCTGACCAGAAATGGTCGCCTGCGGCTTGGCCTAATGCCGGTGGAAAGATTAGATTGCCGGCACCGAAAAAGGACGAAAAGAGCATCAACCCTACTGGTAAGATTTCCCAAAACGTCAGGTTCTGTTTCATAAAAAGTCTCCCATCGTGAATAGATATAAAATTCTGATAATTCTACTATTAAGTAAAGGCTGCCCTCAGGCAGCCTTTAAATTACTGGATGATGAGGCGGAAATACTTCTTTTTACCCTTACGGATAAGCAGGCTTTTTTCTGCATCAAACATTGAAGGCGCAAAGCTTGCCTCAGGATCGGACACTGTATTTTCGCCAATATAAAGTCCGCCTTGCTGGATCATTTGCCGGGCTTCACGTTTACTGCTGAATATTTTACCTGCGGTCAAAACATCAATTATTTTACCTTCGGCGTCAGCAGCAGTGATTTCAATAGTCGGGACATCGGTAAGTGCGCCGCCTCCTCCAAACAGTGCTTCAGCAGCCTGTTGTGCTTTTTCAGCTTCAGCTTCTCCGTGTACCAGCTTTGTTACCTCATAAGCCAGAACTTTTTTTGCTTCGTTGATCTCAGCATCCTGCAGGGAGCTTAAGCGGCGTACTTCTTCCATAGGCAGGAAGGTAAGGAGTGACAGGCAGTTTTCAACGTCGCTGTCGTCGATATTACGCCAGTATTGGTAGAAATCATATGGTGAAGTCTTTTCTGGATCGAGCCACAGGGCTCCTTTTTCTGTTTTGCCCATTTTGCGTCCATCGCTGGTTGTAAGTAATTTACAGGTCATGCAGTATGCTGGTTTCTGTTCTTTGCGGCGAATCAGTTCAACGCCGGCCAGCATATTGGACCATTGGTCATCACCGCCGAGCTGCATGATACAGCCGTGTTTTTTAAACAGCTGCAGGAAGTCATAAGACTGCATGATCATATAGTTGAATTCGAAGAAAGACAGGCCTTTTTCCAAACGTTTTTTAAAGCATTCCGCTGTCAGCATACGGTTTACTGAGAAATGTACACCGACATCGCGCAGCAGTTCGATATAATTCAGTTCAAGCAGCCAGTCGGCGTTGTTGACCATAATAGCCTGGCCTTCAGAAAAATCGATAAAGCGTGCCATCTGTTTTTTAAAGCAGGCTATGTTATGAGAGATAAATTCAGGAGTCAGCATTTTACGCATATCGTCTTTGCCGCTGGGGTCGCCAACCATACCGGTCCCGCCTCCTAAAAGACAGATTGGACGATGTCCGGCACGCTGCATATGGCTCATAACCATCAAAGCAATAAAATGACCTACATGCAGGCTGTCGGCTGTGGGGTCGAAACCAATATAAAAAGTGATTTTTTCCTTTTCCAGCAGCTCTTTGATCTCATCTTCGTGGGAGAGTTGCTTTAAAAAACCACGTTCCTTTAATACGTCATAAACGGACATGAAATAACCTCCTAATATTACTGGAAACTTCCTCGTGATAAAGTGAAGAAGCAAATCTTCTAAACATTATACAACGAATGGGCTGGTTTCGCAAATAAGAAAAGACGCTTCCTGAAAGAAGCGCCTTTGATGCACAAAAATGAATTGTTTTTATAATTGCGAAGTACAGTGCGGGCAACGGGTCGCATCGTCAGCGATTGCAGTTTTGCAGAAGGGGCATAAACGCGGTTCTGGAGCCGGAGCCGGCGGAGGCGTAAGCCTGTTGATTTGTTTGATCAGTACAAAAATAGCAAAAGCAATGATCAGGAAATTAACGATAGTATTTATAAAAAGACCGTAGGCTAAAATAGGGGCATGTGCATCCTGAGCAGCCTTTAAAGTATCGTAATGCTGTCCGTTCAGGCTGATGAATAGTCCGGAAAAATCCACTTTGCCAAATAAGAGACTCAAAGGGGGCATAATAATATTATCTACTAAAGACGATGTTATTTTGCCGAAGGCGCCGCCGATAACAACGCCGACTGCCAGATCGATAACATTTCCGCGCATAGCAAATTTTTTAAACTCTTCAAAAAAAGACATATTAACAACTCCCATCATAAATTCAAAATATTTTATATATATTCGCTTTAAGTTATAATAATCCTGCCGGCTTGACTGCAAATCGTCAATAATTTATAATAATTCTGTAACAATTAGGCAGTGAAGGAGGGAAAACCATGAGAGATGACTTAGTAGTACCAGGCGAGCATGAGGAAAATTTTGTACTGGCTAAAGATGCGCGTGTAGTTACAGTTCCGTTTACTCCGCTGGAACAGCGTATGGCTAAAGAAAAGCCGTATCTGATGGAAGGCCTTGCCAAATTGAAAGAGAGCTTGGGAGAAGACAGTTTCAAACGCTTGATCAGTAATGTGCATAATATCAATTTGAGCGGACCGAGGATCATGCTGGTCGCCGATAATGAGCTGCACCGTACTAATATCGAACGCGAATGCCTGCCTGCTATCGCAGAAGCATTCAACGTTACTAATATTCGTGTAGTTACACAAGGCTGATGTCTGAAAAGCTTCTCTGGCAGCAGGGAAGCTTTTTATTTTAAAAATATAAAAAATATCATTGACAAACTATTTGTTATTTTATATAATATTTACGTTGCAGTAAGTGATGTAACTTAAGTCGGGGCGTGGCGCAGTTTGGTAGCGCGCTTGTTTCGGGTACAAGAGGCCGTGAGTTCGAATCTCGCCGCCCCGACCACTTAAAAAGTTAGCCGCAGAGCGTATCTGCGGCTTTTTTATTTTGTTTTAAAGGAAGTATTTAAAGTGATTTTTGCTGGAGCAGTGAAAAAATTTCCCATAGTGTTTCTTTTCAAATAGCTATCTGAATTTTACCAGATACGCCATATAACAAAACCATAATATAAAAACATAAATGATCAGTCTTGAAAGAGAAATCATAAAATAAACCCTTCTTTATTTCAAAAGTTAAGCTATATTGTTGTAGCTATTAATGGTGACTTCTTGTTTATCAATTATGATATCATGCTCTTGTCAAAGAAAAAAGCCGACATTCTGCTTTTATTTATTTACTAAATGTTGGCAAAGCTGTTTCACTGTCTGTGGTTTTCCCCAAAACTGCAGTTTGTATCAAGATTGATTTCGAAAATACGTGCCCAGGGCAGGTTTACATTGATGTCGATACCTGTTAAATAATAATTGCTGTCGTTATTGCGATAAAAAGGTGTACGGCCAAGGTCTCCATATAGAAGCTGAATCTTTTGACGCTGTAAAAAGCCACGAATAAGCGTTTCTGCAAAAAACTTGTTGTCTCCCAAATCAGTTGGCTTATAGCCTTTCAGTTTCAGTAATGTAGTTAACTGTGCATGCATTAATTTCTGATAGGCATAATCATCAAGTAAACGTTCAACTGTGAAGTTCAGATTTTGGGCATACAGTGACGGATGTTCTGATTGCGGTAATCGGTGCAGCTGGCCGGTAAATAATGTTGCTTGACTAAGCGCGGTTCCCAGTGAATTACTTAAAGTATTCCAGCCTGAAAAAGCTGCCAGCCTGCTGAGCGGTACTTTAGCCTCCAAAAGCTTAGGTATTAAAAGTTCGTTTTCAGTATAGTTGGCCGTAAGATCAACCAGCGCAATGTGGCGGTCTGATATAAGCAGGGGTTTAAGTTTTTGCAGCATAGCTTTATTAGGCTGATTGTCGGCGTCGCCGCAGTGTACGAATAAAATAAAGTCGGCGACAGCAGCATCATCTGTAAGCTGACCGCCGATAAAATTTATTTTGTCCCGGATGCTTGCGTCAACAGAACAGGGCATATAGGGCATGATTTTAGCTGCGACTTTAGGCGAGGAATACTCTACAAAAATGCGTGGCTTGTAATTATACAGTTTATTATAATATCTGGTCAGCAGTAAAACTGATATTTCATCAGCTCCACTTGTAATAAGCCCGCTGGAACCTAAATCTGCATGTTTCATATATGCCAGCGCATGATTAGCATTACGATTAGGAAGCCCGAATGGCTGGGCGTCGTCCTGCCCTATAGCCAAAGTCAGACCGTCTGCGCGTGCCAGCTGGACCAGTTTTTTGTTAAAACTGTCGTTATCGGCATACAGACTGCTGTACTTCGTTTTAATATCATCCGGTATGCGTGCATCGATCGCCAGCAGCTGCCTGGTAAAGTAAGGATCGCCGAATGTTTCTGCCATATCCTTTAATGTTGCATAACGCATCAGATGCCATTGATACCAGCTGTCCGGTATAAGCTGATCGCTGACCAGCAATCTTGGAATGACGGAAAAAAACACCATATCGATTTGTGGGTTGAGAGCATGCTGTTTGTTTACGAAAGTCAAAAACTTTTCTTCATCGTTAATTGTTCCTAAAGGTACGCGTGAGCCCAGCAGACTGCCGTGTACTAAAAGATCAGCTGATAAAATTGCGGCTGGATGCTGCGGCATTTCATTTTTCAGCCAGGCAAACAGTTTTTCTTTATCAGCAGGTGTGTTATAATTGTCAAGAAGTTCTTGCGGCGGTGTAATTACGTTGATAGAAGCCAGTGCTCCCAGTTTTCTGACCATAGCGCTGCAGGGAGGGCGGCTGTCTAACGGAGCCAGCAGCAGCGAAGTATCGGCTTTTACAGGCTGAGGCGCAAATGGGACAGTTGCAGGCATACCGCCGAATAATTCATAAAAATAGGCGCAGAGCAGCAGTAATGCGAGCAGAATAAATTTTTTCTTGTTCATAGGCTGTCTCCTTTGCCGTTCTTGTTATATTTATTATATTACAGATACGGAGTTTTTTGAATGCGGATAATTACGGGAAAGGCACGGGGGCTGAAATTGACTGTGCCAAAGAATATGGACGTACGTCCCACGGCTGACAGGGTCAAAGAATCTCTGTTTAATATTATTGGCACTAAAATTATTGGCGCACGTGTGTTGGATATGTTTGCCGGAACAGGTAATCTGGGGTTGGAGTCGTGGAGCCGCGGCGCTGCTGCGGTTACTTTTGTCGATGAAAGCCGGGAATCGCTGCGCCTGGTACAAAGCAACATCGTTAAATGCCGGGCGGAGGCTGATGTTCAGGTTCTCAAAGGCAGCGCGGTAAATATTATCGAACATCTGCATCATCAGGGATTAAAATTTGATTTTGCATTCTGCGATCCTCCCTATAATAAAGGCTGGGTTCAGAAAGTTCTGCAGAAAATGGAACACTTTCAAGTACTTGAAGACGGAGGCTATCTGATCATCGAACATTCGAAGCACGATGAAATAGGCGTGCTGGCAGCGTGCTTTGAGCTTGTGCGTCAGGAACCCTATGGTGAAACTTTACTTTCGTTTATAAGATTTGCCAAAGTATAATAAAATGTTGTAAAATAATAAAATAAATTTGTAAAAAAATAGCAGGAATACAGAAACGTACGTCGAATAAGGAACAAGATAATTGAATTTATGACCAGACTGCGTTGCAGCTTCTAGGAGGTTAAACAGTGCGTAGAGCGATCTGTCCGGGTAGTTTTGACCCGGTTACTAATGGCCACCTCGATATTTTTGAACGGGCGAGCCAAATGTTTGACGAGATCATTATCAGCGTTTTTCATAATCCGGGTAAAGATAAAGCAATGTTCACCATGGAGGAAAGGGTAGAAATGCTCAGGGATGCGACAAAACATATCCCTAATGCCAGAGTAACCTGTTTTTCCGGTCTTTTAAATGAATTCTGCAGGCAGGAAAAAGCTCCTTTTATTGTAAGGGGCTTACGTGCGTTTTCTGATTTTGAATATGAATTTCAGCGCGCTCTGCTCATAAAAAAAATAGACAATAACTTAGAAACAGTCTTTATTATGACTAATGCTAATTACTCTTTCCTAAGTTCCTCTGGAATAAGAGAATTGGCAACCTTTGGCGGTTGTATCCATGGTCTTGTTCCTGAATGTGTGGAAGATCGGATCAAAAGCCTTGTTATAAGCAAAGAATAATATTAGAAAGAGGTTGAGTTTGATGATGATTGATAGAAGTACAAGTGCGACTTTGGACAGAATTTTTGATGAAATGTATAACCTTATTTCTGAGGCTAACCGTATACCTCTTACTGATAAGATCATTATCGAAGAGAGCGATTTGGCGGGTATCCTGGATGATTTGAAGGAAGCGATTCCCAAAGAAGTCAAAAGCGCTACCAGACTGCTTGAAGAACAAAAAGCAATCGTCACCAAAGCTCATGAAGAAGCTGACAATATTGTTTTGCAGGCTAAAACCGAAGCTGACCGTATTTTAGAATTGGCAAAATCCGAATCTGAAAGACTAATGCGTCAGGAGGAAATTTCCAAACAGGCAGAAGCCTTTGCTGAAGATGTAAAGAGTACTGCTTTGCGTAATCAGCAGGAAATGAAAGACGAAGCTGATGCTTATGTTGAGCGTGTAAAACACGATGTGTTGCAATATGCCGATGATATGCTTGGCTATTTGAGCGGTAGTCTGCAGTCCGCTTTGCAGGCTGTAAACGATAACCGCGCTTCCGTTAATGCTGAACGTGAAAGCGTTATGTCTTCACGCCCTCAGCGTGATATGGAACTTCTGGCGATGGAAGAGGAAGAAGACGAAGAATAAGCTTTTGAAAAAAAGTAAGCCTTCCGCTCAAGCGGAAGGCTTTTTGTTTTGTTGCTTTATTATTTTTGAATATAGATCGGAGAGACAGTATAATCGTTGTTGTATTGTGGTTGGTGGTTCTTTTGCAAAAGTGTCAGCAGATTAGTTGCCGCAATATCAACGGAAAGCTGCTGCTCGACTTTCTCTCCGTATTTTTCCAAGACGTTGCGGCCCAGTTTGATAATTACAGGCAGCTGAGCAGAATCCTGCATTTCTTTCAACAGTTCGCGGCCGCGGTCGTTAAAGGCCAGAACACGGATGTAAGCTGGGTCTTTGGCATTATCGAACATAGCGCGATACTGCTGCAGTAAAAGCTGCATCAGCAGTCTTCTGACACGTGAAGCGGGATAACGTTTGGTAACTGTGGCGCTGACTACGTCTTGGAATGTAGTGCAGGAAGCAGCTTCTGCCAGACGGTTTTCCAATCCTTCGCTGCATTGGCAGGCTGCGGCTATTTGGGCCGGTGTCAAAGAACGCAGCTTGTATAAAAGCAGATGGTTCAGAATTTTATCACTGATATCCATTCGGTGCTGAAGATCTGCCTCACGCAGCAGCTGGGCTGTAGTTGCCGGAACTGTGCTGAGCAGCGCTTCATCGATGCCATAGCCGCGATAATGCTCACGAATGGCTGTTGCGCCGGCAATAGGCCCGTTGATGGTTTTATCTTTATAGCCGCTGCCGCGGCGTTTAACGACGACAGGTTCGATCTCGTAACCGCCGTGCAGAAGCTGGCGGCAATATTCTAAAGCCAGGATATTGTTAGGATGTTCAGCAATCGTCAGCATGGAAGGGTCTTCCGCCAGCGTAAGCTCTAAAGACTTGGCATAACTGTGCCCTTCATCCAGATAATGATGCAGTGCATCCTGAAAAACAGGTTCGTTCAAAAATTCTGCGGTCAGCATCAGCTGCTGCGAATTGGCTGCTTCCGCACCAAAAGCAAGATGCGATACCATCCCGGTAGCAGCCAGTAATTTTACAGCTCCTGCAGCAAAAAATTCCGCACTGCGGCAGGTGAAAACTGTCGGCAGCTCTAAAACAAGGTCAACGCCGCCTAAAACGGCCATTCTGGCACGGGTCCATTTGTCAGTCAGGGCAGGCAAGCCGCGCTGTACAAGGCTGCCGCTCATAGCGGCAATGACAGGCCTGTTGCCGGCTATCCGCTTTGCTTCGCGCAGATGATGGGCGTGGCCGTTGTGGAAAGGATTATATTCTGCTACGATTCCTATTGCTTTGCTCATTCATATTCTCCCTCATTTATAATGTTTATACTAGCGATTATCATTTAAATAGTGTATACTATATGATATAATAAAACGTGCTATGAGCGCAAGCTAAATTTTGCACAAATGGAGGAAAACTGTGATTATTTTCGTTGTCAACTGCGGTAGCTCCTCAATTAAATATCAGCTTCTTAATATGAACGGCGAGCAGGTGCTGGCCAAAGGTCTGATCGAACGGATCGGTATGGAAGGTTCTGTTCTCAAACACACGCCTACGGGCAAATACACAGTAGATATCAGCGCCGAGATACCTGACCATTCCGTTGGCATCCAGATGGCGCTGGATGCTCTGACTAATGAAGAATATGGCGTTATTGACAGTATGGATGAAATCGATGCTGTTGGCCACCGTGTAGTGCACGGCGGCGAACGCTTTACCGATTCGGTACTGATCAGCGATGATGTTTTGAACGGGATCGAGGCCTGCGCTGAGATTGCGCCGCTGCACAATCCGCCGAACCTGTATGGTATCAAAGCCTGTATGCGCCTGATGTATAATACTCCTCAGGTAGCTGTTTTTGATACGGCGTTCCATCAGACTATGCCAAAGGTTGCCTATTTGTATGGCCTGCCTTACGAAATGTATGTCAAATACGGACTGCGCCGCTATGGCTTCCATGGAACTTCCCATAAATATGTAGCCCAGCAGGCGGCCGAAATGATGGGCGAGCATATGAGCGACCTGCGTTTTATTACCTGTCATTTGGGTAATGGCGCCAGCATTGCTGCGATCAAATATGGTAAATCCATTGATACCAGCATGGGGTACACACCGTTGGAAGGACTTGTCATGGGTACACGTTCCGGCGAGATCGACCCTGCTATCATTCCTTTTTTGATGGAAAAAGAAAATATGAATGCACAGCAGATCGACGATTATCTGAATCGTCGCAGCGGTATTTTAGGTATCTCAGGGCTATCCAGTGATTTCCGTGATCTGGAAAGTGCCGCTAACCGCGGTGATGAACGCAGTCAGCTTGCTATAGACATTTTTGCTTATAAGGTCAAAAAATATATTGGCGGTTATGTTGCTGCCATGGGTGGCGTTGATGCCATCATCTTTACAGCAGGTCTGGGTGAAAACTCTCCGTTTATGCGTGATAAGATCTGTAATGGTCTGGAATATCTTGGTACGCGTATTGATCCGGAACTTAACAAGCTGCGCGGTAAACAGATGGAAATCAGTATCAAAAGGGCGCGGGTCAAGATCTTTGTGATTCCCACGAATGAAGAACTGGTCATTGCCCGTGATACTCTGAATATCTGCCGCCGCATCATTAAATTATAATAAAAGTTACGCTTTTTTCTTGACAAAGATTTAGAGCATAGCTATAATTGATACGATTGGTGAAATATGATAAAGATAAATGTCGCAGAAATCAAGAAAAGACTGGTCGGTAAAAAAGACTTTTCCTATGAACTGAAACCAGCAGAATTGAACATTACCGAAGCGGATCTTCCGCTGACAGGAACGGTGACCGTAAAAGGCACGATATCCAATGCTGGTGATGTTTTGCTTTTGGAAGCTATGGTTGAAGCCATGGTCAACAGGACCTGCGGACGCTGCCTTAAAGCCTTTACAGGTAAGAGTACGGCTGAAGTATTGGAAAAATTCTATCCGGCAAGTGCTGAGAATATCGAAAATGATGCTTTTATTTATGAATCTGATATCGTCGATCTGACGGAACCGATTCGTGAAAGTCTCCTGCTGGCAGAGCCCCTTCAAGCTTTGTGCAGGATCGATTGTCAGGGCTTGTGTCCGGTCTGCGGCGCCGATAGAAATAAAGGCGACTGCGGCTGTGATACTACCACAGTCGATCCCAGGTTGGCGGCATTAAAGCAATTCATCAAAAATTAAATTCACATTCATTAGCTTGAGGAGGTGTATCAAAGATGGCAGTACCAAAGAGAAAAATGTCCAAAGCTCGCCGCGATTCCCGTCGTGCGAACTGGAAACTTACAGTTCCTGGCTTAGTCGAATGTCCGCAATGTCATGAGATGAAAATGCCGCATCGCGTTTGTCCCGAATGTGGTTATTACAACGGCAAACAAGTTATCGTTAAAGAACAATAATCTTGCAGCTTTAAATCCCCGTACCTTAACGGTACGGGGATTTTTGCTTTTTATTGGCTGGTACTAAAGTGATACAGGCAGAGTAAAAAAAGCTGTTTGAAAACCGTCGGGCATTTGATTGTGACTAACTTGTGAATTATTAGGAAAATTAAGCATGGAATTAAAATTTTTACTTGCTTTTTTTATTGTGAGCTTTTATAATACCTCTAGATATTAATAGTTGGTACTAAAGTCGGGTGATAAAATGAATTCTTCCAAAAAAATAATACGGCAGGAAAATCTGTCCAAGATGTTGGAACGCAATCCATTTTTGACAGACGAGCAGCTTGCTAAAGCACTTGAAGTCAGTATCCAGACAATCCGTTTGGATCGCCTGCGAATGAATATTCCGGAAGTACGTGAACGTACACGTCAGATGGCCGAAAATGCGCAGACAAAATTGAAAGCCATCGACAAAAAAGATATTGTCGGCGATCTTATTGATCTGGAATTGAATAAGATCGGTATTTCGATGCTGAAAATAACGCCGGAAATGGTGCTGGAAAAAACAGGCGTCGCACGCGGTTACTATATGTTTGCGATGGCCAATACCCTGGCTCTGGCTGTAGTCGATGCAGATGCGGCCTTGACAGGGGTGGGTAATGTTAAGTATAAAGTACCGGTCTATGCCGGTGCAACCTTAGTCGCTAAGGCGGAGGTGATCCGCCGTGAGCATGATAAATATGTTATCTGGGTCAAAGTTCGCAACAATAACGAAGAAGTGTTTCGTGCTAAATTCATTATTGTATCACTGCCCAACGAAAGGATCGAGAAATAGTGAAAATTGCGGTTGATGTGATGGGAACTGACTATGGACCTCAAGAACTGGTTTTGGGAGCTGTCCAGGCTGTCAGAGCGTATGACTGTGAAGTCGTTCTCGTAGGCGACTCCGAAATTATAAAAAAACTGCTGGAGGAATATAATGCTGCTGATGAACGAAAAATCACAGTACATCATTCCAGCGAAGTTATTAATATGGATGAACATCCAGGTATAGCAGTAAAAACTAAAAAAGATGCGTCTATCGTCGTTGCTACGAAGCTGCTGCGTGATAAAGAGTGTGATGCGCTGGTATCGTCCGGAAGCACAGGGGCGGCAGTAGCCGCAGCATTGTTTGGACTGGGACGCATCAGGGGCATCGAACGTCCGGCTATCGCGACTCCTATCCCAAGTCTTACCGGGACGACAGTAGTTTTAGACAGCGGTGCTAAAGTCGACGCCAAACCCGAACATATGGTGCAAAGTGCTATCATGGGCAGCGTTTATGCTGAGTTGATGCTGAAAATAAAAAATCCGCGCGTCGGGCTTTTGAATATCGGTGAAGAAGAAACAAAAGGTAACGAGCAGGCTCTTGCTACTTATCCTCTGCTCAAGGCTGAAGAACATATCAACTTTGTCGGTAATGTAGAAGGCCGTGACATTAACAAAGGCACTGTTGACGTAGTCGTCTGCGACGGGTTTGTCGGCAATGTAGTCCTGAAGTTTGCAGAAGGTCTTGCAAGTGCTATAATGAAGTTAATGAAAGAAGCTATTTTGAATGGCGGTTTTCTGGCCAAGCTGGGCGGACTTTTGATCAAACCGGCTATGAAGGGGCTTGCCAAGCGGCTTGATCCGGCTGAATACGGCGGTGCGCTGCTTTTGGGTGTCAAGGCACCTTTTATTATCTGCCATGGCAGCAGTAAAGCAAAGGCTATCAAAAATGCAATCGGCGTGGCTATAGATTTTGCTGAGCGTGATGTAGTTGAACATATTGCCGGCAATATCGTGAAATCAAGAAAAGGAAACGAGGAAATATAAATGGAAAAAGCAGTTGGTATTTTAGGTCTGGGCTGCTATGTGCCTGAAAAGGTGCTGACCAACCATGATCTTGAAAAAATAGTAGAAACCAGCGACGAGTGGATCGTTGAACGTACAGGCATTAAAAACAGGCATATTGCCGCTGAAGGCGAAGCTACATCCGATATGTCCGTTATTGCGGCAGAACGTGCTTTGGCTGACGCAGGCGTAAGCCCTGAAGAAATCGAACTGGTCATCGTGGCAACTGCTTCTGCTGACCATGCTTTTCCCTCTACCGCTTGTCTGGTACAGGACCGTATCGGCGCTAAAAATGCAGCCGCATTCGATCTGTCCGCAGGCTGCTCCGGCTTTGTTTACAGTCTGGGCGTAGCAAGCCAGATGGTAAAATCCGGTTTGTACAAAAAAGCGCTCATCATCGGTGCTGAAACTTTAAGCCGCATTATGAACTGGGAAGACCGCAATACCTGCGTTCTTTTTGGTGACGGTGCAGGAGCGGCGGTCATTGGTGAAGTCGAGGATGGTCTTGGTGTTTTGGGTATCGATCTCGGCAGCGACGGCAGCGGCGGTAAATATCTGTTCCAGCCGGCTGGAGGCAGCCGCAGACCGGCTTCTCACGAAACAGTAGATGCAAGAGAGCATTTTATCCATATGAACGGCAATGAAGTATTTAAATTTGCAATCCAGATCATGGGTAAAACGGCTAAACGAGCTTTAGCTAAAGCAGGTCTTGAACCGGCTGATGTCGATCTTCTGGTTCCGCATCAGGCTAATATCCGCATTATTAACAGTGCTGCTAAACGTTTGAAAATGCCAATGGAAAAAGTTTGGGTAAATGTCGATAAATACGGCAATACTTCCGCTGCTTCCATTCCCATTGCCCTGTGCGAGGCGCAGGAGCAGGGCGTACTTAAAAAAGGCGGTACAGTACTGTTGGTTGGTTTCGGTGCTGGCCTCACATGGTCTTCCATTGTGCTTAAATGGAGTAAATAAACCTGCAAGAACAATTGAGCAAAAGACGAAAGAGAGGTTTTCCCAATGAGCAAAATTGCATTTGTATTCCCGGGACAAGGTTCCCAAACTGTAGGTATGTGTAAAGATCTTTATGATAACTATACTTGCGCTCGCAAGGTTTTTGAAGCTGCTGACGAAGCTTTGGGTTTCTCCATCAGCGATATGTGTTTTAATGGTCCGGAAGATCAGCTGCGTCTGACCTTTAATACTCAACCGGCTATCCTGACTGCCAGCGTAGCCTGTGCTGAGGTGCTGAAAGAAAACGGACTGAGCTGCGAAGTTGCTGCTGGCCATAGCCTGGGTGAATATTCTGCTTTGGTTTTGGCAGGTGCTTTGGACTTTGCTGATGCTGTCCGTATCGTTCGTAAACGTGGCCAGTTCATGCAGGAAGCTGTTCCTGTTGGCGAAGGCAGCATGGCCGCTGTCTTAGGTCTTGAAAGCGATAAAATCATTGATATCTGCCGTACTGTTGAAGCTGAATGCGGTGAAGCTGTACAGGCAGTAAACTTCAACTGCCCTGGCCAGGTCGTTATTGCAGGCTCTGTAGGCGCAGTGGACAAAGCTTTGGCGGCGTTGAAAGAAGCCGGCGCCAAACGCGCTGTTCTTCTTCCCGTAAGCGCACCTTTCCACAGCACTCTTATGCAGCCGGCTTCCAAACGTCTGGCTGAAGTTTTTGAAACTATTACCTTCCACGACGCTAAGATTCCTGTCGTCGCTAATGTAACTGCAACTGAAGTTACCAAAGGAGAAGAAATCAAAGAATCTCTGATCCGTCAGGCTGCTATGCCTGTACTTTGGGAAACCTCTGTCAACCATATGATCGCAGGCGGCGTCGATACTTTTGTCGAAGTCGGCCCAGGCAAGGTTCTGTCCGGTTTTACTAAAAAAATTGCCAAGGGTATGGCTGCTTTGAACGTCGAAGATGAAGCAAGCCTTGAAAAAACACTTGCTTATTTTAAGGAGGTTCGTTAAAATGCAGTTAGAAGGTAAAATCGCACTGGTTACAGGTGCTTCCCGCGGTATCGGTAAAGCTATCGCAGTGGCGCTGGCTGCTGCAGGAGCTGATGTCGCTGTCAATTATGCCGGTAACAAAGCTGCTGCTGAAGCAGTGGCTGCTGAAATCGAAGCTATGGGACGCAAAGTTCTGCTGCTGCAGGGTGACGTTGCCCAGCTTGAAGTCTGCACTGAAATGATCGATGCCGTTATCAAAGAATTCGGCCGTATCGACATTTTAGTCAATAATGCAGGCATCACTCGTGACAATCTACTGATGCGTATGAAGGAAGAAGATTGGGACGCAGTGCTGAACACTAACCTCAAAGGTGTTTTCAACTGCACTAAAGCAGCTGTCAAATACATGATGAAACAAAGAGCGGGCCGTATCGTCAACATCACCTCTGTCGTAGGTGTAATGGGCAATGCCGGTCAGGCCAACTATGCTGCAGCAAAAGCAGGCTGCATAGGTTTCACCAAATCTGTAGCTAAAGAAGTTGCAGCCCGTGGGATCACTGTTAACGGTGTTGCACCTGGTTTTATCAAAACTGATATGACCAGCGTTTTACCAGAAAAAGTAGTAGCCGATATGGAAGCCGGTATCCCGCTGGCGCGTCTTGGCGAACCTGAAGATATTGCCAAGGCAGTATTGTTCCTTGTAAGTGACGATGCTGCTTACATAACCGGTCAGACTTTACATGTTGACGGTGGTATGGTAATGTAATTATGCAATTCTTAAAAAAAGACCTTTGGAAGGAGGTGAATCGTAAATGAGCACTTTCGAAAAAGTAAGAGACATTACTGTCGAGCAATTGAGCGTTGACGCTGATGAAGTAAAGATGGAATCATCCTTCATCGATGATCTGGGCGCTGACTCCCTCGACATCGTTGAATTAATCATGGCTTTCGAAGAGGAATTTGAAGTTGAAATCCCTGACGAAAAAGCTGAAAAAATCCGCACCGTGGCTGATGCAGTCAAAATGTTGGATGAAGAAAAATAATCTTTTAGCAGCTCAAGGGAAAGCTCTTAGGAGCTTTCCCTGACAGTTGCAGTAGTCCTGAAATGGGGGATATTTGTTGAAACTACCAGTACTTAAAATAGGTGATTTGACAGCCGAAGTACCGATCATACAAGGCGGAATGGCTATCAGACTGTCTACCGCGCGTTTGGCGGCAGCCGTTGCGCAGGAAGGCGGAATAGGACTCATCGCAGCGTCCGGCATGGCGTTTGACGAGCTGCGTAAAGAGATCCGGCTGGCCAGAAAGCTTACCGGCGGGAAAGGCATCATCGGCATTAATGCCATGGTTGCGGCCCGCGAATTTCTTGGGCTAATTACCACTGCTGCCGAAGAAAAAATTGACCTGATCGTTGCCGGTGCCGGTTTTTCAAGAGATATTTTCGCCGTGGGGCGTGAACATAACGTAGCCGTAGTGCCCATCGTTTCCTCTGTCAAACTAGCTAAAATATCTGAAAAGCTCGGTGCAGCCGCTATTGTAGTGGAAGGAACAGAGGCGGGAGGACATCTTGGGACTCAACAGTCCATCAAAGATATTCTGCCTGACATTGTCAAGGCGGTCAATATTCCGGTTATCGCCGCCGGCGGAGCTACTGACGGCGCAGCTGTAGCGGAGCTTCTTAAATTAGGTGCCAGCGGTGTGCAGATGGGCAGTCGTTTTGCCGCCAGCGAAGAATCCAACGGTGCTCCGGCGCTGAAAGAATTATATCTCAAAATGACCAAAGAGGACGTTGTACAGATCGACAGTCCCGTTGGCTATAAAGGCAGGGCGATCCTTAATCCTTTTGCCAAACAGGTTCTGGAAGGTACGCAGCCGCGTCCCCGCACCTGTGATAACTGCCTTAAACAATGCTCCCGCAGCTTCTGCATCATCCGCGCGCTCACCAGAGCTCAGCAGGGCGATGTTGAAACCGGCCTTGTTTTTACAGGTGCCAATATGTGGAAGATCAAAGAAATTTTACCCGTGAAAGAAATTTTCAGAAGACTGAAAGAAGAAATAGCAAAAATTTAATTTGAGGTGATTTATTTTGAAAAGACGAGTCGTTATTACCGGTGTTGGCCCGATTACTCCAATCGGCATCGGCAAAGATGAATTTTGGGGCAATCTGATCGCTGGTAAATCCGGTATCGGTCTCATTACCCAGTTTGATGCTTCTGATCCTGGCTTCACCACTAAAATTGCAGGCGAAGTTAAAGATTTTGATTTCGCTAACTATGGCGATAAAAAAGAAGGCAAACGTATGGATCGTGTGACCCAGTTTGCTGTAGCGGCTGCTAAACTGGCAGTGGAAGATGCTGAACTCGATCTGGAAAAAATTGATCCCGTTCGTGCCGGCGTTTGCGTTGGCAGCGGCATTGGCGGCATCCATACCTTCCTCGAGCAGTCTTTAAAATATGGCGAAAAAGGTCCAGGCAAAATCAGTCCCTTCTTCATTCCGATGGAGATCCCGAATATGCCTGCCGGCCAGATTTCTATTGCTTTAGGCTTTAAAGGCCCTAATACCGCTATCATCACAGCTTGTGCTACCGGCACTAACTGTATCGGCGACGCTCTGCGCACTATTCAATATGGCGATGCCGATATTATGATCGCAGGCGGCACAGAAGCTGCTGTTTCTCCTGTTGCTATAGCAGGCTTCGGTAACATGAAAGCTCTTTCCACCAACAACGAACATCCTGAAAAGGCTTCCTGTCCGTTCGATAAAAAACGCGACGGTTTTGTTATGGGTGAAGGTGCCGGCGTAGTAGTTATGGAAGAGCTGGAACATGCTTTGGCACGTGGAGCTCATATCTATGCTGAAGTAGTAGGCTTTGGCATGAATGCCGACGCTTATCACATCACTGCTCCTGATCCGAGCGGTGAAATGCCTGCCCTGTGCATGCAGCAGGCTATCGACGATGCTGGTATGAAACCGGAAGACGTTGATTACATCAACGCTCATGGTACTTCTACCCATCGTAATGATTTGAATGAGACTTTAGCTGCTAAAAAGGTTTTTGGCGATCATGCTTATAAAATGACTATCAGCTCGAACAAATCCATGACAGGACATTTGCTGGGCGCTGCAGGCGGCGTAGAAGCAATTGCTACCGTCATGACCATTGAGAATGGTATTATCCCTCCGACGATCAACTATGAAGACCCTGATTTAGAAGAAGGTCTGGACCTCGACTATGTTCCTAACGTAGCCCGTAAAGCAGAAGTAAGAGCGGCTCTGTCCAATAACTTCGGCTTTGGCGGCCATAATGCCACCATTCTCTTCAAAAAATATCAAGCTTAATTGAGAATAGAGTGATTTAAATGCAAGACACGCGCAAAGAGCAGCTGCTGAAGTTCTGTCAAAGCCTTGGCATCGAAATGCACAAGCTGGAACTTCTAAACAGCGCTCTGACGCATACATCATACGCTCACGAATCTAAAGAATTACCGCGTCCGGAACATAACGAACGCGTAGAATTTTTAGGCGACTCCGTGCTCAGCGTTATCGTCAGTACATATATGTACTGCACTTTCCCCAACCTTAACGAAGGAGAACTTACCAAGCTCAGGGCCCATATCGTCTGCGAAGCATCGCTGGCTGAATATGCCCGTAAAATAAATCTTGGTGATTACCTGCTTTTAGGAAAGGGAGAAGGTTTGTCGGGAGGACGCGAACGCGCTTCTATCCTGGCCGACGCTTTTGAATCTGTACTTGGGGCTTATTATTTAGACCAGGGTATGGAAGCAGCCCGTGTATTTTTACTGGGGTTAATGAAAGCCGAGCTGGATTTTATCTGTACGCACGGCATTTGCAGTGATTTTAAAACAAGGCTGCAGGAAGTTGCGCAGCAGGATGGCGATGTTGATATCGTCTATGAGCTGATCGGTTCCAAAGGTCCTGAACACAACAAACATTTTGCCACCATTGTTTCCGTTAACGGTAAACATATCGGTTCAGGCGAAGGCAGGACGAAAAAGGAAGCGGAACAGCAGGCTGCTAAAAGCGCTCTTGAAAAAATGGGCGCGCCTTTGACAGGCTTTCCTAAATAAAAGAAAACCCTTGCCGGTTTACCGGCAAGGGTTTTCTTTGTCTGCTGTTCAGCTCAGTGTGAAGGTCCATACAGGTTCAGCAGAACTACGCCGCTGACGACCAAAGCCATACCGACGGCGCCGATGGCGTTGATGCTTTCGTGAAAGACCAGCATTGAAATGATGGCTGCGGCAACGACACCGATACCTGCCCAGGTTGCATACGCAATGTTCAAATCAATAAACTGCAGTGAACGGGACAGAAAATAAAAAGCGCCTGTGTAAGCTGCAACTACTACCAGCGAAGGTGACAGCTTAGTAAAGCCCAGTGTGTATTTCAAAAATGTTGTGCCCAGTAATTCCAAAACAATAGCTAAACCTAAATATACAAATCCCATGATATCCTCCTAATCATCTATGGCGTCACGTAAAGCCTTCATCCAGGCAAAGCCGCCTTCCAGCAGTGCGTTGCGCTGGGCGTCGGTCATATTACGCAGCGCCCGTTCTTCAAAATCATCCATTTTTTGTAAAAGCCCGTCGGCATAAGCAGCACCCTGACTGGTAAAAACCAACAGCTTGACGCGTTTATCAGTAGGGCTGATTATTTTTTCGACGAAGCCTTTGTCTTCCAATCCGGACAGAATACTGTTGACCGTCTGTTTGGGCAGCATCAGTTTTTCGCAGATCAGATGCTGGGTACAGTCATTTGGAAATTCCTTCAGCAAATACAGGGTCAGTAGTAAATTGTTATTGAGTCCGTGTGATTTGGCCCAGCGTTCATAGACGGCGTTTGTGCCGAACCAAAGGTCGTAGTAGCCGTGGCGTATCCGTTGCAGATCTTTATGCATAAGCGCCCTCCTTTTTTAATAAAGTCCGAAATCGGACTAATTGAATTATAACAACATTTTCTAAAAAAGGCAAGTAAAATTTTGTGAATGACACCAGGGCGGATGGCGGGCATTGACCGGGAGCGGTGATACGGGTATAATGCAATTATCAAGCATGTTGATAAAAATGCAGGCGCACTAATAAGCCGCATTATAATAAACGTTTAATGCAAGGAGGCAGGGCAGTGGCAATCATACCTGTGTTTATACCGCATGCGGGCTGTCCGCACCAGTGCGTGTTCTGTAATCAAAAAACTATCAGCGGTCAGCAGACTGCGTCGTCGAGAGACGTAGAGCAGCAGCTCGAACGCTATCTGCAATGGATCAAACCGGGCCCTTCCAACGAAGCGGCTTTTTACGGTGGCTCGTTTACAGGTTTGCCGGCCGACTTGCAGACAGAACTTTTCCGACCTGTAGATAAACTTTTGGCGGAAGGTGTTATTGGCAGTGTTCGCTTATCTACCCGACCAGATTATATTGATGCCGCCCGGTTAGAGCTGCTGCAGGCACACGGCGTAAAAACGGTAGAACTGGGTGTGCAGTCGCTGGACGATAATGTTCTGGCAGCGGCAGAGCGGGGGCATCAGGCTACCGATGTTTATAAGGCTGTTTCTTTGCTGAAACAGTATGGCTTTGAGATCGGTCTGCAGTTAATGGTAGGTATGCCTGGTCAAAACTTTGACAGCGTCAAAGCTACGGTTGAGCAGGTGCTCAGGCTCGGTCCTTCTTTTGCCCGTATTTATCCCTTGCTGGTAATAAAAGGCACGCCGCTTGAGCATATTTACGAACGTGGTGAATTTGAGCCTCTGACACTGGAAGCAGCAGTTGAGCAAAGTGCTTATGTATACAGCAAATTAACCCTGGCGGGGATAAAAGTCATTCGTGTTGGCTTGCAGTCCGATGAAGAGTTGTGCAGTGAAGGTAATATTGTTGCTGGACCGTTCCACCCATCTTTTGGTGAACTTGTGCAAAGCTTTTTGCTCTATGCCGAACTGACTCCGCAGCTGCAGAGGCTGCTTTGCCAAGGCGCGGGAAACATAGTAATAAACTGCCCGAGCAAGCTGGAATCAAAGCTGCGCGGGCTGAAAAACAATAATCTGCGGCGCTGGCAGCAGCTTGCAGGACCGGTTCCTGTAAATATCAAGGCCAGGCCTGATGCAGAACTTATTATGATAAGCTGGAGGTTGGACGATGAGTGAATGTCAGAGCTTTGACCCGGTCGCTGATACAGACAGCAGGCTGCTCATTCTCGGTTCCATGCCCGGTATTCGTTCCTTGCAGATGCAGCAGTATTACGGACATCCGCAGAATCGTTTTTGGCCGTTGGTGACGATGCTTTTAGGCTATGCTGAGGTTCCTTTGGATTATGCGGATAAAAAGCAGATGCTTTTAGATAACCGTATAGCTCTTTGGGACGTACTGGGTTACTGCGAACGTGAAGGCAGTCTTGATTCGGATATTACCTGCGAGCAGCCTAACGATCTGGCCGGATTTTTGCAGAATCATCCGCAGATACATACTATCTGCTGTAATGGAGGCAAAGCTGCCGCCGCCTTTAAAAAATATACCAGACAGCTCGATTTGCAGAGGATTACTGTGCATTTCCTGCCTTCTACCAGCCCTGCTAATGCCCGCTGGAGCCTGACTAAGCTTTTGGAAGCGTGGCAGGTTATCAATACCGGCCGTTAAAAAATAAAAAAGCCTTGAATACTTTTTGTATTCAAGGCTTTTACTTTAGTTATCAGTTAGTTTTTCCTGGATATGTCTTCAGTGCTTCACCAAGGATATAAATTGCCTTTTTCAAATCATCGCAATTGAGAACATAGGCCAGCCTAGCCTCATTAACCCCCAACTCAGGGTCGCTGTAGAAACCGTTGCCGGGAGCGAACATAACAGTTTCGTTATCAATAGCAAAATTTTCCAAAGTCCAGATAGCAAACTTTTCAGCATCGTCTACGGGCAGCTGCACCATAATATAAAAGGCTCCCTTAGGATCGGAAGCAACTACGCCAGGCAGCTCTTTAAGCGCGGCAACGATCGTATCGCGGCGTTTTTTGTACTCTTGATTCACTTCCTCCAGATAGCTGACGGGAGTAGTATATAAAGCGGCTGCGCCGACCTGTTCCAGAATCGGGCTGCACAGACGGCCCTGGCAGCATTTGATAATCTGCTTGGCAAGCTCTTTGTTTTTGCTGATTATGCAGCCGATACGGGCGCCGCAGGCACTGTAGCGTTTAGAAACCGAATCAATGATGATCAGGTTGTCGGCAAGCTCGGGCATTGTGCCAAAGCTTCGGTAAGCGCCGTCATAAACAAATTCACGGTATACCTCGTCAGCGATCAAAGCCAGGTCATATTTGCGGACGATTGCTGAAATCATATCCATTTCTTCCTGTGTATAAACAACACCGGTCGGATTACCGGGATTAGTCAGTAAAACAGCTTTTGTTCTGGGCGTGATCTGCGCTTCGATAGCAGCAGCGTCAGGCAGATGGTAACCGTCAGTCACATTTGTCTGTACAGCGTTGATTTTAGCGCCGAACTCTCTGGCAAAAGTAGTATAGTTAGCATAAAACGGCTCGAATACCATGATCTCGTCTCCTGGATCACATAAGGCCATGACAGCAAAAATCAAAGCTTCGCTGCCGCCGTTGGTAATAAAAATATCATCGGCAGCAAAATCCATACCTTTTTCGGCATAGTATTTGCGTATCGCTTCGATCAGAAAACCTTCGCCTTTGGAATTGCCATAAGCAATTACCTGCTCGTCATAAGTGCGGATGCTTTCCATAAACTGGTCAGGAGTTTTGATATCGGGCTGTCCGATATTCAGATGGTAGATTTTTTTACCCTTCGCTTTAGCTGCATCTGCATACGGCGACAGCTTTCTGATAGGTGAAGAAGTCAAACTTTGGATACGTGCTGAAAGTTTCATGTAAAATCCCCTCACTGCTGATAAATTTTGTCCGGGCGCCAGGACCCGGGGTTATTCTGGCACTTGGCAGCATTTCTGCTGTCTTGCCAAGTGTTCATATTATATCATAATTAAATCGTTATTTTTAGCATCAGGATAAAAAAATGTAAAAATATTTTACAAAACGGCCTGAAATACAGCAAAAGTGTTTCAAAAAATACTTTTTGCTTCTTAAGCATAACGGCAGCATTTGATTAAAAAAGTGCGTTGAGTCATATAATTGTATGAAACCTTCATCTATGGTAAAATATACTGATAGAATATTGCAGATTGGGTGATTTTGTGCATTTAAAGTCATTTTCGACTTATGGATTCAAATCCTTTGCAGATAAAATTGAATTAAGCTTCGGTTCGGGCATTACGGCAATCGTTGGACCTAACGGCAGCGGCAAGAGCAACATTTCTGATGCGATCCGCTGGGTACTGGGCGAGCAAAGCGCCAAATATCTGCGCGGCAGCAAAATGGAAGATGTTATTTTTTCCGGCAGCGGCAAGCGCAGGCCTTTGGGTGTTGCCGAAGTGACGCTGGTTTTTGACAACAGCGACCATCGCCTCAGCCTTGATTTTGATGAAGTAAGCATTACCCGCCGCGTTTTTCGCAGCGGTGACAGCGAATACTCCATCAATAAAAAGAACTGCCGTTTAAAAGACATTCTTGACCTTTTGGCAGATACTGGTCTGGGACGTGGTTCTATGTCTATTATCGGTCAGAATAAGATCGATGAAATACTGAACAGCCGTCCTGAAGAACGCCGTGCTTTGTTTGAAGAAGCCGCTGGTATTGCCAAGTTCAGGATGCGTAAAAAAGAAGCTATGCGGCGTCTGGACGATACCGCTGCCAACCTGACCCGCATCAACGACATCAAAGCCGAAGTCGAAGGTCAGGTCGAGCCTCTGCGCCTGGCTGCAGAACAAACACGCAAATTCAATCTGCTGGATAAAGAACTGCGTGCCTGCAAACTGACCCAATTTGTGCACAAGATAGAAAATATTGAAAATATTCGGCAGAAGCTGAACACACAGGATGCCGAACTTGAAAATAAAGTACTGGAACGCGCTACTGCCGTCAGCACACAGGAAGCTGAATGCAGTGCCTTACAAATGGAGCTGGATAAGCTCAGTGAAGCCTATAACCGTATTCAGGACGATATCAAAGAAAAAGAAACAGCTCTGGAAAAACTGCGTGGTCAGGAAGCTGTGTTGGCAGAGCGTGTTCGGCAAAGCGAAAAATCAGGACTGCGTTTGGAAGAGCAGGGCAAAAAGCTGCAGGAACAGATCGCAGCTTTGGATACTCAGCTCAAAACGATGGTCGTGGATTATGACCGTTTAGAAGCGCAGCAGGCTGCCGCACAGCTTTTGGTAAGCAGGCTGACCGGAGAACAGGCAGAAAAAGAAACACGTATCAGCGAAGCTGAAGCGGCAATGGAAGATATGAAAACAGCTGCTTTCGATAATATGCGTACAATGGTCAATCTGCGGAATGAGATCCGTAGACTGGAGCAGGAGCAGGAACAGTGGATGCGTAAGCGTGACGCCCTTAAAAAGAGCATCGCCGAAGCAGAAACCGCAGGCGAAGAACTGCAGACCCGTTACCGTAATATGAACGATGAGCAGAGCAATGTAGAAAACTCTTTGGAGCTTATTAAACGCGATGGCAGGGAAGTGAGCGCGAAAGCTGCCGAAGAAACCGAAGCGCTGAATAAAGTTCTGTCGCAGCATAAAGACTGTCAAAACAGGATCACAGCGCTGGAAAGTCGTTTGAACCTGCTGCAGAATATGCAGAAAAGCTATGAAGGCTTTGGCTATGGGATCAAAACAGTGCTGCAGTCGCAGGAACCCTGGCGCAGTGACGTTATCGGTGTTGCCGCCGAACTGATCGAAGTGCAGCCTGAATATGTAGTTGCAATAGAAACTGCATTAGGAGGAGCGGCGCAGAACCTTGTTATGGGCAGTTCGGAAGCCGCCAAAAAGGCTATCTCCTATCTTAAACAGCGTCAGGCCGGCCGGGCGACCTTCCTGCCGCTTGATACTATCAAATATTATGAACGCCGCAGTGAAGAAGAGGCACTGGCAAAACTGCCGGGTATTCGGGGATTTGCTGCCGATCTGATCGGTTATGATATAAAACTGGCGCCGATCTTTAAATTTTTGCTGGGTCGGGTGCTGGTAGCGGACAATATGGATGCCGCTTTGGCAGCCGCCAAAAAAAGCAGCTTTCGTACCAGAGTCGTTACTTTGGCGGGAGATGTCGTCAATGCCGGCGGTTCGCTGACCGGCGGCAGCAGGCAGCAGAAGGAAGCCGGCTTTCTGTCGCGCGGCAAAGAGATCGACGAACAGGAAAAAAAGGCAGGTGTCTTGCGCCGTGAGCTGTTGGGATATCAGGAGCTGCTTGAAGAACACGAAGGCACCTTAAAAGTTTATAACAACAAACTGGTGGAATTGCGCCAGGACCTGCAGCAGAAGGAAATCCGCAAAGCTGAACTGGGCGTAGCTCTGGAGCGTTTAAGCGCAGAGCAGCGTCAGGCTGCGGAACGGCTGGAGCTTCTGCTGGATGACCGTAATCAGGTTTCTCAGGAATATATGGCAGCTCGCCAGCAGCTTACCGACCTGCGCCCGCAGCTAACGGCTCTGGAAGCCGAAGACGCACAGGGCAAACAGCTGCTGGATGATCTGCAGAAACAAACGGCCGCAGACCACAGCGCGCTGGCATCTATCCGCAATCGTCTGCAGGATGCCAGGGTCGAACTGGAATCGACTGCCGCACGGACTACGATGATGGCCGAGCGGATGCAGCAGCTTGATGCCGATATGGGGCGTATGCAGCAGGAACTCGCTGCTAATGAAGACGAGCAAAAGCATTTGCTTGACGTGATAACGGCCAGCAAAACCAGCACTGAACAGCTGGCTGCCAGCAGTACCGCATTACTGGCCGAATTACAGACCGTTGTCGGCGGTAAAGATGAATTCGGGGCCAAACGTATTGCCATTACTGAAAAGCAGGCAGTGGCAGGCGAGAGGCTGGATTCTTTGAAAAAAGAACTGACTGTTGCTGAAACCAGGCGCAATCAGGCAGCGATGGAAATGGTACGTCAAAACAGCGACTATGACCATGCTCTGGAACAGCTGGCGACTGAATACCGTATTACTCTGGACGAAGCACGTGCCAGCGGTGATCTGCTGGATGAAAGCGATGCGGCTTTACGTCGGCGTGAACTGCGTCTGGAGCGTGAAATTGAAACCTTAGGCCCGGTAAATCCTGCGGCAATCGAACAATATGAAGCTGTCAGCGAGCGCTACGAATTTTTACAGCGTCAATACAGCGATCTTTCAGAGGCCAAAGCCAATCTGGAAGCAGTTATCAGCGAAATCAACTCCGGTATGGCCAAACGCTTCAAAGAGGCCTTCGGAAAAATAAACGAATATTTTTCCGACTGTTATGTGCGTTTATTCGGCGGCGGTACTGCTGCTTTAAAACTTACTGACCCTAATAATGTTTTAGGCAGCGGCATCGATATCGAAGTGCAGCCTCCCGGTAAAAAACTGCAGAGCCTCTTCCTGCTATCAGGCGGCGAGCGGGCCCTGACGGTTATCGCCCTGCTGTTCGCTCTGCTCAGCTATCAGCCTTCGCCCTTCTGTATCCTTGACGAAATAGATGCGGCGCTTGACGAAGCTAACGTTGACCGCTTTGCGAAATTCCTGGCAGCCTATGCCGAAAGCACGCAGTTTATTGTTATCACACACCGCAAAGGCACTATGGAAGCCGCGCATGTTCTGCACGGCGTTACCATGGAAGAATCCGGTGTTTCTAAATTACTATCTGTCAAATTGAGCGAAAAGGAGTGAGAACATGGGATTTTTAGAACGACTGAAAGACGGACTCAGCAAGACCCGCCGCAACTTTACTGACCGCATCGAAGAACTTGTAGGTATGTCGGCTAAAGTCGATGAAGACTTTCTAGAAGAACTGGAAATGATCCTTCTGAGCGGTGATGTTGGTGTCAAAACCACAGAAAAGCTTATCGATGCTGTTCGTCAGGCTGCTAAAAAGAAAGAAATCGAGGGGACGGAGCAGGTTATGCCGTTCCTCAAAAAATATATTGCCGAAATGCTGCAGGACGAAGGACAGCGTACCCGTATCGGTGCCAAACCTACGGTTATTCTTGTCGTGGGCGTCAATGGTGTTGGTAAAACCACTACTATCGGCAAGCTGGCCAACTATTTTCATCTGTTCAAATACAAAGTCATGCTGGCTGCCGGCGATACCTTCCGTGCCGCCGCTGCCGAACAGCTGCAGATTTGGGGGGAGCGTGCCGGCTGCGAAGTTATCCGTCACGAAGAAGGCGCTGATCCGGCTGCCGTGGTTTTTGACGCTGTCAAAGCTGCTATTGCCCGCAATGTCGACGTACTTTTTATTGACACTGCCGGACGGCTGCATAATAAAACCAATCTGATGAACGAGTTGGAGAAAGTACACCGCATCATCAAACGCGAGATACCAGAAGCTCCGCATGAAACCTTTCTCGTGCTGGATGCAACGACAGGGCAGAACGCTATCAATCAGGCCAAAGTCTTTATGGAAACCGCCAACGTCACCGGTGTTGTGCTGACCAAGCTCGACGGTACGGCTAAAGGCGGTGTCGTTATTGCTATCAAAGAAGAACTTGGCTTGCCTGTTAAGTGGATCGGTGTCGGCGAAGGCATTATGGATTTCCGGCCCTTTGAAGCCGATAAATTTGTCGACGCCTTGTTTGATGGTGACAAGTAAAAATGCTTGACAGCCTCTACGATTTTCGATATAATACCAAAGTCGGATAAAATATGTAAAGATTTTGGTGATTGAAATGCAGGAAAACAGTTTGGAGCAAAGAGTACGGTTAGGACGTTTGTTCGATGCCTACGGCTGCCTGCTCACCGAAAAACAGCAAAAATGTCTGGAGCTGTATTTCTGCGACGACCTTTCGCTGGCTGAGATAGCCGATGAACTTGAAGTATCAAGACAAGCGATACATGACCTTATCAAACGGGTAGAGCATACTCTGGAACGCTATGAAAGCAAACTGGCGCTGCTGGCCCGCGATGATCACGATAAAAAGCTGCTGGAAGAAATGAGCCGGCTGCTGGCTGACCACCTTGCCCAAAGCGGTGGTTCGGTAGAACTTCAACAAGTACGCCGCATTTTAGACGAATTGAGCGGCGAAAGTAGGTAAAAATGGCTTTTGAAAATTTATCT
The DNA here is from genome assembly GCF_003269275.1 of Phascolarctobacterium faecium DSM 14760. Taxonomy (GTDB): domain Bacteria; phylum Bacillota; class Negativicutes; order Acidaminococcales; family Acidaminococcaceae; genus Phascolarctobacterium; species Phascolarctobacterium faecium. Next base: position 488,675 of record NZ_QLTS01000001.1, on the reverse strand, counting down.
GAAAGACTGCAAAATGCGATAAAAATGTTCCGCGGCAGCGGCAAAATAACAGAAGACGATCTTAAAGCGCCTCTGCGCGAAGTGCGGATGGCTCTGCTTGAAGCCGACGTCAACTTTAAAGTCGTTAAAGATTTTGTTGCCAATATCAAAGAACGCGCGCTGGGCGAAACAGTTCAGCAAAGCCTGACTCCCGGTCAGCAGATCATCAAGATCGTCAACGACGAACTGACCCAGCTTTTGGGCGGCACACAAAGCAAGCTCACCGTAGCGGACAAACCGCCTACAGTCATTATGCTGGTAGGTCTGCAGGGCGCTGGTAAAACTACTACCGCCGGCAAGCTTGGCAGCCTGCTGCGGAAAAAAGGCAAAAAGCCGTTGCTTGTAGCGGGCGACGTTTACCGTCCTGCGGCTATCAAACAATTACAGGTTCTGGGCGAACAGCTCTCACTGCCTGTCTTTGCTCTTGGCGATCAGGTATCACCGGTCGAGATAGCGCGCAAGGCAATGGATAAAGCATTCTCACTGGCTTGCGACACGGTAATCATCGATACCGCGGGCCGCTTACATATCAACGAAGAACTGATGGACGAACTGCGCAATATCAAAGCTGCCGTCAATCCGCATGAAATATTGCTGGTTGTCGATGCGATGACAGGCCAGGACGCAGTCACTGTAGCCGAAAGCTTCAACGGCGAGCTGGGCATAGACGGACTTATCGTTACCAAGCTCGACGGCGACGCCAGAGGCGGTGCTGTATTGTCAGTAAAAGCAGTTACCGGACGCCCGGTCAAATTTGTCGGTATGGGTGAAAAGCTTGACGCTTTGGAACCTTTCCATCCCGACCGTATGGCATCCCGTATTCTGGGCATGGGCGATATCCTGTCTCTGATCGAAAAGATCCAGTCCACGACCGACCTTGCCAAAGCTTTGGAAATGGAAAAGAAACTGCGCAAAGACGAATTCACGCTCGAGCAGTTCCTGGAACAAATGCAGCAGGTCAAAAAAATGGGCTCGCTGGAAACTATTTTGGGGCTTATCCCCGGTATGAGCGGCATCAGCCAAAAGCTGAAAGAAGCCAACGTTGACGAAAAAGAATTCGACCGCGTTGAAGCCATCATCCGTTCCATGACCCCGAAAGAACGCCGTCATCCCGATATCATCAACGGCAGCCGCCGTAAACGTATCGCAGCAGGCTGCGGTATGCGCGTGCAGGATGTCAACAAGCTTCTCAAAAACTTTGAAGAAAGCAAAAAGATGATGAAAAAGATGCAGGGTATGGCTAAGTTTGCTTCAAAAGGCGGTTTCAAAATGCCTTTTATGAACAAATAAATTTAAATCAACATCTGGTTTAAGGAGGTGAAATAGACATGGCAGTTAAAATCCGTTTAAAACGTATGGGCTCTAAAAAAGCTCCTTTTTACCGTATCGTTGTTGCTGACTCCCGCTCTCCGCGTGACGGCCGCATCATCGAAAGCATTGGTTTCTATGATTCCACTGTACAACCCGCTACCGTAAAGATCGACGAAGAGAAAGCTCTTTCCTGGATGGCTAAAGGTGCACAACCTACTGATACCGTTAAAAACCTTTTCAGCAAAGACGGCATCATGAAAAAATATGCTGAATCTAAAGCAAAATAAGAAATGAGGCGTGATTTGCATGAAAGAATTGGTAGAAGTCATGGCCAAGTCTCTAGTGAGTAATCCGTCTGCAGTAGTCGTGGAGGAGGAAACCACCGGAACATCAACGGTGCTTCGCCTCCATGTTGCTCCTGAAGATATGGGTAAAGTTATTGGAAAACAGGGCCGCATTGCTAAAGCAATCAGAACTGTCATGAAAGCTGTTGCAACCCGTGAGAATGTAAAAGTTGTCGTAGAGATTGTCTAAGACGTATAAGGATGGTAAACGATATGGATAAAATGTTTGTACGTGTTCCGGTTGCAATAAAAGCAAAAGTAACAGAAGATCTCAAGTTGAAAATTATTGGAGATGTCCAAAACACCATAAAAACGATTAATCTGGATATCGAGCACTTCGAATTCCAAGCCAAAAAAGCTCTTTCTCAGGCCGCCAGCGACCTGAGCGTACTTCCTTCACTGCGTGAGCAGATTGAAATGGAAAGAAACAAGATCAATGCCGCTAAAGCAGAAGCCGAAGATAAACTTAAACGCGCTGAAGCCTTGGAGATCGGTGCGGAGATCGGTCACGGTACACTTGAACGTACTGTCGAGATCACCATAGGCACTGATATCGACGCTCTGATGGGCGCTGAGATCCTCACTGAGGATGGCAAGATCATTGCTTTCCGCGAATGATATGGAAAAACAAGTAGTTATTGGCACTATTATCGCTCCGCACGGTGTGCGGGGCGATATTCGTATTCTGCCGCAGACAGATCATCCTGAACAATTTTTAGAGCTTTCCTCTTTGCTGCTCGAAGACGGCCGTTCGCTTCAGATCACCTCTGCCCGGTTCCATAAACGTATGGTACTGATGAAATGCAGGGGTGTGGAAACAATGAACGATGCCGAACTGCTGCGCGGCAAAAAGGTTTTAATCAACAGTGAAGATCTGCCTCAGCTTGAAGAAGGCGAATATTATGTAGCCGACCTGCTCGGACTGCCCGTATTCGATACGGCAGGAACACAGCTCGGCACATTGAAAGACGTGCTCAGCACCGGCAGCAACGACGTTTACGTTATTGCTGTACCGGAAGGCAAGGATATCCTCGTCCCGGCCCTCAAAAAGCACGTTAAGGAAATCAATATTACAGACCGTAAGATCGTGGTCGAATTACCTGAATGGACAGATGCACCGTGAGATTTCTCTTTATTACCTTATTTCCTGAACAAATTGAACAAGCGGCTGGTCACAGCATTATCAAACGCGCCGTCGATGCGGGACTTGTAGAAGTCAGCTGCATCAATCCGCGCGATTTTGCAACTGACAGGCACCGTACAGTGGACGATACGCCCTTTGGCGGCGGTGCCGGCATGGTTTTGAAGCCAGAGCCGATGGTAGCGGCTATCCGCATGGCCAAACAGCAGCTGCCTGCAGCGAGGGTTATTGCCATGTGCCCGGGCGGGCGCACATTAAAGCAGGATATCGTTGAAGAATATGCCCGCAGCGGCCAGGATCTAATTCTGGTCTGCGGTCATTATGAAGGCTTCGATGAACGGATCTTCAACTGGGTCGATGAAAAACTTTCCATTGGCGACTATGTACTTACCGGCGGCGAACTGCCGGCACTGATAGTTATGGACGCTGTAGCGCGCTTTATACCGGGCGTGCTTGGAAAAATGGCCAGTGCCGTTGAAGACTCTTTCAGTACGGGACTGCTGGAATATCCTCAGTACACCCGGCCGGTGGAATTTGAAGGACTGGAAGTACCGGAAGTGCTGCGTAACGGCAATCACGCTCTGATCAATCGCTGGCGCCGTAAAGAAGCCCTTAAAGCTACTTATCTGCACAGGCCTGATCTGCTTGCAGAGCTTGGCAAAGAGGATGTGTTGCTGCTTAACGAAATCAAACAGGAACTCGCAGGTGATAATAATGGCTAACCTTTATCTGGGGCTGGTGCATTATCCTATTTACAATAAAAATATGCAGGTCATTGCTACTGCCGTCACTAACTTCGATATCCACGATATTTCGCGTACCGCTCGCACCTATGATGTCAAAAAATATTTTTTGATCCATCCGCTGGAGGTACAGGCTGAAATCATCAAAAGGATAACTGACTATTGGCAGCATGGTTACGGCAAAACCTATAATCCTGACCGCAGCAACGCGCTGGAACGTGTAACCTATACGTCCAGCATTGAGTCGGCTATTGCCGCGGTTACTGAAATAGAGGGGCAGGCGCCGGTTACGATTACTACCGATGCCCGCACCTATCCTAATACAGTGACCTATGGCTTTGTACGAAAGTTGCTGCACTGCGGTGATAAACCTCTGCTGCTGCTTTTTGGCACCGGCTTTGGTATGGAACAGGAAACAATGAACAGTTTTGATTATGTACTTGAACCTGTTTATGGTCCCTGCGACTATAATCACCTGTGTGTGCGCTCTGCGGCTGCGATTATTTTAGACCGGCTGGCCGGTGAGGCCTGGTGGGAAAAATAACTGTCAAAATGCTCAAAAAATAATTGCAACTAATTGAACAGTATGATATAATGTCATTTGTGTAAAACGGACGGTCCGCTGTGGTGTGTTCGCACATGAACGTCTATGATTCGAGGAGGAAATTATGAATATTATTGAAGTATTGGAACAAGAACAGCTTCGTTCCGACATCCCTGACTTCCGTGCAGGCGACACCGTAAAAGTTTATGTAAAAGTAGTCGAAGGTACTCGTGAACGCGTACAGATGTACGAAGGTGTAGTAATTGCACGCAGCGGCGCCGGCGTTCGTGAAATGTTCACCGTTCGTCGTATTTCTTACGGCGTAGGCGTTGAAAGAACATTCCCGATCCACAGCCCACGTTTGGAGAAAATCGAAGTTTCCCGTCGTGGTATCGTTCGCAGAGCAAAACTCTACTATCTGCGCAGCCTTACCGGTAAAGCTGCTCGTATTCGCGAACGCAGATAATCGGTATCAAATTACAGATCGTAAATCAAGAGACCCTTTCAGTTCAGCTGAAAGGGTCTTTTTGTATTTTAATCAAGATAAATTCTACCATAATGGATAAAAACAGCATTACCATATAGGTAAGTAAAAATGTGCATCTTACTTAATAGTTATTGAAAAGTAGCGGCTGAAATATCAATAGCATTACCGCAATAATTGAGCAATTTGCAGTTGTCTAAATAAAAAAACAGACATTCACGTTTCGTGAATGTCTGTTTTTTATTTGCCTGATCCTTAATGCGCCAAAAGCTGCCGCATTTTATCAAGTGCTTTTAGCCGGTGCTTAGTAACGTTGCGTACAGTGCAGCCCAGACGTCCTGCCACCTCGGTCGGCTTCAGGTCATCTAAAAACAGCAGCGTCAGTATTTTCCTCTGTTCTGCACTTAACTGCCGCAGCGCTTCCTGCAGTTCCAGTGAAAGTAAAAAACGTGCCAGCTCGTCCAGACGCTCACCTGCTGCACAGCCTGTCTCCAGCAGGGCGATTCCGGCTTCGCTGTCCGTATCTGTCGGGGTTTCGTTTTCCCAAATTCTGCCCTGCTTCTGCATCGCGTCAAAAACAGCAAAATGCACCTTACAGCGTGCCAGTCCGGGCCAGTTTTCAAAATCAGCGCCCTTATACTGCAAAACCAGCTCGATAAAGGCCAGAACGGCGATACCTTCTGCGTCTTTTCCCAGCGACCGGTAAAACATCTCACGGCGGGCCTCGCTTTTTAAAAGCGGCTTAAAATCCGCGCATAACTGCAGCAGTGCTGCTTTATCACCAGCCTGGGCGGCGGTTATCAATGCTTTCAATCTCTCTGCCTGTTCAGGTAAATTTTTTATAACGATCAGTTCTCTCTATAATTTTATGATACCCGGCTATACTGTAAAACGTCGCGCGCAACAACAAACAGTCTAAACTTTTGCGACGAAAATTAACACCCTATACAATCAGGTGTTAATTTTATGCCTTTACTGCTTAAAATAATGGCGGGAGGGATAGCATGCAAAAATATATAGGCCGGCAGCTGAAAACAGCGCGGCTAAATAAAAAGCTGACCCAGGAACAGATCGCTGAAGCAGTAGGCTTATCGGCCAAGCACTATGGCTGTATCGAACGCGGCGAGGTCAGCACAACTGTGGCCGTACTGACACGGTTGCAGCAGGTGCTGGAATTTGAAGTGTCTATAATGATCAAAATTTAGTCTGCTTTGGCAGGCTATTTTTTTTCGATGTTTTCGCCGGGCTGCTGGTGAAGTACGTACACGCACTTGCGCTGCAGCGCAAGTGCCGCGGAGCGTAATAACGCGGCGCAGAAAAAAATTTAAAAATAGCCTTCTCGTGTCTTGTCGGGGGGGACATCTGTGATAAAATAACTAAAGAATTATATAAAATAGTTAAAAAATACAATATAAAACAAGTTAAATATGACTTTTGTTTTAAAATATTGATTTAAAAACAGCGTATTGAAGTCAGGCAAAAGCTTTGGTTCCTGCGGCGTCAGCCGAAGAAATATATTGTTCAACAAATTTTAAGGAGTTGATTTTGGTGTATTTGAAAACAAGTAATAAAAAACAGCTGGCAGCAGCAGTAACGCTGGCTGTAATGGGAATGGCATGGGTGGCTGTGCCGAGCCAGGTATGGGCGGCCGACGGCGGTTTTGGCGCCATAAATAATCCTATCAGTCTGGAAATTTACGCAGAGCAAAATAAGAGTGGCGGTAAACTGGATACTGCTCGTAAAAACTATGAAGGATCAAATGTTTATGTATCCCAATATCACTCTGCTTATACCGATAACGAAAAAATCTTCGCCAGCGGTGATATGACAGGTAAAACTATTTCTCTGAGCAATATGACAGTCCGGGCTGTTGTTGGGAAAGACGGTATAGGGCAAGCTGCCGATCTGGCACAGCATGCAACACAGGGTCAGGACGGCGGTTTTGGTTATGGCGCAGGGCTTGTCAATCAAAACGGCATGTCTAATGCTGTTATCGCAGTTGGTTCTGCTGAGATAAATGTTACCGGCAAAGCCCTACAGTTGACAGTCAGTTCAGATACCGGCGCCGCTTTGGGTCTGCTGGCGCATAAATATATTGACGATACGGAAGGCAAAGGCCGGATAACGCTTGGTGAAACCGGCGGTGCAAATCTTATAAAAGTTACTGCTGGCGGTGGGAATGCCAGGGCTGTTGTAGCTGATGCCGAGGGCGTTATTACTTTTAAAGAACAAACTGAACTGGCGGCTCAAAGTACTGACTACACAGAAACGGTTTCTGCTTTAAATGGCGGCAAGGTAGTTTTTGAAGATACTGCCGTAATAACTGCGACCGGTACAGGCTACGTTTACGGTGTCAGCACTTATTTTGATGGTAGCTCGGTTACTGAAGACAGCTCGATCGATTTCCAAAAAGGAGTATACATCAATGCGGCAGGAGGTACGGCTATCTCTGCCGCGGGCAACAGCGATACCAGCGCTGAAGGTATTGTAACTATCAATCAGGGTTCAGCAGCCGGTGCTAATGAGGTTGTTATTTTCGGTGACATTGAAAGTGATATTAAAGGGGTGGTCAATGTTAACTTGAATACTGCCGGCTCTGTTTTTAACGGCAGCACAAGTTTGTATGATGACGGAGTTATTAAGCTTGCTGTTACGGACGGTGCAGCTTGGCGTCTTACAGGAACTTCGAGCGTTACCGATCTGAATGCGGCTGCTGGCGGCAAAATCGATCTGAGCGGTGACCGGGGTGCGTTTAGTACTCTTGCTATTCAAAAGCTTACTGGTACAGGCGGCAGTTTTATTGTTGATAACGACGGGAGTGACAGTGACAAAATAACCGTTGCCGCTTCTGATAAAGGCATTCATGGGATAACGATAAATAATATCAGTTCGCTGGTGGGGAAAGAGCTGAAGCCTGAAAATACTTTTATTACTGTTACCGGTGATGCTGACTTTGTGGGTGAAACTACTTATGGCGGCGGTATTTACGAATATACGCCGGTACTTGATTCTGCTGTGGCAGGCGGACAGAAGAACTGGTACGTCAGAGATTTGGACAGCAGGGTTGTTGGTGACGCACTGGCGGTAGCAGGGGCAAATGCACCTTTATATTATGCCTGGGTCAACGGCAATGGTAATCTGCACAGCCGCTTGGGTGCACTGCATCAGAACGCTGAGCAGGGAGCATGGGCACGCATCTTTGGGGGTAAGTTGGATGGAAACGGTTTCAGTGATAAATATCATACTTATCAGGTTGGTTATGATATAAAGGCGGGAAACTGGAAAGTCGGTGCGGCGTATGAATATACGCAGGGTAATGTTAAAGGCAGCGGCAGCAGCGGTGAGAATAAAATCGGAGCTTTGAGTCTGTATGGTACCTTACAGCAAAATGATGGTGCTGCTTGGGATATCATATTGAAACACGGTCGTATCTATGGCGATATCAATACCTTCATTCAGTATCCTGACAGCGGCGATTATGAAACTGATGCAACTTCGTTGAGTGTTGAATATAACAAACGGATTGCGCAGAAAAACGGAATGTTTTTTGAGCCCCAGGCACAGTTCACTTATGGGCATATCAATGGCAACAGTTATGGTACATCTAAAAATATTGCTGTTGCTAATGAAGGTATTGATTCTTTAGTTGGACGATTAGGGATAGCTGTCGGCAAGCAACTGGAACAAGGCTGCATTTATACTAAAGTTTCTGTACTGCATGAATTTTATGGGGACGGCAGTGCAAGTATGCAAGATAGGAACGGTGCTGCTTTGAGTAATGATTTTGATTACGGCGATACCTGGCTCGAAGTAGGCATCGGAGGCAATATCACTTTAGGTAAAAACTTTGAGCTGTACGGTGATGTGGAACGCAGTTTTGGCGGTGACGTAACTAAAAACTGGGGAGCCAACGTAGGCTTCCGTTACAGCTTCTAAGGCAGGACGGCAATGAAGATATAAAATTATTTTAAAAAATTATGTTATCAGCCCCGCTTTTAGAGCGGGGTAAAGCGGATGCGATTTATAAAACAATTTAGGGAGATTGGTTCGATGCAGAAATATAATCAAAAACAAAACAGTGAATTACGTAAGAAAGTACTGCAATCGTTGATTATTGCAAGCACCGCGTATGTTTGCACATTCGGGGGGGACAACGCAGCCTGGGCATCTGATTATACCGGTACTGATACTTTAAGTACAGGAACTTGGGGCGCAACTTACGATAAAATCACGATTACCATGGATGATCCGGGAAAAAACTGCGCCGGCATTTATACTTATGGCAGAAATAATACGACAACGGCTACTGAACGGGTGACGGTTACGCTGTCGGATGCTGGGGACACTTATGGTTATAACGGTATTTTTGTGGACGGCGTATCAAAATTGGACGCTAAAAAGGGTATCGAGCTGACTATTAACGGACTTGGCACGAATAATCAGTCCGGCGAAGCTCAGGCCTGGCGCCATGGCCTGCGTGTCGAGACGCAGGGGAAAGTAGATTTAGGAACAGATATCGGCTCTGTGATTACGATAAACAGTAATGCTGCTGAAAGTTATGCCAATGGTGTTTTTGTTGATGGATCCAGCGCTGGTACTGGCAGTGAAGCCAGTATTAAAGGCGGAGATTTAACAGTCAATATCAATAAAGATAATGTAATGCAGCAGATGGATTATGCTGCCGGTGTTACTTTGTACAATGGTTCTAAAATGGAGCTGGCGGGTGACCTGGACATACATTTGGAAGCTGCCGGTGTCGATGGCATCAGAGCCAATAACTTAAATTATTCTGGTGATATCAATACTTTGCAGGTCAAAAACCTGGCTATCTATGGCAAAGCAGTGAATGGTTCCGGTTCAGGGATATACCTGATGGGTGAGCACGATTCAGCTAATGTCAGTGACAGTACTAAGATAGAAATATTGGGCGAATATAATGTTTATGGCATTAACATAGACAGCACCGGTGTTACGGGTAGTTTTGGCGATACTGAACTTACCCTTACCTCTAACACGGCAAACAACACTGACGTTCGTGGTGTGAGACAATGGGAATCTGCAACAGAGTATGGGGATTTAACGATTACAGCCAGGTCCGTAGGGGCTGACATTACCAGTATTGAATTAAATGGTAAGGGTACGATAAACATCCAGGGCGATTTAAAAATTGATGCTCAGGGCAACGGAAGGTATGTTGAAGGAATAGAAGCCAATTCTTTGGGCGAAGTGAAGGTTGCGGGCAAGGCGGACATCGCTGTAGGCGGTGAGAATGACGGCTCCGTTATGTACGGCGTTTATGCCCAGGAACACAGTAAAGTAGCTTTTGCCGATGATGCGAGGATTACAACGACCACCCATGCCGGGAACAGCAATACCAAGATGTATGGCATTTACAGCCGTACCGATGCGGAAGTTGCTTTTGCCAAAGGCTTGACTGTTAAAAACGGTAATCTTGGCGCGGCCATGATTGCTGAAGGCGGCAAGGTGGAAGTCAACATGGCCGGTGGTAATGACGTCAAGCTGGAAGGCACTGTTGGTTCCAGTGCGATGTATAACAGTGCCCATGAGTTAACATACGGAACGGTAAAAATAAATTTTGATACGGCGCAGTCCTATTTTTCTGGCAGAAGCTATAAGACAGAGGGCAGTATCAATGATTTGCAATTTACCAATGGCTCTTATTGGGATATGAAGGGCAATTCTTCGCTCACCGACCTTACGGTAGGCAAAGGCTCAGTAGTCAATATGACTGCCGACAGCGGGCGTTACTGTAGCCTGCAGGTTGATAATATGACTGCTGCAGACGGAACCTTTGTAATGAACGCAGGTGCTGTTGACGGTGGCGGCAGTTACAGCGACAAGCTGACTATTGATAAAAATTCTGCGGCCGGCACTAATGCTATTAAAATCGTTTCGACTGGCGGGTTGGAGGCTGCGGCAAGAAACCATGCGGTTTTGGTAAAGGGAGCAGCGGCTGATACCAAGTTTGCCGTTTCAGATTCTGTTTATGCTAATGGCTTGTACGAATTTGATATTACCCTGGCAGATAAGGAAAATGATGGCAAATATGATTGGGTAATCGGTTCGCTTGGTAAAACTAACGTCAACAGCGTGGATGTTATGTCCGGCAGTCATCGGGTTGCTTACGGCGCCTGGGTCGAAGGTAACGGTACGCTGCGCCAGCGTTTAGGCGAGCTGCAGAGCGGCGCCGATAACGGTGTTTGGGCAAGAATGTTCGGCGGTAAGCTGGGCGGCGATGAATTTACTAATAAATATAAAACTTATCAGTTTGGTTATGACGCTCAGGCTGGTGACTGGCTTGTGGGCGCTGCCTACGAATACAGCGACGGCAGCCTGAATTATACCAGCGGCAGCGGCAAGAACAAAATTGGAGCTGTAAGTTTGTATGGAACGTTGCAGGGCAAAGATAACAGCGCTTTAGACATTGTAGTTAAACGCGGCCGTATTTATGGTGATATGGATATCTATGGTAAATACAGCGATCAGGGCGATTATTCGACCGATGCGACTTCGATAGGTGTTGAGTATAGCAAACGTTTTGACGGCGGTAATAATGTTTATTTTGAGCCGCAGGCTCAGCTGACTTTTGGTCGTATCGACGGCTATGATTACATTAGTAATAAAGGTGTAAAAGTGGCTTATGACGATCTTAACAGCTTTATCGGTCGTTTAGGTATTGTGGCCGGTAAAGCCTTCAGCAGAGGTGATGTTTATGTCAAGGCTTCGGTTCTGCACGAGTTCAGCGGCAACAGCAGTGTCACCATGCTGGCTGCTAATGGTGAAAGTTACAGCGCAGACAAAGATTACGGCAATACCTGGCTCGAAGTAGGCATCGGAGGCAATATTACTTTAGGTAAAAACTTTGAGCTGTACGGTGATGTGGAACGCAGTTTTGGCGGTGACGTAACTAAAAACTGGGGAGCCAATGTAGGCTTTCGTTACAGCTTCTAAGGCAGTAAGTTGAGTAGTTGGCAGGCAGTATGGCAGCAGAAAAATAATTTGATGCTGACGATACTTCTTACAGCTGCTGAGAGCGGAGGAAGAATATGGAAAAAATAGATTACAGAAAAATGGGGATGGAAATCAAGATTCGCAGGCTGCGTGCTGATATCAGCCAGTCTGATTTGGCAAAACAGATAGGTGTATCGCAGTCGCATTTATGTAATGTGGAAAATGGTCGCCTGTCGCCAAGTTTACGTTTGCTTTTGAGTTTGCGTAAGCTGCTTGGCTGTACGATTGATGAACTGCTGATAGGAACAGACACTGAGTCTAAGGGGAATGGATAAAGGTTGGTTGATTTGAAGTACAGCTTTTAAAAGGAAGGCGTTTATTTCAGAAGCCTGTGCAGGATAAAACAAAACCCCGGCGCATTGCGCCGGGGTTTTTATGTTTGTCCAAATTGTCAAAGGGCAGTAATTATTTTTTGTCTACAAGTTTGAGCGGTACGCCTATTTTAGCTTCAACTTTTTCGCCTTTGGCTACTTTTACAGCAGCGTCCAGACCCTGCTGGCCCATCAGTTCGGGCTGTTGAGCGATAGTTGCGGCCATAGTGCCTGCTTCTACTGCTTTCAGGCCGTCTTGGGTGCCGTCAAAGCCAACGATAAAGATTTTTTTGTTAGCACTTTTGGCTGCTTCGATAGCGCCCAGTGCCATTTCGTCATTTTGAGCGAAAATAGCCTGGATATCAGGGTTGGCCTGCAGCATATTTTCAGCGACAGTCAGGCCTTTGCTGCGGTCAAAATCAGCAGATTGTTTGGCAACAACTGTAAGTTTTTGGTCGGCTACTTTATGGAAGCCTTCGCCGCGTTCGCGGGTCGCAGATGCGCCGGGGATGCCTTCGAGCTCGGCTACTTTTACTTTTTCACCAAGTTTTTGGATGATGTATTCGGCTGCCATTTCGCCGCCTTTGACGTTGTCAGAAGCGATGAAGGAGGCTACTGTGCCTTTATCGGCGCTGCGGTCGAGCGCCAGAACGGGGATGCTGGCTTTGTTGGCAGCTGCCACAGAAGTTGATACTGCTGCGGAGTCGACCGGGTTGATGAGCAGTACGTCTACTTTTTGCTGGATCAGGTCAGAAATATCATTGGCCTGTTTTGCGGGATCGTTTTGCGCATCGACGATTTTAACATTGACTCCGAGTTTTTTTGCTTCTTCTTCAACGCCTTTACGTACGGATACGAAGAAGGGGTTGTTGAGTGTGGAGATGGAGAAGCCGATGGTAGTTGTTTTTTTGCCGTCAGCGGGTTTTGCAGCTTTGTCACTGCTGCCGCAGCCGGAAGTGAGCACTGCCAGTACTGTGATGGCAGCTACTAAAAGAGTCCAGATTTTTTTCATTGGTGAGTGCCTCCTAAGCTTTTTTGCGGTCCATAAGTACCGCCAGTAAAATTACAATACCTTTGACAACTTGTTGATAGAAGCTGGATACGTCGAGAATATTGAGGCCGTTGTTGAGTGTGCCGATGATAAGCACGCCGACCAGTGTACCTGTGATATAACCTTTGCCGCCGGAAAGACTGGTTCCGCCTAAAACTACGGCGGCGATGGCGTCAAGTTCATAACCGGTGCCGGCAGTCGGCTGGGCCGAATTGAGACGTGAGGTGAGGACTGCGCCTGCCAGAGCGCAGAAGAAACCGGTGATTGCATAAACAAAGATTTTGACACGTTCTATTTTGATGCCGGCGATGAAGGAAACTTTTTCGTTGCCGCCTACTGCGTAGATTTTACGGCCCAAAGGGGTTTTCCTAAGGATGAACCAGGAAACGGCAAATGCCAGCAGCATGATGATTGCAGGTACTGGCAATCCCATGAAAAAGCCCTGGCCGAAGTCGTGGAACATAGTGTCGTCACTGAGACCGCTGATAGGGTTACCATTGGTATATACCAGTGTCAGACCGCGATAAATGGTCATGGTGGCGAGCGTAGCGATAAAGGGTGCTACTTTGCCGTAAGCAATGACTAAGCCGTTGACAGCGCCAAGGCCCATGCCTATGAAGCAGGCAGCAAGGATCGCCAGCATCGGGTTCATGCCGCTGACGATCAGGCTGCCCATCAGGGCGCTTGAAAGTGCCAGCAGGCTGCCGACAGACAGGTCGATGCCGCCTGTCAGGATGACAAAGGTCATACCGAAAGAAATAAGGGCGTTGATGGAAACCTGACGCAGCAGGTTTTTCAGGTTATTGGGATCGACAAAACTGTCGTTTAAGGCGGCTATGACGATAAAGGTTACGACAAGGGCAATAAAGGGGCCCATTTTACGGATACGTTCTTTAATATTCATTATTTACTGTCCTCCTGTGGCAAGGGTGATTATTTTTTCTTGTGTCGCTTCTTCGTGGTCCAGCTCTCCGGCGATCTTACCTTCGTGGATAACGAGGATGCGGTCGCTCATGCCGATAACTTCCGGCAGTTCGGAGGAGACCATGATGATGGCGACGCCCTGAGAGGTCAGTTCGTTCATTAGATCGTAGATGTCGCGCTTGGCGCCGACATCGATACCGCGTGTCGGTTCATCCATAATAATGATTGATGGATTCATACCGATCCATTTGGCAATGACGACCTTTTGCTGGTTGCCGCCTGATAGTGCGCCTGCTTCCAGGTCGATCGATGCGGTTTTGACACCCAGTTTTTTAGAAAGCGCTTCGGAGAAGGCTGTTTCGTTTTTGGCGTTGATCACGCTGCGTTTAGCAAAGGTATCGACACTGGGCAGCGCAATATTTCTGGAGATGGAGAAGTCGAGGATCAGGCCCTCACTTTTACGGTTTTCGGTGATGAAGCCGATGCCTGCTTTGATGGCGTCTTCCGGTTTTTTGATACAGACTTTTTTCCCATGCAGGTAAACTTCACCGTGCTTGCAGGAATCAACGCCGAACAGGGCCCGCATGATCTCGGTCCTGCCTGCTCCCATCAGCCCTGCTACGCCGAGGATCTCGCCTTTACGCAGTTTGAAGGAGATATTGTTGAACAGTCCGTCTTGACAGAAGTTTTTGACTTCCAGGACTATTTCGCCGGGTTCGTTTGTGCGTCCGGGGTAATATTCGGTAATAGAACGGCCGACCATGTCGCGGACCACCTGTTCCATATTGGTTTCGCGGGTGGGTTTGCTGCTAATAGCGTAGCCGTCGCGCATTACGGTGATGGTATCGCAGTGGGCGAATACTTCTTCCATTCGATGCGAGATGTAGACGATGGCAACGCCTTTGTCTTTAAGCGCGTGCATTACGGCAAACAGTTTTTCTGTTTCACGTTCTGTCAGGGCGGCCGTAGGTTCATCCATGATGACGACTTTGGCGTCAAGCATCAGGTTACGCATGATTTCTGTCATTTGCTGCTGACCCACGCTGCATTCGCCTGCTTCTGCGTCAAAAGGCAGTGTAATACCCATTTGACTGCATTTTTCTTCGGCCAGCCTGCGCATTTTTTTGAAGTCAAGCATTCCGAAACTGTTGGTTACGTTCTGCATCAAAAACAGATTTTCGAGAATAGAGAGATTGGGCCAGATATTAAGTTCCTGATGGATGAAAGCGATGCCGCATTTTTCGGCTTCGAGTGCGTTTTTGAAGCTTATTTCCCGTCCGTCTACGCAGATCGTGCCGCTGTCGGCTTTATGGATACCCGTAAGGATGTTCATAAGGGTGGATTTACCGGCGCCGTTTTCACCCATCAGAGCGTGGATCTCTCCTGATTTTAAGGTCAGGTCGACGCCTTTGAGTACTTCGTTGGAGCCGAAGGCTTTTGAAATACCCTTCATGGTGATTTCCATTAGTCGCAAAACTCCTTTGCTGTAAAATCGATTTTAGAAAATAACGCCTGCGTGCAGGATAATGTTGGCGTAGGGGGTGATCTCGCCGGTGCGGATCACTGCTTTAGCAGTTTTGGCAGCGGCTTTGAAGGCTTCGTGGTCGCTAAGGATCTGTTCCTTACCTTCAAAAAGCTCCTGCATTTTCTGCCATGTAGCAGGATTTTTACTTTCCATTTCGGAAGCGATATGTATTTTTTCGACTTCCATATATTTCAACACTTCTGTAAGGACATCTAAAAAGGAAGGAGTACCTGGTTTCAGAGCCAGATCGATTTTGGGGACACCGGCCGGAACCGGAAGGCCGCAGTCGCCGATAACGATAGTGTCAGTATGGCCTAAGTCAGCCAGGACTTTGGCGATGTCGCTGTTGAGGATTCCTATTTTTTGCATTCTCCAAGCATCCTTTCTACATCTTTAAGATAGGGCATACCGCCTTGTGCGCCCAGCTTCTGAACGGAGAGGGCCGCTGCGGCGTTGGCAAACCGTATACTGTCGTCTAGGCTGCGTCCTTCGCATCTTGCGACGGCAAAAGCACTGTTGAAGGTATCGCCTGCGCCTGTGGTATCCTGGGCATTAACGACGAATGCGGGAACAGTGTGTACTTTGCCGTTTTTAGCATAAGCAACGCCTGCTTTGCCAAGTGTCATAAAGAAGCGTTCTTCCTGCATCAGCAGGATTTCTTCGCTGGTCTTACCGGGATAAAGGGCTTCGGCTTCGTGTTCATTGGGGGTCACATAGGTGACTTTATCCAGCCATTCAGAAGGAACGGGCTGCACGGGAGCCGGATTTAAAAGTACGCTGATTCCTGCCGCTGCACATTTGCCGATGATGTAATCGATGGTGGGCAGCGGTATTTCGTGCTGGAGCATGACCAGGTCTGCGGCGGCAATGACGTTCCAGGCAGTATCGATATGTTTGGGCATGACCAGATCATTGGCGCCTTTGATGACGATAATACTGTTGTCGCCTTCGGCAAGGGTGATATGGGCAGTACCGCTGTTCTGTCCGGGCAGGACGCTGACATAACCAGTATTGACGTTGTTGGTTTTCAGGTTGTTGATGATCATGGTGCCGTAAGCATCGTCGCCTACGCAGCCTATCATGTGTACCTGGGCTCCTAAACGTGCGGCGGCAACGGCCTGATTAGCGCCTTTGCCTCCTGGTGAAACTATGAGCCTGCTGCCGATTATTGTTTCGCCGGCTGCAGGCCGTTTGCCTGCTTCTACTGTGAGGTCGATGGAACAGCTGCCGATAACAGCGATTTTGACCATGGTGATCTCTCCTTACATCTTGGAAACTTGTAATTTTGCTATAATAGTAACATTATAATATTCTACACAGGCGGGTTATATCCTGCCTATTTAATGATGATTTTGGAAAAGCTAATACTTATGTATTTTACCGCAAGCGACTGTTTTGGGCAAGAAAAAACACTATATTAATGTAAAATTTTTTCGACAATTTGCCTTTGGCGATTGACAAATCCACTAATGTTTGTTAACGTAGAAACGGTGTTGCGAACGTTGTGAGTACGTTTGCAAAAATAAAAGAGACCGCACCGATTCAGTTGATGCGTTGGAATAAGAGGGAGTATATATGAGTACTAAAAAATCAGGAACATCTTGGCAGGATACTATCAGCGACTGGCTGGTTTCGATCATTGTAGCCGTAGCGCTGGCTTTTTGTATCCGTACGTTTGTGGTAGAGCCTTATATGGTCGAGGGTACGTCGATGTATCCGACGCTGGAAAGCCACGAGCGCCTGATCGTCAGCAAGTATAAATATTTCTTTACCGAGCCGAAAAAGGGTGAGATCGTCGTTTTCCGTTATCCGAAGGATGAAAGCCGCGATTTTATCAAACGCGTTATCGCGACCGGCGGTGATACTATTGAGATGCGTGACGGTAAGGTTCTGGTCAACGGCAGTGTGATCGAAGAAAATTATATTTACAAGGATGATCCGAAGGGTCCGAATAAGTCTAATTACAGAAAATCTGTTGTGCCTCAGGGGCATATCTTCGTTTTAGGAGATAACCGTAATAATTCTGAAGACAGCCGTTTTGCCGATGTTGATTTTGTGCCGCTGAAGCTTGTAAAAGGCGAAGCAGTTGTTGCTTTCTGGCCTGTTGAAAGATGGCGTATGCTGCCTTGATAGGCGGTCGAGGAGATAATTATGGATTTTAAGATACAATGGTTTCCCGGTCATATGACGAAGGCGAAACGGATGATGGAACAGCAGTTAAAGCTGGTTGATGTTGTGGTTGAAATGCTGGATGCGCGGATCCCGCGTTCCAGCAGCAATCCGATGCTGATCCAGATGCTGGGGGATAAACCCAAGGTCGTTGCTTTGAATAAGATCGATATGGCTGATCCGGAAAAGACTGAAAAATGGCTGCAGACTTTTAAAAACAGCGGTTTGCCTGTCTGTAAGGTAGATTGCAGTACCGGTAAGGGCGTAAAACAGATGGTGGCTGCGATTCAGCAGGTGGCCAGGCCTGTCACGGATAAGTGGCTGAGAAAAGGTGTACGCAATCGTTCGATCCGTGTTATGATCGTGGGTGTGCCGAATGTAGGTAAGTCTACTTTGATCAATCGTTTGGTCGGTAAAAATAAAGTTGTGGCAGCGGACAGACCTGGTGTGACTCGAGGTCAGCAATGGGTGACTATCGCCAAAGGTCTGGAGCTTTTGGATACCCCAGGTGTTTTGTGGCCGAAATTTGAAGATCCGGAAGTAGGCTTTTGTCTGGCAGTAACGGGAGCGATCAAAGAGGATGTTTATGACAGGGAAACAGCAGTAGAGCTGTTGCTTGAACGTTTGATGCATATCTATCCGGAGGATCTGCGTGTAAAGTACGCTATTGATTTTTCAGAAGCTGAGCCTGTGCGTGAGGTAATGTCTAAAATAGCCGTCGCGCGCGGCTGCCTGAAGGCTGGCGGTGTGCTTGACATTGATAAGGTTATCCAGCTGGTATTGCGTGATTTTCGTACAGGACGCTTAGGGCGTTTTACTTTAGATGAACCGAGTGAAAATAATTAAGGCCGCTGCAACGCGGCCTTTTTAATTAGGGGTGGGAATAATGAAGATCAGCGAGGTAAAGGAGATTTTGGCGGGAGAGCCTGACCCGGATCAGGTGGCAGAACTTGCTTCCGATGAGCGCAGCGGTGTGCAGAAGCTGGTTGTCGCTTATCATAAAAGGCAGGAAAAGCTGCGTTTAGAGCAGCAGCGTTTTACGGAGATGCTGGCCTATGAACGTAAATATTACGATCAGGGGGCACAGTATATTGCCGGGATCGACGAAGCAGGACGGGGACCTTTGGCAGGGCCGTTGGTGATAGCGGCTGTTATTTTACCGCAGGAGGTATTTATCAGCGGACTTAATGATTCCAAGCAGCTTTCGGCAGTAAAGCGCGAGCAGCTTTATGACGAAGTACTTGCCAAAGCACTGTCTGTTTCTGTAAATGTAGTCAGTATCAGCAATATCGACGAGCTGAATATTTATCAGGCTACGAAGCAGGGAATGACTGAGGTTCTGGAACATCTTGCGATTAAGCCGCAGGTGGCGCTGGTAGATGCAATGCCGATCGTATCGGCCGGTATTGAAACAGTTTCCTTGATTCACGGTGACGCGCTGAGTGCTTCGATAGCTGCTGCTTCTATTATTGCCAAGGTCACTCGTGACCGGATGATGATAGAACTGGCTGAACAATATCCTCAGTATGGTTTTGCCGGTAACAAGGGTTATGGCAGCAGGGAGCATATGCAGGCAATTGCTGAGTTTGGAGCTACTAAGTGGCATCGCCGCAGTTATGAGCCCATTAAAAGTATGCATCTGCCTCCTGCTGAACATGAAGGTAACAGGCTGTTTTCGCCGGTGCCAGAGAAGTGACGGAAGCGCGGCAAAGGCTGGGTAAAAAAGGTGAGGACGCTGCCTGCGCTTATTTAGAACGTAAAGGTTACGTTATCTGTCGTCGTAATTACCGCTGCCGTTATGGCGAGATCGATATTATTGCCGCTAAAGGCGGCGAGCTTAGTTTTGTAGAAGTAAAAACACGCCGCAACCTGAATTTTGGGCTGCCCCGTCTGGCGGTTACATACGCCAAGCAGCAGAAAATCAGGAGTGCGGCGCTTTTTTATTTGCAGCAGGAAAACAGGCATCAGCAAATGCTCAGTTTTGATGTGATCGAAATTTTAGTTGAGGGCAATGTGGCAAGATTACACCATTTACCGCACTGTTTTTAAAATAAGAGGAGGCGTTTTTATGTACGCTAAAGTTTATGGAGAAACAACCTGCGGTATCAATGGTGAACAGATCATTGTCGAAGTGGATATTTCTAACGGGCTGCCGAGCTTTGATATTGTGGGTTTGCCTGATACGTCAGTCAAAGAATCTCGGGAACGGGTACGGGCTGCACTGAAAAATTCGGGCCTGATCTTTCCGATGACCAGGATTACTGTAAATCTGGCTCCGGCTGATTTGAAAAAGGATGGTTCCGGTCTTGATCTTCCTATTGCTGTTGGTATTTTAGTCAGCAGCGGTGTTTTACAGCAGGAGCAGGTTGATGATACTATTTTTGTGGGCGAACTGGCACTGGATGGGACAATCAGGCAGATTGCAGGCGTATTGCCAATGATTCTGCATGCACGTGACATTGGCAGGAAAAACATTGTGATCCCTGCAGGCAACTGCGCTGAAGGACGGCTTGTTGACGGTATTGATGTGCTGATACCTGCATCGCTGCTTGAATTGGTAGAGCATCTGCGGGGTGAAAAGGTTCTGGATGTACTGGATAAGGAAGCTATCTGCGCGGCAGCAACCAGTGTCTATGATGTGGATTTTGCGGAAGTGCGCGGGCAGCAGGTAGTAAAAAGAGCACTGGAAATTGCAGCGGCAGGTGGACATAATATTTTGATGGTAGGATCTCCCGGCAGCGGTAAAACTATGCTGGCACGTCGGCTGCCAACTATTTTACCGCCGCTGACAGAGGCTGAGGCGCTGGAGGTAACAAAAATCTACAGTATTGCAGGTTTGCTGCAGCGGCAGGAACGGGTGATGCTGGAACGTCCATTTCGCAGTCCGCATCATACGATTTCTTCAAGCGCGCTTATAGGTGGCGGCAGTGTGCCGCGGCCTGGAGAAGTGACATTGAGCCATCATGGTGTTTTATTTTTAGATGAGTTTCCTGAATTTTCGCGTACTGCTTTGGAGGTGCTGCGTCAGCCGCTGGAAGATGGTTATGTGACGATCAGCCGCGTACAGGCATCGCTTACTTTTCCTGCTAATTTTATTATGTGCACAGCGCAGAACCCGTGTCCCTGTGGCTATCTGGGTGATAGAAAGCGGGAATGTTCGTGTAAGCAGTTTGAGATCGAGCGTTATCACCGTAAACTG
Organism: Phascolarctobacterium faecium DSM 14760; assembly: GCF_003269275.1. Lineage (GTDB taxonomy): Bacteria > Bacillota > Negativicutes > Acidaminococcales > Acidaminococcaceae > Phascolarctobacterium > Phascolarctobacterium faecium. The sequence continues at coordinate 467,858 of NZ_QLTS01000001.1, read as the reverse complement.
TCGGGGCCTTTATTAGACCGTATTGATTTACAGGTGTATGTGCCGCGGCTGGAATACGCTGATCTGCAAAGCAGGGAAGCCGGTGAAAGCTCGGCCGTGATTCGTGAAAGGGTGATCAAAGCGCGTCAGCTGCAGCTGCTGCGTTTACAGGGTACTAATTTGTATTGCAATGCGCAGATGGGGCGGCGTGAGCTGAACAAGCACTGCCAGATGGAAGCTGCTGCAGAAAAGCTGCTGGCGAAGTTTTTTACGGCGTTGGGGCTCAGCGCCCGCAGCCACGATCGGATCATTAAAGTAGCGCGTACGATAGCCGATCTGGACGGCAGTGATATCATAACGGCCGCCCATCTGGCAGAGGCGGTACAGCTGCGGACAAGTTTAAATTCATAAAAAAACAAAAGATGTTTTTAGAAATAATGAGAAGCAGGCATGAGATAAAAGTTATCTCATGCCTGCTTCTTTGAGCGTTTTTTATACTGCGGTACCGTTATACAGGAAGATGCTGAAGCTCCAGTCGTTATTATATGTTCCGGAGAAACTTTCAGTCTTTTGATTTTCTTTGTTTCTGGCAATAATGTTGTATTTTTTGTCGTTGGATAAATGGGGGAAGTTAGTTTGCGTAGCAGAAAGACATAAGATTTTACTGGAATCATCATACCGGCCAAGAGCGATTGGGGTGCAATTCATTCCGTCGAATTTACTTTGGGGATTAGCTGACATGTCTTCTACTACAGATAAAATTTGATAATCAATATACATTTTTATTCCTCTTTTCTTTTTTGATATCAAGTATATGTGCACACTTACTTTAACCATATGATACTTGATATTATTACTACTATGGTGGATTTTACAGAGAAGAGAAAAATTTAGCCTAACGGCTGATTATCGCAGATAAATTCAATGAGTTTTTGTTCGTCGCCGTAGATTTGCCGGCCGCGTTTGGTGACGATGCCGGAATTTATAAAAAGCGGCTTTTTAAGTGAAAGTGGAATGATATTGTCAGAGGCCGTAATGGCTTGACGCATTAGAAAAGAGGAGGCTATTTGGCTGGAAATGAGGTTTTTGACCGTATGAAGCTGCGATGAATGCAGAATTACCTTAGGCGCTGTTAAAGCCTGCTGAAAATTTTGATAGATGAGGCGATTGACGAAAAAACCACCGTTAAGCAGTACCAGAGGTTCGTTGGCAATATCTTTGGTATCGACATATTTTTTCTGCGCCAGCGGATGGTCAGGATAGGTGCAGAAGCAGGCTTCGCTTTTAAAAAGCTTACGGTAATGCAGATTGGGTGAAAAGCTGTCGTCATAATTGGTGACGGCTAAATCAAGTTCTTCATTTTCTATCATACGCAGTGAATCTATGCCGCCTGCTTCTACTACTTCCAGCTCTATTTCAGGGTACAGATTTTTGAAATCGCGGAAAAGAGTTGGCAGCAGCTGTACGCCGATTTGTAAAGGTACTGCCAGGCGGATGAGGTTTTTATTCTGTGCCATATCTTTGATATCGCGGTCAAGCTGCTGTAGGTTAGCCAAAATAGGAGTGATTTTACTTAACAGCAGGCTGCCGTCTTCTGTAAGCGAAAGTTTTTTGCCTTCGCGCCGAAAAAGGTTCAGCCCGCTTTCTTTTTCCAGATCGGCCATGGCGATGGAAACAGTTGGCTGAGAGATATGCAGACTGGCGGCAGCTTTAGTGATACTACGCCATTTACAGACTTCATAAAAATAACGCATCTGTGTCAGTGTCATAGTTAGTACTCCTTATTGTAGCTTATAACTCATTTTATTATAGCATTGTTTAATAGCTAAAAACTATATTTATATTTAAAATTTGTATTTTACTTTATTGTTATCGTAGCGGATAATGAAAGCAGAGAAATAGAACGCTAAATGTGGTGTGAAAATTTACGGAGGTGGGGCAGATGAATATTGACCAAAAGTATTTTCCGGAATTCAAACAGCAACTTATCGATGTAGGTGACGGTATTAAGATCAACACTTTAGTTGGCGGCAAGGGCAGTGAAGCTATTTTACTGCTGCACGGGCATCCAGAGACACATTTGATCTGGCGGTTTTTGACGCCGGGTCTAACCGGGCTTTATACGGTAGTTATTACAGATCTGCGTGGATATGGCGACAGCAGCAAGCCTGAAGGACTTCCGGATCATGCTAATTATTCCAAGCGGGCTATGGGAGACGATCAGTTTACAGTTATGAGCAAGCTGGGTTTTGAAAAATTCCATGGTGTCGGTCACGATCGCGGGGCAAGAGTACTGCACAGGATGGTGATGGATCATCCGGAACGGCTGCTGTCTTGTACGATGATGGATATTTTGCCGACTTATGATATGTACCGTGATACCAGTCAGGAGTTTGCGACTAAATATTGGCACTGGTTCTTTTATATTCAGGGCAAAGGGTTCCCTGAAAGAGTGCTGGCGGCAGATCCTGAGTATTTTGTTAATTATAATTTGAATTTGAAGATCGGGCCGGCCGCTAAAAGCAGGTTCCCTAAGGAGATTTTAGACGAATATGTACGCTGTCTGCGCGATCCGATGACTTTCCATGGTATTTGCGAAGATTACCGTGCCAGTGCTACTATAGATATGGAGATGGATAAAGCAGATCGTGAACAGATCATTCAGGTTCCTGTTTTGGCTTTGTGGGGTAAGGACGGTGTTGTCGGTAAGCTGTGGGATGTTATGAGCGGCTGGCAGGAAAGGGCGGCTAATGTAGAAGGGTTTGCTGTAAATGAGTGCGGGCATTTTGTACCGGAAGAACAGCCGGAGGTAGTTTTAGAGGCGATGCTGCAATTTTTAGCCAAATATCCGGCTTGAATTTGTTGCGGTGCTAATAAAAGAAAAGAAAGAAGTGTAGCTTATGCATGCTATTGAAAAATTATTGGCAGAAAAAGCTGGTAAACATCAGGTCGCAACAGGCGAGATAGTTAATTGCGACGTGGATATTGCAGGAATCAACGATTTATATTTGCAGACTGTACGTTCCTTTTATGAAATGGGCGGTGAAAAGGTTTTTGATGCTGATAAGATCGTGATGTTTTTTGATCATTACGCTCCCTGTGCTACGATAACACAGGCTGAAAATCATAAGCAGTTCAGAAAGTTCTGTTTTGAACAGGGTATCGAAAAATTGATGGATATAGATCAGGGTGTCTGCCATCAGGTTTTGGCCGATAAAGGTTGGGTACATCCTGGAGAGATAGTAGTTGTCACTGATTCGCATACGACGACTCACGGAGCTTTTGGCGCTTTTGGGACCGGTGTTGGCGCTACTGATCTGGCGACGATTATGATTACTGGCAAGCTGTGGTTCATGGTACCGGAGATTTTCAGGATCAATCTGGTTGGTAAGCTGCAGCCGGGTGTTTTTGCCAAGGATATCATTCTGCATATCATAGGTGATCTGGGTGCAGATTACGGTGTTTATAAAGCGGTAGAATTTGCAGGACCTGTTGTAAATGGGTTGAGTATTTCCGAAAGAATGTGTATGTGTAATATGTCAACGGAGATGGGTTGTAAAACCAGCTATATCCAGCCTGATGCTGTCACTATGGAATATTTGCACAACTGTGTGGCAAGACCTTATAAAATTTATGAAACAGATACTGATTTTCAATATGCTGCGGAGCTTACGTATGACGTAAGTAAAATCAGGGCTCAGGTAGCGGCACCATCAAGTGTTGATAATGTTTTTGAATTGGACAAATATGCCGGCACTCCTGTTGACGAAGCTTATTTGGGTTCGTGTACTGGCGGTCGTCTGCAGGATCTGGCTGTAGCAGCACAGATCTTACAAGGCAGGCATATTCCTAAAACAACGAGGATGATAGTCGTGCCTGCTTCTAAAAAGGTAATGGAAGATGCAATGGAGCTTGGGTATATCCAAACTTTGATGCAGGCAGGAGCCACGATAACGGCTCCGGGCTGTGCCGCCTGTTTGGGAGTACACCAGGGGATGCTTGCAGGAGGAGAGGTTTGCATAAGTTCTACTAACCGTAATTTCCCCGGTAGAATGGGACATGTAGATGGCAGGATATTTCTGGCCTCTCCTGCTGCTGTGGCAGCTTCGGCATTAGAGGGGAAAATTACTGATCCGGCTGTATATTTGAAAACCGGCGACTGCGGGAATGGACGGTGATGGTAATGAAAACGAAAGTCAGGGGCAAAGCATTTGTTTTTGGGAAAAATATTGATACAGATCAGATTTATCCGGGTCGTTTTGTAGAATATACGGATGTAGAAGATATAAAAAAATATGCGATGTACGGCGCTGATGAGAGCTTTGTAAAAAACTTCGATCCGGGAGATATCATTGTGGCCGGAACTAATTTTGGCTGCGGTTCATCGCGTGAGCATGCGGCAATAACATTGAAAGCAGTTGGTGCTGGAGCTGTACTGGCAGAATCTTTTGGCAGGATATTTTTCCGTAATGCTATTAATTTAGGCGTACCTGTTATTACCTGCAGCGAGATCACGAAAATTATTGCAGAGGGTGATGAAGTAGAGGTTGATATTGAGGCTGGAATAATCAAAAACCTGACTACGGGAGCAACAGCTGCAGCTGTTCCGATGTCGCCTTATATTATGAACATTCTGCAGAGCGGCGGGATCAAACCTATGATCAAAGCGATGCAGGAGACTAAAAAAAGTAAGAACCGGTGACGGCGCTGTAAAATTACAATGTAAAGATTTTTTTGAATTATAATTTGCAATGTATACACACAACTTTGCTGAAAATATGGTACAATAATAACTACCGTGTTAGACATGGTAGTTATTATTTGTTTTATGGGAAAGGATGACAACAGTATGCGTATCGTATTAACTATCGTTGGCAAAGACAAGGTCGGCATTATTGCTAAAGTAAGTAATATTCTCGCTGAGCATGGCGTAAATATCCTCAATATCAATCAAAATATTATGGAGGGTTTCTTCAATATGGTTTTGATTGCTGATATGACGGGTGCTGCTGTAAAATTACAGGATCTTAAGGATATCTTTACTGCTTTAGGCAGAGATATCGGCGTTGAGATCAGAGTACAAAGCGAAGAAATATTTACGGCGATGCACCGTATCTAGGAGGCTGTCTATGTTCACGATTAAAGATATCTTGGAAACTAACCAGATGATCACGCAGAACAACCTGGATGTGCGTACGATCACTATGGGAATCAGTTTGCGCGACTGCGGTCATCCTGATATAAAAGTAACGGCACAGAAGGTATATGATAAGATCACCAGGAAAGCTGAAAAGCTTGTTCAGGTCGGCGAGGAACTGGAAATGGAGCTCGGTGTTCCGATCATTAATAAACGTATTTCTGTAACTCCTGTTTCGATGGTTGGTGAAAGCTGCGACAGCAATGATTATGTTCCGCTGGCTAAAGCGCTTGATGAGGCAGGCAAAGCAGTAGGCGTTAATTTTATCGGCGGTTTTTCTGCCTTGGTTGATAAAGGTTATACCAAAGGTGATAGAAATCTTATTTGTTCTATTCCAGAAGCTTTGGCAGTAACTGATATTGTCTGTTCCTCTGTCAGTGTCGGTTCTACTAAATGCGGGATTAATATGGATGCAGTTGCGGAAATGGGCCGTGTAATCAAAATGGCAGCAGAACGTACTGCAGACCGTGATGCTATTGGCTGTGCAAAATTGGTTGTTTTCTGTAATGCAGTGCCTGATAATCCTTTTATGGCCGGCGCTTTCCATGGTGTTACAGAGCCTGAAACTGTCATAAATGTAGGTGTCAGCGGACCCGGTGTGGTAAAACATGCGTTGGAGGCAGTGCGCGGACAGGACATTGGCGCTGTAGCAGAAACGATCAAGAAAACTGCGTTCAAAATTACTCGTGTCGGCCAGTTGGTTGCACAGGAAGCCGCCCGTCGTCTGGATACGCAGTTTGGTATTATTGATTTGTCGCTGGCTCCGACACCGGCAATCGGCGACAGCGTTGCTCATATTCTGGAAGAAATAGGCTTGGAGAGCTGTGGCTGTCCTGGTACTACTGCTACTTTAGCTATGCTTAATGATGCCGTTAAAAAGGGTGGATTGATGGCTTCAAGTTATGTCGGCGGTTTGAGCGGTGCCTTTATTCCTGTCAGTGAAGACGCGGGAATGATCGCGGCTGTTGAACGCGGCAGCCTGACTTTGGAGAAATTAGAGGCCATGACCTGTGTTTGTTCCGTAGGGCTTGATATGATAGCCATTCCAGGTGATGTGACTGCTGAAACTATTTCAGCAATCATTGCTGATGAAGCGGCAATTGGAATGATCAACAATAAAACTACTGCTGTACGTCTGATACCGGTTCCGGGTAAAACTGTCGGAGAACAGGTAGAATTTGGCGGTTTGCTGGGATATGCTCCCATCATTGCCGTGAGCAAATTTAAGGCCGATGCCTTTATTGCCCGCGGTGGTCGTATTCCTGCACCGGTAAGGAGTCTGACCAACTAATGCGTAAACAACAACGTGAGGCAATTTTAGCGCTGCTGGAAGAAACTTATATGGGTACGGAAACAGCGCTGAACTATTCGACGCCTTTTGAATTGTTAGTAGCGGTAATTATGTCAGCGCAATGTACGGACGAACGTGTCAATAAGATTACAGCACGTATTTTCCCGAAATATAATACTCCTGAAAAAATGGGCGCACTTTCTCAGGAACAGCTGGAAGAAGAGATTCGTGACTGTGGACTGTTCCGATCGAAGGCTAAAAATCTGCTGGCAACCTGTAAAATGCTGACGGAAGAATATAACAGCGTTATTCCTGACACTGTCGAGGAGCTGATGAAGCTGCCGGGTGTGGGTAAAAAAACGGCTAATGTTGTCGCCAGTATTGTTTATAAGGTTCCGGCGATTGCGGTTGATACCCATGTTTTCAGAGTTTCGCACCGGTTGGGTTTAGCTAAGGGCGATGATCCGCTGGCAGTGGAGAAAGAGCTGCAGAAAGCCATTCCGAAGAATAAGTGGAGCGATGCTCATCATTGGTTGATCTGGCATGGCCGTAAGATTTGCAAGGCAAGGAAACCTTTATGCAGTGAATGCGTATTGGTAGAATTGTGTCCATACAAGGAAAAGAATTTATAAAATAAAATTGCAGACAAGCCTGTAGTGCGACTGGCACACAGGCTTGTTGTGTTTAAGGAGCAGCCGTGCAGACAAAAGAAATGATTTTGCAAAAATATTTTGGTTACAGTGAGTTCAGAAGCGGGCAGTCAGAGCTGATAGAGCAAATTTTGAACGGACGTCCTGTTGTAGCTGTTATGCCGACCGGAGCTGGAAAAAGCTTATGTTATCAGTTACCGGCGTTGATGCTGGAGGGATTGACACTGGTTGTTTCACCGTTGATTTCCTTGATGAAGGATCAGGTACGCAGTTTAGCGGAACATGGTGTAGAAGCGGCTTATTTGAGTAGCGGGATGAGTAAGCAGGAGTACGGTGCCGCCGTTTATGCTGCCCGTAATAATAAATGTAAATTGCTGTACGTTTCACCTGAACGCCTGCAGAATGAGCAGTTTAAGGCTTTTGCAAGTGAGCTGCAAATAGCGTTGGTCGTTGTTGATGAAGCACACTGCGTAGTACGATGGGGTGAATCCTTCCGACCGGCTTATCTGGCAATAAAGCCGTTTTTAGACGGCCTGCCGAAGGCTCCTGTTGTTGCGGCTTTTACAGCTACTGCCACGCCGGTTGTAAGACGTGAGATAAGTAAATGCCTGGGATTAGAGCAGCCGTTAGAACTTGTGACCGGTTTTGACAGAAGCAATCTTACATTTATTGTGGAAAAACCAATGGTGAAAAGACGTTTTTTGCGTAGCTGGCTGCCGGAGCAAAACGGTTGCGGTATTATTTATTGTGCAACGCAGAAGCAGACGGAAGAAGTATGTAATGACCTCAATGCCTGGGGCTATCCAGCAGGACGTTATCATGCTGGTTTAACAATGGAAGAACGGCAGCGGAACCAGAACGCTTTCATTAAAAATGAATTGCAGGTGATGGTGGCGACTAATGCGTTTGGGATGGGTATAGATAAACCTGATGTAAGGTTTGTCTTGCATTATACTTTGCCGCTTGATGTAGAAGGCTATTATCAGGAAGCAGGAAGGGCTGGACGTGACGGCTTGCCGGCAAAATGCGTACTGCTTTTTGAACGGCGTGACATAATGCAGCAGCGGCAGCTGCTGGAATATAGCTGTGAGCAGAGAGAAAGCAGTGCGGAAGACAAAAAGCTGTGGCTGACAAATGCTTACCAAAGGCTGCGTGATATAGAAAGCTATTGTTTTACCAGAGGTTGCCTGCGTAAATATCTGCTGACATATTTTGGACAGGAAACAAATGACAGATGTGGGAATTGCAGTAATTGCAGCGGCAGTAATTGAAGGTGCTTTGTGACAAGGCAGTGAACTTATTCGTTAATGGGCAGGGAATATTTTTTGAATGCAGAATATATTAATTAAGAATTTAAGCAGGGAGGGACCGTTATGAAAATCACCTTTTTAGGTGCCACAAGAATGGTTACAGGCTCTTGTTATTTACTTGAAATAGGCAGTAAAAAAATGCTGTTGGACTGCGGTATGTTTCAAGGTTCTAAAATGATTACTGCTTTTAATGAAAAGGATTTTGTTTTTGCGCCTAATGATATTGACACAGTTGTACTGACCCATGCTCATATCGACCACAGCGGGTTGATACCAAAGCTGATAAAACAAGGATATAAGGGTTCTGTACATTGTACGAAAACCACTTTAGAGCTGTGCACGATTCTGTTGCCTGACAGTGCTCATATTCAGGAATCTGATGCAGAGTTTGCCAACCGGAAAGGTTTGCGTGCAGGTAAATCTGTAGTAGAACCTTTGTATACTGTTGATGATGCGTATAAAGCTTTGCAGCATTTTCATACGCACGAGTTTGGTGAAATGCTTGAGGTTCTTCCGGGGGTGCAGGTTAAATTTAAAGTTGCCGGGCATATTTTAGGTTCGGCGATTGTTGAAGTTTTTGTTAATGAAGATGGCAAAACAACTAAGCTCGTTTTTACCGGAGATATTGGACAGCCTAATCAGCCGATTATCGAGGATCCGGAAGAAATTTCCGGAGCAGACTTTATAATCACCGAATCTACTTATGGCAATCGTGTGCATAAAGCCTATGACAAAGAAGCGGAGCTGTCTGAGATCATTAATGACACTGTGGCTAAAGGTGGTAATGTAGTTATTCCTGCCTTTGCTGTAGGACGTACACAGGTACTTCTTTATTATTTCCAGAAGCTTCTGCAGGAAGGTCGTATCCCGCAGGTACCAATCATTATCGACAGTCCGATGGCGAGCAAAGCTACTGCTATCACGCTTACTAATCCTCAGGAATATGACGAAGAAGCGCGGGCTTTGTATGAAATGCACGGTAACAGGCTTTTAGCGATTCCAAATCTGCGTTTCACGGCAACTGCGCAGGAATCACGGATGATTAACGAGATGCCAGGGCCTAAAATTATCGTTTCTGCCAGTGGTATGGCAGACGCAGGACGTATACTGCATCATTTGAAGCATAATCTCTGGCAGGAAAACTGCTCTGTCATTATTGCCGGTTATCAGGCTGAGGGAACAATGGGACGTCGGTTGATAGAAGGTTCCAAGCAGGTTAAGATTATGGGCGAAGATATTAAGGTAAATGCCAAGATCTACAATATGAAAGGGTTTTCGGCACATGCGGACAAGGAACAGCTGCTTGAATGGTACGGTAAGATGAAACAGCCGCCGAAAGCATTTTTCGTTACACATGGTGAGTTTGATGCTGCCAGCAATTTCGCTGATGAGCTGCAGCGCCGTTTGGGTACAGCTGCTTATATCCCGCAATATGGGGATAGTGTCACGATAAATGGTACTGAATGGAATGTTACGACGTCGAATATCGTGACGACAGTTCCGGAAGTGGCGGCACTTAGAGAGTATTTGCGGCAGTTTGAGAGTTCTTATTTGCAGTATCGTACTAAAATTGAGCAGATCGTTGCTCGTGACGGTGATAAAGCAGCTGGTATACGCAAAAAGATGGAAAAAATCAGAAAATATGTGGATGACATGCTGTCATCGCTGTAGGGTTTTCAGTAAAGGAGTTTTTGAAAAATATGAATTATGTTAGTTTGTGTAAAAGATTGGCTGTTTGTACTGCTTTAGGTATAGCGTTATCCTTGCCGGTTGGAGCAGTTTGGAATACAATGCAGCCTCAGTTGGCTTATGCTGAAGAATACAGCAGCCTGCGTGGAAATATTATTGAAAATGCGTATCTTTTAGTTGGAACCCCTTTTAAAATGGGCGGCAGTTTTCCGTCAGAAGGATTTGATGGTTCCGGTTATGTGCAGTATGTTTTTGGTGAAAGTGGTATCGCATTGCCGCGAACTGTTGATGAGCAATATGATGTAGGCAGGAGAATCGGAAAAGATGATCTGCTTCCGGGAGATCTGGTATTTTATAGCACTGATGGCCCAGGAGCGACCTTCTGCGGTATTTACAGCGGAGATGGTAAATTCATTTATGCCGGTACTAAAAATGGCGTAATTGAAGGTGAAGCGTTTGGTCCTTATTGGGATGAACGTTTTTATGGGGCCAGAAGGATCATTGATTGAGATGGTAGTTTTTATTTAGAATGATCAATAAAAAATACAGCCGCTTTTTGAAAGCGGCTGTATTTTTTTGTATTATGCCAAAGTGGTATAAAAACAATACATTTGTACAAGAAAAAACAGAAAGATAAAATAATTTTAAAAATATATTGACATAGTGTTAAGGTGTTGTTATACTTATTTCAATGTTTCGACAAATCATCAGGTTACAGGTTATGACTGGGAATGGACAGTGGAAGGCTTTCAGAAAGCCGGCGGTAGATGCGAGCCGGTAAGCGTGGAAATAAGTCCTCTCACCCAGGAACTCTTTTTCTGAGGGCGAATGTAGGGAAAAGCGCAGGGCTGCGTTAAAGGCCTCAGAGTATAATTTAGGGTGGTACCGCGTACTTAACGCCCCTATCGGCTATGCCGGTAGGGGCTTTTTTGTTGAATTTGTTGGGCAGCAAGGGAGGGGAATTTATGAACAAGCAGCGTAAAATGTTGCGTGAACGTCTGCTGAGGTCAGAGATTTTGGTTTTGCCGGGTGTTTATGATGCTTTGACGGCAAAAATTGCAGCAGAAGTAGGGTTTGATGCACTGGTTATGGGAGGTTATAGTATCGCTGCCTCTAGATTAGGGCAGCCGGATGTAGGTTACCTTTCGATGACTGAAATGGTGCAGGCTGTGAAATGTATTGTGGATGCCACAGAATTACCGGTATTTGCCGATGGTGATACTGGTTACGGAAATGCGTTAAGCGTACGGAGGACGATGCAGGAATATGAAAAAGCCGGAGCAGCTGCAGTGCTTTTTGAAGATCAGGTATGGCCTAAACGTTGTGGACATATGGTCGGTAAGCAGGTCATAGATGCATCTGAGCATGCGAAAAAACTGCGGGCAGCTGCTGATGCCAGAACTGACGAGGATTTTTTACTGATTGCCAGAACTGATGCGAGGGCTGTGAATGGACTGGAGGATGCTGTTGAACGCGGCAAATTGTATTTAGATAACGGCGCTGAAGCTTTGTTTATAGAAGCGCCGCAGGATATAAGAGAATTAGAAGCTGTTACGAAAGCTTTTCCAGATACCATACTGATAGCTAATATGATCGAAGGCGGCAGGACACCGAACCTGACTGCAAAAGATTTGGAAAATATAGGATTTAAAATAGTGTTCTGGCCCTGCAGTGCCTTATACGTCATTACGCAGGCTTTTAAAGAAGCAATGACAGTGCTGCATCAAACGGGGACGACTAAGGCCTATGAAGATAAAATGATGCATTTTACTGATTTTAACAGGTTTATCGGTCTTGATGATTATATGAAGCTGGAGAAACTCTATAAATAAAAAATTATGAGGTGAGAGTAATGAAAATGTCCCAAATGTTTAAAACTACTTTGGCTGCCGCTATGATTATGGCATTGGCAGTAACGGCCGGCTGCGGTGGGGGCGGAGATAAAAAATCTGCCGGCAGCGAAAAGGTGACTTTGAAACTGGCTCACAATTTGCCAACGGCGCATCCGCTGGCCCAGGGAATGGAGGCTTTTAATAAAAAGCTTACTGAAAAATCCAACGGCACTATTACACTGAACATCTATCCTTCCGGACAGCTGTTCAACGATAAAAGTATGAATGACGCAATTATGTCTGGTGGCATTGATATGGGGCTTAATTCCACAGCAATGTGGTCAACTGTTATTCCGGCAATGGAAGTTTTTGACGTACCGTTTCTGTTCCCAAGTTATGAAAAAGTCGATCATGCCATCGACGGAGGCTTGGGTGATAAATTAGCAGGCGAATTGAAGAAGAAGGGTGTGCGTCCTGTGATCTGGGCTGATTATGGCTTTGTGCAGTTCGCTAACAGCAAAAAGGAAATTACTAAACCTGAGGATTTTGCAGGACTGAAGCTGCGTGGTTATGGTGAGCTGCCTTCAGAAACGATTAAAGCACTTGGTGCTTCTCCTGTAACTATGGGATCAGGTGAAGTTTATATGGCCATTCAGCGCGGTGTTGTTGATGGACAAACTTCTGGAACTACAGCTATGTATGACCGTAAAATGTTTGAAGTTACCAAATATCTGACTATTACTAATCATGCTTATCCTGAGTTTATTCTGGCGATGAATGAAAAATCTTTTCAAAAACTGACTCCGGAACAGCAAAAAATAGTAACCGACGCTGCAAATGAAGTGCGTGACGAACTGCGTAAAAATGCTAAAGCAGAGGATATGGCTGCTTTAGAGAAATTAAAAGAAAAAGGTATGCAGGTTTACGTTGTTCCTGAGGCTGAGCTGCCGGCATGGCAGTCTGCTACTAAACCAGTTTGGGATATTTTTGTTAAACATACTGGGGATCTTGGTAAGGAATTGATCGAAATATGCAGTAAACAATAGATAAATTCTTAATTGACCGCTGCCATAAGCGGCAGCGGTTTTTATTTTGGAAAAGAATGAGAGGAAAAAGACTTGAAAAGCGCGCTCGAGGTCTATGAAAAATTTTTGAACGCTATTACTAAAGCAGTTGGCGTCATTGCCGGCATTCTATTGCTGCTGCCGGCGTTGATGGTCTTTTATGAAGTTGTGATGCGAGGTTTGTTCAATGCGCCGACAGAATGGTCAATAGAACTTTCTGTATATTGTGTTTTAGTAGCAGGTTTTTTAGGGATGTCCGTTACTTATGCTGCTGGCAAGCACATCCATGTCGATATTGTTTTAAGCCATTTATCAGCACGTACCCGTTGTTATATCGAACTTTTTACAACTATTGTTGGTATTTTTTTCTGTGCCGTATTTGTAATGCAGTCTTTGGATATGGCATTGCTTTCATATGAGATGGATAATACTTCACCAAGTACTCTGCGAACTCCTATGTGGATTCCTCAGATGTCGCTGCCGATCGGTATGGGGCTGTTGCTACTACAGTTTGTACGTACCCTGCTTATAGATATTCAAAAAATCAGCAGCGGTGAATTCAGTAAGGAGGCGGAATAAGATGCTTGTTATTTTTACCGTTATCTTACTGGGACTTTTGGTTTTGGGACTGCCGGTAGCCTTCTCACTGGGAACGGCGGGACTTTTCGGTATGTTTGCTTTTATGGGCGGAGGATCTTCTTTGGCCCAGATACCGATTTTGGCTTACAAATCTTTGGATGATTTCGTGTTAACGGCTGTCCCGTTATATATTTTAATGAGCCAGATTCTTTTAACAGGCAAAGTAGGCAACGATTTATTTGAGCTGGGCAATAAATGGCTGCGTCATTTGCCTGGGGGGTTAGGTGTAGCTACAGTTTTTGCCTGTGCAATTTTTGCTGCGATTACAGGCTCGTCTGTTGCCTGCGCCGTTACTATTGGTGCTATTGCCATTCCTGAGATGCTGTCCCGTGGTTATGAAAGAACGTTAGTTCTAGGAGCTGTTGCAGCAGGTGGTACCTTAGGCATTCTGATCCCGCCATCGATACCAATGATTTTGTATGGCGCTATTACTGGTGAATCGGTAGGTCAGTTGTTTATGTCCGGCGTTGTACCGGGGGTTATTTTGACACTGCTGTTTATTGCTGTGGTTGTTTACAGCTCAAGAAAGCTGCCTTTGCAGGAAGCGGCCAGCTGGGAGGAACGTTTTCAGGCGCTAAGAAGTTCTTTTTGGGGACTGCTGCTGCCGGTGCTTGTCGTTGGTGGTATTTATACGGGAGCGTTTACTCCTACTGAAGCTGCTGCTATAGGTACGGTTTACAGTTTGTTTATTACTTTTGTTATTTACCGTACGCTTGGTCTGAAGGATATGCCGGAAATTTTGCTGGATACAGTCAAAACGACTTCGATGATTTTCGCGATTATGATCGGCGCAACTTTATTTGGTTTCGTTTTAACTATTCTGCAGGTTCCGCAGGCTTTGACGAGCCTGGTTGCCGAAATGGAAACCAGCCGGTGGATAGTCTTTATCGCAATTAATATTCTGCTGTTGGTTTTGGGATGTATTTTGGAATCTATCTCCATTATTTTTATCACTTTGCCGATTTTGTATCCTATTATCATGAAATTGGGCTTCGATCCGATCTGGTTCAATGTTGTGATGTTGATCAATCTGGAGCTGGCTCTTATCACGCCGCCGGTTGGAATGAATCTGTTTGTTTTGCAGGGCATCAGCCCAGATAGTAAAATGACACAGATCATCAAAGGTGTTATTCCTTTTGGCATTATTATGGCGCTGGAAATTTTGCTGCTGTGTTTCTTCCCGGAGATAGCTACATGGCTCCCCGGTATAGTAAAATAGCGGTTTTTGTTGACATAGTAAGTTAAAAAGAATATAATTAATTAGTCATAGTGAAGGATGCTTATTGACAAGCATCCTTCATTAATTTTAGAGTAGTTTTATTTGACCGCAGGCTTTTGTTGTATATGGCATAGCTCGGTTTGGATTTACAGGCGGTATGCCGTCTGCTCAAAAGAGAGGAAGATAGGATTTATGTTAAGAAATGATTTACGCAATATTGCCATTATTGCCCACGTTGACCATGGCAAGACTACCCTCGTAGACGCAATGCTCAAACAAAGCGGTATTTTCCGTGCTAACGAGCATGTCGAAGAACGTGTAATGGATTCCAACGCTTTGGAACGTGAACGCGGTATTACTATTTTAGCTAAAAATACAGCTGTTATGCACAAAGATACTAAAATCAATATTCTTGATACCCCCGGCCATGCTGATTTCGGCGGTGAAGTTGAACGCGTGCTTACTATGGTCGATGGCGTATTATTGCTGGTTGATGCTTATGAAGGGCCTATGCCGCAGACTAAGTATGTTTTGCGCAAAGCGCTGGAACAGCATCTGAAACCAATTGTAGTTATCAATAAAATTGACCGTCCTGACCAACGTGTTGAAGAGGTTATTGATGAAGTTTTAGACCTTTTCATTGAGCTTGGTGCTGATGATGATCAACTGGAATTCCCGGTAGTATTGACTTCTGCCCGTAATGGTATTGCTAAATTAACTATGGAAGAAGAAAGCGACAATTTAGAAGCTTTGTTCAAAGTGATTTTGGAAAATATTCCCGCTCCGGATGTTGAAGTAGACGCACCTTTGCAAATGCTGGTCAATACCTTGGATTATGATGATTATGTAGGACGTATCGTTGTCGGTCGTGTGATCCGCGGTACTATCCATAACGGTGAAACTATTACTTTGATGGATGAAGAGGGCGAGCGTAAAGCGAAGATCGGCCGTCTGTATACCTATGAAGGCTTGAAACGTGCTGAGACGCAGGAAGTTGGAGCAGGCGACATCGTTGCTTTGATCGGTTTGGCAGATGCCAATATCGGCGATACTATCGCTGATGCAGAAAGTCCTGAAAAATTAAAAGGCATCAGTATTGATGAGCCTACGCTGTCGATGGTATTCTCTGTTAATAACAGTCCTTTTGCAGGTCGTGAAGGTGAATATGTTACCAGTCGTCATCTTCGTGACCGTTTGTTTAAAGAAATCAAAACTAATGTTTCGATGCGTTTAGAAGAAACCGAAAGTCCAGATGCATTTATTGTTTCCGGACGTGGTGAACTGCATTTGTCTGTATTGATCGAAACTATGCGCCGTGAAGGTTATGAGCTGCAGGTCGGCAAACCTAAAGTAATCATGCATCATGATGAAACCGGTACTTTACAGGAGCCTATGGAAGCTTTAACAATTGACGTTCCGCAGGAATTTATGGGAGCTGTTATGGAAGGGCTGGGACTGCGTAAGGCTGAACTGACTAACATGACAGAGATGGCCGGCTACCTGCGTATGGAATTTGTGATCCCCGCCCGCGGACTTATTGGTTTCCGTAACCAGTTCCTGACAGATACTAAAGGTAACGGTGTTATGAATCATGTGTTCGCAGGTTATGCTGATTATAAAGGCGAGATCCCCGGACGTACAAGAGGCAGCCTGGTTGCTTTTGAAAACGGCGAAACTACATCCTACGGTATAGGCAACGCGCAGGAACGCGGGAATATGTTCATCATTCCTGGCGAACAGGTCTATGAAGGGCAGATCATTGGTGAAAACAGCCGTGATGATGATATGGATGTCAATCCCTGTAAAAAGAAACATGTCAGCAATATGCGTGCCAGCGGCAGCGATGATACTATTCGTCTGATTCCGCCTAAGACTTTCTCTTTAGAGCAGGCTTTGGAGCATATCAACGATGATGAACTGGTTGAAGTTACTCCGAAGAATATTCGGATGCGTAAAAAGATTCTTGATCGTGTTGAGCGTGGTCGTCAGCGTTCCCGTAACAAAGCATAATAATACAAAAATAAAAATTTTTCTAAAAAAAGAAGGATTTTGAGAATTTATGTAGAAGTAGGCAGTTAGCATATCTGACAACAAGGACGTTTGGAGGCGTAAAAGATGGATTTAAAAAATGCTGCACGTAAGCTTTGGCATAGCGATGTAGAAGAAGATCAAGTTTATAGCGGTCCGTACTTAGTTAAAGGCGGTCATATGGATATTTTGGTGCGCTCTCCGCGTCAATTCAGCGACGTACGCGAGTATGCTGATTCTTTAATGAGCGGTGCGACACTGATGGTATCTTTCGATGCTGTTGATTCTGCAATGAAAAACCGTATTTTTGACTATTTGAACGGTGTAAGTTACATTATTGGCGCAACTGTTTCTAAGGTCAGCGAAAATTTGCTGATGTACGCTCCAAATCATGTGGAAGTTGATAAGGAAGCTGTTAAAAAAAGTACTCGTTCTTGGTTAGGCAGATAGCACGCACTCATCTATAAAATATTAAAAGCTCATTCCTTTTTGGAATGAGCTTTTTTTACGTTAAGGCAGCTGCTGTTTATAATTTTCGCCAAGCTTTTTGATAAAACCGGCAAAGAGAATTGCTTCACCCTGCTCGTTATATTGCATCTGTCCGCGGCAGCGCACCCAAATCCATTTACCTTCTTTGTTTTGAGCACGATATTCAACATAGTGAATGTTGGCGCGTCCGTCTAAAATTTCCTGGTTGGATGCTAAAAAAGCGCTTTGATCATCTGGATGAACCTTGGCGCCCCAGATGGCGGCAGCATTTTTGATGTATTCGCCAGGCAGAGCAAATTCTTCAACCATGGTTTTGGGATAATGGAAAACATCACTTTGGACGTCACAGACGTAGAGATAATCGTCGGTGCTGTTAACTAAAGCATCGTAGAGATATTGTGCCTGATAAGAAAAATTGTTTTTTTCAGACGGGTCAGACTGCTTTTGCAGGCCAGCGTCCTGCTGGCGTTTAAGTATATGGTAAGAACGTTTCTGCTCATACATTTTTTCGTCGACACGGTTTAAAATATCAGTAAGAGAGTAATTGCTTGTAGACTGAATTTCTAAAAGCCCATAGGTGAAAGATGGTTCATAGGGCAGAGCATTTTTTTGTGCTGAATTTTTTAGCTCAATTAGGACTTTTTGCAGTATTTCCTTAACATTTTGCAGCGAATGTTCTGTAAAAACGACAATAAATTCATCGCCGCTGAGCCGGAAAAATATATCGCCGCTGCCCAGGTATTTTTTTACAGTCTGGCATATAGTGATAATAAGCTTATCGCCTTCACTGTGTCCATAATTGTCATTTACCTGTTTGAGTGAGTTTATATCAAACATACAGGTTATAAAACCATGGCAATTCTGATGAGCTGCTTTAATCAATTTTTCCAGAAGCTCTTTGCCTGCACGTCTGGTCAGTGTATTGGTCAGTTCATCAAAACAGGCATCATGGAAAGCTTTTTTTGAATCTGTTATATCTATAGATTGCTGCAGATGTACGATTGAGCCATCAAACCAATTAATAAGGCTGTCATGGTTTTCGTAAATACGTCCGGTTTTAGAATTGACTTCTTCCCAGTGAATAGTCTTATTAGAAGACGGATCACGCAGTAATTTGGAAACAGGGCAGAAGTTACAGCGTTGGGACATGTTCTGCTGCAATACCTGCCAGCATATTTTACCTTCAGGTGCTTTTAAGGCAAAACGGTCTTTCATCGTTTGGTTCATGAAGAGAATTTTATTAGTGTGGATATCAGTTACGTAGATGAGGTTATTCATGCCATTGATAATTGAAGTATAGACTTTCTGCTGTAATGCAGTTTGTTCAAAGGCATGCTTTTTTACAAAATATGCGCATAATATATTTACAACAGCAGTTAAACTGTCAGTGCTGAATTGCTGAAAATTGATTGCTTTTTCGTTTAATTCTAAAGCTGCAAAACCATAGAGATAATCGTCAAATCGCAGCGGATAAACTGTGGTTGGTCTTATATTATCGTTGTAACCGCATTCTGTTAATATGTGACTGAAATCTTTGCAGTTGATTTCAGTCTTGAGCTTTAACTTTTTTGCGATAAGGTGAGCTTTATGGCTTAACAAAGACTGCTGTTGGGAAAGGGCTTCATTTGGATAGTGAAAAGCAGCCTGAAAATGTTTTTCGTTGCGCAGTTGAATCACAGAAATATGAGATAAATATTCTGTGAGACCAAGTGTTTTTTCTAAACTGGCAAGAAGATCATAAAAAGTATTTTTAAAAGAATATAACTTATCATATGCCTGTAAGAATTGTTGAGATTGTTTTAAATTATCAGTGCTATAGTCAGCCATATGTATCATTCCTGTCTGTTAGGGTATATTTATAATATTATAGCACTTTTAAGATATGAATGAAATATATAAACTAAAGCAAAAATAAAATAACGAAAGCTTTAATTAAGATGAGATAAAGCGTGTTTTGGAGAAAATAAAAAGCCTGCTCAAAAGAGCAGGCTTTAATCGCTGTAGAGATTAGTCCATAGCATTGACTTTTTTAGCAAGTCTTGATTTTTTGCGGTTTGCAGCATTCTTATGGATAATACCTTTACGAGAAGCTTTATCAATCAAACCGGTTGCAGTTGCAAAAGTTGCTTTTGCTTCTTCTGGAGAGCCGGTCTCGGTTACAGCAACTACTTTACGAGCTGCATTGCGGATAGCAGCCTTGATCGGAGCATTTTTTGCACGACGTTCTGCGTCGGTTTTTACACTACGAATGGAAGATTTAATGTTCGGCAACGAATTCACCTCCTACAATTAAATACGTTTACTAAAGTATTCTACCACGAAGGAGTTAATTCTGCAAGGGATTTCTGCAAATTATTCCACAAAAGACTTTATTTGATAATTTTGGTAGCGATACGCTCGGGTTTAATGTCGGCAAAAGAACGTTTTTCAAGCGGTTTGGCCGGATAACCCAAGGCCAAAGCTGAAACAGGTTTGAAGCCTTCCGGCAGTTCAAGGCTGGCTACAAATTGAGGACTTTGCGGAATACGATTTAAAAGAGCCCAAAGATAAACTGAACCAAGGCCGATATCAGTAGCAGCCAATTGCATATTTTCAAGAATACAGCCAACATCAGCTATGTAAACCATCTGGCCGTCATCTTTAGGCTTAGCTGAAATGACGATTAAAGTAGGGGCGCCGTAAAACGGATTGTATTTGGGGTTTCCGAAAGCTTGACCGCAGTATTCTGCAAAGTTTTCGAGAATTTTGGGATTTTGCACAACAGAAATATATAGTTCGTCATATGCTCCATGACCAACAGGAGAAGCCCAGCCGGCGGCTAAAACTGTTTGCAGCTGGGAATCGCTTATTTGTTCTGGTTTGTAGACTCTGGTAGAGCGGCGGGTTGCAATAGCGGTTAAGGTATCCATAATATAACTTCCTTTCTTGTAATAATTCTTTTATTATTACTTATATTGTAACAGGTTGATGCTTTGATTTGCTGTAAATTATTTGTGAAGTGACTAAAAATACCATTATATATACTTTCATAATTTTTAACATAAATATTTTTTGTTACAGCAGCTTTTATTTATAAGTGCTTTACTAATAAGAGTTAGTATTTGCTTAATTACCGGCAAAAATGATATAATATTTTGCAGTGAATTTACGGCGGATGTTCCGCTTTAGCAAGATTATATATGAAGGAGAATATGATGGACCAGAATAAGATCCGTAATTTTTCTATAATTGCCCATATCGATCACGGTAAATCTACTTTGGCAGACAGATTGATAGAATATACCGGTACTTTAACTAAACGCGAGATGGAAGCACAGATCCTCGATTCAATGGACCTTGAACGTGAACGCGGTATTACAATCAAAGCGCAGGCCGTGCGCAGCAGCTATAAGGCTAAGAATGGCGAAGAGTACATGCTTAATTTCATTGATACTCCAGGGCATGTTGATTTTACATATGAGGTATCGAGAGCTTTAGCTGCATGCGAAGGTGCTTTGCTTGTTATTGATGCTACGCAGGGGATTGAAGCTCAGACTTTGGCTAATGTCTATTTGGCTTTAGATAATGATTTGGAAATTATCCCGGTTATTAATAAAGTCGATCTTCCCAGTGCTGATCCTGACCGAGTCAAGCATGAGATAGAAGAGGTTATCGGGATCGATGCATCAGAGGCCGTTTTGACGAGTGCGAAGACAGGTTTGGGTATTGAAGATGTACTTGAAGCTATTGTTGCTAAGGTACCGGCACCTTCCGGTATAAGTGACAGCCCTTTAAAAGCTTTGGTATTTGATTCTAAATTTGATGCGTATAAGGGTGTCGTTTTATATGTGCGTGTTATTGACGGACGTATAAAACCTGGTATGAAAATTAAAATGATGGCTACCAATGCTGAATTTGAAGTAACAGAGGTTGGTGTTTTTAAACCTAATCTTGTTAATGTTGATTCATTGGAGGTTGGGCAGGTTGGATTTTTTGCTGCAGCAATCAAAAATGTTAAAGACGCACGTGTCGGGGATACAGTTACTGATGCCAATAATCCGGCAGCCGAAGCACTGCCTGGTTATCGTAAAGCTACGCCGATGGTTTTCTGTGGTCTGTATCCGGTAGAAAACTCAGATTATGATAATTTACGGGATGCGCTTGAAAAACTACAGCTCAACGATGCCTCACTGGTTTTTGAACCGGAAACATCAGTAGCGCTTGGATTTGGTTTTCGCTGTGGTTTTTTAGGTCTGCTGCATATGGATGTTATCAAGGAACGTCTGGAGCGTGAATATAATCTAACGCTGATTACAACGGCTCCAAACGTTATTTACCAGGTATTTCGCACCAATGGTGATGTGGAATTGGTTGATAATCCGTCTAATTTCCCTGATCCAACAGTGATCGACCATGTAGAAGAACCTTACGTTAACGCTACAATTATTGTACCTAAAGACTATGTTGGTGCAGTAATGGAGCTTTCTCAGGAAAAACGCGGTGAGTATGAAAATATGACCTATTTAGATGAAACACGTGTTATGATTCACTATGCACTTCCGCTTAGTGAGATAATTTATGATTATTTTGATCGGTTGAAGTCAGTAACCAGAGGTTATGCTTCTTTGGACTATGAGCTGGCCGGTTATCGTGCTTCCAGCTTGGTAAAGGTAGATATTTTGCTGAATGGAGAACCGGTGGATGCCCTGTCAGCTATAGTACACCGTGAAAAAGCTGTTTCCAGGGGACGTCAGCTGGTAGAAAAACTGCGCAGTCTTATTCCGCGTCAGATGTTTGAGATACCTGTACAGGCTGCCATAGGTAATAAAGTTATTGCCCGCGAAAATGTAAGAGCGATGCGCAAAGACGTATTGGCTAAGTGTTATGGCGGTGATATCAGCCGCAAGCGCAAATTGTTGGAAAAACAAAAAGAAGGTAAGAAACGCATGAAGCAGGTCGGCAGTGTAGAGCTGCCGCAAGAAGCTTTTATGGCGATTTTGAAGATGGATTAAAATGCAAAAATGGGAACAAATCCAGGGGGTATATATACATACCCCTTTTTGCTTGCAAAAATGTTTATATTGTGACTTTGCTTCATATGCAGGTGCTGACACAGAAACTATGGAAAAGTATGTTGATGCTGTCTGCAGTGAAATAATGATGCGCAGCAATGAAGTGACTATTGCAGATCAGGCCACGCTGTATTTTGGCGGCGGGACTCCCTCGTTGCTTTCGGAAAAGCTTTTGGCGAAACTGGTAGAAGCTTTGCAAAAAAATGGATGCTGGCTGCAGCCGGCAGAGGCAACGATTGAAGTTAATCCCGGTACTGCCGATTTGGATAAGCTGCGTTTTTTTAAAGATTTGGGATTTGATCGTATAAGCTTTGGTGTTCAAAGTCTTAACGATGCCGAACTTCGGGCTGTTGGCAGGATACATACGGCCAACGAGGCTTTAGACGCTATTACAATGGCAGAGAAGGCTGGTTTTACACGAGTCAGTGCTGACCTTATTTATGGCTTGCCGGAGCAGTCCCTTCAAACGCTGAAGACCAGTCTGCAGAATTTAACAGCGGCAGGGTTGCAGCATTTGTCGGTATATGGTTTGACGATTGAAAAAAATACGCCTTTGGCAGGTATGCTGGACAAAGGAAAAGTTGAGTTGCCGGACGAAGATTGTCAGCTGGCAATGTATGAATTGGTACAGGAGTATCTGGAAGCACAGGGACTGCATAGATATGAGATTTCAAATTATGCAGTGTCAGGTCAGGAGTCAAGGCATAACCTTGTTTACTGGCATTATCTGCCCTATTTGTCTTTTGGCAGTTCCGCCTGCAGCTTTAATGGCAGTCAACGTTTTACAGCAACAGATTCTGTAACTGATTATATTGAAAGTATTCAAAGTGGTAAAAGTTGTGGAGGCTTTGAAGATCTGACAAAAGAAATGCAGCTGTCAGAATATTTATTTATGGGTTTACGGACGACGGTAGGGATAGATTTAATAGAAACTGAACAACGTTTTGGCTGTGATGTAATGTTAGAATTTGGGGTTGAATTAGAAAAATTTATTAGAGGAAATTTAGTATTCTGTGATATTGAGCATAGGCGGATGAGGCTGACGGAGCAAGGGATGCGCTTTAGCAATGAAATTTTTGAAATCTTTGTGAAGTAAGAAAAATTGGTTGACAACTGTTAAGGTCAGTGCTATTCTAATACCAAGATGTTAGCACTCTAATGAGATGAGTGCTAACAATCGAGTTGGAGGTGGGATCGTGTTAAACGAAAGAAAGAAAAAGATCCTGCAAATTATCATAGAAGACTACATTTCATCGGCTGAGCCGGTTGGCTCACGTACTATTGCCCGCAAGTATGACTTAGGGCTCAGCCCGGCAACGATCCGTAATGAGATGTCAGACCTTGAGCTTCTGGGTTATTTGGAACAGCCGCATACTTCAGCGGGACGTATTCCATCTGCTCAGGCTTATCGTTTTTATGTAGATGCCCTGATTGAACCGGGGACATTGACAGATAATGATATGGCATTAATAGATGGCTGGTATAATGAACGTCGTCGTAACATTGATGATATTTTCCAGTCGACAGCCAAGATCTTGTCACGTATGACACAGAATGTTTCCATGGTTTTGACTAACCAGCAGACGATTGCAAATTTCTGTTATTTAAAATTTTTACCGCTTGACAGTCAGCATGCTATTTTATGTATCGTTGCCGATGATGGCAGTATAGATACGAATGTTGTTGATATTCCTTTAGGTATGTCTTCTGAAGAGATGGATTATCTGGCTGGTAAAATGAGCAAATTGCTGGAAGATCGCAATCTTAGCGATATTTCTGTGGAGATTTTGCAGAATGTCCATACAGATGTGGTCGAGGATAAACTCATTTTTTCATCATTACTGCAGGCTGTACGTAAAATGACGGGGCGCAGGCAGGAACAGAAGGTATTTTTAGGCGGAACAAAGCAACTGCTTAATCAACCGGAATTCCGTGATGTGGAAAGAGTCAGAAACCTGCTTGGTATATTAGAAGAAGAAAAGGTCCTGAAGGATCTTTTGCAGGGTGGTGAAGATTCAGGCCTTAAGGTAACGATAGGTTCTGAAAATAAATTTACCGGTATTCAGGATTGCAGTATGGTTCAGGCTACTTATCGTCTGAATGGTCAGATCGTAGGTACGATGGCAGTATTAGGTCCAACCCGTATGGAATACGGTAAGGTCATTTCTGTAATGGATTACCTGCATAAATATCTGAAAACAATTTTAGATAAGTAAAAAGACTATAAGGAGGAAGTGTTTTGCAAACAGAAGATTTGAAGGAAAGCTCAAAGCAAACAACTGCCGAAGAAACACCTCAGCAGGAAGCTCAAACGAATACAGCCGATGCTGCTAATGGAGTCGATGAGACTGCCGGGAAAAAGAGTGAGGGAGCTGCTGAAGAAAAAACTCCTGAACAGGATGAAAAGGATGTTAAGATCGAAGAACTGCAGAACCGTATTTTAAGGCTGCAGGCAGATTTTGATAATTTCCGCCGACGCAATACGTCCGAACGTGAACAGCTGGCAACTTTTGTTACCGCTGATGTTGTCGGAAAATTTTTAAAGGTGTTGGATAATTTTGAACGTGCTGAAGACGCCGCCAGAAAATCTGATGATGCCGCCGGAATTTATTCAGGTATTGAAATGATTAGGCGTCAGTTCGAGCAGACTTTTAAAGATTTGGGCGTAGAAGAAATAAAAGCACAGGGCGAAAAATTCGATCCTGAGATGCATGAGGCTGTGATGAGGGGGCAAAATCCCGATATGGATGATGACACTGTAGAGATGGTTCTGGAAAAGGGCTATAAATTACGTGATAAAGTTATCCGGCACAGCAAAGTTAAAGTTATCAGCAACGAATAGTTGCCATATAAATTAAAATTAACATATAAACCCGAGGAGGAATAAATCATGTCTAAAGTAATTGGTATTGACTTAGGTACTACTAACTCTGTAGTAGCAGTAATGGAAGGCGGCGAACCTACCGTTATCACTAATCAGGAAGGCAGCCGTTTAACTCCGTCCGTAGTTGGTTTTTCCAAAAACGGCGAACGTTTAGTTGGTCAGCTGGCAAAACGTCAGGCAGTATCCAACACTGACAGAACTATTAGTTCTATTAAACGTCATATGGGTACTGACTATAAAGTAGAAATCGACGATAAAAAATATTCTCCGGAAGAAATTTCCGCGATGATTCTGCAAAAGTTGAAAGAAGATGCTGAAAAATATTTAGGTGAAAAAGTAACTCAGGCAGTTATTACTGTTCCTGCTTACTTCTCTGACAGTCAACGTCAGGCAACTAAGGATGCCGGCCGTATCGCAGGCTTGGAAGTTCTCCGTATCATCAACGAGCCTACTGCTGCATCTTTGGCGTATGGTATTGATAAAAGCGACGACCATACCGTTATGGTTTATGACCTTGGCGGCGGTACTTTCGACGTATCTATCCTTGATGTAGGTGACGGTGTTTTTGAAGTAAAAGCTACTAACGGTGATACTCATTTAGGCGGCGATGATTTTGACCAGAAAATCGTTGACTGGATGGTTGCTGAATTTAAGAAAAATGAAGGCATTGATCTGAGTAATGACCGTATGGCTATGCAGCGTTTGCGTGAAGCCGCTGAAAAAGCAAAAATCGAATTATCCGGTGTTTTGACTACTAATATCAACCTGCCGTTTATTACTGCCGGTGCTGAAGGTCCGAAGCATTTGGATATGGATCTGACTCGTGCAAAATTTGACGAATTGACTGCTGATCTCGTTGAACGCACAATGGAGCCGACCCGCAAGGCTATGGCTGACGCCGGCCTGTCTGCTTCTGATATCAATAAAGTTATCTTGGTAGGCGGTTCTTCCCGTATTCCTGCTGTACAGGAAGCTTTGAAAAAATTTATCGGTAAAGAGCCTTACCGTGGTGTAAACCCTGACGAATGTGTTGCCGTTGGTGCTGCCATTCAGGCCGGCGTTTTGGCAGGTGAAGTAAAAGACGTGCTTTTACTTGACGTAACTCCGTTGTCTTTGGGTATAGAAACTTTGGGTGGTGTGTTCACAAAAATCATTGAACGTAATACTACCATCCCGACTTCCCGTAAGCAGGTCTTCTCTACTGCTGCTGATAATCAGCCTTCAGTTGATATCCATGTACTGCAGGGTGAACGTGAAATGGCTGCCGATAATAAAACTCTGGGACGTTTTGAGCTTTCCGGCATCCCGGCTGCTCCTCGTGGAGTACCGAAGATCGAAGTTGCTTTCGATATCGATGCTAATGGTATCGTAAATGTAAGCGCTAAGGATCTTGGTACCGGTAAAGAACAAAAAATCACTATTACGTCTTCAGGTACTTTGGAAAAAGACGAAATCGACCGTCTGGTAAAAGAAGCAGAGGCTAATGCTGAAGCTGATAAAAAACGTAAAGAAGGCGTTGAAGTACGTAATAATGCTGACTCCCTGTGCTATCAAGCCGAAAAGACCATTAAAGATATGGAAGGCAAAGGCTCTGAAGAATTGATTGGAAAAGTACAGGCAGCGCTTGATACTTTAAAAGAGACTCTGAAAGGCGAAGATATGGAAAAAATCAAAGCAGATACTGAAGCTTTGACCAAACCTCTTTATGAACTTTCCGCAGAGCTGTACAAACAAACTGAAGCTGCTAAAGGTGCTGAAGGTACTGAAACAGCCGAGGGCGCAAAAAAAGCTGATGACGATGTTGTTGACGCCGAAGTGGTTGACGAAGACAAAAAATAATCGGCTTAGGATGGTGTAAACTTTGAGTAAAAAAGATTATTATGACGTGCTAGGCGTGTCTAAAACCGCTACAGCAGATGAAATTAAAAAAGCATACCGCAAACTGGCACGTCAGTATCATCCTGATGTGAATAAAGATAATCCGGAAGCGGCTGAGAAATTTAAAGAAGCGTCCGAGGCTTACAGTGTACTCAGCGATGAGCAGAAACGTGCCCAATATGACCAGTTTGGACATGCTGCTTTTGAAAACGGCGGTGCCGGCGGTGCTGGTGGATTTGGGGGCTTTGAAGGTTTCGGCGGTTTTGGCGGCGGAGGCATGGAAGATATTTTTGATATGTTCTTCGGCGGGCAGGGCCGCGGCTCGCGTGGTTCTAATGCCGGTCCTCAGCGCGGTGCTGATTTACGCTTTGACCTGGAAATCACTTTTGAAGAAGCTGCGTTTGGTTTAGAACGTGAGATCAGTTTATATCGTGACGAACAATGTCCGCATTGTCATGGGAATGGTGCGGAACCTGGTTCTAAAGTTGAAACTTGCCCTGAATGTCACGGAAGTGGCGAGATCCGTTTTACTCAAAACACTATGTTCGGACAGATGACCAATGTACGGCCATGTCCTAAATGTCATGGTGAAGGCAAGATCATCAGCGAACCATGTAAGGAATGTCGCGGACAGGGCACTGTTAAAAAGAATAAAAAACTTAAAGTCAAGATCCCTGCAGGTGTTGACAACGGTTCCCGCCTGCGGGTAGCCGGAGAAGGCGAAGCAGGGGTTAAAGGCGGACCAAGCGGTGATTTGTATGTATATTTGTATGTTAAACCGCATAAGTTTTTTGAGCGCGATGGTACTACTGTTTACTGCGAAGTGCCGATCAATATTGTACAGGCAACTTTGGGTGATGAGATTAAGGTTCCTACGCTGGATGGACAGGTTGTGATGAAGGTTCCGGAAGGAACTCAGCCTGGAAAGGTACTGCGTTTGAAGGGCAAAGGCATTCCCAGTTTGCGTAACAGTACACGCGGCGACCAGTTAGTCAGGATCAAAGTTGTTGTGCCGCAGAAGCTGAATGAAAAACAGAAAGATGCTTTGCGTAAATTTGCCGAGATCAGTAAAGATAACATTAATCCTGAAGAAAAAGGCTTTTTGAATAAGATTAAAGATTTATTTAAATAATGACTTGTATAAACTGCGGTTTGAACACCGCAGTTTATTTTTTTATGCCAAAAAATATGATATAATGTGAGCACTTGGCATTGAAATATCTTCTCAAACTGGTAGAAAAACACTTTCATATGGTAAAATATTTTAGAATAAGCTTTGTGTTTAATATATATGATAGTTATTTAAGGAGTGAGCGCTTTGTCACAATGGATAGAGGTAAGCATACAAACTACACATGAGGCAGCTGATCTGGTTGCCGAAATTATGCGTGCTGCAGGTGCAAACAATGGTGTTGTTATTGAGGACCCGGTTTTGATAAACACTTTGCGTAATTCAGGCACTTGGGAATTATGCGATATTCCTGAGCAGGAAAACACAGAAGTGGTTACGATAACTGCTTATTATCCGGAGGATGAAGAGCTGCAGCCACGTCTTACACAGATTGATGAGGACTTAACAAATTTGGAAACGCGTATTGGTAAATGTCGCTTTGGTAATACGCGTTTTCGTACTGTTTCCGAGCAGGATTGGGCTAACGAATGGAAACAGTATTTCCATGTTACGCATATTGGCAGAACATTGGTGATTAAGCCTACCTGGGAAAAATATACATCTAAAGCTGGTGAACATATTATTGAAATCGATCCAGGGATGGCGTTTGGTACAGGAACACATCATACGACCTGTATGTGTATGGAACGTTTGGAAAAAGTTCTGCGTACTGATATGGAAGTATTTGATGTTGGTACTGGCTCTGGAATTCTGGCTATTGCTGCTGCTAAACTTGGTGCTAAAACAGTTAAAGCGGTGGATATTGATGCTACTGCGGTACGAGTAGCTATTGAAAATATTGCCGGCAATGAACTAACAGAAAAAATCAGTGTGCAACAGGGTGATTTGCTGCATGGTACAGAAGGTAAGGCTGATATTATCATTG
Source organism: Phascolarctobacterium faecium DSM 14760 (assembly GCF_003269275.1). Classification (GTDB taxonomy): domain Bacteria; phylum Bacillota; class Negativicutes; order Acidaminococcales; family Acidaminococcaceae; genus Phascolarctobacterium; species Phascolarctobacterium faecium. The sequence continues at coordinate 438,601 of NZ_QLTS01000001.1, read as the reverse complement.
CTAATATCATTGCCGATATTATTATTATGCTTCTGCAGGATATTCCCGGTAAGTTAAAATCCGGAGGAATATTCCTTGCCAGCGGTATTATTGAAGAACGGCAGAATGATGTATCAGCAGCTGCCTCCAAAGTCGGTTTGTGTGTCGAAGCTGTTGATGCCAAAGGCGGCTGGGTTGTTATGCAGATGCGTAAGGAGGACTGACGGTGCATAGATTTTTTATACCGCAGCCATACAGTGATACGATGACAATAATGGGTGTTGATGCCAGGCATATTTATACTGTACTGCGGATGCAATGCGGGTCCAGAGTACAGATTGTAAGTGATGATGGTGTCACGGCTCTTGCTGAAATTGCTGATGCTAATGAAAGTGTTGTGACAGTCAAATGTCTGGAGGTACTGGCGGAAAGTCATGAGCCTTCAGTGCGAATCGTACTGGCACAAGGGTTGGCTAAAGGTGAAAAAATGGATTTTATTATCCAGAAGGCTGTAGAACTGGGAGTCAGTGAGATTATACCAGTAGCTATGGAGCATTCGGTCGTACGCCTGGAAGGTGATAAAGCTGTTAAGAAAGCTGAGCGCTGGCAGAAAATTGCTGAAGCGGCTGCGAAACAGAGCAAGCGTGATATTATACCAATGGTGCAGCCAGTACAGACGATGGAACAGATGCTTGCTGATAATCCCTGTGACTGTAAACTGATAGCTTATGAATGTGAGGATAAGCTTGGTTTGAAGGCTGCGCTGCAAAAGGAGCAGGCTTTGAAGGATCTGCTGCTGATCATAGGCCCGGAGGGCGGTATTTCCGAGACGGAATTACAGCAGGCCCGTACAGCTGGGGCATTGGTAGTAAGTTTAGGCAAGCGCATATTACGTGCGGAAACAGCTGCATTAGTAGCTGCGGCCGCAATATTTTATGAAACTGGTGATTTAGGAGGCTGATTGATGAAAAGAATAGCATTTTACACTTTAGGCTGTAAAGTCAATCAGGCCGATACTGCCAGCATGGAAGCGATATTTCGCAGTCATGGTTATACTGTAGTTGGTTTTAATTGCGAAGCTGATATTTATGTGATCAATACTTGTGTTGTTACCAATACGGGGCAGCGTAAATCGCGGCAGATGATCAATCGTGCTGTGCGCAGAAACCCAACTGCTTTCGTGGTTGTGACTGGCTGTTATCCACAGACGGCGGCAGAAGAAGTGAAGACAATTCCTGGTGTTGATCTTATTATCGGGAATCAGGATAGAGCAGATATCGTACGGTTGGTAGAAGAAGCTGCTGCTTTTCAGTCTGTTGATACAATAGACAGCGTGCGTAAGCTGAGTGCCAACACTGAGTTTGAAGAACTGAGTGCAGGTGATGTTAGTGATAAAACCAGAGCTTTTTTAAAAATACAGGAAGGCTGCAATCAATTCTGTACTTATTGTATTATTCCTTTTGCCCGCGGACCGTTGCGTTCGCGTAGTCTGACAAGCATCAGGGAAGAAGTTAAAAAGCTTGTAGCTTCTGGTTATAAAGAAATAGTGCTTATCGGTATTCACCTTGGCTGCTATGGTAAAGAACATGATGGAAAACTGACTTTATTTGATGCTGTTGAGGCAGCTTTAAGTGTAGAGGGTCTGCAGAGACTGCGGTTGGGGTCATTGGAATCAGTGGAGGTCGAAGCGAGGCTGCTTAATCTTATGGAAAAAGATAAACGGTTGTGCCGACAGCTGCATTTACCTTTGCAGGCAGGCTGTGATACAACTTTAGCCAGAATGCACAGGCCGTATGATACCCGACGTTTTACCGAACTTTTGGCCGATATCCGTAAACGTATTCCTGATATTGCCATTACTACTGATATTATTGCCGGATTCCCGGGTGAGACGGAAGAGGAGTTTGCATCTACACTAGTTTTTGCAGAAAACTGCGGGTTCAGTAAAATGCATATTTTTCCTTATTCCAAACGGAAGGGAACTCCGGCCGAAAAAATGCCCAATCAAATTCCTGAAACTGTTAAGCAAAGACGTTGTGCACAACTTGCTGAGCTTGATCATAAGCAGCAGCAGAAATTTTTAGAACGTTTTGTTGGCAGTGCTGTGGAGGTATTGTTTGAGCAGACTGTTGAGGATGGCTATATAGAAGGTTTGACCAGTAATTATTTACGGGTCTATGTTCGGTCGGAAGCTGAACTATGTGGCAAGATAAAAAAAGTGAGATTACTGAAGGCTGAGACGAGTTTTTTAATCGGAGAATTGCTGAAGGAATAAAAGAAAAGCTGCCGTTTAACGGCAGCTTTTCTTTTATTCAATGGTAATTAATTCATATTGATCATTACCCATGGAAAGTTCTTTCATGTAACTGAGCTGCCGCAGACCGCGACGTGATTCGATCCGTTCCTGCAGATCATGCTTAGCAGCATCTGGTAAAGCAAAAACAAGGTCGATAGAAGCCTGATCGACGGCAAGAATATCTGTAGAAGCAAGTATGCCGATATCAGGGGTTGTTGGCGGTGCCGCAGCAAGCCCGGCACAGTCGCAGTCAACAGACATATTGCGCAATACATTGATATAAATGATTTGTTTACCAAAAAAATCTGTTGTAGCCTTTGCTGATTCAGCCATATTTTCCATAAAACGCTCTTGGCTATATTCCCAGGGGTTGGATGGGTCAGAGGTATGCAGCATGGCTTTGCCGATCCTGCCGTCTGCGTTGCCAATTGCTATATTTTTCATTGAACCGCCAAATCCTCCCATAGTGTGTCCTTTAAAATGCGTCAAAACGATCATGGAATCATAATTAAGCATATTTTTAGCGATCGACATTTCCTGAAAATGTTTGCCTCCTTTTACTGGCAGCATTACTGCTCCTTCCTCGTCCATAATGTCTACAGTACAAAAATCCCAGCCGTTAACTTTTAATGTTTCGCGGTGGCCGGCGGTGGTATAGCGGTCACCTTTATAGAAAGTGTTGGTTTCGACTAAATTACTGTCAGGTACATGCTGCTGCAAAGCCATCACCATTTCCCGTGGGAGTATATTGGGACCGTTCTTTTCTCCTGTATGGATTTTGATAGCTACTTTACCATGTATATCCTGGTTGATTTTATCATATAGTTTGATCAGACTTACAGGGCTGATATCCTTGCTGAAATAAACGAGAGCTTTATTATTTACTGCTGTTTTTTCATTACTTTTAACAGTTGGTTCAACAGGAGAAGAAACTGTATTGGCAGTCATTCCACAAGCGCTGAATAATAAAGTTGCGGCAGCGGTATAAAGTAATGTTGATAAAAATTTTTTCACTGTAAACTCTCCTTTCTTAGATAAATGATTAAAAATACTTTAAGTTCAGTATAATGGCTGGAGTTGACTATAAGTCAAGCGTTTTATTAAAGATTTTTTTACTTTGTTAGTTACAGTTTGAAAATAAATTGTGAACAGAATAAATAGAAAAAGGACTTTTAAATTTTCTGACGAATATTATAAGAATTAGGATCACTAAGGGGGGAAAGAAATGAACGACTGTATCTTTTGCCGAATTATTGCCGGAGAGATCCCGTCTGAAAGAGTTTATGAAGATGACAAAATGATCGTAATCCGTGATGTGGCTCCTGCTGCTCCGGTACACGTTTTAATGATACCGAAAGCTCATACTGAAAATATTATTACTGCAGAACCGGAGCTGCTCCTGTATATGTTTGGGAAAGTTAAGGAACTGGCTGAGAAACTTGGTGTTAATGAAAAAGGGTTTCGCATCGTTGCCAATACCGGTGATGATGGAGGGCAGACCGTTAAGCATTTGCATATCCATCTTTTAGGCGGTAAAGCATTGGGGTGGCCACCCTGCTGATACCTTGACAAAAGGCCTATCATAAGATATAATTTACTGGTAATATTGTGCGGTAATTGCGGTCTGACGATAGTCAGCAATAGTGCAAAAAACGCATGAAATGCATATATACACTTCCCTAAGTGTGTGGAGGGAGGGAGATCAGATGGCAGAAATTAAAGTTGGCAAAAACGAAACATTGGACAGTGCGCTGCGCAGATTTAAAAGAGCAACCCAAAAGGCCGGAATTCTTTCTGAAGTTAGAAAGCGCGAACATTATGAAAAACCGAGCGTTCAACGTAAGAAAAAATCCGAAGCAGCCAGAAAACGTAAAACCAGATAATGGGGGCGTGCTGTATGTCTATTAAAGACCAATTGACAGAAGATATGAAACAGGCCATGAAGGACCGTGAAGCAGGTAAGCTGCGTTTATCGGTTATTCGTATGGTGCGTGCTAATATTAAAAATGTCGAAATCAATGAGAAGAAGGAACTGAATGATGATGAGGTTCTGGCTATCTTGCTGAAAGAGGTCAAGATGCGGCAGGATTCTTTGGTAGAATTCGAAAAAGCCGAACGCAGTGAATTAGCCGAGCAGGCTAAAGCAGAAATTGAGATTCTCAAAAAATATCTGCCTGAACCGCTTAGCGATGAAGAATTGCGTGTTATGGTTGCTGAAGCTATCTCCGAGACTGGTGCCGAAGGACCGAAAGCGATTGGTAAAGTAATGCCTGCTGTTATGGCGAAGGCTAAGGGCCGAGCCGACGGTAAACGTATCAATCAAATGGTACGCGAACTGCTTCAATAATGAATAATTAACTTAACAGGACCGAATATTCGGTCCTGTTATTTTTTATAGCCCTTATAACAGTTATCTAACTGTTATAAGGGCTATTTTTGTGCAAAAATGCAAAAAAATCAGATTATTTTTGTAGGTTTCTACATATTAGGCTCGTCTTTAGCTTTGTATACTGAAATCAAAGAACTAAATATGGAGGTGATTATCATAGCAAAGATTGTAGAAGCTGTGGAAGCTGTTAAGCTTGTCAGGTCAGGTGATGTTGTTATGATCGGAGGTTTTGGAAATGTCGGTAATCCAAAGAGGCTGATTGATTTACTGGCAGATACAGACATACATGATTTGACTGTTATTGCCAATGATCTTGGTACTCCTAATGTAGGCTTGGGAAGGTGGGTAAGGAATAGGATGCTGAAAAAAGCTATAGGTACCTATTTTACCTATAATACTGAAGCTGCAGAATTATATTTTGATGGAAAGTTAAATTTAGAGATGATGCCACAGGGCACATTTGCAGAAAGTATCCGTGCAGGAGGCTGCGGAATTGGCGGGTTTTATACAAAGGTTGGAGCTGGCACAGAGCTGACTGCGCATTGTGAAACAAAAGTTATTGACGGCGAAGCCTATGTTTTGGCGTATCCTTTGAAAGCAGACGTAGCCTTGTTACATGCCAGAAAAGCGGATGCTATGGGGAATTTAGTTTATGAAAAAACAGCAAGAAATTTTAATCCGCTTATGGCAACAGCAGCCGCTTTGACGATTGTGGAGGTTGATGAGATTGTAGAAACCGGTATGCTTTCGCCGGAAGAGATTGTAACACCTTATATTTATGTGGATGTTTTGGTACCGCAGAATCGGGGTGCAGTTAAATGAGAAACATGTCAGAAGCGGAAACAAAAGTAAGAATTGCTAAAAGAGTTGCGGAAATGCTGCCTGACGGTGGTTTTGTCAATTTAGGTGTAGGTATTCCCACAATGGCGGTTGATTATTTACCAGCAGATAAACATATTTACATTCAGACGGAAAATGGAATGCTGGGTGTTGGGCCTAAACAACTTAGCGGGGAGGCAATAATTCCTAATCTCATTAATGCCAGTCGTACACCGGTTACTGAAACGCCCGGATGCTGTTATTTTGATAGTGCTACATCTTTTGCAATGATCAGAAGTGGGCGTATGGATGCTACAGTTATCGGAGCCATACAGATAAATGAAGCGGGAGACCTGGCAAATTGGGCTTTGCCGGGCAAAGGTGTTTTAGGACCAGGGGGAGCAATGGATCTGGTCGTTGGAGTAAAAGAGGTGATCGTTGCGACATCTCATACGGCAAAAAATGGCAGGCATAAACTGGTAAAGGATTGTACTGTGCCGCTGACTGGGCGGAAAGTAGTTAATACTTTAGTCACAGAATATGCTGTATTTAAGTTTAAGGACGGAATGATGTTTTTACTGGAACATACTTCTGATGTTACATTGGAAGAAATTGCAGCAATGACATCTGCTCATTATGAGCTGGCTGAAAAAATTAGTATAAGGGAGGTATAGATATGCTGCAGCCGGTAGTCATAGATGGAATCAGGACGCCTATAGGAAAACTGAACGGAGCAATGAAGGACATACAGCCGGAGGAAATTGCTGCCTTTTTGTTGCAGAAAATATGTGAACGTAGTCATTTTGATATCAGACTTCTGGATGCAGTAATTTTAGGGCAGGCAAAGCAGAGCAGCGACCAGCCTAATATTGCAAGATTAGCTGCATTGATGACAAAATTTCCGCTTGAAGTACAGGCTTATACAGTACACAGACAATGTGGTTCTGGTATGCAGGCTGTCCAGAATGCGGCACAGGAGATTATGTGCGGCTATGCTGACTTCGTTTTAGCTGGTGGTATCGAAAGTATGAGTAATGCCCAATATTATCTCAGAGAGGCACGGAGGGGTTATGCAGTAGGTAACGGGATTTTGCTGGATCCTAATACCGAAAGTCAGCCACGGTCACAGCCTGCTGACCAGTATGGAGTCCTGACAATGGGTATGACTGCAGAGAATATTGCTGAAAAATATGTTATCAGCAGAACGGCACAAGATTATTTTGCCTGCGAAAGTCAGGAAAAAGCTCAGGCTGCAATAAAAAGCGGACGCTTTGATGATGAGATTGAACCTTTGCCAGTAAAAAAGAAAAAAGAGATTTTGATGTTTGCTGCTGATGAGCATCCACGTTTGTCAACGATAGAAAAACTTGCAGAATTGAAGCCTGCTTTTAAAAAGGACGGCAGCGTAACGGCAGGCAATGCATCAGGACGAAATGACGGTGGAGCCATGTTGCTGATTGCTGAAGAAAGTGCGGCTGCAAAGGCAGGGTTAAAGCCTATGGCTAAAATAATCAGCCAGGCTTCAATAGGTGTTTCGCCGGCATATATGGGAATGGGGCCTGTGCCTGCAACAAGGTTGGCACTGAAAAGGGCAGGGCTAAGGATCGAAGATATTGGACTGATAGAAATCAATGAAGCATTTGCAGCACAATCATTAGCGGTCATACAGGAGCTGGAAATTGATCTGACCAGGGTCAATGTAAATGGCGGTGCAATTGCTCTGGGGCATCCGATTGGTTGCTCTGGAGCAAGGATTTTAGTAACTTTATTGCATGAAATGCAGAAAAGACAGGTAAGATATGGCTTGGCTACTTTATGTATTGCTGGAGGGCTAGGATCAGCTACGGTTTTAGAGCTGGTGTGAATGAAAAAGAAAATGGGAAAAGGAGGCGGATTTTTATGAAGACTGTAACAAAGTTCTGTCTGAAGATGGTGCAGAATTATCTTCCGGATGCTTTTATTTTGGCTATTCTCTTAACATTTGTTGTATTTTGCGGCGGAATGTTTTTAATGAACAAGAGTGCTCTGCAAATGATAGAATATTGGGGCAGAGGGTACTCATCGATGTTTGTTTTTGGGATGCAGATGGTTTTAGTTTTATTGACAGGTTATGTACTGGCATTGACACCTTTGGCTAAAAAGATTTTGAACAAGGTAACAGGTATTCCTAAAACTCCACAGCAGGCTCTTGGGTTGACTGCATTAGTATCTATTGCGTCTTGCTATATAAACTGGGGATTTGGGCTTGTTATAGGTGCAGTTCTTGCGAAAGAGGTAGGCAAAAAGGTTAAAGGCCTGCATTTTCCGCTGTTGGTAGCTGCGGCTTATGGCGGTGAGATTATTCGCGGGCCGTCTTCTTCGATTCCGCTTGTTTCAGCAACACCAGGCAATTTTATGGAGAAGCTCGGACTGCCACTGACACCGGTTGGTGATACGCTGTATTCTTACTGGAATCTGGTAATGACGGCTATCATCGTAATTATGCTGTTTATCGTGTATTTTAATATGAAACCTCCTGCTAATGAAATAGTGGAATACAGTGAAAAAGAACAAGAAAAACCAGATATAAGAATTGCTAAAAAAGATATGACATTTGCCGAAAGATTGGAAAATGCTTATTGGCTCAACGCTTTGTTTGGTTTGTTCCCATTGATTTATCTGGGAGCTAATTTTTCTAAGATTGGTTTTGACCTGAATTTGAATTTGGTCATTTTGATTTTTTTAACATTGGGTTTATATCTGCACAGCAGTCCTAACGGCTTTTTAAAGGCTGTGGCACAGGGAATCGGTGCCAGCCGCGGTATTATTTTGCAATTTCCGCTTTATGCTGGTATGTCGGGGATGATGACTGCTTCTGGTCTGGTTGATATGATTTCCATGTGGTTTGTGGAAATTTCTACAGCACATACCTTCCCTCTTTATACATTTTTATCGGCAGGGCTGGTAAATATTTTTATTCCTTCCGGAGGCGGGCAATGGGCTATCCAGGGACCAATCATGATGAAGGCTGCTGAGGCATTGGGGGCGAACATTCCGCAGACAATTATGGCTTTTGCTTGGGGAGATGGCTGGACTAATCAGATTCAACCGTTTTGGGCATTGCCGCTTTTAGGAGTTGCGGGATTATCGGCGCGTGATATTATGGGATATTGCGTTATTTGGACAATTGTTTCCGGCGTTATCATCAGTGGAACTTTTGTAATACTTAGTTTTATGTGAATGATTAATGGAAGATTTGATAATCTTGAGGCTGCTTTTATAGTTGCCTCAAGATTTTTTTACCGGAATGAAAAATAAGGCGCTGGTTTAAAATCAAGAAGGTTTTACGATGGGTAAAGTTCAGCTTTTTAGTATAACAGTTTTTGAAATCTTTGGATTTGCTAAAAAAATAACTAAATAGTAAAATCGTAATCAGGATATTCTGGAGAAAAAGAAATATATGGCATTAGAAAAGAAGGTGAGATAATGTCCAAGAAAATGGTGACCTTAAATGAATTATTGGAAATCAAAGATTTTGCCGAACGTGTGACATTGGTTAATAAGCATGGGAACTTAAACAATCAGATAACACATGTAACAATTATGGAAGGGCCTGATTTGCACGAATGGGTAACAGGAGGTGAGTTTGTTTTAACTACCTGGTATGCCTTCAGTAAAAGTCCTGACCTGCAGGAAGATGGTTTTAAAAAGCTTGCTCCGCGAATATCAGCGATAGGTATCAAAACAGGCCGTTTTATCAATAAGATCCCGCTGAAAATACTGCAGTTGGCAGATCAGTACCGGCTGCCGGTATTTGAAGTGAAAACTGCAGTCAAGTTTAGAGAACTGGTGCAGACAATCACTTCTGAAATCCAGAATTATCAAACCAATATGTTGATTGAAGTAGAAAAAAACTATCAAAAACTTATTCATACTTCACTGAATTCAGATGATCTGGCTTCGCTGGTGAATGTTTTGGGAAATCAGCTTCACAAGAATTGTTTTTGCCTGAATCATGAAGGGAAGATACTTGCTTCCTGGAGCAGACGAGGTACTCGTAAACAGGATTTTCTTGATTGGACAGAAAAAATTAAAACTGGTTTTAATGAAAGAATATATACTGATGCGGGCTTTTTTATCAATGAGCTGCATATTTTCGAATGCTATGCCCGTAGTCAGCTTATTGGGAGGTTTATTATTGTTGCTGAGGGGCAGTTAACGGAAAAAGAACGGTTGATTGGGCAACAGGGAGCTTCTTTTTTAGCCATCAAGCTGTGGGACCATTATGAAACGCTGCAGAAAACAGTGGAACGTTTTTGGAAAGAAATAAAAAATGGTGAAATCAAAAGTGGAGAAGTTATTGCTGAAAAGCTTGCTAATCTGGGATTTGTGCAGCAAAAAGCATATAATTTGATTTTATTTTCTAAAGGAAGCCATAATATAAGCAATTATTTGATTGATAGATTTTTAATTGAAGAGGAAAAATTTTATATCTTGTTATGCAGCAGTAAAGAAGCTCTTACGAGCATTAATATATTCAAAAAATATAATAAGGAACAGAATAAAATAGCTGCAGCTGTAATATCTCCTGAATTTACAGAACTGGAGCGAATTAAAGAGCATTATGAGATGTCGGTAAACGTTATCAGACTTTTATATAAATTGCATATTTCAGGAGTACGTAAGGCTGAAGAATGGCTGCCGTTCAGTTTGCTGATGCACTGCCGCAATACTTCGGAGTATAATTTTATTAAGACGACGGTGCTTGATAAACTGCAGGAATATGACAGACGCTATCAATCGAGCCTTTTGGATACACTTTCAGCGGCTTTGCGGGAAAACAGTTTAGAGGATGCAGCTGAAAGACAGCATATACATATTAATACTCTACGTTATCGGTTGGGGAAAATCAAAGAAATAACACAAAAAAATTATTTTAAAATGACAGACCGTTATTTTTTGCTGCTGTGTATTATGATCCAGAGAATGGAACATGAGCAGTTATGAAAATATATGAAAATAACAGGGCCGAAATTTTGGCCCTGTTATTTTTGTATACTTTTAAAAATATTTATGACCGGAAGCAGGGATTTTGCATAAAATAGCGTACACTATATAAATATAGGAAAAATTAATGTAAGTTCGGAAGGGTGTGAGGACAATTTCTTTAAGTAACAGACAAAAACGTATTGCCGAGATCGTGCGCCAGGATGGGCCGATCACGGGCGAACATATTGCTGAACGTCTGAATGTAACTCGTGCGGCTTTACGATCAGATCTGGCGATTTTAGTTATGGGCGGTATTTTAGATGCGCGTCCTAAAGTTGGTTATTATTTTACCGGCAAGAATACGCTGGGAATGTTGATGGAAGAAATTTCCGGCATCCTTGTACGTGATCTGCAGTCTGTGCCTGTAGCAGTCAATCAGGATAAAAGCGCCTATGAAGCTGTTGTAACTATGTTCCTGGAGGATGTAGGGACAGTATTTGTTCTTGATGAGGCTGGTCTTTTGGTAGGGGTGGTATCGCGTAAAGACTTGCTTAAAGCTGCTATCAATAATGGCAGCGATCTGCGTGAAATTCCTGTTGTAATGGTGATGACACCACTGTCTAAACTTATTGTAGTCAAACAGGAAGATTCTGTAGCTTCGGCAGCACGTAAAATTATTGATAATGAGATTGATTGTCTGCCTGTTATTAGATGTGTGGGCGAGGATAAGCGCAGTTACGAAGTAGTGGGACGTATCACTAAAACGAATTTTACCCGTCTGTTAGTGGATCTGGCAGAGGGCAAAGGAGGCAATTATCATAGCTAAATTACCGATTATCTATGCAGTTTCTGATTCTATTGGTGAAACCGCTGAGTCTGTTGTAAAGGCTACTACCAGCCAATTTGTACAGGAAAAATTTGATGTGATCCGTGTTCCTTATGTTAAAGATAAGGCGCAGGTTGAAAAGGTTATTGAAGAGGCTAAGGAAAATAATGGTATTATCTGTTATACCGTAGTTTCACCTGAATTGCGTGAACATATTGCGCATAAAGCAATGGAGCATGATGTAGAGGTTGTTGATGTTTTAGGACCGATGCTTAAGGCTATTAAAAAAACTTCCGGACTGCTGCCTAAAAACCAGGCCGGATTGATCCATGCTTTAGATCATGAATACTTTAAACGTATCGAAGCCGTAGAATTTGCTGTTAAATATGATGATGGCAAAAATCCTTTGGGACTGGCCAAAGCAGATGTTGTTATCATAGGTGTTTCAAGAACTTCTAAAACTCCGCTCAGCATGTACTTGGCACACAAACAAATAAAAGTTGCCAATGTACCGCTGGTACCGGAAATCATGCCTCCTGAAGAATTATTTAAAGTTCCTCCGCATAAAATCATTGGCCTGCTTATTGATCCGTTTAAACTTAATGAGATCCGCAGCGAACGTTTGAAAACTATGGGACTGACAGATGGTGCCGCTTATGCTGATGTTAAACGGATTAATGAAGAGCTTGAATATGCAAAAGGTATTATGCGTCGTCTGCATTGTACTATTATCAATGTATCTAACCGTGCGATCGAAGAAACAGCAGGTATGATCTTAGAGTATGTGCAGAAAAATAAAGACCGCCGCTAAATAAAAATAACCCTCGCTTAAGCGAGGGTTATTTAAACTGTAAAACTAATTTACAAAAACTTTTTCACGGACATTGTAAATGACTTCGCCATTTTTAGGTTCACCGTTGACGATTACATTACCGTTAAAAACAGCATTTTTTGTGCTCCAGTTAAAGCTGCCGGTATCGGCGCTGATGATCATATCACCTTGAGTAAAGTTCATATTACCTGCTACGTAGGCAGTTTTTTCTTTACCGTATACATCGACTGTATCACAATCGAAGGTGATATCTCCTTCGCGCAGGGTAATATTACCTTGTCCATGTACCTCAAGTTTATACATACTTACCTGTGCGGCATCGCCGGTGATGATTCTGTCACCAATTTCAACATGGACGTTGCCCTGCAGATCATAAACTCCTGTAAAAGGGTTAAAAGTTTGTTTATCACTGGTTACCTGCGGCTCTGCCAGACAAATTGCAGGAACTAAGAGCAACAGTAAAACAAAGATAAAAATTTTTTTCATTCAGTTCACCTCACATGAGTAATTATATTACTTAATGTGCCTGGTGACAATGCTTGAAAGTGAAATAAAGGTGAAGAATAATGTTATCAGTTAGAGAAATAAGCGAGAATATAGAACAGGAAACACTGGCACCCTGGGCGGCTAAAAGTTCGCAGGCAGTACGTGATAGTGAGGAGGCTGCCGATGATCTGCGCACGGCTTTCCAGCGTGATCGGGACCGGATCATCCACAGTACTCCTTTTCGTAAGTTAAAACATAAAACACAGGTATATTTATGTCCGGGTGATCATTACCGTACGCGTCTTACTCATAGCATGGAAGTGTCGCAGATTGCCAGGACTATTGCCAGAGCATTGAGATTAAACGAGGATCTTACAGAAGCTGCTGCTTTAGGGCATGATCTTGGGCACACTCCTTTTGGACATGCAGGGGAGCGGGCAATTAATTCTTATACTGGACATTTTAAACATAATGAACAGAGCCTTCGTCTCGTAGAATTGTATGGGCGGAAGGGGAAAGGGCTGAATCTGACCCGTGAAGTTCGTGATGCTATTGTTAACCATACAGGCAGTACGATGCCAAAGACGCTTGAAGGGCAAGTGGTGCGGCGTTGTGATCGTATCGCTTATCTGTGCCATGATTTCGATGATGGATGCAAAGTTGGCATCATCGGTCCTGAAAAATTGCCAGGTATCGTCGCTATGCGCTTAGGAACAGAACCAAGCCAGATATTGGATGTGCTTGTTCATAATATTGTGGAGTTATCACTGAATCAGCCGCAAATTATTATTGATAAATATTATGAAGAAGCTGTTGAAGAATTTCGCAATTTTATGTTTGATTATATTTACTGTTCGCCCCAGCTGACGGTTGAACATAACAAGGCAGAACATGTTGTTAGGACTCTTATGGATTTATATATGGAGTATCCGCAGCTGTTGCCAAGAGAATATGGGGAACTGGCAGATCGTTTCGGATTGCAGCAGACTGTAGTCGATTTTGTGGGTGGACTGACAGATGCAGGAGCTGTGCAGCTATTTAATAAACATTACATTCCCATAATATAAACTTGTCGTAATGCTAAAATTATCTACCGTTAAAAAGAGGATTTTTTTGTTAAATATTGAATATAATAAATCAGATGGTATTCGAGGTGACAGGAGCAATAATTATGAGTGGTATGTTTGATGATTTTAAAGAGCAGGTTCGCTCCCAAGCTAATATCGTCGAGATAATTTCTGAATATGTACCGCTAAAAAAGCGCGGCGGCAGTTTTTGGGGCTGCTGCCCTTTCCACGGAGAAAAAACACCGTCCTTTTCCGTAACGCCGGACAAGAACTTTTTTTATTGTTATGGCTGTCATGTTGGCGGTGATGTTTTTACCTTTGTGATGAAAATGGAAAATTGCACGTTCCCAGAGGCTTTAAAGCTTCTGGCAAATAAATTGGGTATTGCTGTTCCTGAAAAGGAAAAGACTAAAGCTGAACTGGAACGTGAGAAACAGGCAAAACAGGTTATTGCCGCTAATGAACTGGCGACGCGTTTTTTTCAGGCCTGTTTGACGAAGACTGATTATGGAATTAAAGCACAGGAGTATCTCACAGGACGCGGCATTACACCTGAGATTATCGAGCGGTTTTCAATCGGGGTGGCACTGCCGAACTATAACGCATTGCTTTCAGCACTTGGAAAACGTGGATGTAGTGCTGGACTGTTGGTGCAGGCCGGGCTGGCGGTAAACTATGACCGTGGGCCGATGGATAAGTTCCGTGGCAGAGTGATGATACCTATTCAGGATCCACGTGGTCATGTAGTTGGTTTCGGCGGTCGTATTTTAGAGCAAAATTCTCAACAGATGGCAAAATACATGAATACTGGTGAAACAGAGTGGTTTAACAAAAGAACTCTTCTGTTCGGGATGAATGTGGCTTTAAAGGAAATAAAGAAACGCAGGCAGGCCGTGATTGTTGAAGGTTATATGGATGCAATCAGTTTACATGCTGCTGGTATCGATTGGGCTGTTGCTTCAATGGGGACGGCTTTTGCGCAGGAGCAGGCTAAACTTTTAGCTCGTGCCGCTGATGAAGTAGTTTTTTCGTATGACAGCGACGCAGCTGGACAACGGGCCACTGTAAGGGCAGTAAGCATTGCTAAAGAAGCCGGGCTTAAAGTCAGAGTGCTCATAGTGCCTGATGGGAAAGATCCTGATGAATTTGTGCGTAAGCACGGTAAAGATGCTTATCTACGGCTGATTGAAACAGCTGTTTCAGGTATAGAATTTCAGATGCAGTATGTCATTTCTCAAAATAATGTTTCAAATTTAGCAGGAAAAGTTGAAGCTGTGTCGAATATACTACCATTCCTACTAGAGTGCAAAAATGAAATTGAGGTTGCACAGCATATCAAAACGCTGGCCCAACGTTTGACAATTGACGAAGGGCTCATCATGAGTGAATATCGTAAGCTAAGCCGTAAAAATGATCGTAGGGAAGCCGTGTCTAAATGGCAGGTACAGCCCAACGTACTTTCAGCTGAAGATTTAGCAGAGCAGCTTTTGCTTTACGTTATTTTAAAAAATACCGATTTGGCGCTTGTTTACAGAGATAAAATTGATAGTGTCGGTTTTATGTCAAAATTTCGCGGAGAAATCTATGAAGGATTGCTGAAGCAGCTTGATGCTGGCAATCAGAGTGCTGCTGATAAGCTTTTTACAGAACTGTCAAATGAAGCGGCCACGGAGCTGGCGCAGATTATGACAAAAGATCTTGCGGAAGAAAACGGTGAAAAACTAGTAGATGATTGCCTGCGGCAGATGCGCAGGGGCGCTTTGGAACGTAGCTATGAAGAGCACCGTCTGCGCGCCGACGAATATGAACGTTTGGGGGATGACCGCTTTTTGCAGGAACTTGCGGAAAGCCAGAAAATTAAAGATGAAATCAAAAAATTATATTAAAAAACAACAGCAGATATTAAGCAACGAAAGGAGGGAACACCATGGCTAATACTAAAATTTCTGCCGACCAGGTAGAGGAATTATTACTTAAAGGCAAATCTCACGGCGGTGTTCTCACTTATCGTGAAATTATGGATTCTATGCAAAACGTAGAAGATATGACTCCGGACGATATGGACAGTATGTATGAGTTGATTGCCCAAAAAGGCATCGACGTAGTCGACGAAAACAGCGATGATGATGTACTGCCGGTCAACGATGATGATACGGAAGAAATCAATGAAGCAGAGCTGGCTAATCTCAGTGTGCCTGAAGGGGTAAGCATTGATGATCCGGTCAGGATGTATCTTAAGGAGATCGGCCGTGTACCGCTTTTGATCGGCGAAGATGAAATCAAGCTTGCTAAACGTATGGATAAGGGAAAACAGGCCGAAAGGCTGATGAATTCGTCATTGCCTGCAGCTTTGGTTCCTGCTTACAGCGGTAAAGAAAAAACTGCTACTCTGATCAAAAAAATCAAGAAGCATTTGGAACAGGAACATAAAAGCTGTGAACTGCGCAATGTTGAAAAAGTGCTTGGAATTATTGCGAGGGCGGCTGCAGCGGGTACTCCCTGTACATTGTCTGAATATCAGGATCTTATTGTTGAGTTTACTAAAGATGAGCGTTTGCATTTACAACGTATGATGCAGGAACACAATGTGATGATCCCAGACTGTGATAAAATGGTAGTCGATCGTCAGACCAGTGATAAAGAAGTACATGCGCTGTTTGAGATCAAGACTTTACTTGACGAGATCAAGCGCCGCTTACCAGAAGAAAATGATGCTGCTGTTTTTGATAGCTATATGACGTTGGAAGAAGATTACGGAAAACTTTTGGAAGAAGTTTTTGAAGAAGGAGAAGCCGCAAAACGATGTTTATCGGAAGCTAATCTTCGTTTGGTTGTCAGCATTGCAAAACGTTATGTTGGCCGGGGAATGCTCTTTTTAGACCTTATTCAGGAAGGTAACCTTGGTCTTATCAAAGCAGTAGAAAAATTTGATTATAATAAAGGCTTTAAATTCAGTACTTATGCCACTTGGTGGATTCGTCAGGCTATTACACGCGCTATTGCTGACCAGGCCCGCACCATTCGTATACCTGTGCATATGGTTGAAACAATCAATAAACTGATTCGCGTATCACGTCAACTGCTGCAGGAACTTGGGCGGGAACCTATGCCGGAAGAGATTGCAAAGGAAATGGATACTACTGTTGATCGTGTTCGTGAGATTATGAAAATCGCACAGGAACCGGTATCATTGGAAACTCCTATCGGTGAAGAAGAAGATTCGCATTTGGGGGATTTTATTGAAGATCATGATGCACCGGCACCAGCTGATGCTGCTTCGTTCACTTTATTGCGTGAGCAGTTGGAAGAAGTCTTGGAAACACTGACTGTGCGTGAAAAGAAGGTTTTAGAACTGCGTTTTGGTTTGGAAGACGGGCGTTCACGTACCCTGGAAGAAGTAGGGCAGCATTTTGGTGTAACCAGAGAACGTATTCGTCAAATCGAGGCCAAAGCTTTACATAAGCTGCGTCATCCAAGCCGCAGTAAACGGTTAAAAGACTTCTTGGAATAATCGGTTTAGCTTGACAACTCGACCAAATTTGTTTAGAATATTACTGTTGACCATTGAGACAACGCATGGTACTATGGGCCTATAGCTCAGTGGTAGAGCCACCGGCTCATAACCGGTTGGTCGCTGGTTCGAACCCAGCTGGGCCCACCAAATAAAAAGCAAGCCGCAACCTTTGGTTGCGGCTTTTTTGTGTATTTTTTAATATTTAACAGCTCTTGGATAGTATTACTGATTAATCAAGATGGGCTGCATTATGTTTGATAAAAGTTCCTTTGTCAAGTTCTTTAAAAGCCTCATTTAGCTCTTCGCGCGTATTCATCACAATTGGTCCACCCCAAGATACAGGTTCTTTTAAAGGCTTAGCAGAACAGAACATAAAACGTAATTGTTTATCTGATTCAGAACTGACAGATATTTCATCGCCCTCACTAAAGAGCACTGCAGTTTTTTCTGGAATATTGGTGCCGTCTATTATAGCATTGCCTTCAATCAAAAAGATAAAAACATTATCCTCAGTTTTAGTTGGCAGTGTGATTGACTTGCCTGCCTGTAGTTCTACATCATAGATAGTTGCCTTGATATGAGGTGGTTCAACACCTTTTATAGAGTCATATTCACCTGCAAGCACATGTATTATAGCATTATCTGTTTTTTTACTGCCTATCATATTTCCGGTAATGTCAAAATAGGTTGGATCAGTCATTTTTTCTTTTTGGGGCAGGTTCAGCCAAAGCTGTACGCCAAGCATATGTTTGCTGGCCTGGGGCATTTCCTGGTGCATGATACCACTGCCGGCAGTCATCCATTGGCTTTCGCCGCTGCTGATTGTTCCTTTATTGCCTAAACTATCC
Organism: Phascolarctobacterium faecium DSM 14760; assembly: GCF_003269275.1. Classification (GTDB taxonomy): domain Bacteria; phylum Bacillota; class Negativicutes; order Acidaminococcales; family Acidaminococcaceae; genus Phascolarctobacterium; species Phascolarctobacterium faecium. The sequence continues at coordinate 420,577 of NZ_QLTS01000001.1, read as the reverse complement.
TGGTGTGTCATTTCGCCTTGAACAAGATAAGAAATAGTTTCAATACCTCTATGAGGATGGATTGGAAAACCCTTAATGTAGTCGGTAGGATTATGTGAGTCAAAAGAATCCAGCATTAAAAACGGGTCATAGTCCATTACTGTATCGTGGCCAAGTACACGGACCAGATGTACGCCTGCGCCATCAATTGTACGTTGTCCTGTAGTTAATTTTTTTATTTTTCTTGTAGTCATAAAAATCAGTCCTTTCTTGTAAAAAAATAGCTTCATAAGAATTCCAATGATTTTCTTGAAGTTTAATTTTACTTTCTGAATTAATCATATTAAAGAAATATGAATTAAGCAATGCTAAAAAACTTGAAAAAAAGTTTAAAATAATTGTTTTTAGAGGGAATGGCTTGTTTAGAAGCGTTATTACTCCTTATATCGAATCTAAAATGCTTTTTACTAATTGTTTCGATTATATTTTGGAAAATGTTGATAATAGTTACTTTTAGAAAATATTTTGAAAATAAAGTAAGAGGTTAACTTTATTGTCACACTTTTTTTAACGGATAGTGCTATAATTTACTACGTAAGACTGGAGGTTGATTATATGAGCAGTTTAAACAGGCAGTCTTTAGGTGAGGAAATAGCTAATGCCGTTTCACATGGCATCGGCGCACTGTTGGCTGTTCTTGGTACTGTTGTTTTGATCGTTTATGCATCCTATAACAGCAGTGTCAGCGGTATTGTCAGTGCGGCGATATATGGTTTTTGCCTGATTTTTCTTTATCTGATGTCTACAATATATCATGCTATAACAAACAGTACCGCGAAAAAGATTTTTCAGGTGCTTGATCATTGTTCGATTTTTCTTTTGATTTTAGGTAGTTATGTACCTATTTGTATTGTTTTATTACCGCCTGAGTTAGGTTGGAAGTTATTGGGGATAAATTTACTGCTGACAGTTGTAGGGATCACTCTCAATGCGATAAGTCTCAGCAGGTGGGAAAAACTGTCGTTGCTGATGTATGTGCTTATGGGATGGTCTGTTATTATTGCTTTGCCGTATTTGTGGAAAATGTTGCCTGCAGATGGTCTAATGTTGTTAGTAAGTGGTGGATTAGCTTATACAATAGGAATTTTTTTCTATGCTGATAAAAAACATAAATTTATGCATTCAGTATGGCATTTATTTGTGATGACTGGCAGTGTTTTGCATTATTTTTTTGTGCTGTATTTTATTTTGTAAATAATAAAATACAGCACTAATATCAGGAGATGGTATAATAAAATCAGCGGGGTATAATATATTGGGGTGAAGATAATGAAGCAGCAGGATTATACTATAATTTTTGTAATTTTTCTTTATATTTTCGTGTTACGGCGTTTAAATTTCAATATCTCTGACAGCGGGGATATAGTAACGCTTTTATTATGTTTCTTTCTGGTATTTCGTAGTGCCTTTAGAATTTATAGTGATAAAAATAATTCGGATGAGAATCAAAAGTAAAATAAAAAGAATACCATATGGTATTCTTTTTATTTTATAATACAGAGGAATTTAGGCAAGGGTTACAATGTACTGGTTGTTGTTTGCGCTATCTTGAATATAAACATTTCGATTATTTATTCTAGCTAACGTCAAATTGTCGCCTACAGTAGGCGACAGTGTTCCAACCACCACCGTAAATGTGCATGGAACTCCGTTATTACCAGTAGTGTAGGTACCGCTATAAGTGTTGCTATTAAAGGTTAAAGTGTCCATAACTATCATCTTCTTTCTGTTATTATTGTAGAATAGGGAGATTTTACGATGGTGGAAGTAATAGAGTTAATGATATATGAAATGTTTGAATTGCCAGATAGTTATTAAATAACTGAGCATATGTAATAAGAAAGCACTGTATAATTTTAAGAAGAAATGTCGGTTTAGGAATAACTAAAAAAATATCAATAAACCCCTGTCGTTTTAAAACGACAGGGGTTTATTGATATTTTTACTATATAAATTTTATTTTTGATCAGGGACTTTAAGTACAGCGCCTGTTGCTGCTGAAGAAACCAAGGCTGCATAGCGAGCTAAGTAACCGCTGGTTACTTTAGGAGGCGGGCATATCCACGCTTCACGACGTCTGGACAGTTCTTCGTTAGAAACTTTAACATTAAGTGTGCGGTTGGGAATATCGATTTCGATGATATCACCGTTTTGTATAAGTGCAATATTACCGCCTTCACGTGCTTCAGGGGAAATATGACCGATGCAGGCCCCGCGGGTTGCACCGGAAAAACGCCCATCCGTAAGGAGCGCCACATCTTTATCAAGTCCCATACCGGCCAGTACTGATGTGGGATTGAGCATTTCGCGCATACCTGGTCCGCCTTTGGGTCCCTCATAACGAATGACTACGACATCTCCTTTTTCTATTTGTTTACCGCAGATTGCCGCAATAGCTTCATCTTCTGAATCGTAGACTTTAGCAGGGCCAGAATGTACAAGCATTTCTTCGGCGACGGCACTTTCTTTGACTACGCTGCAGTCGGGGGCGATATTGCCTTTGAGTACAGCAATGCCGCCTGTTTTGCGATAAGGATTCTCAACGCTGTGAATAACATCAGGACGGGTGATAACAGCATCAATAAAATTTTCGCCCATAGTCTGACCTGTTACTGATTTTGCTTCCTTATGAATCAGGTTGAGTTTACTGAGTTCATGCATCACGGCATTGATTCCGCCAGCTTCATTAAGGTCAATGATATGATGGCTGCCACCAGGGCTAAGTTTAGTCAGATAAGGAGTTTTTTTGCTTATTTCATCAAATAATTCTAATGGTAATTCTAAGTCTGCTTCGTGGGCAATCGCGGGTAAATGTAAGGCAGTATTGGAAGAACCTCCGATTGCCATATCAACAGTTATGGCATTTTCGAAAGCGTCCATTGTCATAATATCACGCGGACACAGGTTTTGAGCAACAAGGTCCATGATTTTAGCACCTGCATGTTTGGCAAGAGCGATACGGGCACCCTGGTAAGCTGCTGGTATAGTACCGTTACCGGGTAAGCCCATACCAAGTACTTCAGTAAGGCAGTTCATAGTGTTAGCAGTGAACAGACCAGAACAGCTGCCGCAGCCTGGGCATGCGGCATGTTCGATGATGCTGAGTTCTGTTTTGTCGATTTTTCCTGCTTCAAAACGACCGGCGGCTTCAAAAACAGTGGAAACACTGATGTCGGTTCCGTTAAGACGTCCGGGAAGCATAGGCCCGCCGCTGACAACGATTGCGGGAATATTAAGACGTGCGGCTGCCATAAGCATACCCGGCACGATTTTATCACAGTTAGGAATGAGTACAAGACCGTCGAACGCGTGACCGTTAGCTACAGCTTCAATACTGTCGGCTACAAGTTCGCGGCTGGCGAGAGGATATTTCATACCGTTATGGCCCATGGCAATGCCATCGCAGATACCGATTGCAGGGAATTCGATCGGAGTTCCGCCAGCAGCTAAAATACCATGTTTAACAGCTTTGGCAATCTGGTCGAGGTGCATATGTCCGGGGATTATTTCGTTTTGGGCGTTAACTACGCCGATAAGCGGTTTTTTTAAGTCTTCTTCGGTGTAACCCATCGCATAAAATAAAGAGCGGTGAGCTGCTCTGGTTGAACCAAGCTTTACTTCTTCACTACGCATAATTTTAATAACCTCTTTCCCTTAAATGTCTCTTTTATCTGTCTGTCTATCCAAGTATAAGGATATTAAAAAAATTTTACGGTATTTTACGAAAAATGTCAATTTAACAGATAATTGTGTAAGCTATGATTTCACCGTTTTTTTACAGGATAAGGGACTTTTTAGGTAGCCAAGGAACAGAAGATTATTATATAATATAAAAGCAACAGGTTTACATAATAAAATTTAAGTTAAGAGGTGTGATATATGAAAACAAAGATCACTGAGCTTTTAGGAATCAAGTATCCTATCATTCAGGGTGGCATGGCCTGGACTTCAGATGCAAATCTGGCAGCTGCTGTTTCCAATGCCGGCGGCGCTGGTATTATTGCTACAGGTGGCCGCACTGTAGAGTGGACCCGCGATGAAATCCGAAAAGCCAAAGATTTGACCGCTAAACCTTTCGGCGTCAATATCATGCTGATGGCTCCTAATATTGCAGAGATTATTGATGTGGTTTGTGAAGAAAAAGTTGCCTTTGTAACTTTGGGCGCTGGCAATCCTGTTCCTCATATCGAAAAATTTCATGCTGCAGAAATTAAAGTTATTCCTGTAGTTCCAAGTGTCAAATTGGCAAAGCGTGTTGAAGAAGCAGGTGTTGATGCCATGGTCATCGAAGGTATGGAGGGTGGCGGGCATATAGGTCAGCAAACTACTATGGCTTTAATGACAAACGTACTGCCGCTAATCAAAAAAGTACCGGTTTTGGTAGCAGGTGGTATTTCAGATGGACGTGGAATTGCGGCAGCGCTTATGATGGGGGCTGACGGTGTACAGATGGGATCACGTTTTATTCTGACGGACGAATGTCCTACCCATCCTAAAGCTAAAGAAGCCATTATTAAGGCTACTGATACTGATTCTGCTGTAACTGGTTTTTCGCGCAATAATGCTGTGCGTTGCCTGAAAAATGAGTTTACCAAAGAATATTTAGAAAAAGAATGCAGCGGTGCGCCGCAGCAGGAATTAAACGATTTTGCTACGGGAACTAACCGTTTAGGTGCGGTGGAAGGCGATATTGTCCACGGAGCTGTTTTAGTAGGGCAAAGTCTGAACGTTTTAAACGACATTCTGCCTTGTGCTGAAGTGATGGAAAGATTGATAGCTGAAGCAAGAGATACTTTAGCTAATGCGAAAAATATTGTGCTGTAAGCATAGTGATTAATTGAAAACGCAGCCGGGGATGACTTCGGCTGCGTTTTATATATCTTAATGTTAAATAGTGGCATCGAAAATAGTTTGAATAAATAATGGCTCTATAGTATAATATTATGGTAAAAATATCTTGCGATTTGTAAGGTTTAAAGATTTAGGGGGAATATGACAATGTCCGGACATTCGAAATGGGCAAACATCAAACACAAAAAGGGTAAAGCTGACGCAGCACGCGGTCAGATTACTACCAAAATCGGCCGCGAGATTACGATTGCGGTAAGAATGGGTGGCCCTGACCCTACCGGCAATATGAAATTGAAATTGGCTTTATCAAAAGCTAAGGCCAATAATGTTCCTAAAGATAACATTCAGCGCGCTATCCAAAAAGGGCAGGGTGCTGCAGATGCTTCTAATTATGAGGAAATTACTTACGAAGGTTATGGTCCTGCTGGTGTTGCTGTAATGGTAAGCACTTTGACTGATAACCGTAACCGTACTGCTGCCGATGTTCGTCACGTATTTTCTAAATACGGTGGGAACATGGGCGAGACTGGTTGTGTAAATTGGATGTTCAAACGCAAAGGCGTTTTTAGTATCGACAGTGAAGCCGGCTATACGGAAGATGATTTGATGTTGATAGCGTTAGAGGCAGGTGCTGAAGATGTTAAAGCTGAGGAAGAAGGTTTTGAGATAGTTACCGAGCCTGAGGATTTTGATGCTGTTGAAAAAGCTCTTGCTGATAATAATATCGAAGTCATGATGTCTGAGATCGCAATGCTCCCTGACACAATGGCAGAACTGTCTGACGAAGACGTTGTTAAAGTCAGGAAAATGCTTGAGGCATTGGAGGACTTAGACGATGTGCAGGATGTTTATACAAACGCAGACCTGCCGGAAGAAGACGAAGAATAAATTGTGCGACAGGCAGGCTCACCAAGGCCTGCCTGCTTTCTATCATAATCAGGAGGGAGCACGAAGAGATGCTGGCAATTGGAATTGACCCTGGTACTGCTATCTGCGGCTTTGGCCTGGTGGAAATGGTAGGGAATAAACTGACTCCTATCCATTATGGAGCTGTGTTTACGGATAAGGATATGCTGCCTGAACTCAGGTTGAAAAAAATCTACGATGAACTGAGCGTCTTATTGGATGAATATCGTCCGGATGTGATGAGTGTGGAACAATTGTTTTTTAACCGCAATGTAACGACAGCAATAAGCGTTGGTCAGGCTCGCGGTGTGGCACTTTTGACAGCAGCTAACCGCGGTATCCAGATCACGGAATTTACACCGATGCAGATCAAGCAGGCTGTTGTAGGTTATGGCGGCGCTAACAAAGAGCAGGTGACTTTTATGGTGCAGAAGCTCTTGAATATTCGTACAAAACCTAAACCAGACGATGTCGCTGATGCTTTGGCAGTGGCGATTTGCGGATTGCATACGGCAGCGACAAGACGATGGCAGGAGTTGAAGTAAATGATTGGATCAATTAAAGGAAAGGTGGCCTATCTGGCAAATGAATATTGTTTGTTGGAAACTAACAGCGGTGTTGGCTACAGGGTCTTTATGCCTGCGGCTCATTTGGGACAACTTGCTGTAGGAATGGAAGCTAGAGTGCACACTTATATGGCTGTGCGCGAGGATGCTATTTTACTGTTTGGCTTTCTGAATCAGGAATACTATAATTTATTTTTACTTCTTCTTGGGGTCAGCGGTGTTGGTCCTAAGGTTGCATTAGGCATTTTGTCTGCCGTTAAGCCGGATGATTTTTATCTGGCAGTGCAAAGCCGTGACCTTAAGGTTTTAACAAAGTTGCCAGGGATTGGTAAAAAGACCGCTGAACGGTTACTTTTAGAATTAAAAGATAAAGTAGGCGGTATAGGCGGTGACAGCGACAGCGGTTTTGCCGATACTGCATTTGGCGGCGGTAGTGCTGCTGTGGATGAAGCTATTGAAGCATTGTGTGCTTTAGGATACTCTAATTCGGAAATCATGCCTGCTTTAAAACAGATTCCGAATTATGCAGAACTTAGCAGTGAGGTAATTATTAAGCAGGCTCTCAAATTGTTTGCCGGGAGGAAATAATGCAGCCGGAAGAAAGAATTATTACCGGACAGGAGCAGGACGCCGATGTATGGCAATACAGCCTGCGTCCTCGCCGCCTGGCCGAATATATCGGGCAGAATCAGGTAAAACAGAATATGGAAGTATTCATCAAGGCTGCTGCCGACAGGAAAGAAGCGCTAGATCATGTGCTTTTATTTGGGCCGCCTGGTCTGGGGAAAACCACATTAGCAAATATTATTGCCAATGAATTGAATGTTAATATTCGTGTTACGTCAGGACCTGCTATTGAACGACAGGGTGATCTGGCAGCGATTTTGACTAATTTAGGTGATAATGACGTGCTTTTTATTGACGAGATTCACCGCTTATCCAAAACAGTGGAAGAAATCTTGTACTCAGCAATGGAAGATTATGCTTTGGATATCATTATCGGTAAAGGCCCGAGTGCGCGCAGCGTGCGGTTAGATTTGCCAAAATTTACGCTTATTGGTGCTACGACACGTTTAGGAGCCATTGCGGCTCCTTTACGTGATCGGTTTGGTGTACAGTGCCGGTTGGAATTTTATAAGCCTGATGAATTACAGTTTATTATTACACGTGCTGCTGAGATTTTAGGTGTTGAGATCGCTGCTGACGGAGCAGAGGAAATTGCACGTCGCAGTCGCGGAACTCCGCGTGTAGCGAATCGTTTGTTAAAGCGCGTGCGCGATTTTGCACAGGTGTCAGGTGCTGCGGTTATTACTGGACAAATGGCAGATGAAGCTTTAGCACGCTTAGAGGTTGATCGTTATGGCCTTGACCGCAATGATCGACGCATTCTTCAAACGATTGTTAAAACATTTTGCGGTGGACCTGTTGGTATTGAAACCATTGCGGCTGCAGTAAGTGAGGAAACAGATACTATTGAGGATGTAATTGAGCCATATCTTATGCAATTGGGGCTGCTTCAGCGTACACCGCGGGGGCGGATTGCCACACGTGAAACGTATCGTTATTTGGGAGTGCCTTTCCCGGAAAAGGGATGATGTGATGAAACTGCTATTGCACGCCTGCTGCGGACCTTGTGCATGCTATCCTGCAGAGAAGCTGTTGGTTGACGGCAAGGCTTTTGATATTTTGTATTTTAATCCAAATATCCATCCATATAAGGAATTTAAACGGCGATTAAATGCTTTACGAGAGTTATGCGAGAAAAAACGTTATAAGCTGATTGTAGATAAAAGCTACCCTCTGGAAACTTGTGTGCAAGGGATGCTGGATGAACCTGTAATACGCTGCGCTTACTGCTACAGAGTGCGGATGCGTTATGCAGCTCAGTATGCCAAAGAAAATGGTTATGATGCTTTCTCAACGACTTTATTAGTCAGTCCGTATCAGAAGCATGAACTGATCATACAAATGGCTGAAGAAGCTGGGAAGGAATTTGATATCCCGTTTTACTATGAGGATTTTCGCAAAGGTTATCAGCGTGGTGTTGATATAAGCCTAGAGCTGGAGTTATATCGTCAGCCATACTGTGGCTGCGTATTCAGTGAAAGGGACCGTTATGAGAAGAAGCCTAAGGTAAAGTTAGACTAGTTTTAGAGAAGGGGGCGTCCTCATGAAAAAACTGCTGCTGCTTGTCGCGTGGGTATTCTGTATCAATTGTGGCATAGTAATGGCTTCATCGCCTGATATTGCTGTTGCTGTCGTACATGGTCAGTTTGCAGCTGAGCTTAGCTGTGAGGATGAACTGATGGTAAGAGTACCGGATACCGGAGAGGAAATGGTTTTGAAACCGGATAGGTATTTTGTAAATGCTGAGGGTGGTACTGTCAATTTGGGTGCGCAGAAGTTTGGCGCCAAAACGTTACGTTTTGTGGTAAAAGAAAATGGCAAGCCCATTGAAGTAAATAAAAAAGCTTACCGTGGCAGCTTTGAGGTACGTATTTCCGCTGACGGAAAGACTTTAGATGTGGTCAATGTACTGCCGTTAGAGCAGTATTTATATAGTGTTGTGGGCGAAGAAATACCTGTGATTTTCCCTGATGAGGCAATTAAGGCCCAGGCTGTAGCAGCAAGGTCGCTGGCTTATAACAGGCTTGGAAACCGCAGTCGTTTAGGTTATGATCTGAAAGCCAGTGAAGAAGGGCAGGATTATTATGGACTGACAACAGAAAAGCAGGCTATTAATAAACTGGTCGATGTCACAGCGGGAATGGTAGTCACTTATAACGGGCAGCCAATTGAAGCTGTTTATCACCAAAGTGGTGGCGGGCAGACGGAAAACAGCCGCGATGTGTGGGGTAGATATGTACCTTATCTGCGCAGTGTGAAGGATTACGACTGGGATGCACCTATGTATAACTGGGAAAAAGCTTTGCCTGCAAGTGAGATCGAACGACGTTTATCGACGCGTGGATATGCTGTCGGCAAACTTGAAAGCATACGTTTATCACCGCTGGAAGGCAGTAGCAAAATGTTTGGAAATGATCGCACTGCCAGCGGACGGGTGCAGGAAATGCTATTCAGCGGCAGCGGCGGGACATTTCTTTTTACAGGACAGCAGGTGCAGGAAATATTAGGGCTCAACAGTACTTTTTTTGAAGTGGAAGTCAACCGTCCTGTACCAAATTCTATTGAGATTCCTATTGAAAATCCTTATGGAATAGAAATTGGCAGGAAGGAAGTCCCGATAAAAGTCAGCGAACGTAGTATTAGTTTTAAAGATATTTTAAAGGATCTGCATTTTGTCAGCGGTGAAAAAGGTGAGATGGTAACTTTTAAAGGCCGTGGGCAGGGGTCCGGACTGGGGCTTTCCCAGTGGGGAGCACGTGGGATGGCAAATAGTGCGCCGCCACGCAGCAGGGACTATTATAAAGAAATTTTAACTCATTATTATACAGATACCAGGGTTGAAAAAATTTACTGAAACCGGAGATTAAGATGCAGGTAAAAGATTTTACTTATGAATTGCCGCAGGAATTGATTGCGCAGTATCCGTTGGAACCGCGCGATCACTCAAGATTGCTTGTTTTAGATAAAAATACGGGAGCAATAGAACACAGATATTTTTATGATTTATGTGAATATTTGCGGCATGATGATTTACTGGTTTTTAATGATACACGTGTTATTCCGGCACGTCTGCATGGCGTGAAGGATACTGGTGCAAGAGTTGAGGTATTTTTGCTGACTCGTTTAAACAGTACGGATTGGGAAGTTTTGGTTAAACCTGGTCGCAAACTGCGCGTTGGGGCAAAAATAAAATTTAGTGATGAGTTGTCCTGTGATATTATTGCTGATACGGATTTTGGCGGAAGAATAGCGCGTTTTTATTATAATGGCGTATTCGAAGAGATTTTGGATCGTTTGGGTGAAACGCCGCTGCCTCCGTATATTACGGCACCACTGGAAGATAAGGAACGTTATCAAACAGTCTATTCAAGAGAGAATGGCAGTGCTGCAGCACCAACTGCCGGATTGCATTTTACCAAAGAACTTTTGCAAAAGATTAGGGATATTGGCTGCGAAGAGGTTTTTGTAACACTGCATGTTGGTCTTGGCACTTTTCGCCCTGTCAGTGTTGATGACATCAAAGATCATGTGATGCACAGAGAGTTTTACTCTGTTTCACCTGAAGCGGCTGAAGCTATTAATAAGGCTAAAGCTGAAGGTCGGCGTATCGTTGCTGTAGGAACTACTGCGGTACGTACTTTAGAAGCTGCGGGTGAAAGTGGTGTGATTAAAGCTGGCGGGAACTGGACAAATATCTTTATTTATCCTGGATATCGCTTTCGACTGGTAAATTCATTGATAACTAATTTTCATTTGCCGCAGAGCACGCTTTTGATGTTGGTATCAGCCCTGTCAACACGTGAGATTATGCTGTCGACTTATGCTGAAGCTGTACGCGAACATTATCGTTTCTTTTCTTTTGGTGATGCTATGTTTATTACTGATTTGAATAAATAATTTTTAGGAGAATTTATGCACGCAGTTACATATGAATTAATAAAAGAGTGCAGTCGGAGCGGCGCGCGATTAGGTAAATTACATACTCCGCACGGAACTTTTGATACGCCGATGTTTATGCCTGTTGGAACACAGGCGACCGTAAAAACATTAGCGCCAGAAGAATTATATGCTATGGGCAGTCAGGTTATTTTGTCTAACACTTATCATTTGTTTTTACGGCCTGGCCACGAATTGGTCAAGAAAGCCGGAGGTTTGCATAATTTTATGCGTTATGACCGGGGGATGCTGACAGACAGCGGTGGATTTCAGGTTTTCAGTTTGGGAGCCATGAGAAAAATCAAAGAAGAAGGTGTGACATTCAGGTCGCATATTGACGGTTCAAAAAAATTTCTGTCGCCAGAGATAGCCACAGAAGTACAGGAAGCATTAGGCGCCGATATCGCAATGGCTTTTGATGAATGCATTCCTTATCCGGCTGATTTTGATTATGCAAAAGAATCAACTCTGAGAACTACGCGTTGGGCCAAACGCTGTTTAGATATACATACCCGTGAAGACCAATCTATGTTTGGCATTGTTCAGGGTGGAATGTATCCGGAACTTCGAAAAATGAGTGCTGATCAGCTGACGGAAATGGATTTTGCTGGTTATGGAATCGGTGGACTGAGTGTTGGTGAACCTAAGCCGCTGATGTATGACATTTTAAACCAAACAACTGAGCATATGCCAAAGAATAAAGCCCGTTATCTAATGGGAGTTGGAACCCCAGACTGTATAGTAGAGGCAGTAAACCTGGGTGTCGATATGTTTGACTGTGTATTTCCAACAAGGGTAGCGCGTAACGGTACAGCAATGATCCCAGAAGGACGGCTGGTTGTACGGAATGCAGCATATGCTGAGGATTTTCGTCCTATTGATGAACGCTGCGGCTGTTATACTTGCCGTAATTTTTCACGGGCCTATATCAGGCATCTGTTTAAGGCAGAAGAGTTGTTTGCTCTGAGGCTGCTTACGATTCACAATCTACATTTTCTGCTTGATTTTACAAAGCAGATTCGTTCTGCTATTGCCAGTGATACTTTCCCTGAGCTGCGCGAAAGATTTTTAGAAAATTATCGAGGCTAAAACAGGATTTTTCGTTTTTATGGCGAATATAATCCCAGATAGGGGAGAATTATGAAGGAGGTGTTCCCATGCAAGGTGGAGATACTATGGCGATGATCAATGCGATCTGGCCGTTTATCTTAATGGGCGGTATCTTTTATTTTATGCTGTATCGTCCTCAGAAACAAGAACAACAAAAACGTCAGAGAATGCTTGATTCTTTGAAAAAAGGCGATAAAGTAGTGACTATTGGCGGTATGTTTGGTGTGATTACCGCTATCAGTGAAAAAAAGGTTACCTTAAAGCTGGCTGAAGACGTGGAAGTTGATTTTGCACGTTCCGCTATCAGTGCTTTTCAAGATCCCGTTAAGCAGGAAATGGCAGAAAAATAATGAAGAAACAACAATTGCGCAAGGAGTTAAAATCTTTGCGCAATCAGCTTTCTAGGGATCAGGTTGACCGCTGGAGCAAAAAAATCTGTGCAAATATTATGCTTTCGCCACAATATCGTCATGCTGACGTCATTTTTGGTTATCTGGCATTCGGAAACGAACCGAATATAGACATTGTTTTAGAGCAGGCTAGACTCGCTGGTAAAACGGTTTGTGTTCCGCAGATAATTTCAGAAACAGAGATTTGTGCGGTGCGGTTTGAAGGTTTTGGTCAGTTATCACTTGACCGTTACGGAATCCGCAGTGTTAGTGGTACAGATGTTGTGATAAATCCACATGAAATAGCTTTGGTATTGGTGCCTGGAGTTGGGTTTGCTAAAAATGGCAACCGAATAGGCATGGGTGCAGGTTATTATGACCGCTTCTTGGCACAGGTTGATAAAGCTGTGCTGATGGGTGTGACTTATAATGCCCTGTTATGCAGTAAAATACCAGTAGATTATTATGATAAACCGGTGCAGTATCTGGTTACTGAAACAAACGTTACTCTTTGTGAGTAGCTTGTTTATAAAAGTTTTGATGAACTTACTAAAGGGGGCAGCTAATTTTGAGATGGAATGAATTAGGCAAATTCTTGATTATCTCGTTGGCGATAATCGGGGGTTTCTGTGTTTATATTTCGCCTTTGTCAAATTCCATTAAACAGGGACTTGATCTGCAGGGTGGTACACATGTTGTGCTTCAGGCTGTTGATACACCTGAGTTAAAGGTTGATGATGATGCAGTTAATCGTTCAGTGAAAATTATTGAACGCCGTGTCAATGAACTTGGATTGACTGAACCGGTTATACAGCGTCAGGGTAAGGATCGTATTATTGTTGAGCTTCCTGGAGTTAAAGATCCTGATAAAGCGATTGCGATGCTCGGACGTACCGCACTTTTGGAATTTAAAGATGTCAGCGGGAAAACTGTTCTGACAGGTAAAGACTTAAAGGATGCTAAAGCGCAAATTTCTCAGGGCAACCAGTCTGTTGTCGGTTTGGAGTTCAGTGATGAAGGCGGCAAAAAGCTTGCTGATCTTACCGCACGTAACATAGGTAAACCGATTGCTATTGTGTTAGATGGTGAAGTGCTTACCAATCCTGTAGTACAGGAAGCTATAACTGGCGGCAGAGCTCAAATCTCAGGATCACGTACTATGGAAGAGGCTGAGCATTTGGCTATTTTACTGCGTAGTGGTTCTTTGCCTGTGAAAATTGAGGTTATGGAAAACCGGACTGTTGGACCTACATTAGGTCAGGATTCTAAAGAAAAAAGTATTAAAGCTTTTGGAATCGGTGTTATCGGTGTTTTTGTATTTATGATTCTGTTTTACCGTTTGTCAGGTATTGTAGCTTGTATTGCATTACTGCTTTATGTAATGATGCTGCTTTTAGTGATGCGGTATCTGAATGCGACGCTGACTCTGCCTGGTATAGCTGGTATCATCCTGTCTATTGGCATGGCAGTAGATGCTAATGTCTTGATTTTTGAACGATTTAAAGAAGAAATTCGCAATGGTAAAACTTTACGTTCAGCAATGGATGCAGGATTTAATCGTGCGTTTGTAACTATTTTTGACTCTAACGTAACGACTTTAATGGCTGCCGTTATTCTTTTCTATCTTGGTACTGGACCGATTAAAGGCTTTGCAGTAACATTGGCTATTGGTGTTATTTTGAGTATGTTCTCGGCTATTACTGTGACTAAATTTTTGCTGCGCTTTTTGATTTCAAGCAATTTCACTAAAAATCCCGCTTTCTTTGGCGTTTCTGCTCCGAAGGAGGTGAATAAATAATGTTTTCGATCGTAAAGAATTATAAAATTTTCTTTTCCATCACCATTATTTTTCTGTTGATCGGCTTTGGTTCTATTGTTACCCGTGGTTTCAATCTTGGAATTGATTTTACAGGCGGCAGTATTGTTGATTTGACTTTTGAAAATCCAGTCAATGTGGCACAGGTTCGGGATGTCCTGAAAGAACATGATATGGGCAATAGTATCATCCAACTGGAAAACAGTGATGGCAAAACTGAAGCCAACAGTGTATTGATTCGTACTGGTGTTGTGGAGGATACTGAATTAAGAGCTACGATGAATGATCTGCAAAGCAAGCTTGGCAATTATCAGATACAGCGTGTTGAGCAGGTTGGCGCTACAATCGGTTCAGAACTGGTACAGCAGGCGGCTATGGCAATAGTTCTTTCCTGGGTATTGATGATTGCTTATATTACCTTTAGGTTTGAGTTTAAATTTGCAATAGCGGCAATTATAGCACTTATTATTGATGTTTTGGTAGTATTGAGTTATTTCTCATTGTTCCAAATGGAAATGGATTCTTCGTTTGTTGCAGCACTGCTGACGGTAGTCGGTTATTCTGTTAACGGTACGATCGTTATTTTTGACCGTATTCGTGAAAATCTGAAAATACATCGACGCAGTGAAAGCCTGGGCGAGATGGTCGATAACAGCATTTGGCAGTGTATGACGAGGACAATTTATACTGTGGCAACATCATTGTTTGCTATAGTGTCAATCTTCCTTTTTGGCGGAGAGACTATACATAATTTTTCTTTCGCTATGCTGGTAGGTTTTGCCAGTGGTGCCTATACTTCGATTTTTCTGGCTGGTCCGATGTGGATGTTCTTGAAAAATAAGAAAATTGGCATTTGATGAGTAAATAAAATCCCCTGTGCAAAGCACAGGGGATTTTTCATTTATCTGTGAATAGTATTGTACTGATACAAAAATGAGATCTTTTTTCATAAAAATGCTTGATAGTACTCAGAAATAGATTTCGTTTTTTGAAGCGGCTATTTAAATAGAGCGAAATAACCGTTGATAAAAATTCCAAGAACGATCAGAGGCAAAATATAAGTGACATAAAACCGCATCCATTTAGGAAATTTAAGACCGTTGCCGGTATCAGCTTCTTTGATAAAATTGTTCCAGCCCCAGCCATAACGCTGTGTGCAAAATAGCAGATAAACGAGGCTGCCTAATGGCAGTAGATTGTTGCTGATAAAGAAATCTTCTAAATCAAGGATACAGCTTCCAGGACCTAACGGCTGGATATGGCTCCAGACATTGAAACCAAGTATACAGGGCATAGAAAGCATTGTTATCAGCACTATATTGATATAAATAGTTTTACTGCGGCTCCAGCCAGTAAGATCGCGGATGCAGGCAGTTATATTTTCAAAGACTGCAATAACAGTAGAATAAGAGGCAAATATCATGAAGAGGAAGAATAATGCTCCCCAAAATTGACCCCATGGCATTGCGTTAAAAACGTTAGGTAAAGTTACAAAAAGGAGGTTAGGTCCGCTGTCCGGATTAACACCAAAACTAAAGCAGGCTGGAAAAATGATCAAGCCTGAAATAAGTGCTACGGCTGTATCCAAAATAGTGATAAATACTGCCTCGCCTGTTAGAGAACGTTCTTTGGCAATATAGCTTCCGAAGATAGCCAGAGCACCTATACCAAGGCTGAGTGTAAAGAAAGCCTGTCCCATAGCGGCGAAAATAACTTCGGAAACACCTTTTTCAAAGACTTTATTGAAATCAGGATAGAGGTAATATTTAAGACCAGCTTCCGCTCCTGGTAAGAACATGGAGTTTGCAGCTAAGGCTAACATGAGGATGAGCAGGCATAACATCATTGTTTTTGTGATTTTTTCTACACCGGCCTGTAAACCTAAAAGACAAACACCAAAACAAACCAGGACTGTCAGGACCATATTGAAAGTCATAGTCAGCGGATCACCAAGCAGGCTACCAAAAAGAGCGCCTACACCATTAGCATCAAGCCCTGCGAAGTCACCAACAGCCATTTTATAAAAATAATACAGCATCCAACCAGCAACTGTTGTGTAGAACATCATCAGGATATAGTTGCCGGCAATAGCTCCGTATTTATAAAGGTGCCATTTAGTTCCTTTGGGTTCTAAAACATCAAATGAAAGTGCAGCGCTACGGCAGCTGGCACGGCCTACTGAAAATTCTGCTACCATGATAGGCAATCCTAGAATGAGCAGGAAAAATAGATAGATAAGTACGAAAGAGGCGCCTCCGTACATGCCTGTAATAAATGGAAAACGCCATACGTTACCAAGGCCGATAGCACAGCCTGCAGAAATAAGGATAAAGCCAAGTCGGGATGAGAAATTTTCACGTTCCATAGTAATAAAAGTCCTTTCACTCTGCATACACAGCATATGATAAAATAATAATTATAGTAAAAACAATTATACAAAAGAATCTGATTTTTGTAAATTGTTTGTGAACTTAGAATGAAATGAAAGTAAAAAGCATCTTGAATTTTCAAGATGCTTTTTTTGTAGAGGTAGTTCGTTTTCCTGTTAATAATAAACCTAACCAAGGAAGTTTACCTCCTAATTTAGTTATGATAATACTTGAGAGTACAGATAAAGTGACAAGAAGACAGTAGATCAAAAGAATTTTTTTGCTTGTCATAACAATTCCGCCAACGTGACAAAGCCTGCTGATGATATCCATCCAAAAGGGATGGATAAGATAAACAATAAGCGAGTTTACTGATAAGAGATGAATAAACTTTCTGATAGGATTCGAAAGACTTGTTTTGGCAAAGACTGCACAGAAAAAAATCAGAGAACCTATTGTGTAAAGGAACCCCTGCAGACTTAATTGCTGAAGAGTGTTTACCAGAATGATCAGACTGGAATTATGATAAAAATAATAATAGTAATAACTGCCCCCGATAAACAAGAGCGTAAAGATGTAGAAGACACTTACTTTTGTGAAATGTCTGATAATAAATTTTATAAAAGTATTATAATAAACTGCTGCCAGGCCGCCTGACATAAAAATAAATAAATAATGCAGAGGCAGGTAATTTAGACGATAGTTAAAAAGGTTTTGTAAAAATACTGGTAAGTCAGTACTTTTAAGATTGGGATGACAGGTCCAGTAGTTGAAGACGATCTGCAGTAAGAACAGCAGCATAAAACCAAGTTTAAGACTGCTGTTTTGGAAAAAAGAAAATAATTTATGCCATAATGGGAAAGTAAAATAAAACCATAGCAGTATGACCATAAAATATAAGTGGTAGCAGGCTAAACCATAAAAGAGCAGGAAAAGGATATTTGCTGGCTGCCAGTTTATACATCCTGGCATAACAGCAGAAAAGTAAAGCAGATAAAACAGTGACCAGATAACATAGGGAAGTCCGACACTTTGCAGCCGTTTTTTTAAAAAAGGCAGATAAGCTATAGTAGTTTCTGGTCGGTATTGGCAGAATAAACCATAACCGGAGATAAAAAAGAATGCGGGAACACTATAGCGTGAAAGTATTTCCAGCAGCATATATAAGAAACTATTGGGATAAGGTGCTTCTAGGACAAAAGAACCAACGTGGATACCGATGACTCCAAGCATACAGATACCGCGCAGGTCGTCAATTATTTGATTGCGTTCCGGCATAAGATACTCCTTTTGAAAGTAGATTTATTGATTTATATATTATACTCTAAGCCTGCAGGGATGGCAAAGGAAAGTATGAACAAATAAAAAAACAGACTCGTAAGAGTCTGTTTTTAGGAGGTTATAAAACAATGTTTAAGGATTAACTGTTGCGCGGTAAACCTGTTTGCCATCTTTAAATCCAACTATAACAGCACTTTTTACTGCATCGTGGGAAGCGTCTAAAGAGGTTTTGCCTGTTACTGCCTGAAAATCTTTGGTAGCAGCTAATGCTTCTGCTACTTTTGCTGATTCATAGACACCTGCGCGTTTGATGCTGTCGGCTAAAAGCATGGCTCCATCATAGCCAAGCACTGCGGGCGCGTCAGGTTTTTGCTTATAAGTTTTAGCATAAGTATCTACGAAAGCTTTGGAAGCTTCATTGGTAGAATCCGGGCTGTAATGGTTTGTGAAATAGGTATTGTTAAGAGATGATGCACCTGCTATTTCGACTAATTTAGGACTATCCCAGCCGTCACCGCCGATAATAGGAACAGTAATACCTAGTTCACGGGCTTGCTTGCATATTTTACCTACTTCTTCATAATAACCAGGTACATAAATTACTTCAGGCTTTGCCGCAGCTATTTTTGTCAAAACAGCTTTAAAGTCCGAATCTTTTTGCAGATATGATTCTTCAATGACAACTGTACCGCCTTTTTCTGTATAAGCTTTTTTGAAAAATTCAGCCAGACCTTTGGCATAGTCACTGCTGTTATCAATGTAAACAGCAGCTTTTTGGAGCTTCAGTTCATTTAAAATAAAATTAGCACCGACAGTACCCTGAAACGGATCGATGAAGCAAACTCTGAAGGTATTTGGTTTTACCTTACCTGTTTTTTCATCTAAGGTTACTTTTGGATTAGTGGCTCCAACTGCAAGAAAAGGAACCTTAGCGGCTTCACTTACGTTAGAGGCAGCTATGGCACTGGAACTGGCAAATAATCCCATAACAACGGGAGCTTTATCCTGATTGACCAGTTTACTCATTGCATTAGCAGCTTCTGCAGGTTCAGATTTATTATCGGCAACGACCAGTTCAATTTTTTTGCCAAGCAGACCACCGGTATCATTTAGCTGCTGTACGGCAAGTTTGATTCCATTTGTAATGGATGTTCCGTAAGTAGCGTTATTACCTGTCAGCTCAGCAACAACGCCTATTTTAATAGTGTCTGCTTTCTTGTCGCTGCCTGTACTGCAGCCGCTGACTAAAACTGACATGGTTATAAGGGCACCGCCTATGGCAAGAGCCAGTTTTTTCTTAGTAAATTTCATGATAAATCCCCCTCATAAATAAATTAATAATTACGAAGAACAACAAGGTATTGTACTGGAGAGAAAAAGTCGAATTAAAAGCTTTGACTTCTCGAAGCTGCAGTACTGGAAAACAGTACGATAAAAGTACCTTGATACTATTCGATGAGATAATTGTACTTTGCAAAAAAGCAAAAAGCAAGAAAAACTTGATAAAGCATAAAAAATGAAGAAAAGTGTAAACAAAGGTATAGTTTCCATATCAGAATAGTATAATGAATTACCAGATTTACGGCAGGATTTAAATATTTAACAGCGAATTAAGATTTATAAAACAATATATATTCAAAGATGAAAGCAATATTTTAACAAGGGTGTGGAAGGTATGCAGTTAACAACAGTACAACTTGTGAGTATAGTTATAACACTGGTTTTAACGATTTTGCCAGGTATATATGCCGGTCGTAAAATAAAATCTGCTGATGACTATGCCTTAGGTGGACGCAGTGCCGGGATTGGTATGGTCGCAGGCAGTATTATAGGAACTATTGTTGGCGGTGCTGCTACCATAGGCACAGCACAGTTAGGCTTTCAGCTGGGACTAACCGCTTGGTGGTTTACTTTAGGATCTGGCATTGGGTTTATCATCATGGGACTGTTTTATGCCCGTCCGCTGCGTAATAGCGGTCTGATGACGATTTCTGAGTTTTTAGTTGTAAACTTCGGGAAGAAAGCTGGTCCGATAGCGAGTTTATCGGCTACGGCAGGTATATTTTTCAGTATTGTTGCAAGCATGCTTACGTCAATACATTTAATAGTGGGCCTTTTTCATGTAAGCCTGGTGGCTGCTGCGTCAATAATAATTGTTATTGTTGCGGCACTGGTTTTTTTTGGCGGTATCAACAGTTCTGGAATGGCTGGTATTTTTAAAATATTACTGGTTTTTGCAACTGTTTTTGTAGGAGGCATTCTTTCTTATAATGATTTGGGAGGATTGACGGGAATTCGTGAAAGTTTTCCTGCGTTTCCATGGCTCAGTCTTTTTGGTAAGGGCATTGAAGACAGTCTTTTTAGTTTATTTTCTATGGTGATTGGGGTTATTTCTACACAGACCTATGTACAGGCTCTGTTTTCGGCCAAGGATAGTGCAACGGCAGCAGCAGGCTGTGTCACAGCTGCATTGATTGTTATTCCTGTCGGGTTACCGTCAGTGATGATAGGTATGTATATGCACGCGATGCATCCGGAGATTAACGCTATTGATGCACTGCCGTTTTATCTATGTATATATTTGCCTGAATGGCTGGGGGGCATTGGTATTGCAGCATTGCTGCTGTCTTCGCTTGGTTCTATTTCTGGTCTTGCATTAGGAATTGGGACGATGATTTCACGAGATATTTTTAATGATTTATTCGGTCTTCGCGATGTAAAAAGATTATTGTGGATTAGTAGATTTTCAGTGCTGGCAGTTACATTTGGCGCAGTAATATTCGTTTTTCATTATCTTGATTCACTGGTTTTGCATTGGAATTATTTGTCAATGGCATTGCGGGGGGCAGGAATATTTTTACCATTGACATTTATTGTGTTTTTTAAAGGCTTAGTGCAAAAAGAGGCTGGCTTTGCCGCAATGATTGCTGGTATAATGGTAGCCTGCCTTTGGCCGTTTATTTTCCCGGATTCGGCAAATGCCTTATTCCCAAGCTTGGCTTTTAATTTGTTGTTTTTAGTACCGGGAGTATTATGGAGTTTATATAAAAATAAAGATAGGAGAGTTTGATGTTCAGCATCACTTTGCCGCTATTGGCAGGTGATGCTTTTGCTTGAGTAGCAGTGCATCCTTAAAGCAACTGGTGTTTGCCTATATCTGTTGTGGTATAATATATGGTATAAAATTAATAAAAAAATCGATGCTTTTTCGGAAGGAGGACTGTTGTGAGCGTAAATTTTACACATCTGCATGTCCATACTCAATACAGCCTGCTTGACGGTGCCGCAAAAATAAGTGATCTGGTTGCTTATGCTAAAGAAATCGGAATGAAGAGCCTGGCGATAACAGATCATGGTGTAATGTATGGTGTCGTTGATTTTTATCAGGAGGCAATGAAGCAGGGAATCAAGCCTGTTATAGGCTGTGAAGTATATTTGACAAATGGATCACGATTTGAAAAAACTAACCGTGATGGGATGTACCATTTGATTTTACTGGCAGAGAATGACGAAGGTTATCACAATCTGATGAAGCTGGTTTCACTTGGACATTTAGAAGGGTTTTACTATAAACCTAGAATTGATAAAGATATTCTAAGACAATACAGTAAAGGTATTATCTGCATGAGCGCATGCATTGCCGGTGAGATTCCTGTGCAAATACTGCGAGGCAATTTAGAAGGAGCTGAAAACAGTTTAAAGGATTATCTGGACATTTTCGGGAAAGACAATTTTTTTCTGGAAATTCAGGATCATGACCTTGAAGAAGAACATACTGTTAATACTGAACTGAAACGCCTGGCAAAAAAATATGATCTTGGTTTAGTGGCTACTAATGATTCTCATTATGTGAAGCGCGAAGATGCAGATGCACAGGATGTATTGCTGTGTATTCAGACAACAAGTACTGTAGATGATCCTAAAAGAATGAAATTTCCTAATGATCAATTTTATTTAAAAAGTGAAGCTGAGATGCGCGAAAAGTTCGGTGATTGTCCTGAAGCTTTAGAAAATACAGCGAAGATAGCAGAGCGCTGCAACGTGGAATTGAGTTTTGGTCATTTATTGCTGCCGGAATTCCCTATTCCAAATGGATTATCGGCAGAGGAATATTTGCGTAAGCTGTGTTTAGATGGGATGCCGGGGAGGTATCCTGAGCCGACGCAGCAGGTTTTAGATAGGCTGGAATATGAATTAGGTATTATCAATAAAATGGGCTATGACTGTTACTTTCTGATTGTTTGGGATTTTATAAGTTACAGCCGCAGAAATGACATACCTGTAGGACCTGGCCGCGGAAGTGCGGCAGGCAGTATTGTCGCTTATCTTTTAGGGATTACTAATATTGATCCGCTGAAATATGATTTGCTGTTTGAACGTTTCTTAAATCCTGAACGTGTAAGTATGCCTGATATAGATACAGATTTCTGTTATGAAAAAAGGCAGCAGGTTCTGGATTACATTATTAATCGTTATGGACAGGAGAAGGTTGCCCAGATCATAACTTTTGGTACCTTACAGGCTCGCGCGGCGGTTCGTGATGTTGGCAGAGCGTTGGAAATGCCTTACAGCATGGTGGATAATGTAGCAAAACTTATTCCGCGTGATTTGGGTATTACATTAGAGAGAGCGCTGGAGGCCAGTAATGAGCTGAGAAGTTTATATGAAAACGATGCGAACATCAAACGCCTGATTGATCTTGCTCAAAGCGTGGAAGGCATGCCGCGTAATTCAGGTACTCATGCGGCGGGAGTTGTTATTGCCCCGGATGATTTGAAAAAGTATGTGCCGCTGCAGTTGTCGAATGAAAATTTTATTACAACTGAATATGATAAAGATAAGATTGAAAGTCTCGGACTTTTAAAGATGGATCTTTTAGGGCTGCGTACTTTGACAGTAATTGGTGATGCAATCAAGTTTATTTATGAAACTACTGGTGATAAACTTGATATTGATAAAATTCCTCTTGATGATGAAGCAACGTGCAGCATGCTGAGAAAGGGCGATACTCAAGGGGTATTTCAGCTTGAATCAGGCGGAATGACGAAACTGGTTATGGATTTGGGACCGGAAAGTTTTGAAGATCTTATTCCTTTAGTTGCATTGTATCGTCCTGGACCATTAGGAACGGGAATGGTAGAAGATTTTATTGCAGGACGTCATGGTGAAAAAACTGCAGAGATGCTGCATCCTTTATTGGAACCGGTTTTAAAAGATACTTTTGGCGTTATTCTTTATCAGGAACAGGTTATGCAGATCACTTCCGTTCTGGCAGGCTTCAGCCTCGGGCAGGCAGATATTCTGCGGCGGGCTATGGGCAAGAAAAAGGCTAAGGAACTGGATTCTATGCGTGAAGCCTTTATTGATGGAGCTCAACAAAAACATGGTATCAGCCCGCAGCTGAGCAGTGAAATTTTTGCTCTCCTACAGCATTTTGCCGGTTATGGGTTCAATAAATCGCACTCTGCCGCGTACGCATTAGTTGCTTATCAGACTGCTTATCTTAAAGCACACTGGCCTGCAGAATTTATGGCAGCTTTTTTGACCAGTGTCATCAGTGACAGCGAAAAGCTGAGCTGGTATATAAGTGTGTGCCGCAGTATGGGGCTGAAGATTTTACCGCCGGATGTTAATGAAAGTGGCCGAAGCTTTTCTGTAAATAAAGACAGGGTTATCCGTTTTGGTTTAGCAGGTGTGAAAAATGTAGGTGAAAATGCGATCGGCAGCATTTTACAGGCACGTAAAGAGGGACCTTTTAAATCTTTGATGGATTTCTGTAAACGGGTGGATAATAGAGCTGTTAATAAACGAATGTTGGAAAATTTAATAAAATGTGGCGCGATGGATTCCTTTGGTTATAAACGTTCCGAGTTGTTAGCCGTTGCAGAACAGGCTATGGACATGGGCAGTAATTATCAAAAAGATTATCAGAGCGGACAGATGGGGCTATTTGGTGATGACAGTTTTGCTGATGTTAATGAGCTAAGAATACCTGAATTGGAAGAAATCCCCAAACGCACGATTTTGCAATATGAGAAGGAACTGATCGGTTTTTATGTAACCGGTAATCCTTTAGACGCTTATGTCGGTTCCTTGTATTATTACACTCCATTGCGTAAAATATCAGATGCCAGTGAAGTGCTTGACGGTAAATATTTCAGTGTTGCCGGCATAATTTCGGATTGCCGGATAAGAAATACGCGTCAGGGTGACAGTATGGCGATTTTAACATTAGAAGATTTTAACGGAAAGATGGAGATTGTGGTTTTTCCAAAAGTTTACCGTGACGCTGCCAGGCTGCTTTATCAGGAGAATGCAATCAGCGTGGAAGGAAAACTCAGTATCGATGAACGTGAACGAAAAATTCAGGCGTTAAAGATTAAACCTCTGCAGGAAGTGCCTCCTGATTTACATATAAAGATCATGAAAAAGGATGAAAATGGTATTGTCCAAAAAGGCTTAAAACAGATTTTTGAAAGTTTTTCGGGCGATACACCTGTCTATCTGCATCTGATAGATTCAGGAAAGATGATCAAAGTGGAGCGCTGCTTTTGGGTGGATGGGAAGAATGCCGGTGTTTACCAGGCTTTAGATGATTTATTGGGAGAAAATTGGTATTTAAAGGGGTGAAACCTTGTTGAAAAACAGGGTTTTGCTTGCCACAGTCAAGTAAAGAATGTTACAATAATAAATATGTAGTTAAAACCTTTGGCATAAATATAGAGGAGGGCTCACATGAATATCGTAGTATGTATCAAACAAGTTCCTGATACGGCAGAGGTAAAAATTAATCCTGAAACCAACACACTTATTCGCGATGGTGTTGAAAATATTATGAATCCTTTTGACCGTCAGGCATTGGAAACTGCCTTGATCCTTAAGGACACCAGCGGAGCGAAGGTTACCGTCGTTTCGATGGGACCGCCGCAGGCGACGGATATTTTGAAAGAGGCCATTGCGATGGGCGCTGACGACGCTGTTTTAATCAGTGACAGGGCTTTGGCTGGTTCTGATACTCTGGCTACAAGTGTTGCTTTAGCAGCTGCTGTACGTAAGGTAGGAGAGTGCGATTTGGTTTTATGCGGTAAACAGGCAATTGATGGTGATACTGCTCAAGTTGGACCTGAAATGGCCGAACATCTTGGCATTCCACAGGTTACCGGGGCTTTAAAAGTAGCGTTGGGAGCAGATGGAAGACTGCTTGTTGAACGAGAGAATGAAAGCAGCTGCCAGACTTTGGCTGTTACATTGCCGGCTGTAGTTACTGTTACTAAATCTGAAAAAGAACCTCGTTTTGCCAGTATCAAAGGAAAAATGAAAGCAAGAAAAGCAGAGATTCCCGTAATGGGTGCGGCTGAGTTGGAGATTGATCCGAAAGTGATAGGGTTATCAGGTTCTCCGACTAAAGTTTTGAAAATCTTCACCCCGTCCGTACCACAGATCGAAAGCGAAATAATCAATGAAGAAGATACAGACAAAGCTGTTGATATGCTGATCGAAAAATTGGTACAAGCGAAAATTATTACTCATTGAGGTGAATGAAGATGGCTATTTGTGTAGATAGAGAAAAATGTATCGGCTGTGAATCCTGTATAGCAGTATGCCCGGTTGGCGCGCTCAATATGGTTGACGGTAAGGCTAATATCGATCAGGACACCTGTATCGCCTGTGGCGCCTGCATAGGGGAATGCCCTGTTGAGGCAATTGAACGTGAAGAGATTGTCCGTGAGGTAAAGAATAAAGAAGGTAAAGATTTATGGGTCAATGTTGAATTAGAAGACGGAGAGCCTGTTGGTGTTGTTTATGAATTGCTTGGTGTCGGCGCCGAATTGGCGGCTAAAGCAGATCAGAAATGCTGCGCTGTTTTGATTTGTAAAGAAGCTGGCAGCTTGCCGCAGAAACTATTTGCAGCCGGTGCTGATATTGTTTATGTTGTCAGCGGACCTGAGTATGCAGAGTATAATACTGATATTTATACTAATGCTTTTTGTGAATTGGTTGAAACCTATAAACCAAATGCTGTTTTATGCGGAGCTACTGTAGATGGCCGAGATCTTGCTCCTCGTATCGCCGCACGTTTAGGCACAGGTCTTTGTGCTGATTGTACGGCATTGGATATCAATGGAGAACTGGTAGAATGGACACGTCCTGCTTTGGGCGGTAATATTCTGGCTACGATAATCTGTGATGAGCATCGTCCGCAGATGGGCACTGTACGTCCTAAGGTCTTTAAGGCAAAGGATGTCGATGCATCTAGAAGCGGCGAAATTGTAAATTATACTGTAAAAAATGCTGTTACATCTAAGGTAGAGTTGGTTCGCAAAGAGATTTTGGGGGCCAGTGGCGCTATTAAAATAGAAGATGCGGAGATTATTTGTTCAGGCGGTCGTGGATTAGGCAGCTGTGATAATTTCAAAATGCTTGAAGAATTGGCTGCTTTATTTGAACATGGCAGTGTTGGGGGGTCTCGCGCTGTTGTCGATGAAGGTTGGGTAGATCATGCGCATCAGGTTGGTCAATCTGGAAAAACTGTAACGCCTAAAATTTATTTTGCGTTTGGTATTTCCGGTGCTATACAGCATTTAGCTGGTATGTCTGCTTCTGATATTGTTATTGCCATTAATAAAGATGCCAATGCACCAATTTTCAAGGTTGCTCAATATGGTATCGTAGGCGATGCACGTGAAATTTTGCCCAAGCTGATCGCTAAAATCAAAGCTGTTAAAGAGGCTTAAGCTTTAAACTTGGAGGAAAAACCTGTGTGGAAGGTAGTATACATTGCGCAGACCGCTGAAGCGGCTGCCAGGATCAAAGAAGTATTAGCCGCGAACGGTTTTTTGACGCAGACTAAAACTACGAATTCCAAGCACGGTGGCGTATATGAAATCAGTGTGCCGCTTTCCGAAGCTGAAGATGCGTATGAGGTCATTTGCGAAAACAAGTTTCAGTTGTAATTCTAAGGAGGCCGGGCAATGAAGAAAACAAAAATCATTTGCACCGTTGGTCCCAGTACTGATAATATCCCGCTTTTAGTTTCTATGCTGAAAGCGGGAATGGATATGGCCCGCTTTAATTTTTCACATGGAAGCCATTCTGAACATGCCCAAAGATTGGGGCTTGTCAGAGAGGCGGCTGAAAAAGTCAATAAACCGATCGCTATGATTGCCGATACCCGGGGGCCTGAGATGCGCCTGGGTATTTTTGAACATGATAAAATTACGTTGCAGGAGGGCGAATCTTTTTGTCTGACAACGAAGGAGCAGATCGGTAATGAACAGATTGCTTCAGTTAATTATTCAGGTTTACCTGATGAATTAAAAGTAGGCGATGCTATTTTATTGGCTGATGGATTACTTTCTTTAGAGGTAGAACGCATCAACGGAACTGAAATCTATACGAAAGTAGTGCATGGTGGACAGCTGGGCTCACGTAAAAGAGTCGCCTGTCCGGGTGTGGAATTAAAACTGCCTTTTTTGTCTGAGCAGGATATAAAAGATATTACTTTTGCAATAGAACATGATATGGATTATATTGCAGCGTCTTTTGTACAAAAGGCAGAGGATGTTCTTGCGATTCGTAAGGTTTTAGAAGCCGCAGGATCGGGGATGGGGATTATTTCCAAAATTGAGAATCAGGCAGGTTTTACGCATATTGATGAAATCATAGAAGTTTCTGATGGCGTGATGGTTGCGCGTGGTGATTTGGGAGTAGAGATTCCCGCTGAATATGTTCCTTTGGTGCAGAAAGAAATTATCAGGCGCTGTAATAAGGCTGGTAAGCCTGTGATTACAGCTACGCAGATGCTGGAAAGCATGGTCAACAGTTATCGTGCAACCCGTGCAGAGGCCAGTGACATCGCTAATGCTATTTTTGATGGAACTGATGTTATTATGCTGAGCGGTGAAACTGCTTCAGGTTCATATCCGCTGGAAGCAGTTCAGACGATGGCCAAGATAGCATTGCGAACAGAAGAGGCATTGGATTATGCCGCTATTTTTAAAGGAAAAGGGATTAGTGATAAAATACATTCTACTGAGGCTATAAGTCATGCTACAGTGCAGATTGCACAGGAACTGGATGCAGACGCTATTGTTACGGTTACTGAATCTGGTTTTACGGCTCGAATGATTGCTAAATACAGGCCTAAGTGTTATGTTGTAGGCGTTTCACGGATACCTGCAAGGGTAAGGGCGATGCAGTTTTACTGGGGAGTAAGGCCGCTTTTGGGGCCTTCTAGTGATAATACTGATGAAATGATTGAGATATCATTGAAATGTGCACGTGAACACGGTTATGTCAAAGACGGTGACTCGGTTGTCATTACAGCTGGAGTTCCTGTCGGTAAACCAGGTTCAACGAATTTGATTAAGGTGGTTAATGTGGGAAATAAATTAGTAAGCGGTGTTGGTATAGGTAAACGTTCGGTTACAGGTAAAATATGCACTGCTGTTACATTGACAGATTTTAAAGAAAAGTTTAAACCTGGTGATGTTTTAGTAGTTGGAGTATTGCCGGATGAAGCGGCAGCTTATGCGTCTAAAGCAGCTGCTATTATTGCAGAGGAGGGTGGACTGACATCTTCAGTAGCCATCATAGCAATTAATTGTAGTATTCCTGTAGTTGTTGGCGCTGAAAATGCGCTTAACCTGCTTAAAGACGATATGGAAGTAACTGTGGATACTGTAAGCGGTATCGTTTATGAAGGTGCTATCAATATTTAATAGAGGATAGAGGTAGAGATGGCTGAAGAATCAACCAGGATAGTTCATGGTCCTACGTTTAAAAATCTTTTAGATAATGTAACTAAGCTGGAAAAACAGACACAGAAAAAAGACCTGTCTTCAGATGAGAAAAGTGTTCTGGCACAGGATCTGCTCAGTTGTCTTCTGGATGCGTTAGATATGCAGTCTGAGGCGGTTATGTCGCAAAGCGTCAAGGAACAGATGTCATTGACGATTGAGCGAATAGTACGCCGTTTTAAGCTTTTGGCAGAACAAGGAATAGCCTGCGAAGCCTGTTTGGAGAAATTAAAGAACTCCTGCATCTATTTCATGCGTGCTAAACATGAAATTTTAGCAAAAGAGATAGTAGCTGTTTTTCAGCCTGTTTTAGTGACAAATTCGCATCTGCGTGCAGAAGGCATACGTAAATTGGGTATGCTTGGCTGCCTGGCAATGAAAGATGGACTGCCGGAGGTAACGATACAGTGTGCGAATATAGTGGTTATTGTAAGCAATGAATTAACAGAAACAGATGCTGATTTGGAACAGGAATTGCTGCAGATGCTGCAGGATATGGCAGTTATGGCTGCTAGAATGCGTGATGAAGCCAGATTTTCTGCTATTGTATCCAAAGCTGTTGTACGTTACAGTGCAGAGAGTACTGTCTATGCCGGTTCTAAAATGGTAGAATTTTTGCTGACGCTATTTTTTACGGCTTCGGACAGACGTTATGTTAATGCATTACCAATGTTGCGTTGGATGAGTTTGTTATTGACCAATAATAAATCATTAACTGCAGGAGAATTACAGTATTTTGTGCGTGAATGGACACAGCTGATTGCACAGATTGCCCGGAGAAAATGGGAAAATGAGACCAGGCAGTTAATGGACGGATTATTTGTTTTTCTGGTGCGTGAAAAAGATTTTGCCTTAACGCGTAGTACGCTGATGAATATTGCCTTACATTTTCAAATGTATGCAGGCTGGGATGGTTTTGCTAACGCGTTTAAATTATATGCTCCGTGGCAGAATTTTATGCTGGTTTTACTTGATCAGGCTGTTTCCAGCAGGCGCAGTCAGCAGCAACGGGAACAAATAGGCAGTTTGGTGCTGCGTACTCAGCGGGATTTGATAACTGCTGTGGCGAGACTGACTATGCAGGAAGAAATGACTGTATACGGAGAGTGGCTGCAGTTTGGTTTATTTGCTGCTAAAAGTGAAAAAAATAAGATCAGAGTACGCAGACTGGTACAGTTAACAGTGGGCTATTGGGCTTCTCAGCAGCCGCGTACAAGCAGAGAACAGCTTAAACATTTACTATATGTCTTTGAACCAGATTTGGTAAAGGGAAAATATCTGGAGCTGTTGGAGAAAGTAAGATAGCTTAAATATCTGAATTGGTAAAAATAATAGTTAATAAAAAAGACGTTTTTCCTTGGAAAGACGTCTTTTTTATTTTCTCGTTCACTATTTTTTCACAAATATCATTAGAATGAGAGGGAGTATAGTGCAAGAATAAAGAATACCTGAAAATAATGGAGGTGTAACAATGCAGTTGTACCGCTGGCGAGCACGCAGTATGGCAGGAAAACTTTACCAGGGAAGTTATTTAGCTGACAGTAAACAGGAAGTAGCAGCATTTTTACACGAAAATTATGATTATATTACTGGGATAGAAGAAGTACAAAGTTTCACTGTTAAAATAAGCCGTTTGTTTAATAGTGGTAAAGTTAATGACAAAGAACGCAGCCGTTTTTTTCAGCAATTGGCAGCCATGATTGGCAGCGGTATTCCGTTGTGCAGAGCATTGGAACTTTTAAAAACACGCTGCCCGGTTTCTTTAACAAATGTCTGCTGTTTATTGATTGCTGATTTACAAGCTGGAAAAGCGTTGTCTGCTGCGATGAAAAAACACGTACATATTTTTAGACCTGTTACTGTGTCAGTAATTGAGGCAGGAGAACAAGGGGGCATCTTACAGGAGATGTTGTCTGAACTGGCTGTTTATTTTGGGCAGAAGGAAGAAATAAACAGATTTTTAAAGAATATCTGCTTATATCCATGTTTGGTATTATCATTAGCTATAGTAACTGGCTGCTTATTTGTAGTTAAATTACTACCATTGTTTGCCGACTTATATCAGTCTTTTGACCTTGTTCCAACGTTGCCTTTACAGGTAATGATGTTTGTACGTGAAATTGCTGTTAAATATTGGCAGGCAGCAGCGTCTTTAAGTTTATTTATTTTATATTATTTATGGCAGCGAAGGTATAGTCTGCTGAAA
Organism: Phascolarctobacterium faecium DSM 14760; assembly: GCF_003269275.1. Classification (GTDB taxonomy): domain Bacteria; phylum Bacillota; class Negativicutes; order Acidaminococcales; family Acidaminococcaceae; genus Phascolarctobacterium; species Phascolarctobacterium faecium. Next base: position 389,682 of record NZ_QLTS01000001.1, on the reverse strand, counting down.
TGGTGCTTCTGCCTGCCTCTTATCGCAGGTTATCGACAGACGTTTTTGGAAATACGATTTTGCAAAATACTGTCGTTGCTTCTTAATAGTGGAATTTCGTTACCGGTGTCGATAAAAACTGCTGCTGCTGGAAGTGCGGATAAAAAAATGACTGCAAAAGCAATGCTTTTTTCAGAAGCGATCGTTCGCGGCAGCGATATTACCAAGGCAGCAGCATTAGCTTCTCCGCTTTTTAGTTCACTGACCATAGAATTTTTAATCGTCGGAGAAAGTTCAGGGGCTTTAGCAACGATGCTTAAGGAAGCAGCATTATTACTGGAGCAGGATTTTACCGCAAGTTTAAAAAATTTTAAAGTTTTATTGGAACCTGTACTTTTAATTATTATATCGTTAGTGATTGGTGCTATGATTTTTACAGTAGCGTCACCTTTACTGACTTTTTTAACGGAAATACCTGAATACGAATGATGGAAGTGTTATGATGAATTTTTATAAAAATTTATGTGGAAGAAAAGGTTTCACTTTGATTGAACTGGTGGCTGTAACGGCTATGTTGGGTGTGTTGGCTGGAATGCTTCTGCCGTCTATTGATTCAGCTAATAAAAAAGCTAAAAATGCCAAACTGAAAAATGATCTTTTAACAGTGGACAGTGCGATTCAGTTATATAAAATGGAAAAGGGTAAATGCCCAGAAAAATTAGAAGATTTGGTGAGTGAATACATTGCCAGAAATAAAGGTTTTCAAGATGCTACTAATACTGTTTTTTCTTATGCCATTGCTGATAATGGACTGAATTACATCCTTAAAGGTAATAATGCCGAAGGAAAAGAAGTTGTTTCAGATGGCAGCAAGCAGTCGTAATAATTATGGATTTACACTTGTTGAAATACTGCTTTATATCAGCTTTTATGGCTTAGTTATGGCATTATTGATTCCTTGTGCAGAGGGTATTATTAAAGTAGACAACCGTTTGGAGATGGAAGGGTTTTGTCAGCGACTGGCGGCGGAAGTAACTGCGTTGCAGCAGGCAGCTCTTTGGGGAGCGGGCTTACAGAATAAGTTGACTGTTGATTTAGACCAACAGTGTTATTATGTTTATCGCGAAGGTAAAATTGTAAAAAAAGTAAGGCTTCAGGAAATCGGGCAGGGAAGTCTGTATTTTTACAGTCCTAATACTTCAATAATACGCTTTTCTGCAGAAGGTGCACCGCAGGTTTATTTTTCGGTTTTAATAAAAAATAGACGGCAGCCACAGCTGGTAAAAAAGTTTGAAGTACAGCCTGTAACTGGAAGGGTCGTTGTAAGTGAAATTAAATAAGCAGGGATTTATGTTGATTGAGGTGATGATGGTTTTACTGCTTGTCAGTATTACCTGCTGTTCATTATTGACAGGTTATAAGGCTTGCGTTTTAGCAATGCAGCAATATAATCGGCTGGAACTGGCATTTGAATTGTTGGAAGTAAGGAACGTGGAGGCGGCAGATGCTTTAGCGGCAGAGCAGGGGCTGTTTATTGAACGTAAGGAATTTATTGATAAGTTGCAAATTAAACAGGAAATAATTACAGTCAGAGAATGCAGAAATCAAAAGGTGCTTGTTAATAAGGTGCGTTATGCATTGTCGGAATAAAGGATTTTTATTAGTCGAATTAAATTTGGCTTTAATATTTATTATAACGACGAGCCTGCTGTTTGCAGGCGGGGTGCGACAGCTGCTGCAGGGCTGGCAGCGTATACAGTCTGACATTATGCTGCGGCGGGCTGCAAATTACAGTTTCTCATTACCTGAGAGAGAATTGTTTTTACATGCAGCAACAGTAACAATCAGTAATACAGGGTATAAAGGCAGCAGTAAAATAATTTGTCAGGATGTTTTTGGCAGTCGTCAGATAACATTTTATCTGAGTGGTAATATTTTATATCGTCAAACTAAAAGTAATTCTTTGAAAGGCGTTAATGTTTTGTCTTTAGCATCTGTAAAGATCGAAGAGTTTCGGGCAGAACGTTTGAATTACAGAGAATTGATGCTGACCATAAAAATCCAGGATACTAAAAGCGGAAGAAGGATAACCAGCAGTAAGGTACTGCTTTTAGGTAATGGAGTCATTGAAGGATGAAAATAAACAGATATAGCAGAGGCAGTGTAAGCATTGTTGTATTGTTGGCATGTGTTGTGTTGAGCGGAGCTGTTCAGGCATTATATTATTCGTTGCGCGAAGAAATTGAGGCTGAAAGCAAAATTGTTTTACATAATCAGCTGCAGGCTGCAACTGGTGATGTTATGAGTTGTGTGCTGAGAAAAGAGCAGAGTAGTAATCTGACAGAAAGCTTTAGGCTTGAAGAGCAAATGTTATATCCTGGTCAAAAAGTAATGCAGACAGAAGTTGTTTTAGAAAGAGCTGAAAGTCTGCCAGGGCGTAAAGTGAGTGTTATTTCAATAGCAGATGATATGCAAATAAGATTGGCAGAGGTTTGTTTACAGCCGCCGTTAGGACGCGGACAGGAGTTTTACGAAAATACTTTAACTGCTGGTCGTAAGATAAATGGTGATTTCAATAAGTATAATGATTTAATCTGTGTTGGTGAAGCAGGTGATATTTTAGAGACATTGGACATAGGCGCTTATAAAAAATGGAGCCGCTATAGTTTTTTGACCGATGACGAATATCGCCAGTTGGGGTTCGGTAAGGGAATTTATTATAGTGATGATTTATATGGGGCAAGGTTACCTTGTATAGTGGAAGCATTAAAGGGGGATGCTTTCCTGATTTCCGAAAAGAATATTACTATAGAAAACAATTTACATTTGTTGGGAAGAGTAACGATAGTAGTTGGTGATAATCTGATTATTGGTGATAATGTGCAAATGGAACGGGCGTTACTGATAGTGAAAAATAATTTAAGGATTGGTACTAATTGCAGAATAAAAGGGATTGTAGCAGCTGGAGGTGAAATAACTATTGGTGTTAATTTTTCACTGCAGCGTCGTGAGGATGTTTTGGAACCTTATTTTGCAGCGATGTATTTAGAATGAATATAAAAATAACCTTGCCTATGGCAAGGTTATTTTTATATTTAATTATATCTAAATTATTTTAATTCAATACTTTCACCTGGTGCTACAATTAAAACTTTAGATTTAGTGCTTTTTTCGACAGCTTCTTTAAATTTAACTGGATCCTGAGCAATCAAAGGCCATGTATTATAATGGATTGGAATTACATATTCAGCTTGTAAGAATTCGGCTGCAATAGCTGCGTCTTTTGGTCCCATTGTGAAATTATCACCAATGGGGAGAACTGCATAATTAAAGGCATCCAATCGTTGTAAAAGCTGCATATCGCCAAATAAAGCGGTATCGCCGGCAAAATAAAGTTTAGTACCATAGAAATCGACAATAAAACCGCAGGCATGTCCACCAGGAATGCCGCTGCCATGGAATGCTAAAGTAAGGCGCACTTTACCAAAAGGAAATTCGTGCGTCCCACCCAAATGCATAGCATGGTTTTCCACGCCGGCTTCACTAACAACTCCGCAAACCTCAGCCGTGGAAATAATTGTTGCATTGCACGCTTTAGCAAGCTCTATTGCACTGCCAAGATGGTCGAAATGGCCATGAGAAACAAAAATATATTCAACTTTAAGATCATTGATATCCTGGGTGCTGCCATCGAGATAAGGATCAAAAATAATAGTATGTCCTTCATGTGTCATAGTGAAACAAGCATGATTGATGAACTTAAAAGTAGTGGGCATAATTTATCAACTCCTTAAAAAATTCTTTATTTATATTATAACATAGAAGATGCGTATTTTTTGTGAAGAAGCTGAATAAAACTTTACAGTATCAGTAGAAATGGGGTAAAATTTAACTATCAATATATAATAAGCAGGAGAAGTGACGTGAACTTAAAAAAACAACAATTAATAGCTATTTCTTTGGCTTTTTGCTGTGCTGCGGTGATGCCGCTTCAGGCAGAAGCGAGGAAGAAAGAGAATAAAACCAATGAAACTCAGCCTGTAGTATCATCTGTACCGCAACCACGCAGTCAGAAGCAGGTATTGATACAGAATACCCCGACCGAATCGCGGCGTATTACAACGCCTAATCAATCTAAGGTACAGGTGCGTACTATTGCGGCAGCGCCGCAGTTGACTGCGAAAGAAGCTAAAAAGGCGGCTAAAGAGAAAGAAAAAGAAGCGAAAAAGAAGTCTAAAGAAAAAAATAAAACTAAGCAGCAAAAAAACGAGACTCCAATAATCAACAGAAATAATGATAAAGCAGGCAGTTCTGCCACCGCTCAAGGAACTTTGCCTAAGACGGTTGTAAGTCCTGCCTTGCCGGTCGGTTATCAGGAAATTGGTATTTTTGGAGAAGCGGTCGCCAGTAAATCTCAGGCTGTGGCTTTGCTAAAACAAAATAATCCGGATTTAAAATTGACCTGCAGTGCAGAAGAAATTGTTGATTTATACTGGCAGGAAGCCAGTCGCGAAGGAGTGCGCCAAGATCTTGCTTTTGCCCAGGCTCTTGTAGAAACAGGTTTTTTCCGTTTTGGCGGCGATGTGAAGCCGGAACAGAATAATTTCTGTGGACTTGGTACTACAGGCGGCGGTGTAAAAGGGGCACATTTTAAGACTCCTGAAATTGGTGTACGTGCACATATTCAGCATTTATTAGCCTATACTACGCAGAAGCATCCTTCGACGAAGATCGTTGATCCGCGTTATGATTTGGCTCATGCTATCAGATTAGAGCGTGGATTGTGTGATACCTGGTATAAGTTGAACGGTACCTGGGCCATGAGCCCTAATTATAGTGAAAAAATTATGGGAGTATGGCAGAGAATGCTGGGAATAGAAGCTGTAGAAACAAAATCTGAAAAATATAAAAATGAGCATGATAAAAAAGATAACAAGGTGAAAGAGGAAGTAAATACGACAGAAGATCAGCATAAAATGCGTGAACTTGTTGATGAACTGTTGAAGAAAAATAAATAATGTAAGTGCACAGTCAGGTGACTGTGCATTTTGCGTTTCTAAAATTTGAAGAGGTGAACATTTTATGCATATCGTTTTAGTAGAACCAGAAATTCCGGGTAATACGGGAAATATTGCACGTTTATGTGCAGCGACAGGTTGTCATTTGCATTTAGTGCGGCCGTTAGGATTTTCGGTCGAAGATAAATATTTAAAACGTGCTGGATTGGATTATTGGGACCTGGTAGATGTGCACTACTATGACAGCGTTTATGAAGTGCTGGAAAAGTATAAGGATAATGCTAAGTTTTTGCTGACAACAAAAGCACATAAGCGGTATACTGAAGTATGCTACGAAAAGGATAGCCTGTTGATTTTTGGTAAGGAAACGGCAGGATTACCTGAGAAACTGCGTATGGAATACGAAGACTGCTGTGTGCGTATCCCGATGATTGCTGAAGCAAGATCGCTTAACTTATCAAATTCAGTTGCTATCGTTGCTTATGAAGCTTTGCGGCAGCAGGATGATTTTGCCGGCTTGACAGTTTAATTATTTTGGAGGTGGGCTATGTTTGTTTTAAAAGAGTTTGAATTTGATGCGGCTCATTATTTACCAGAATATAATGGTAAATGCGAAAGACTGCATGGGCATACTTATAAATTAGTCGTGAAAGTAGAGGGAACTCCTGATAAGGAAGGCATGGTAATCGACTTTATCCGTCTTAAGAATATTGTCAAGGAAGAGGTTTTAAGTAAATTGGATCATGCCTGTCTTAATGATATTTTAAAGCAGCCTTCAGCAGAAAATATTTCTGTTTGGGTGTGGCAACGTTTACAAAAAATGCTGCAGGGGCCCAACTATAAGCTTTATGAAGTTGAAGTCTGGGAAACTAAAACCAGCGGCTGTATTTACCGAGGTGATCTATAATGAAGGATGTACAGGGTGAATTAGATCGTCGTAATATACCGTTGAAGCATGTTGGCATCAAAGATCTGCGCTGGCCGATAGCATTGAAAGATAAAGAAAGGGGAACGCAGAACACGGTCGCTACAGTAAGCCTGGCGGTTGATCTTCCTCATGATCTGCGCGGAACGCATATGAGTCGGTTTGTAGAGTGCCTGCAAACGCTAGGACCAGTGACATTAGGTTCTTTAGAAAATATTCTTGACCATTTGAAGGACCGGCTGCAGGCAGAAAAGGCTTTTCTGCAATTAAATTTTCCATATTTTATTTATAAAACGGCTCCTGTCAGCGGTCAGAGAGCACCGCTGGATATCGATTGTGTTTATACGGCTGAAAAGGATGAGCAGTTTTCATTGCGCATTTCTGCGGAGATTCCTATTCAAACCTTGTGCCCATGCTCGAAAGAGATCAGCGCTTATGGCGCTCATAACCAAAGAGCTTTGGCTAAATTGGAAATTAGATCTGCTGAAATGGTTTGGCTGGAAGAACTGGCTGCTATTGCTGATGCAGGAGCAAGCGCGCCTGTTTACGGTCTTTTGAAACGTCCTGATGAAAAGTTTGTAACTGAGCAGGCCTATGATAATCCGCGTTTTGTTGAAGACGCGGTCCGCGAAATTGCTTTGCGTCTGGAAGCCGATAAACGCATAATATGGTATAAAGCAACTGTGGAAAGCATTGAAAGTATCCATAATCATAACGCTTTTGCTTGTGTCGAAAAGGGTTGGAAGGACGTGGGGATATGATTCTGAAGCTGGAACCGCAAACACTGGCCAATGAATTCAGTCAATTGGGTATTCATCCTGCCAGTGAAGCGATTTTTTTGCATAAAAGTGAAATTGTTCCCTTAAAAATTTTGGATATCCGTACTCCTGCTGCCAATATTATCAAACAGGAAATGCTGGCTTGTGGTGGAGATTGTGCAATTCCAGCCGGGTGTGTAGTTTGTGCTGAAGAACGGGTAGATGTAATTCTTCTGGGAACATATAAACATTATGCTAGGCTGCTGGAAAAATTAACGCAGATGCCTTATTTTGGTATGGCAGGAATAAAAAGTGAATTGATGGCTATATTAGATGCGCCGATTCCTCAAACTATTTTATCTGACGGCAGGACACTGAATTATGATAAAATGTTGGTGATGGGTATTTTAAATATTACACCAGACTCGTTTTACGCAGGTTCGCGTGTGCCGCAGTTGGAACAGGTAGTGGAAAAGGCAGGCGAAATGCTTAGACAAGGGGCGGCTGTTTTAGACATTGGCGGGGAATCTACCCGCCCTGGCAGTGATGCCGTAACTGCAGACGAGGAACAAAAGCGCATTGTTCCTGTTATCAAGGCATTGAAAGAGCGTTATCCGGCTTGTGTTATTTCTATCGATACTTATCGTGCCTCGACGGCAGAGGCGGCTTTAGCAGCCGGCGCAGATATCATTAACGATGTTACTGCGATGGAAGGTGATGCTGCTATGTCTGACTTAGTTGTCGGCAGTAAAGTACCGATTATTTTAATGCACATGCGAGGCACGCCTAAAAATATGCAGCAAAACTGCGAGTATAAAAATGTAGTAACAGAGGTTGCAGCTTATTTGCTGCAACGGGCTAAAATCCTGGAAAACCGTGGCGTGGCAAAAGAAAAAATAATTTTTGATCCCGGCATTGGTTTTGCTAAAAATATTGAACAAAATCTGCAATTGATGCAGGGGCTGAAATCACTGACAGGTTTAGGCTATCCTGTATTGCTTGCTGCTTCACGCAAAAGTACTATTGGAAGTGTACTCGGCGGAATTCCAGCAGAAGAACGCCTGGAAGGTACGATTGCTGCCAGTTGTCAGGCTGTGTATGCAGGAGCTCAAATGGTACGAGTGCATGATGTACAGGAAAATCTGCGGGCTATAAGGATGCTGGAGGCAATTTTATGTCCATCGCATATATAGCTTTAGGCAGTAATTTAGGTGATAAGGAAGCTAATCTCAGACAGGCTTTAAAAATGCTGTTGGTCAAAGGACTGCAAATAAGGTCTGTATCAAGCTTTTTTAAAACTGAACCTTATGGTGTGACAGATCAACCTGAATTTATTAACGCTGTTGCTTGTGTGAAAACTGATTTAGCACCAGAAAAGTTGCTGAAGCTGCTTTTGGATACTGAACTGGAAATGGGTCGGGTGCGATTACGGCATTGGGGTGAAAGAAATATAGATTTAGATTTACTTTTGTATGATGATCTGATCTATTATAGTGAAAAACTGGTGCTGCCGCATCCTGATATGCAAAACAGACTTTTTGTACTGCAGCCGCTGTCAGAAATTGCTGCAGATAAAATACACCCTGTTTATAAAAAAAGTATTCAGAACCTTCTAAAATCTTTGACAGACGGAGATGAATGAGATGAATTGCTGCGCTAATTTAAGTAACCTGGTGATCTACCGAGCTCTGTTATCCGACCCGATCGTAAATGCTCTGCGCAGGCCTAAAGAATTTTTTGCGCCGGAACTGGAAGGTTTGCTGCTGGTTGCTGCTGAAGAAAAAGGCCTGACAGGGATTATTCCTTTGGAGTATTTGCTGTCGGCAATCGTGCATGAGCAGAATGTGTTTTCTGCTGTTGCCGAAAAAAATGACGGTAAAATTGGTGAAGGACTGGCAAGAGCTGCAGCGCATGATATTGTAATTATGCGCGAGTTCGTCGATGATGTTTTTAATCGTTATAAAAACCATCCACTGCTGGGAAACTATACGCCGACAGTGTTCAGACCTTTGCCGGGACGCAGTAAGCTGGAAAAAATTTTACTGCATGCTGAAGGTGATGCAAACGGGCGGCAAGCGGTAGAAATTTTATGCAGTTATTATAATGACTATGGTTATGGCGCAATGCTGGACAACGGTGCCTTTGCCTGGAATGGCGAACTGGAATGCCTGTCTGGTACTAAAAACTATTCTGATATGACTTTTGATAAGCTGTATGGTTATGATTATCAGAAAGAAGAATTGATACGCAATACGGAAGCTTTTTTAGAAGGAAAGCCTGCTAATAATGTATTGCTTTTTGGCGATCGTGGTACTGGCAAATCATCATCTATCAAAGCTCTCGGCAATGCATTTTTTGAAAAAGGTCTGCGGATGGTTGAAGTAAAACGCCATGACTTTGCCGGATTGCCAAAGGTGATGCAGGAATTGAGCCGTTGGGGCAAAAAATTTATCGTTGTTTTAGATGATTTGTCTTTTGAAGAATTTGAAGTGGAATACAAAGCGTTAAAATCCATTTTAGATGGTGGGCTTGAAGTAAAACCTGATAATGTGTTGTTCTATGCTACTTCCAATCGCCGTAATATTATCAAGGAAGTGTGGCAGGATCAGAATATGAACGAGCTGCATAGCCGCGACAGTATTAACGAAAAAATTTCTCTGGCTGACCGTTTCGGTATAAAATTATTTTTTGATTCGATGGATCAGGAGCAGTATTTCCGTTTGTTGGAAAATAAAGCTGAAGCCGAAGGGCTGGATATTCCAAAAGAAGATCTGCGTGCTGCTGCGGTAAAGTGGGAAATGAGTCACACCGGGCGCAACGGCAGGATTGCGCGACAGTTGTTAGACTATCTGCACGGCAGATCTTAGGAGTATATAAAAATGATTGAACTCAGTAAAGATAAGATTATTGAACGTTTTCGAAGCTACGTCGCTTTGGATACGGCTTCTGATGATAAATCAGAAACTTCGCCCAGTACGGCAAAGCAGTTAAAGCTGGCAAAACTACTGAAGTCTGAACTTTCAGGTTTGGGTTTGGATGACGTAGCACTTACAGAATATGGTTACGTACTGGCTGTATTGCCGGCTAATACGAATGAAAAACTGCCTGTTATCGGGTTGCTTGCTCATATGGATACCAGTAATGAAGCATCGGGAGCGAATATCAAAATGCAGGTGCATTCTGCCTATGACGGCAGTGAGCTGGACCTTGGCAAAGGGGTTAAATTGAGCCCGAAGGAGTTTCCAGAATTAAAAAATTATCTGGGACAGGAAATTATAACCTCGGACGGTACGACTTTGCTGGGAGCCGACGACAAGGCTGGAGTATGCGCTATTGTTTCAGCCTGTGAGTATTTACTTGCACATCCGGAAATCAAGCATGGCAAGATACTTTTGGCGTTTACCCCTGACGAAGAAATAGGACGGGGAACGGAGCATTTTCCTCTGACAGATTTTAGTGCTGATTTTGCCTACACAGTTGACGGCGGCGCTGTTGGTGAATTGAATTATGAAACCTTTAATGCCTGCAATGCCACGGTGACATTTTATGGAGTTTCGGTACATCCTGGTTCTGCTAAAAATAAGATGCGCAACGCTGTGACGATGGCAGCCAAGTGGCAGATGCTGCTGCCTGCCGGCGAGTGTCCTGAATATACTGAGCTGTATGAAGGGTTTTATCACAGTCTGCGTATCAATGGCGGTACGGATAAAGTTGAGCTGGAAATGATTTTGCGCGATCATGACAGGAAGAAGCTGGAAGATCGTAAAACACTGCTGCTGCATATGGTGGATTGTCTGAATGCTGAATACGGCGCGGGCAGCGTTGTTTGTAAAATGGAAGATGTCTATTGTAATATGAAGGAATATATTATGCCTGTTTATGAAATAATTGAACGGGCTGAAAATGCAATGCGTGCAGCTGGAATCGAGCCGCATCTAGTACCGGTACGAGGTGGTACTGACGGTGCAAGGCTTTCAGAAATGGGGTTGCCATGTCCCAATATCTTTACCGGCGGGCATAATTTCCACGGGCGTTTTGAATATTTGCCGGTGCCTTCCCTGCTAAAATGTGTGGAAGTGCTGGTTAAACTGGTGCAAAAGTAGGCGGAATGATGGGCGCAGAGAAATAAAACAGAAAAACTGACATTTGCAGCTTTGCTGACGGCAGTATTTGCCGTTACGGCGCTGCTCTTTAAAGGTTTTGTTATTATACCTATACCATCAATAACGGAATTAAGGCCTGTTAATGCATTTCCTTTGATTTTTGGTCTGTTGTTTGGCAATTAGGAGCTGTTGCCTCGGCTTTCTGTATTCTTTTTCTTCAACTATTCCAATGAAATCGGTCAGTTGGCGATTTTGATACCCATGAGTATTTTAGCAGTAGCGATGCTGCTGAGCATGGCAAAATAATAAAACTCCCGTCTTGAATAAAGACGGGAGTTTTATTATTTATTTACGCTTCATATTTTGCAGCAGGGCTTTATCTGCATCGCTGACACGGAAGGATTCACGACATTTCTGAAGGGCTTTGTTGTAAGTAAAGTCATCAAGTTCATTATTTTGAAAAAGTACCATTGTTTTAGCTCGCTGCTTGACGAAGCACAGCGATAAAGCCCAGGCTACGGCCATTTTTACGTAATAACCTTCGTGTCGTACATTGTTCAGTTCTTTCAGTGTACTGTCGATATATGTGTCATCATTGTAATAATTCATCAGCATTACAACAGCAAACCGCAGTTCATATTCTCTGGGAGAAGCAAGATATTGCTGCAGAAATTCGCGTCCCTGAGCCTGATTTTTTTTGAAAACTTTCAAACCGCCGCAGGTAACATCACAAACAGCCCAATTGTCGATGCGGGGAACAAAAATATTGAGATTTTCCAGCAGCTCAGTAAAATCAATTTTCAGTAAACCTAAAATCATACCGCATAAGGTTGCTTCTTCACTGTAGACAAAAGGTTCGTATAAGGCTTTCTGCAGATAAGTAGGGTAATCTCCATCCCGGAGGATTTCATTTGCCAGTTTTCTCAATACAGGGATACGGATGCCGATGATGTTATCGATACCGGGACAAAGGGCACTGTGAAATTTCTGATATTTGGTGTCCTGCAGGCTCAGCAGGTGTTCTCGTAATGCTTGCATGGTCAAACTTTTCCTTTCAACAGGCTTGATATGTTATAATTATAACGTATTTTTAAAAGCTTTGTAAATCTAGGAGGGTCTATGCTCAATATTGGTTGTCATTTATCGTCGGCAAAAGGCTATTTGCATATGGGAGAGGAGGCACTGGCTCTTGGTGCCAACACCTTTCAGTTTTTTACACGTAATCCACGCGGAGGCAGAGCCAAAGCGATCGATACAGAGGATATCAGGGCTTTACTGGCGCTGATGCGGGAGAATTCTTTTGCGCCGCTCCTGGCACATGCGCCTTATACACTCAATGCCTGTTCGGCAGATTCTAAAATAAGGGATTTTGCACGTATGGTAATGACTGAGGATTTGCAGTTGCTGGAGCTGCTGCCTGGTACAAGATATAATTTCCATCCTGGCAGTCATGTAAAACAGGGAGCAGAGCAGGGAATAATCATGATAGCAGAATTGCTGAATGAAATCCTGCGTCCTCAGCAGCAGACAATGGTGCTGCTGGAGACTATGGCTGGTAAAGGCAGTGAAGTTGGGCGAAACTTTACGGAACTGCGTTCGATTATCGACAGAGTGGAGTTGCAGGGAAAACTGGGGGTATGTCTGGATACCTGTCATGTTTTTGACGGCGGCTATGATATAGTTAATGATTTGGAAAGTGTTTTGGAGGAATTTGATAAAATTATTGGTTTGAAACGTCTTTTAGCTGTTCATATCAATGACAGCCTGAATATTTTGGGCAGCCATAAGGACCGGCATGCAAAAATAGGTCAGGGGAACATTGGATTGGAAGCGCTCAGCGCTGTCACTAATCATCCTCAGCTGAAAGACTTGCCCTTTTATTTAGAAACACCGAATGAATTGCCTGGGTATAAAGCTGAGATAGCTTTATTGAGATCATTGTACAAGTGGTAATAAAAAACAGTCTGACGTTTAAACGTCAGACTGTTTTTTATTAAGAAGATCATTTTGCAGCAGCAACAGCCTTGTTGATGTCGGCAATAAGCGCTTCAACATCAATGCCGTGAGCGCCTGCTCCCTGGCCGATGGTTTCGTAATGAGCTGCCATGCAGCCAACACAGCCCAGACCATATTTAGCAAACACTTCCAAAATTTCAGGATGTTGTTGAACAGCATCGATGATGCCGGTATCTTTAGTAATGATATCCATGGATAAACCTCCTTTAACAGGTACTTTGATTTGTCAGAGAGACTTGTCTGTGTTAAAATTACAACAGATGCCTGTATGACTTCATGTATGGATATATTATAGCACAGAAAGTATAAAAATAAAGCTGTTAGTTGTGGCAGAATTGCAAAAGAAATGTGAGGGATGGATGATGGAAATGGAAGAGCATGCAGAAGAATATGAAACAAGTTTGAAAAGAGTGCAGGAAAGCCTGCAGGCTTATCCGGAACTGGAAATAAAAATATTGCCGGGATCAACACATACTGCGGAATTGGCGGCTCAGGCTTTGGGCACAACGCCGGGACAGATAGCCAAAACCTTGTGTTTTTTAGCTGATGGCAAGCCGATTTTGATTGTTGCCTGCGGCGATAAGAAAATAGACACAAAAAAATGGGGCCGTGCCATCGAAGCGAAAAAAATCAAAATGGCAGATGCGGAAACTGTAATGCAAATCACAGGTTTTGCGCCCGGAGGAGTATGTCCGTTTGCCTTGCGTCAGCAGGTTTCAGTTTATCTGGATAATAGTTTGAAAGAGTATGACATTACTTTTATTGCTGCAGGGACACCTCATTCAGCTTTGCCGATCAGTGCTGAAATGCTGGAAAAGGTAACTGGAGGTAGTTGGGTAGATGCAACTAAATAATAGCTGATTATTTTGGCAGAAGGTGAAAAAGTTCGCTTTTCTGCCATTTTATTTAAACTGTAAAATGAAGAAACTGTATAGATTTGTGGTATAATTTAGTTGTTGAAAATTTAATTTAGGAGAATTTTATGAGCGTTGATAATAAATTTTTAGTGCGTGATAAAATAACTTTAAAAGTAACAGGATTAGGAAGCAGCGGTGAAGGTGTGGGCAAGACTGATGGATTTACGGTCTTTGCACATGGCGCCTTAGCAGATGAGACAGTAGAAGTAGAGCTGGAACAGGTGAAGAAAAATTATGCGTCAGGGAAAGTAACGGCCATTCTGGAAGCATCACCTGAGCGGGTAGAACCATTATGTCCTGTTTATGAAGCCTGCGGTGGTTGTCAGCTGCAGCATTTAAACTATACGGGGCAATTAAAGGCTAAAGAACAGCAGGTTCGCGATGCGCTTTTTCGGATCGGGCATTTACAGGAAGTCAAAGTTCTGCCGATCATCGGTGAAGAAGATCCATGGCATTATCGTAACAAAATGCAGTTCCCGGTTGCATTTGAAAATGGAATTTTGGAAATCGGATGTTATGCTGCGGCTACACATAAAGTAGTCGGCGTTGAAAACTGTCTGATCCAGAAGCAGCGTAACAATGACATTATTGCTGTTGTCCGTCAATGGATGCGGCAGTATGAAATCTCTGCTTATGATGAAAAAACAGGTAAGGGCGTAGTCCGCCATGTTATGGGCAGGGTTGGTGTTAACACTGGTGAGGTTATGGCAGTTATCATTACTGCCGGTTACGATATTCCACATGGCAAAGAGCTGGTCAAAATGCTGCGTGATGCTGTTCCGGGCTTGAAAAGTGTAGTGCAGAATATCAACAAAAAACAGACCAATATCGTGATGGGTAATAAAACACGCTTATTATATGGTAAAACGACGATCAAAGACCGTTTGGGAACTTTAAAATTCAATATTTCTGCGCAGTCGTTTTTTCAGGTAAACAGTGCCCAGGCTGAAAAACTTTATAACAAAGCGATTGAATTTGCGGCTTTGAGCGGTGGTGAAACCGTTGTTGACTGTTACTGCGGAACCGGTACAATTTCTCTGTATTTGGCAAAACATGCCCAAAAAGTTTATGGAATTGAGATTATAGCTTCTGCTATTGAAGATGCAAAACGTAATGCTGAAGATAATCGCTGTGATAATGCTGAATTTATTTTAGGGGATGCTGCTGTTAAAATGCAGGAACTGGTAGAACAGGGTGTGCGTCCCGAAGTTGTGCTGCTTGATCCGCCTCGTGCTGGCTGCGAAGAAAAAGTGCTGGCTGCTATTGCGCAGGTCATGCCACAGCGTATAGTTTATGTTTCCTGTAATCCGGCTTCGCTTGCCCGCGATTTGGCTTATCTGGAACAGAACGGTTATCAGGCTGAAGTTGCCCAGCCGGTAGATATGTTCCCGATGACGCATCATGTAGAGACTGTTGTATTGATGACAATAGTAAAAAAATAAAATTATGGAGCCCGGTTGCCAGGCACTGCAATTTACGCAGAGCGGAGAGCAATGGATTGATTAAGTAGATTGTATTGTAGACAAGGAGCAGTAACAGATATGAAGATTTCTAAGAAGGATGCTTTGTCATGGTTTGAATTTTTTGCACAATTGCCTGCAGGGGAACAGCTTCTGGTTAAACAGCAGGAAATTGTTTATGCCACATTCGCACAGATTGAGGCAGTTGTTATAAAAAGAAAAGAAGAGCTTATGGAACAAATTCCCGGTTTGAAAACATTAAAGGACAGAACACTTTTTGTGGGACCAGATGAAAAATTTCCTGATGGGTGCCGTTCATGTCTGTTGGGCAGCGGGCTGACAGCTATCAGAAAAACCAATAAATGCAATCTGCAGTGCAGGTTTTGCTATAATTATGGCGAGCTGGATGCTATTGAACCGGTAGGAGAGGGGATTTGGGTCATTGGCGGGACCAAGTTTTATGAAAATGACATTGATCTGTTGTTGGAAATCCATAAAAAACCTACAGGGGTTGCCTATGTATATTTAGAACCTTTTATGGAAATCGAGAAATATTATAATATTATTCAAAAATTTAACAAGGCTGGTATTTATCAGCATCTATATACTAACGGCACTCTGGCTACGGAAACAACGCTTAAAGCATTGGGGGAGGCTGGCCTGAATGAGCTTAGATTTAATTTAGGAGCTTCCGGTTGTGCTGATAAGGTCATTGAAAATATTGGCATAGCAAAAAAGTATATCAAAAAAGTCGGCATTGAAACGCCTATGACCAATGAGTTTTTTGAAAAATTCTTTTTGAAAAAACAGGCTGTTTTGGACACGGGATTAGATTTTATTAATTGTGCGGAGCTGCATTTGAATCCCAATAATATTGAGAATTATTGGGGTGAAAAAATGTATATTGCCCGCCATGGATATATATCACCAATCTGGAGCCGCGAACTGACACTCAGATTTATGGCAGCCGCAGCAAAAGAGAAATGGAATTTGGTTGTACATGATTGCTCTAATGATACCAAGTTTGCCAGAGATTTGAATTTAGGTACCAAAGAGGGTAAATGGTTCGGGGCCAGCAGTTATACGTCTGAATTTTTAGAGATCCCCTATGCCGTATTTTTGCCGGTCCTGCGTGATGAAGAATTTCATTTTTTAGTTGAAGAAGAGCTGCCAAGCGGCTATAACCCGGGAGAGATGCTTTTCTAAGAAAGAGTGGCATAATGGCAAATATTATAGAAATAAATGACATTTCTGCTCCTGAACTGGAAGTATTCACAAAATTGACTGAAAAGCAGCTGCGCCATAAGCTGGAACCGGAAAAGGGCATCTTTATCGCTGAAAGCGGCAAAGTCATAGAGTTGGCGCTTGCTGCTGGCTGTGAGCCGATTTCCTTGTTGATGGAGCGCAGACATATCACGGGACAGGCCCAAAATATTCTTGCTCGGTATGAGGATGTTACAGTCTATACCGGGGACAGGGATGTGCTGGCTGGACTGACAGGATATAAGCTGACCCGCGGTATCCTGTGTGCTATGCGTAGGCCCAGGCTGCCTTCAGTACAGCAGATATGTTTTCAAGCCAGGCGGGTGGCGGTATTGGATAATATCACGGATGCAGCCAACATAGGAGGAATATTCCGATCGGCAGCGGCGTTAGGTGTTGATGCGGTACTTGTGATGCGCTCCTGCTGTGATCCTTTATGCAGAAAAGCAGTACGTGTCAGTATGGGAACGGTATTTCAGATACCTTGGACTTATATAGAAAACAATGTCAAAGAGCTGGGAGAATGGGGCTTTAAAACAGCTGCAATGGCTTTGTGTGAGCATGCTGTCAGTATAGATGATCAGGCGCTGATGGCAGAGGGCAGGCTGGCTTTGGTTTTTGGTACAGAGGGCTACGGCTTATCTCAGGCTGCGATTGATGCGTGCGATTATGTTGTGAAGATCCCTATGGAGTACAATGTGGACTCACTTAATGTAGCTGCTGCAAGCGCTGTGGCGTTTTGGCAATTGCGATGTCAACAATAAATTGGAAAAAAGATTCTTTGGAATTATTTGAATACTTAATTTATGCAAACTTGTTAAACGGCCAAAGTTGATTTGTGTTGTGTAAAAGGTGGTAATTATGGATTATAAAGTTTTAGATATGGAAAAGTATTATCGTAAGGATATTTACAGGCATTTTACGATGGACTGTAAATGTTCGGTTATGATTACATCCAAGATCGATGTTAGTGAACTTGTTGCATATTCAAAACAAACTGGAACTAAATTTTATATCAATTTTCTGTATGTCCTGACCAAGGCGCTGAATACCAGAGATGACTACAAAATGCGGTATTTGTATCAGGAAGATAAGTTAGTCGTATTTGATAAAATCAACACTGCGCATTATGTTTTCCACGAGGATACGGAGACTTTTACAGTAGTTTATACAGAGTTCAGCGAAGATTACCAGGCTTTTTATGACAGATGCTGCGCTGATATGGAAAAGGCTAAACAGACCCGCAGTTATGGTCTGGACGGCAGTAAATTAAACTATTTTGATGCTTCCTATATTCCCTGGTTGTCATATGAAGCACTACATGTAGAACTGCCTGACGGACATCTGCATTTCCCTCCGATTATAAACTGGGGAAAATATCACAGTGAAAATGGCAGATTGCTGATGCCTGTGACGGTGAGAATGAATCATGCGATTGCTGATGGTTATGTAGTTTCCAAAGCATTTTTATTGCTTGAGAAAGAAATTGAAAGATTGGTTGAAGACTGAACTAATGGATTAGAACCATCGTTTCACATTGCTTTTAGAGTTATGTTATTTTAAAGCGCTGTAGCTTGGCGCTGCTTCGAAAGTAGTTCCGGTGGATAAATTCAGTATAGTCATCACTTTGGTGATGGCAGCGGTATTTTTACATGAACAATTTACTGTAAAAACAATTATCGGTTCTGTCCTTATTACTTTTGGGGACTTTTATTATGATTTTATAAAGAGTCACAGGTCAGATGTATAGAATAATTAAGAATAAATCATAAATACAGAGGGGTAAGCAGATGATAACAAGGCAAAAATACCAGGATTATATCAATGTGCTGAAAGAGGAATTGATTCCGGCGATGGGGTGTACTGAGCCTATTGCTATTGCTTATGCCGGAGCTATTGCCAGAGAGCATTTAGGCTGTTTGCCTGAACGTGTAGAAATTGAGGTCAGCGGTAATATCATCAAGAATGTAAAAAGTGTTATTGTACCGAATACAGGGGGACTGCGCGGTATTGAAGTGGCAGCGGCAGCAGGTATTGTGGCAGGAGATGCCGCGAAGGAGCTTAAAGTTATTTCGGAAGTGAGTACAGAAGCAGTTGCCGTAATTCATAAATTTTTAGAAAGCACACCAATAACAGTTAATTTTTCTGATAGTAAAAAAATCTTTGATATAATGATCACTGTTTATGGTAATGGCCATTCTGCTTATGTACGCATCTGTGAGTTTCATACAAATATAGTGGAAATAAGAGAAGATGATAAATATGTGCTGCAGAAAGATATTGCAGTCGAAGACAGTTTGGGCTTTACAGATCGTGGATTTATGAATGTACAGGAGATTATTGAATTTGCTGATACTGCAAGAATAGAAGATGTTAAGGATATTCTTGATCTTCAGATCGAATGTAATGTTAATATTTCAGAGGAAGGCTTGGCTGGCGATTATGGAGCTAATATCGGTAAGGTCCTTTTAAAGACTTATGGAACGGATGACGTAAAAATAAGAGCTAAAGCCAAAGCAGCTGCCGGTTCTGACGCCAGAATGAACGGCTGCGAGATGCCAGTCGTGATCAATTCCGGCAGCGGTAATCAGGGGATTACTGCCTCCATACCAGTTATAGAGTATGCTAAGGAGTTGGGTGTTTCTGACGAGAAACGTTATAGGGCCTTGCTGGTATCTAATCTGATCACGATCCATTTGAAGTCAGGTATCGGCAGGCTGTCGGCTTACTGCGGTGCAGTCAGTGCCGGCTGTGCCAGTGGTGCCGGTATTGCGTATCTGTATGGAGGCGGTGTTGATGAAGTTTCTCACACGATCGTCAATTCTCTGGCAATAACTTCCGGTATTATCTGCGACGGCGCTAAAGCTTCGTGCGCTGCTAAAATAGCTACGGCTATCGATGCAGGTATATTAGGTTATCATATGTATAAAGAAGGGCAGCAATTTTACGGAGGCGATGGTATCGTCAGCAAAGGTGTTGAGAACACTATAAAAAATGTGGGGCAGCTGGCTAAAGAGGGAATGGCTACTACTGATCAGGAAATTTTGAAGATTATGACGAAAACACAGAGTATTTAAGCGTAGCTGAAACAGTCCGCTCAAAGGATAGTGATAATATGCAGATAAAAAAGAAATATATTTATATCGCTTTGGGACTGTGGGCGCTTGTGACAGTTACTTATTTTACTTTGTGTAAAATAGCCAGTGATCAGGCTATGCTTATTTTTAATAAAACTATGTCTGCTCAAAAAGTGCTCAAAGGCTCGGTGACGCTTGGCAGTATTGATGCCGACATTTGGGGGCGGGTAGAGTTTCAGAATCTTGTCTGGCTTGATATTGACGGTCAGCCTATCGTACATGTGCCGCAGGGACGTTTCAAGGTGCGGACATGGGATATTATTACCAGAAGTATCAGTACATCTACTATTAAGGAACTGGAATTGGACAACGCTTTGTTTGCCGTAAGATTCAACAGAAAGATGCAGTTGGATATTTTTGAGCAGGCACAGGCCAAAAGAGTTATTGACCGGGCTGAACAAAAGGAAGCTGTTTTGTCAGGAAACGAAACAGCAGCTGAACTTGAACATATAGCGCAGGAAAAGATCGTAGTAAAGGAAAGGCATCCTGGAGACAGGCATGAATTGAATCTGGATTTAGAAAATAAGCGGCTGAAAATGCGTGTTGTTTTTAATAACTGTACCTTAACTGCCGGTTATCATAACCGTTATTTTGTACTGAATGAAGTTAATGCAATAATTGATATTGATACGCAGAAAAAGCTTACGATTGATTTTGTGACTGGAAAATTTGGCGGCACTATGGTTGGCGATGGGGTGGAAATAAAGGGAAACATCAATTTAGCGCAGCAGATTCCCCATTACGATCTGCATTTGGAACTGTATAATGTGTTACCTGCCTCATTGGGGATCGCAGATATCAAAGATACGGTTTCTATCACTGCTGCCGTCACCGGCGAGCTTCCAAGCCCTGTTATCGATGGTCATTTGACTTTTAAAGAATTGAATATTCCGGGATTGCATTTTTCTAAGGTCAGAGGTGATTTGCATTATGAAGATGCACTGCTGAAATTCACTAATGTAACAGGAAATGTTTTTGGCGGCACAGTCGAAGCTTTTGGCGATTATCATCTGGATACAAAATATTATAATATTGATGCTTTGGGACATGATTTGCTGGGCAGCATTGCTGCACGTAACGGTAAAATAAAATGCAAGGTAGAACTGGATTTTAAGATTCGTTCCCAAGGTGACCCTAAAACTGCTTTGACCTATGGCAGTTTTAGGTCTGGAAAAGGGTCATATTATATAATACCTTTCGACAGTATCAGCGGCGAGTTTTCCAATCAAAATAAACGTCTGGAGTTTAAAAATGTTGTCATTGAAACAAAAATGGGGACAATCAAAACAGATGCTTTTGAAATAGTGAAGGGTAAGCTGCATATTGGCGAGATCTATTTGGAAGAGCCTGAGAGCGGACAAACTGTTAAAATAATCTGACTGAAAATGTTTCGGAAATTGGAGGAAGACAGCGATGGGCAAATATAAAAGGCTTTATGGCACGCTTTTGTTGGGTTTGATTGCCATTATTATTTTGTTGACTGCTGTTTTTTCCTATAGCAGAAGCATTGAAGAAAGCTATAAAGAAGAAAACATCAATTCACT
Source organism: Phascolarctobacterium faecium DSM 14760 (assembly GCF_003269275.1). Taxonomy (GTDB): domain Bacteria; phylum Bacillota; class Negativicutes; order Acidaminococcales; family Acidaminococcaceae; genus Phascolarctobacterium; species Phascolarctobacterium faecium. The sequence goes on along the minus strand of NZ_QLTS01000001.1, from coordinate 368,562 downwards.
GAAAGAACTTTCCAATCAGGGAGCATTGATGCTGCATAACGAAATCAAAAACAAGCAGAATCTTTTAGCAGAACTTTCACATGATGTCAGCCGGATTTTTGTTAATGATCCCCAGGCAGCAGCTGCTTATTTGAAGGAAGCGGCTGAGCGTAACAGCTTTAAGCGGATTGGAGTAGTATTACCTGATGGACGTGCTTATACGACTGATGGTATTCAACTGAATATTTCAGAACGTGAATATTTTGTCAAGGCACTTCGTGGGCAGACGACTGTTTCACGCAATCTTGACGATTATACTGACGGCGGACGGATAGCTGTTTATGCAGTACCTATTCTTGAAGATGACAGTAATAAGCCGAGCGGGGTTTTATTTGCGACCTATAGCCTGGATACTTTCAGAAAAACTATTGAAGTATCTTTTTTGGCGGTGCCGGATATTCTTATGTAGTACAGGAAAATGGCGACGTTGTAGTGGATTCACAGCATACAGAAAGCTTCAAAAACTTTAGGAATGTTTATGCTGCCCTGCTGACAGCAGACCCGGTAAATAATAAAGACAGCGCAGAAAAACTCTGGCAGATGATCAACAGCAAAAAAGGCGGTTATATTGAATTTTATAACGGCAGTCAGAAATATATGTACTGTTCACCGATTGGTGTAAATAACTGGATGCTGCTGACGGTAACTCCAGCCAGTGTTATTGAAGATAAGACTAATATGGTTCTGAATAAAACTTATTTGCTGGGTATTTTATTGATTGCGATTTTTTTACTGTTTATCTGGCATATTATGCGTATTCACACCCGCAATCAAAAGGAACTAATGGATATCGCTTATGTCGATGAAGTTACTGGCGGGCATTCTTTTGCCAAATTTTTTAAAGAAGCAGAACTGTTATTGCCTGAAACAGATAAGAAAACAGCTATCATAAGTATGGATATCGACGGCTTTAAATATTTCAACGATATGTTTGGCTATGGAGAAGGCAATGACCTTTTGCGTTATATTTGGCAGGAAGTAAAAGCAAGCCTGAATGAAGGCGAAATATTAGCGCATGGTGTTGCCGATACATTTATTTTTTTGCTGCGATTTGATACGAGAGAAGAACTGCTTTGGCGTATCAATGATTTATGTCTGCATTTGAATAACTATATTACAAAAAGCGGACAGGTCTATAAACTATCCCTTTCTATGGGTATATACGAGGTTGACGGTGAAACTGATGATATCGTCAGTATGGCAGACAGAGCTTATATTGCCCGGCAGACAATAAAAAATAAAGGTGACACAGCCTGGGCTTTTTATGACGGAGCCGTACGTGATAAGCTGTTGCACGAAAAAGAAATTGAAAGTCAGATGGAAAAAGCTTTGGCTGAAGGCGAATTTATTGCTTACTATCAGCCCAAGTACAGTACCAAAGAGCAGAAACTTATCGGTGCAGAAGCTTTAGTACGCTGGCGCAGAAGTAACGGTATTATTGTTCCGCCCTATCAATTTGTGCCGCTTTTTGAACGTAATGGATTTATCAATAAGGTTGACCGTTATATGTTCGAACTCGTCTGTCGCCAGCAGATGCGTTGGCTTAAACAGGGGCTTATACCTGTGCCAATATCAGTCAATATGTCGCGGATGTGCCTGTATGATCCGCATATTGTTGACGAATATATCGGTGTTTTGAATGGAAGCGGTTTGTCTGCTGCTTATATAAAGCTGGAGCTGACGGAAAGTGCCTTTTTTGAAAATATCAGTATTATGAATAATGTTATCGAAGCATTGCATAAAGTTGGCATCAAAGTCTTGATGGATGATTTTGGAACCGGTTATTCTTCGATGATGATGCTTAAAAATGTAGCTATCGACGTTTTGAAGCTGGACAAAAGCTTTGTCGACGATATTGGGGATGACCGCAGTGAAAAAATCATTTCAAATATCATTTATCTGGCTCATTCTCTGCAAATAGAAGTGACTGCCGAAGGAGTAGAGACTGCAGCGCAGTTTGAATTTTTGAAAAGTGTTGGCTGTGATTATATTCAGGGGTATTATTTTGGTAAACCGCAGCTGGCTGAAGATTTTGCGGCGTTGCTGCAAAAAGAATTTTATGATGGAAGTGATGCGGGTGCTGATAAGAAAGGCTGAATTACAGGATGTAAGAGCTGTGTACGCTCTGATTTGTGAATTAGAGGAGCAGGATTTGCCGCTGCTGGAATTTGAAAATATCTTCGGTAGTTTATTGAAGCTGCCGGAACATTTTCTCATGATTGGTGAAATTGAGGGCAGAACCGTTGCATTTTTACATTTGCGCGTAGAAGGACAGCTGCATCATGCCGCAAAAATAGCAGAGATTTTAGAATTTGATGTGGAGCGATCCCATCGCGGCAGGAACTTAGGGCAGCAGTTTTTTGCTTATGCGGAGAAGCTGGCCCGGGACAATGGTTGTATTCAGTTTGAACTAAGCAGTAATATGCTGCGGGAAAAGGCGCATTGCTTCTATGAACGGCAAGGCATGCATAAATTTCACTATAAATTTACGCTCCCTCTGTCTGGAAAAACAGTAAATGAAAATAAGTTAGGTATTTAAAAGCAACGGCTCTGTCAGCTGTTGCTTTTTGTCTGTGCTTAATACTGGAAACTGCTGTTTTGTGGTACAATAAATATATAATTTTATTGAGCGGAGAAGAAAAATGATCGATTTATATACAGTACCGTTAGGTGCTACGGCCAGGGATTTTTTTTCGGCAGAGGCAGAAAACAAATATAGCTATGATGAAGCGTTGCTGGTGCTTCCAAGCAGATTGCTTGTGAATCATGCCCGCCGGTCAGGCAGGGCGCAGGCAGTTAATTTTGAATATCTGCCCAACCGTATCGTAGCATTAAACAGACAGCTGCTGGATTTGCCGCCGGAAGTAAAATTGGAAATGATTTCCCGGAGGACACAGGAACTGCTTGTGGGTGATTTGCTGCACCAGCTGGCTAAATTGCAGGGCCTGGACTATTTTAGTAAACTGGCAGATAAAGAAGGTTTCGTTAAAGCTGTTACCGGGCTTTTGGGTCAGCTTTCACGCAGTGGGTCGACACAGGAAGAAATTACTACGGCGCTGCTGGAATGGGAACAGCGCAATCCTGCCTATGTGATGAAGGACCGTGAAGTAGCGGCACTTTATAACCTTTATCGCAATAAGCTAAAACAAAAAAACTGGTATGATGTAGAGGGTTTATACCGGTTAGCAATAGCGGTTTTAGAAAGACCGCAGGCCAAGCTGCCTTGGCAGCAGTTATATTTCAGCGAATTTTATCATTTTGATGCTTTGCAGCGTTTGCTTATAAAATCTTTGTCACGGCATTGTCAGATCAGTATCGGTTTGATGTACGAGCCCAAACGACCGGAAATATTTGCTGCTGTAGAGCGGAGTTTCGGTTATTTAAGCGGTTTTGCTCAGCTGCATGATCTGCATATGGAAGGTTCAGTACGAAAGCCTGATCTGCAGCACTTAACGGCTAAGTTAGGTGCTGGAAGCTGCCAGACGCTGGCTGTTGCTGACAGTATAAATTTTATTGAATCAGGAGATAGTGAAGGTGAACTGCGGGCAGTGCTGCGTTCTATAAAAGCTAAGCTGCAGCATGGCGCCGCTTATAATGATTTTTTGGTTGCTGTACGTGATTTTAAGACTTACAGCGGTATCAGAGCTGTTTGTGATGAATATGGTATACCTGTTACTTTACCTAAGATCGCTTCTCTGAGTGCTCAGCCTGTCTGTGAATTTCTGCGTTTACTTTTGAACGTAGCTGCCGGCGGCAGTGAAGCTATCGCTGCTTACTGGCGTCTGTTAAAATGCGGCGTTGTAAAGCTGGTCTATAGCTTTGACGGAGAGCAGCTCAACAGATTGAAACAGGAATATTTATATAATGATCTGCGGCAACTGCGTAAGGCAGTTCGTGATAAGGCTGATGCCAATGAAAATAAGCAGTGGTCAGCTGATTTAGGCGAACTTGAGTTGCTGCTGGACAAGGTGCAGCGGCGAGATACGGCGGCTGCTTATGGAGAAACATTTAAAACAATATTAGAAGCTTTGGAGCTGCCTGTTAAGGCTGGCGAAAATTATAAAAATGGCAGGGCAGATCTGCTTGAGGTTAAAAATATAGTAGAGACAGTACGGCAATTATCCGAAGTTTTGGATACACTGAGTGAAGATTATCAGAATGGCGGTTTGGAAAGTGTGCCTTTAAAAGCGGAGGAATACAGCCAGCTGCTGATTTCTGCCTGTTCCGAACGGCAAATCATTTTAACAGCGGCCGACAGTGAAGGTATTTTATTCGGAGAAGCTGCTAATCTGCAGGGGCTGCTGTTCAAGCATGTTTACATTATGGGACTGCGCGAAGGTGAGTTTCCGCGCAGTAAAAATGAAAACTGGATCTACAATGACAGAGAACGGGCCGAATTGAGCGGTGTCGGCGTGGAATTGGATAATACTGCGTGTGCTTATGCTGAGGATAAATTCTTTTTTGCCGCAGTGGCAGCAATGGCAACAGAAACTCTGACTTTGAGCTGGTACAGCGACGATACAGCTGGCGCTTCCGCATATATTGAAGATGTGGAACGATTATATGCAGCCGGGTGTATAACCAGAAGCAGAGCTGGACGTATAGGCTGGCAGGAGGCTTTGTCTGAGCAGGAGCTGCTGCTGGGGATTACCCAAAAAGATACCTGCCATAATTGGTTGTTGGAGCGGTTGGGAGCAGATTGGACACTGCGCAGCAGTATCGAAAGAATTCGTGAGCAAGGCGATAGTGTTTATAAGGGAGTTTTTGAAGACGTACAGCTGCAGCGGGCTATTAATGAAGCTGTTGGCGGTTTATTCAGTGCGTCGCATTTAGAAACCTATGCTCAATGCCCATACAGGTTTTTACTAAGCTATGTCTGGAAACAGCAGCAATATGAAGAACTTACAGAAACGGTGGAGCCTGCTGTTGAAGGCAGCCTGCTGCATGATGTTTTAGCACGATTTATGGCGGGACATTTGCACGAAAAGCTTACCAAATATCCGCCGACTGAGCTTATAAGTCAGCTTGATGACATTATGACGTCAGTTTGTGATGAATATATTACTGGGAAAAAGATTGCCGTTACAGATTTCTGGCCTTCGCAGCGTCGGAAGCTGAATTTGCTGCTGCGCCGCTGGCTGCAGCGGGAGCTTGTATACCAGAAAAAATGGGAACCTTTTGTACCAGTAAAAATAGAATGGGATTTTGGGCGTAACGGCAGTGCTCCGTTGGTGCTGGAGGTCAACGGCGGAAAAATTTATTTGAACGGACGTATCGACCGTATCGACAGTGACGGTAATGGTATTTTTGTTACGGATTATAAACGCAGCCAAACTCCGTCGGGCAGTGAGCTGACAGAAGGACTGGATTTGCAGATTCCGGTATATCTTATGGCGCTTGCAGCCTTAGAGCCTCAGAGCAAAGTGCTTGGCGGCGGTTACTATTCACTAAAGGAAGCGAAACGCAAAGGCGGTTTTGCCATGCAGACTTTAGGAAAAACGCCTTTTACAACAAATAATAAACCGTTCAGTGATGCAGAAGATCAATGGCTGGCTTTTGCAGATTTTTGCCGTACGACTGTCAGAGGATATATCAATACCTTGCGGCAGGGGAATTTCCCGCCGGCGCCGCGTAAAAACTGCCCTGAGTATTGTCCTGGGAAGGATATTTGCCGGGCCTACGGCGAACTGGCAGCAGAAGGCGGTGAAGAAAATGTTTGATTTTACTAAAGCCCAGCAGGAAGCGATAGAGACGCTGGATAGAAATGTATCTGTGTCTGCCGGCGCCGGCAGTGGTAAAACACGTGTTCTCGTAGAACGTTTTGTCAACATTCTTCGACAGAGCCTCAGGCAGGGCGGCAAACAGGTAAGTGCTGCCGATATTCTGGCTATTACCTTTACGCGCAAAGCCGCGGGTGAAATGAAAGAAAGGGTTCGCAGACGTTTGGCGGAATTGGAGCAGGAGGATGCTTTGCATGCATCTTTCTGGCAGCAGCAGCTGGAACTGCTGGAACAGGCGCGTATCAATACTATACATGGTTTTTGTAACAGTCTGTTGAAAGAAAATCCCGTGGAAGCAGGTCTTGATCCTGCTTTTCAGGTAGCTGAAGAAGTAGAAATGGATGAATTTTTACTGCGCACTGTGCAGCAGTTTGTAAAACAGGGACTGCGCCGCGGTGACAGTGATATTTTACGTCTGGCTGATGAATATACCGCAGCTGATGTTGTAAAACAGCTATTGCTTGCCATACCTAAAATGGATGCGATTTTGAACTTTGGTGATTTGTTACAGCCGTATCAGGCAAAGATGAACGAGAAAAACGTATTACAGGTACAACTGCAGGAGCTGCTATTGGAACTGGCAGAAGACAAAATGAAGGTGAAAGCCTCAGCTCATAGGCAAAAGCTGGAATTGCTGCGCGAACACCTTCCGGAACTTTTAAAGGCGGCAGCAGACAGCAGCAAGCCTGAAAATATGACGCTTTTAGACAGCTATGTGGGTACTCTAGCTGCAACAAGCAGTGATAAAGCAGTGGTCAAAGCGGCTAAAGAAATTCTGCAGCAGCTGCATTTGCTGGCGGCAGACGCAGCTGCACTGAAATTGATACCCTGCTGGCAGCAGGCTCTGGTGAATTGCAGTGCTTATCTGCGTGAACAGCAGGAGCTTAATAATATGCTGGGCTTCGACGACTTGGAAAGCAGGGCCTTGGAGCTTTTAAAAAATAACCGCCAGGTTTGCAGTAAAAACAGCAGCCGCTATCAGTATATTATGGTCGACGAATTTCAGGATACTAACGAACGCCAAAGAGAACTTGTTTATTTGCTGTGCGGCGGTGATAAAGACAGGCTGCTGGGACATAAGCTGTTCGTAGTAGGTGATGCCAAGCAATCAATTTATCGTTTCCGCGGCGCTGACGTAAGTGTATTTGCCCGTGTCAGGCGCGATATAGAAGCTGCTGGCGGCAGTAATATCGTTTTAGATGATAACTTCCGTACAGTTGATAAAGTGCTTGATTTATGCAATTTGGCCTTTGCGGCATTATTAGGTGAAGACAGACAGCAGGACGTTTATTTTGAAGCGTTGAATGCCAATCGTGCGACTGATATTTTGCCGGAAATGCTGGTAATCGCATACGATAAAGAAAGCAAAGCCATCCGCAGGGAAGCGGAGGCAGCAGTTATAGCAGAACGGATACTGCAGCTGCATACCGAAGAACAAATATCCTACAAAGATATGGTAATACTACTCGGTGCATTAACATCGGCTAAAAGTTTTGCCTCTGCTCTGCAGCAGGCGGGTATACCTTATACTATCGTTGATGGTAAAGGTTTTTATGAACGACGGGAAATCATTGATTTGATCAATTTACTGGTATTTTTGGAAGACAGCAGCCGCAGTCTGGAGCTTGCTGGTGTGCTGAGGTCGCCATATTTTGCTGTTGATGATGAAAGCTTGACAGCACTTTTTCTGGAGCTGAACAAGCAGAAGGAGCAGACAGTTACCTTATGGCAGCTGCTGCAGAAGGATGCATGGCTGTTGATCGATTATCAGAAGCGTTGCCATCTATTGACTGCTGCGGAGAAACTTCGGCAGCTGCGGCAATATGCGGAGACGACGCCATTGCCGGAATTGCTGCATACTATTGTTGACGTCTTGCAACTGGAACCGCTTCTGACAGCGCAGGAATTTGGTCTGGAAAAGCTTGCTAATATAAAAAAAATGATTGCTTTGGCTGAGGCCTATACCATAGAAAAACATGGGACGCTGGCAGAATATCTGCTGCGGCTGCAGCAGCTGCGCCAGGCCGGAGCAAGAGAGGCTGCTGCTGCAGATACGACTGGCTGCGATTTCGTGACGATTATGACGATCCATAAATCCAAAGGCTTGGAATTCCCTGTAGTTTTTGTACCCGCGCTTGATGCCAAGGGCAAAGGCGATACGGATATGCTGAGATTTAATGCAGACGCAGGTTTAGGCATTAAAGTTGATATCGGCGGTGAATTGCAGGATACAAGCGTCATGCTGGCAATCAAAGACATAGAAAAGCAGTTGGATAGCGCTGAAAAACAGAGGCAGTTATATGTTGCAATGACAAGGGCGCAGGACAGGCTGATCCTATCAGGGACTTATGACAGCAGCAGCAAAAGCAGAAGTGAGACATGGTTCAGCAGCCTGCGCAATATTTTACAGGAATATGATCATTTCCTGTTAAAGGAATATGCAGCTGATAAAAAAGAAATTTCTGTTAACGCAGCAGCAGAGTTGGAGAAGGTTATTGTAACAGATGAACTGCTGCAGCGGATCAAACCGCTGCCGGAATACGGGTTGGAGTGGCAGCGCAGCTTGTCAGCAACAGCGCTGCAGACGTATCTTGATTGCCCCCGCTGTTATTATTATCAATATATTTTGCAGATGCCGGGGTATGAAGCTGTAAAGGTAACTGATTCAGACGGTTATCTGCCGGCGGCACTGCAGGGGACTGTGATCCATAAGGCTTTGGAATTACTGACGAACGGTTACGAACCGGAACAGGCTTTCAGATCAGCGCTGCAGATAAATAAGGTACAGGGAAGCGCTGCACGGACATATGATATATATATGCAATATATTAATGGACCTCTTTATCAAAAGCTGCAGAATGCTGAACGTAAGGCTGAAATTAGCTTTGAACTACCGTTGCTGCAGGAATATGGGATTGCTGCTGCTTTCAGCGGTTATATTGACTGTACTGTTTTTAACAGTGACGGTACGCTGAGGATCGTTGACTATAAGACAGGCGTGCCGCCGGAAGCAGGCGAACCTGCACCGGGTTATATTTATCAGTTGGCACTGTATCAAAAGGCAGCTGCAGAATTATGGCAGCGTCCGGTGACATTGGCCGAGTTGCACTTTTTACAAAATAATTCCTGCTGGCAGCTGCAGGATTGCAGTGATAGATTGCAGGAAGTTGCTGAGTTATGCAGGGATATTTTTTCTAAACGCAGAGAAAGTGAATTTACTGTGAAAACGAAATATTGTAAAAACTGTCCGTTTGCCTACTTCTGCGCAGGCCAAGAATAAATAGTTGAAAATTAATAAATAAAAAACACCTGTGAATACAGGTGTTTTTTATTTATCTGTAGTTGTTCAAATTTAATATTTTCATAGGTTAAAGAAGCGCAACAATGACGATACATACAGTATTTTTAATAATTCTATTCACTTGTATCTATAAATCACAAACATTCCCTATAGTTAACAAGAATGGCAAAATATCACAATAAATTAAATCTGAAATTAATTATGTAAATAAAGATATCTTGCATACTCAAAACAAATATGTTATTATACCTAAAAATATCTATAAAGAAAAATAAAAATTTAAAAAGACAAACTTTTTTCAATAATATAAATTAAAATTTACAAATTATAAATTTTTGCAATAAGAGGAAGTTTAAAAAATATCTGACAGAGATAGTTTACTTTTAAAAAAGTGTAACTGACGGGTGTCCTTAGCAATAAGCAAAAACAACGTCGTTAAAACGGCGCTCAATAATTGGTACCCCGATGAATATAAAGCTCAAAAGCCTTGTAAGGGAGTGATAAAGTGAAAATTCCATTGAAGTAAGCTCAGACCAAAAAATATTCTGAGTTTGGGGTGATCTGCTATGAAAGAAAAAGAAACAATGAACACAATTGAAACAAAAGCTAAAAGCATCGTCGGTTCTCTGGTGATGATTTGCCCGGTTGGCGGCAAAGAATTCGTCTGTAATAAAGCTCATCATGTTTACACGGCTTTGATAAAAAGAAAACGCTACTATTATTGCAGGTACTCCTGCTTTAAGAATAGACCGGGAGCTAAGTAGTATTTAGACTGATGATTTGGCTGATTGACATGGAAATGCTTTAGTTAAGATATAATTTCCCCGACTGTTATACAGTCGGGGGTTTAATATATTGAAGTTTTAAAGAATTAAAGGACGGTGGAACTTGGATAAAGTTTTACTGTTTTTTTATTTTTTCTAAACATATTTTTGCAACAAACTTTACAAATCTTTAACAAAAACAACGTTTAGATTTAATCAAAATTCGTTATCATACATAACAGAGCTCGTAACTAAAAAGTGGAGGGTAAAAATGATGATGAAGAAGAAACTTGCGGCACTGCTTTTGGCAGCTGCCAGTGCGATGGTCTTTACCGGCTGCGGCAGCAGTGATAATCAGTCTAAAGGCGGTGTTGACAAAAAAGTGCAGATTGAATATTGGCATGTAGCCTCCGAAAGCTTCGGCGGTACAACGGTTAAAGAACTGGTTGCCGATTTTAATGCCAAGCATCCCAATATCCAGGTTGTCGAAAAATATAACCCTGATATGTATAAAGGGTTGACACAAAATCTGCAGGCAGCTATCGCTTCCGGTAAAAATCCTGACGTTGTGCAGATGGGCTGGTCTTATTTGAACTATGCCGCTGAAAATCTTAAATACACTGACCTGCAGCCGATGATCGAAAAGCAGGCTCCTGAAGACAAAAATTTCTTGAAAGAGAATTATCTGCCTAATGTTCTGGCATTGGCTCAGACTGATGACGGCAAACAGATCGGTATTCCATATTCTATAAGTGTGCCTGTCCTGTTCTATAATCCTGAAATTTTTACTGCAGCAGGACTTGACCCCAATAATCCGCCTAAAACCTGGAAAGAGGTAGTGAGTGCGGCAAAACAGATCAAAGAAAAGACCGGTAATATGGGCTTTTTTATGCAGGAATATGCTGATAACTGGACTCAGCAGGCCATTATTGAATCTAACGGCGGTTCAATGCTGAAAAATGAAGGCGGCAAAGTCAAAGCCGGTTTCGATACTCCCGAAGCAGCAGCAGCTTATCAGTTGTTGGCTGATATGGTCAAAGACGGCAATGGCCTGCATGCTACTAATGAAGAAGGGTTCCAGGCTTATCTGTCCGGTAAGTTGGGGATGGTTTGCACTACTATTGGCAAACGTGCCAATTTTGAAAAAAGCGCCAAGTTCAAAGTTATGGCAGCTCCTTTCCCACAGTTTGAAGGCAAAGAATTGAAAGTGCCGGCAGGTGGTAACTTCCTGATGCTGTTCTCAAAAGATGCCGATAAACAAAAAGCAGCATGGGAATTCATTAAATATATCGAATCTCCTGAAGCGCTGGCTAAATGGAGCACCGGTACAGGTTATCTACCTCCGCGTAAAGGCGTAGCAGACGACCCCAACGGTTTCAAAAAAATGATCGAAGAAAACAAAAATATCCAGGTTGCCTTGTCTACGATGCCTAATCTGGTAAAATGGGCCAGCTTCCCTGGCGCTAACGGATTACAGGCTGAACAGCTCTTGATTGACGCACGCGATATTATACTGAGCGGCAAAGAAACTGCCGCCCAAGCGCTGCACGAAACTGCAGAAAAGATCAATAACTTACTGTAATACAAACGATTGAACCAATCAGGATGCTGCTTGTTGCGGCATCCTGATTTTTACCAAAGGAGAGTTGTTATGAATAAAGCCAAGTGGCCTGCGTTTTGGTTCTTACTGCCGGCGGCTCTGCTGTTTGTTATTTTCTTTTACTGGCCGTTGCTGCAGAATCTGTATCTTAGCTTCTTCAGCTGGAATATGATCAGCCCGACGATGAAATATGTGGGACTGAGCAACTACATTGATATTTTAGGCAGCAAAGAGGTGTACAAAATCATTGGGAATACGGTAATTTTTGTGCTTATTATGCTGCTGTTCAACTTTGTCTTGCCGTATCTTTATTCGTTTATCCTCGGGCATCTTCTTCAGCGGGGAAAAATGTTTTATCGCTCTGTTTTGTTTCTGCCGGCAACTTTATCCCTGGCGGTGGCAAGCATTCTGTTCCTGTGGATCTATAATCCTTTGGCCGGACCGCTTAGTATAGTGCTTGCGTGGTTTGATATGGAATCGCCGCGCTGGTTTAAGGAAAATCTGCTCGTTATTTTTTCTATCTGTACTATCATTGGCTGGAAAGTATTTGGTTATAACCTGATCGTGATGCTGGCAGCGATGGTTGCCGTGCCAAGGGAAATGATCGAAGCAGCCAAGCTGGAGAACGCTTCGAACTGGACGATCTTTAGACGTATTATCATACCGATGACTTCTTCTACTGCAATTTATGTTTTCACGATCACTGTAGTTTTCGGTCTGCAGTATGTACTGGTACCTGTCAATATGCTGACGCAGGGAGGACCGGATCAGGGCAGTTCCAATTTGGTATATATCGTCTATCAGTATGGTTTTATTTTCTTCCAAACCGGTAAATCAGCGGCTTTCGCTATTATCACCATGTTCTGTTATATGGCGTTCCTGTATCTGAAAAATAAATATCTGGAGAAAAAAGTTTATTATGAAAACTAAAACACATCAAGATCTTTGCTGGCATCTGCCTTTGCTTGTGGCAGTATTTATTCAGCTGTGGCCGATAGTTTTTATGGTTTCCACATCGCTCAAAGATATGGACCAGATTTTTCAGGCAACACTCAATCCATTGCCTCTGCCACCGACATTGAATAACTATCTTACCGTATTAGGCAATTTTCCGCTGTTTACTTATATCTATAATACATTTTTCATTGCTGCGTTCGTAACAGTATTCAAAGTGCTGACCAGTGTTTTGGCAGCTTTTGCCTTTATCTATTATGACTTTAAATATAAAGAAACAGTTTTTAACAGCATGCTGCTGACCTTCTTTATTCCGATAACGGTACTGATTATGCCGAATTATTTGCTGATGAGCAGGCTGGACCTGCTGAATACTCCCTGGGGTGTTATGCTGCCGCAGTTTGTTGATGGTATGGGTGTGTTCCTGATGCGTCAGACGATGCGCGGCATACCCAAACCATTGCTGGAAGCCGCTGTTTTAGATAATGCCGGCCCGCTGCAGGTATTGCGCAAGGTTGTGCTGCCGCTGATCAAACCGTCGATAATAGCAGTCGGTATCCTGTTTTTTATCAACTCATGGAACGAATACTTTTGGCCGCTGCTGGTACTGCAGGACAAAGAAACCTATACCCTGCCGCTGGCACTGCAAATGTTTATCAGCGCTGAAGGCGGCAGTGAGTGGGGGATAGCTATGGCTGTCGCTACTCTGACCAGTCTGCCGCCGCTGGCATTATATCTCGTCTGCCAAAAATTTATACTCAATACCTTTATGCAATCGGGGGTCAAAGGATAATATATGAACAGTATTGTATTTGAAAACGTCTGTAAATCTTACGGCGATGCTAAAATCGTCAAGTCTTTGAATCTGGAAATAAAAGAAGGCGAGCGCCTGATTTTGCTGGGGCCTTCCGGCTGCGGCAAAACTACTACGCTGCGAATGATCGCTGGTTTGGAAGATATTACCAGCGGTCAGCTGAAAATGGGAGGCAGAGTAGTTAATGATATTGCTCCCGGTGAACGTAATATTGCCATGGTTTTTCAAAGCTATGCGCTGTTTCCGCATCTTTCTGTCTGGGATAATATCACCTTTGGCCTGCATATCCAAAAGCTTCCGGAAGCGGAAATCAAAAAAAGAGCCGATGAAGCCTTAGAAATACTTAATTTAAGAGGCTATGAAAACTATAAGCCCAAACAGCTTTCAGGCGGGCAGAAACAGAGAGTGGCCTTATGCCGTGCCCTTGTAAAGCAATCACCCTACTTTTTACTGGATGAACCGCTGTCCAATTTGGACGCTCAGCTGCGGCAGCAGGCCAGGACAGAACTGGTACGTATTCATGAGATCTATAAACCGACAATGATTTATGTAACGCATGATCAGGTAGAGGCAATGACTGTCGCCGATCGTATCGTTGTGCTGAAAGATGGCGAACTGCAGCAGATAGCCGCTCCGGATACGATCTACCGTCACCCGGCTAATACATTTGTTGCCGGTTTTATTGGCGCCCCGTCAATGAATATCCTCAAAGCACGTTTTAACCGTGATTGTATTTGTATCGGCAAGGCCGTACTGCCGGTACCGGAGCTGTGGCGTCAGGTGATCGGACAGCGCAGAGACCTGCTGCTGGGTATCAGGCCTGAGCATTGCCGTTTAAGCGAGGACGCTGCTGTGCAGGGAAGTATAACTTATGTAGAAAATACAGGTAATCAGCGTACTGTTGAATTACAGCTTGAGAGTGGTGAGAATATCAGCGTTACAGTAAGTGACCGCAATGCGGATGTACAAAATTCCAGCGGGATCTGTTTCAGCTGGGACGATGTGAGTCTGTTTGATGTGACAAGCGGCAGGAATATTGGCTATATAGAAAAAGGGGAGGTTTTTACTGATGCAATGGGCAGTTAGTGATCTGGCTTTTGGCGGTTTCAATAAAAAATATCTCAGCGGTTTGCCGTTGACCTATAATATCGAATTTTTTTATGAATTCGGGACCGACCATTATTGGGATACGGTATTGCTGCCGCTGGCGCAGAATAATAAGGAAAAAAGAACATTTTCTATCCATGGTCCCTGTGTTGCTGTAAATCTGGCAGACAGCAGTGATGAATATTATTTAAAAGCCTACGCTCAAACCTTTACCTATGCCCAAAAGATCAAAGCAGAATTTGTAGTTGTGCATACCAATGAAATTTACCATGGTGAGGTTGCCGCAGTTAAAGAACTGGTCTATCAGCGCTTGGCTGAAGTGATCAGCCTGGCACAAAGCTACGGCGTTCAAGTTGTTATAGAAAATGTGGGTCTGCGTCCCTGTGGATCACTGCTTTTTGATTTTGAAGAATATCTGGCACTGTTTGAACGTTATCCGCAGGCTCTGGCACTTTTGGATACGGGACATGCCCACGTTAATGGCTGGAATCTTCCTGAAACCGTGAAACGGCTGCAGAAAAAGCTGTTGGCTGTACATGTGCATGATAACGATGGCAGCGGAGACAGCCATCAGCCTGTAGGACTGGGAACGATCGAATGGGAACCTTATTTTGCTTCTATCAGGGATTATGCACCGAATGCACTGCAGATATTGGAATATGCTTATATTGAGCCGGGAGTTCTTACCGAACACCTGCATAAGCTGGAAAGCCGTTATGGTGCACTGCGATTTTAAGTATAAGATGTAAATAGTGATTTTTAGTTTAGTAAAGCATTTGATTTAAATAGTGATAATAAAAAAGCAAGCCGCTAGCGGCTTGCTTTTTTATTATGCTTTTGAGCTTTATTTTGACTGCAGCCACTGCTGTTTTTCAGGATTGAAGCATTCTCCAAATATGGCGCCGCCAAGTATAAGTACGGCTCCTAGCATTTGTAAAGGCAACAGGACTTCATGTAAAAAGAGTACAGAAAAAACAACTGCAGACAGTGGTTCCAGATAACCGCATATGGCAACGGTCTGGACTGGCAAGTCTGTAATAGAAGAAAAATATAAATAACAGCCGATTCCTGTATTAAGCAAGCCGAGCAGTAAAACCGGTATCCAGTCAATCGTTGTCAGTGACAGAACAAAGTTTTTCTGCATACTGACAAATGCGACGACGATAAAAGAGCCGATGACAAGTTGCAGCAAAGAATTTTCCAAACCGGATTTAGGTTTGGCTTTTTTATTTGCTGTTACCATCAGTGCATACATAAACGCAGACATTAAGCCGCAGAAAAGACCCCAAATAGTTTTACCTTCGTCCAGCGCCTGTAAGTTCACTAGGCACATCCCGGCCAGAACAGTTAAAAAACCAGCTATTTTAGGCCAGGTCAGAGTTTCACGAAAAAGAAAAGGTGAAAGAATCATAACGATTACCGGACCGCAGTAATAGGCTAAAGATGCTATGCTGATCCCGACCTGCTGATAGGCTTCGTAAAGCAGCATCCAGCTTGCTCCCATAGCTGACGCCGAAATGAAAAGATAAAGGCAAGTGTGCTTATTCCGGTAAAAAGTAAACCTTTGTCTGGAAACCGTAAAAACAGTTATAAGAAAAAGGCTGCCAAGCAATAGACGCAGCAGAACGATTTCGTAGCTGGGCAGATTGATATTACTGGCAACGATGCCGTTGGAACCAAATAACAAAAGCGCAGCAAAGTATTTATAGTAAGATGATTTCATAGAAATACAAAACCTTTCTTCAAATTGTTTTTATACCAGCCTGCAGTAAAGTTTATTCAAATAAACTTTGCTGCAGGTCTGCCTGATTGCTTGGAAAAGTGCTCAGATAGGCAAATAACTGCTGATTATCCTGAATGATACCATGCTGACGGCATTTTTGCCGCAGCAGCTGCATCAGCTGTTTACTGTTGGGACTGTCGATAACGTACTGATTTCCGTAGGTGTCGATATAGCGTTTTTTCAGTCCGGGGAAGTGTCTGTCCAGCTGCTGGTAAAAGTATTCGCGGTTGCCGTCGCGCAGCGTCAGCCCCATACCGAAACAAATAATGCCGTAAACGCCGGCTTCGATACAGTAATATAAAATACCGCGGAGATTAGCTTCGGTATCGTTGATAAAAGGCAGAATGGGAGCAAGCCAGACTACAGTCGGGATACCTGCGTCACGTAATTGCTTTAAAGCTTCGAAACGCTCACGGGTCGTACTTACATACGGCTCTATTTTTTTGCACAATTCTTCGTCATAGGTGGTCAGAGTCATTTGGACTACGCATTTTGCAGACGCGTTTATTTTTTGCAGCAGATCAAGATCCCTCAGGATCCGGTCCGATTTAGTCAGCACTGTAAAACCGCAGCCATATTTATAAACAAGCTCCATAGCCTGCCGCACGCTGCCGAGTTCGGTTTCCAGAGGAATATAAGGATCTGTCATCGACCCGGTGCCGATCATACATTTTTTGCGCTTGCGCCGCAGGGCTTCTTCCAGCAGTACAAGAGCGTTTTGTTTGACTTCGATATCTTCAAAAGCATGCGGCATCTGATAACAGCTGCTGCGTGAATCACAGTAAATGCAGCCGTGTGAGCAGCCGCGATACAGGTTCATACCATTTTTAGCTGAGAGGATGCCTTTTACTTGCACATAATGCATAGCTGTACCTTTCTGTGTCAGGACAGGCGAAGCTGCCGAATAAAAAATATCAGAGTTGTTTAATGGCTTTTATTATACCATATCTGCCAGGACAGTAGTGTGAAAGTGTTGTGCGGACGGGCAGCAGCACTGTTTGCTGGAGGTGATTTTGGCGATTATCAAAACGTAAGAGCAATAACGGAACCGGACGGCGGCGTAAAAAAGTTCTTGTATGTCTTGTGGGGGTTACAACAGTGCTAAAATTATAGAAAATATTGTTTGGTAAATGTTCTGCAAGTAATAGCAGATAAAGTGCTGATAAATTTAAAAAATATGATCTGATTACATTAAGATGTGAGGCGGGCAATATGTACGATGAACGCTGTTTGAAAATAATCGGCGCTAATATCAAGCTGCTCAGGACATGCCGCGGTATCAGCCAGGGTGAACTGGCCCGGGCTTTGGTTATCAGTCAAACGCATCTGAGCAATATTGAGTGTTGCAGAGTCGCAGTTAATTTCCGTGTTTTACTACGTGCCGCTAATGCGCTGGAGTGTACATTAGATGATTTGCTGCAGCTGGAATTTACGGAACTGACGAAAACAGTGATGGAGGTCAGGGAATATTTCTCTGCACAGGACGGTTATGCGCTGAATGTCACCGGGAAGCTTGTCATTAAGGAAAAAAGCCCAGAACCGGAGCCTTCGTCAGATAATTACGCCCCGTCCTCCGACAGTAAATATACGGGGACTCTGACGAATATTAAGGCTGAAAAAATGCAGCAGGAAGAATACCGTAATCTTGATAAACGCCGCCGCAATACGATCGAACAGGCGTCGGTATCAGTTGAAGGCGACGGTATTAAGCTGGAATAGGCTGCTGCGGAAAAGAATATGAACAATCAAATAGCAGCATCAAGAACAAACCCCGCCGCCGGTGGGGTTTGACTTTTGTAAAAGAATAGTGAAATTTGCCTGTTAGGTAAGTTTTTTGGTATAATATAACGATACGAAGGGAGGTAAAAGCCTATGCCAATCGAATATATTTTACTGGGCGTCGGGATCGTGCTTTTGGGAATCGAAGCAGTGGTGCCGGGGTTTGGCTTTTTTGGCGTTACGGGTCTGATCTCGCTGCTGGCAGGCTCATATTATCTGCTGGGCGGCGGCGCTGAGGCCGCGTATATTTTGCTTGGTGTTGTACTGGCACTGGGCGCAGTAGTTGCCCTGCTGTTTGTTTATCTGCCCGCCGAAAGCAAGTGGAATCCCTTTGTTTTATGGGAGAAACAAGAGAACCGTCACGGTTATACAGGTGCCGAGGATCACTCGCAGTATCTTGGTAAACGTGGAGAGGTCGTAGCACCGCTGCGTCCTGCGGGAACTGTCATCATCGACGGCGAACGTGTCGACGTGGTGAGCTTTGGCGATTATATCATGCCGGGCGCATTGGTAGAGATCGTGAAAGTGGAAGGCAATAAACTGTTTGTTCAGGAAGTAAAAACTAACTAGTAAAGGAAGTGTTGTGATGTTTGATTTTTTGTTTAACGGCGGGTTCATGTTTATCCTGATCATTGCCGGTATCGCCGTATTTTTGAATTTTGTACCGCTGGCGCTGTGGATCTCGGCTATCGCTGCCGGTGTCAACGTTGGTATTTTCAATTTAGTGGGTATGCGGTTCCGCCGCGTGCCGGCTTCCCAGATCGTGCTGCCGCTTATCAAAGCCAATAAGGCAGGTCTGGACGTCAATGTCAATCAGCTGGAAGCGCATTATCTGGCAGGCGGTAACGTTGACCGTGTCATCGATGCGCTGATCGCTGCTCACAGAGCTCAGATCCCGCTGTCTTTTGAGCGTTCCTGCGCTATTGACCTTGCCGGACGTAATGTGCTGGAAGCAGTACAGATGAGCGTTAACCCCGAAGTAATTGAAACGCCGGTAGTTTCGGCAGTTGCTAAAGACGGCATCGAACTGAAGGTCAAAGCCCGCGTTACCGTACGCGCCAATATTGACCGTCTGGTCGGCGGCGCCGGTGAAGCGACTATTATCGCCCGTGTCGGTGAAGGTATCGTTACTAATGTTGGTTCTGCTGTTAAACACAGCGATGTATTGGAAAATCCTGATTTCATTTCGCGTACCGTTTTGGCTAAAGGACTTGACGCAGGTACTGCTTTTGAGATCCTGTCTATTGATATTGCCGATGTCGACGTAGGCCGTAACATTGGCGCCGCTTTGATGACTGACCAGGCTGAAGCCGATAAACGAATCGCCCAGGCCCGCGCCGAAGAACGCCGCGCAATGGCAGTTGCTAAAGAACAGGAAATGAAAGCCTATACCCAGGAAATGCAGGCGAAGGTCGTCGAAGCTCAGGCCAAAGTACCGACTGCGTTGGCAGATGCTTTGGAAAACGGCCGTTTAGGCGTGATGGATTACTACCGCATGAACAATATCAATGCTGATACTGATATGCGGAAAATGATTGCCGGTTCCAGCCCTGAAAATAGCGGCGAAAAAGGCAGCAACCCGAAATAAGCCGACTGTATGAGCCGGTTATTGTATTGAGATGAGGCGAATGTATGGACAATTTAATGCTGTTTTATCCTCTCATCGTACTGTTGTTTTTTATCTTTTTCGATGTCCGTAACCGCAAGAAGCGTCCTGCGCCGCCACCGCAGCAGCCTGCTGATTGGCAGACGCAGCTGCCGGAGGAAAGGCAGGGGCGCGGCTATGAAGGTGAGGACGAAGAAGCTGTACCGTGGTATGTGGAGTTTCCTGAAGACCGGGCGCCCAAAAAGCAGCCTGAGGCGGAAAATACCTGTCAGGAACCTGCACCGGCAGCAGAAGCTGCTGTTCCGGAACCCTTGTATAAACGTTTTGAGCCGCAGAAGCCCCAGCCTGCCTTTAAAGGCTTTCGCAGCCGCGGGACAGTAGCTGAAGATGTACGCTATGGCTTTGTGATGGCGCAGATATTGGACAAACCTCGGTCGCTGAAACCGTACGATGATAGTTTTTGATAATTGGGCAAGATTATTTTTCTAACGAAAGAAGTGTTGTTAGTTAATGAATAAAAAACTTGCTGCTGTACTGCTGGCTGGAGCGCTGCTTTTTGGGGCCGCTCCGCTGCAGGCACAGGAAAGTTCTTCAATCGATGCCGTTACTGCCGGCGTAGCCGATACAGGCAGGGCTGACAAAGAGGCAGAGAAAAAAATAACTGCTTCGACAGTGCCTTATTCGGTGGCGGTGCTGCCGTATATCGACCAGTCGGGCATGGATGAAAAGGGCCGTAAGGTAGCGGCTAATTCTATCAAAGACGCGCTGAAAGAGAAATATCCGCCTGCTAAAAAAGGCGGCGTGAATACCGTTGCCAGTGCCAAAGCTGTTGCTAAGGCGATGCAGAACCATCCGTTTGAAAACGCTGACGCGCCGGTATTGGCAGAGCTTGTTGCCGTTGGGAAAGAGCTGGGCGTCGACCGTGTGATCTACATGGAGATGGAGCCGCCGCGCAACAAGGAAACCGGCTTTATGGTTATCGTCGGCAGTCAGACTTATAGTTCAGTCATTACCATGAAGCTGAAATGTGTGGATGTAAAAACTGAGAAATATCTGTTCAACAGGATCGTGGAGGAAGTTGGGTCATCGTCGGCCGTAGCTTTTTGGAAGATCGGCGGCGCGAGCCAGAGCAGGGCAGTAAAGAAAGGTGTTGCTGCCTGCATGACTGAATTTTTAACTGCTTTTGACTGATAATCTATAGAGAACAAGGTGATATTGGTGTTAGAAAAAATCGATTTAAAACAAAGCCTGAAAAAAGATGCCTATAATGAAAAAATGAGTTATTTTGAAACCAGGCTGGGAGAACTGCAGCGTGCTTGCCGCGCTGCTGGTATTCCTGTAATAATTTTGTTTGAAGGCTGGCGTGGGTCACAGCGCAGCGTCATCATCAATCATATGATGCAGCAGATGGATGCCCGCGGGTTCAGAGTTTATTCGGCTTCAAAAATGGCGGATGAAGAACCGGACCAACCTTTTTTTGAGCCTTTCTGGCGGCAGCTGCCGGCAAAAGGCAATATGGCTGTGTATTACCGCAGCTGGTACTATCTGAAAAATGAATATACCTTTGACCGCGATGCGGATCAAGTTAAAAGAATAAATACGAGCTACAGGCATATCAATGCTTTTGAAAAGCAGCTGACTGATGATAATTATGTGCTGCTGAAATTTTTTGTACACGTTTCCGAAAAACAGCTGAAGGCTAATGTGCAGAAGGCTGAAAAAACCTATGGTAAAGGCTGGAACAAGGTCAGCGAAAGCGATGATGATTTTGTAGATTATCAGCGGTATCTGGAAATCTACGAGAAAATGTTTATCGACAGCGACCGGCCTAATGCCCACTGGTATCTGATCGCCGGCGACGATACGCGTTTTGCCGAGGTCTCGATATTTGATGTGATCGTACAGCGGCTGGAACTGGCGCTGGCCGAAGCGGAAGCCCGCAGACAGAAAGCCGGGCAGCAGCTGGTGTTGCCGCGTACCGAGATCTACGACGTTTTATCAAAGGTCGATCTGTCCAAAGAAATCGCAAAAGCGGAATATAAAGAGAAACTGGATAAATACCAGTCCAAACTGAGTATTTTGCAGTATGAAATGTATAAAAAGGGTATTCCTTCGGTCTTTGGCTTTGAAGGCTGGGATGCAGGCGGTAAGGGCGGAGCGATCCGTCGGCTGACGGCAGCTCTCGATCCGCTGGGGTATTCGGTGAACCCGGTAGCGGCTCCCAACGTGGTAGAGAAATCTTTTAACTATCTATGGCGTTTTTGGACACGCTTTCCCAAACAGGGAGAGATCGCCATTTTTGACCGTACCTGGTACGGCAGGGTCATGGTAGAACGTATCGAAGGCTTTGCAACGCAGGATGAATGGGGGCGGGCCTATGCCGAGATCAACGAGATGGAAGCCCAATGGGCGGAATACGGTACGGTGATAGGCAAATTCTGGCTGCAGATAGATAAAGACGAGCAGTATAAACGCCTTAAGGAGCGGGAGCAAAATCCGAACAAGGAATGGAAGATCACTGACGAAGACTGGCGCAACCGTGAGAAATGGGATGCCTATGAAGCGGCTGTGAACGAAATGCTGGTGCGCACAAGTACTGATTATGCACCGTGGACGATAGTGGAAGGCAATAATAAATATTATGCCCGCCTGAAGGTGTTGAAAACGGTGATCGAAATGTTTGAAAAACGGTTGAAGGACTAACAGCACACTGAGAGAGTATAAACGAGGTAGACAAGTTGACCTGGGAGCTTAAAAATGCGTTGAAAGAAATAGTTGCCCGCGAGAGCGGGGTACAGGTATTTGCGCCTGGCGCGCGGAGGCCGGTGGCCTTTATTTACCCCAATACTTATCATCTGGGGATGTCGAATCTGGGACTGCATATCCTGTATCAGCTCATCAACAGCCGCGGCGATTCAGCCTGCGAACGTTTCTTTCTGCCTGACAGCAAGCTCTTAGCAGAGCATAAACGCACGAAAACGCCGCTTTTATCACTGGAAACACAGAGGCAGCTTGCAGATTTTGAAGTTATCTGCGTGATGATGTCATTTGAAATGGATTATACCAATTTACTGACTATGCTGGCGCAGAGCAATGTGAAGCCTGAGGCGGCAGCACGCGGCGCCAAAGAACCGCTGGTGATCATCGGCGGTCCCTGCGCGACCTTCAATCCTGAGCCTTTAGCAGGGGTTGCCGATGCTTTCGTGATCGGTGAAGGTGAAGAAACTGTCAATAAACTGCTGGACGCTGTTTATGAAGCCAGGGACAAAGGCCTGTCTAAGGAAGATACACTGTTGGAGCTGGCGCAGCTGAGCGGCATCTATGTGCCGCGGTTTTATAAGCCGCAGTACGATGCTGGCGGTATGTTCTGCGGTATGCTGGCGTCACCGCAGGTGCCTGCCAGCGTAAAACGTCAGTGGGTACGTGAACTGGATAATTATCCGCAGACATCGGCAATTATGACAGATGCGACTGAATTTGAAAATATGTATATCGTCGAAGTAGCACGAGGCTGCGGGCGGCATTGCCGTTTCTGCATGGCAGGTTATTGCTTCCGCAAACCGCGGGCGCGCGATCTTGAGCTGCTGCTTGCTAAAATACGCAACCGTCCGCCACAGACTAAAAAGGTCGGGCTGATGGGGGCCGCGGTATCTGATTATCCGTACATCAAAGAACTGACACAGACACTGGTAGATGAGCAGGTACCTTTTACGGTAGCCTCTCTGCGGGCCGACACTTTAGATGTAGAGCTGACGCAGGCTTTGGCTGCCAGCGGTCAGAGGACGATGACTGTGGCTCCGGAAGCAGGCAGCGTGAAAATGCGTAATATCATCAATAAAGGCATTACCGAAGAACATGTTTTTAATGCCATAGAACTGGCAGCGGCAGCAGGTATGAAAAATATCAAGCTGTATTATATGCTGGGCCTGCCGGGGGAAGCTGACAGTGATATCGAAGAAATGATAGCGATGATCGGTCGGGTACGAGAAAAGATGGATGCCGCCCTTAATAAAGGCGATCTGATAATTTCCGTGAATGGTTTCATCCCCAAGCCGTTTACACCGTTTCAATGGTCGCCGCTGTGCGATGTCAAAACCTTGAAACGCCGTTTAAAAATGCTGGAAACCGCTTTTAAAAAAGCGAAACATATCCAGGTGCAGACAGAATCCTTGAAGGAAACTGTTCTGCAGGCAGTTTTGGCAAGGGGTGATCGCAGGATCGGCACCGCTTTACTGGAAGCCTTCCGCAGAGAAATGCCGCTGAAGCAGGTGCTGAAAGAGCAGGGACTGGATATAGAGGAACTTGCTGCTGCTGCTTACGAGATCGGCAGGCCTTTGCCCTGGCAGCATTTGGATATGGGCTTTACCGAAGCTTATTTGATCAGCGAGTGGCAGAAGGCGCAGCGGGAAGAATTTACACCGATGTGTTTTGACTTATGCCGCCGCTGCGGTGTTTGCGGGGAGGCACAGGTATGAGTTTCAGATTAAGAAATAACGGGCCGGTCTGGCTGGGTGAATTTACGGCGCTGACAGAAGCAGGATTCAGCAACGGCTGCAGCTGCCGTCTGCATGGAGCAAGCAGTATTGTGCCGGACGGATTCAACCTGGCGCTGCATGTGGGCGATGAAGCAGAGCTTGTAAACGCCAACCGCAGGCAGTTTGCGGCGGCGTTGGGTGTGGATGCGGCAAGGTTTACTACCTGTGCCCAGGTGCACGGCAGTAAGGTCGTTTGTGTGACAGAAGGCCTTATCGGCAGCGGCGCTGTGGATTTTGCCGATACTATTGCCGACACTGATGCTTTGATCACCGATTTGCAAAATGTGCCGCTGCTGCTGTTTTATGCAGATTGCGTACCGGTTTTGCTGGCTGATACAGAAACCGGGGCTGTGGGACTGGCGCATGCAGGCTGGCGCGGCAGTGTGGAGGAGATCGCCCTCAAAACGGTGCAGATGATGTGCCGTCATTATGGCTGCAACCCGGAAAAAATGCTGGCGGCGATCGGACCGTCGATTGGCAGCTGCTGTTACGAAGTAGACGATAAAGTTCTGACGGCGGGTGCAAAATACCGTGAGTGTTTTACGCTTAAACCAAATGGTAAATATCATCTGGACTTATGGCTGATGAATAGATTACAATTAAAAGCAGCAGGACTGGAGCGAGGTAATATCCACTGTGCCGCGACATGTACCTGCGATAATCGGGAACTGTTTTTTTCCTATCGTGCCGAGTTGGGTAAAACCGGGCGCATGGGCGTAAGCATTTGCCGAAGATAAAAAAGGAATAATAGTTTTTGTGGCGAATATAAAACTTTTAGGAGGTCTTTATTTTGTTAAAAGACAATCTGCACAAAGTACAGACCCAGATCGCCGAAGCTTTGAGCCGGCGAACTGAAACTAAACTGACCGGCGATAAGGTAACACTGGTCGCCGTAACTAAAAATCATCCCGTAGACGTGGTGCTGGAATCGCTGGCGCTTGGTGTGACTAATATCGGCGAAAACCGGGTGCAGGAAGCGAAGGAAAAACGCACTATTGTGCCTGACCGCGGCTTCTGGCATCTGATCGGCCATTTACAGACCAATAAAGCCAGGCAGGCCGTCACCTTGTTCGATCTGATTGAATCAGCTGACAGCGAGCATCTTTTGGCTGCGCTGGACAAGGCGGCTGGACAGCAGCATAAGCAGCAGGATATTTTGCTGCAGCTCAACATCGCCCGCGAGGAGCAGAAGACAGGCTTTTTGATTGAAGATTATCTGGCGGTATTGCCGCAGCTGGACGAATATCAAAACCTGCGTGTACGCGGTTTGATGGTTATTGCGCCGCTGTGCGATGATATAGAGGAAACACGCCCCGTTTTTAAAGAAGGTTACCGCTGTTTTTGCGAGCTGCGTGCGCAGCGGACCGGGATCGAGCTGCTGTCGATGGGTATGACTCACGACTTTACAGTAGCTGTTGAAGAAGGGGCCAACATCGTGCGTGTGGGTACGGCCTTATTTGGTAAGCGCGATTACAGTAAAAATAAATGAGCATGAAGGTATGGTGAAATGTATGAAATTTTTTGATCGTATCTCTGAAACATTAGGTCTATATGAAGAGGAAGATGATGAACTTTTAGAGGAAGAGGAACCCGTAAAAAAAGCTGAACCAGCTCCTAAACGGATTCCCCGCAGCACACCTGCCGTCAGCAGGGCAGCACTTCCCCCCGAGCCTGACGCTTTGGAAAAAAGCGAAAGCAGAAGCGAAGCGCCGGCCGAGAAAAAATCCTTCTTCAGCAAAAAGAACGTCCAAAATTCGCCTGAAGGCAAAACCATTTCCATGCCGCTTGCTCAAAAGCAGGTCAAGGTAGTAGTGCTGGAACCGGCTAATTTTGACGATTCGCAGAAGGTTGCCGATTATCTGCGCAACAACCAGCCTGTAGTAGTGAACTTTGAAGGTACTGAAGGCCTGGTGACCAAAAGAATGACCGACTTTATCAGCGGGACTATTTACGCTTTAGGCGGCAGTATGAAAAAAATCGGCCGTAATATTCTGGTCTGTGCCCCGAAAAACGTAGATATCGACGCCAGCGTCAACATTTATGATGAAAAGGGTGGTCAACCGTGGAAAAAATAACAGCTCAAACCGGCCCGCTGGCTTTTATCGGCGGCGGCGCTATGACTGAAGCTATCATCAAAGGTATTCTGGGAGCCGGACTGGCTGACCCGGGTGAGATCTTTGTCGGCGAGCCGTCAGCGGCACGCTGTGAATATTTACAGAAAACCTACGGCATTAAAGCATCTGGTGATAATAAAGCTGTGGTAAAAGATGCAGGGCTGATCATTCTGGCAGTAAAACCGCAGGTTGTTGATGCGGCGATCACTGCTGAGCTTGCTGCAGCAATGCCGCCGCAGGCAACGGTGCTTTCGATCATGGGCAGTGTCGATCTGGCGAAGCTGCATCAGGTAGTGCCGGGACATGCGGTCATCAGAGTGATGCCCAATACACCGCTGGCAGTAGGTGCGGGTATGACTGCTATCGCACCTGACAGCAAGGCCAGCGCCGGGATGATCAACGCCGCTAAAACTATTTTTGGTTCCTGCGGCGAGGTCGAAGTAGTGGCTGAAAGTGCTATCGAAGCGATCACGGCGGTATCAGGCTGTGGTCCGGGCTATGTCTTTATGCTGATCGACGCTCTGGCAGATGCTGGCGTTAATGCAGGCCTGCCGCGGGCGCTGGCGATCAAGCTGGCCGCCCAGACATTTGCCGGCAGCGGCAAAATGGTGCTGGAAACAGCATTGCATCCGGCGCAGCTGCGCGATCAGGTAACTTCGCCAGGCGGAACTACCATTGCCGGTATCCATGCTCTGGAAAACCGCGGAGTGCGTGCTGCGATGTATGATGCTGTACTGGCCGTGCTGGAACGCAGTGAGAAATTGAAGGGTAAATAACCAATGGCAGATAGAGAAAAGATTTTAAGATATTTTCGGGCCGGCGGCGATGAAGAACTGGCAGCCAAGCTGCTTGATCTGGCGGAAGGGGCTCATAGAAGCCGAAAATTCCGCGTCAGCGATTTTCTTGATCCGCATGGCTGTAATGTGGCCGAGATCGTTGCGGCCAATTTTGAAAATGTGAAGCTGGAAACCAGCGGCGGTTTTAAAAATGCCGAGCGTATGAAAGTTGCTTTTGTTGCCGAAGACTTTTTTGGTCAGCCGGATTTTGGCATGGTCTGCTTTAAAGTCGAATGGGACAAACGCTATTATGAACTCAGTCACCGCGATATTTTGGGAGCTTTTATGGGGATGGGCTGTAAACGCGAGATTTTGGGCGATATTATTTTTATCCCTGAAGGAGCACAGTTCGTAGCCGACAAATCCTTTGCTGCTTACATTATGAACAATCTGACGCAGATAGGTTCTGCCCCGGTTTCACTGACCGAGATCACAGAAGCTGACCTGCTGCAGAAGGAAGAAAAGGTCAAGGTCATCAGCGCTACAGTTGCAGCTTTAAGGCTGGATGCCGTTGCTGCTGCAGGATATGGCGTATCCCGGTCACGTATGGCTGACGAGATCAAAGGCCAGAATGTTAAAGTAAACTGGAAAGAGGCCAAGAACGCAGCCCAGCCGGTCAGCGAAGGCGATATCATTTCTTTCCGCAGCCGCGGCAGGGTAGAAGTAGCCGAGATCAGGGGCACTACCAAAAAAGGTCGTTTAAGCATCACGCTGAAAAGATATATTTAATGGGGAGGGTATCACGATATGTTGACACCGTTAGATTTAAACAATAAGAACTTTTCCAAAGGCTTCCGCGGATATGACACCGAAGAGGTCGATGAGTTTTTTGCCAAAGTTGCCAAGGATTTTGAACGCCTGTATCAGGACAACGTAGAGCTT
Source organism: Phascolarctobacterium faecium DSM 14760 (assembly GCF_003269275.1). Taxonomy (GTDB): domain Bacteria; phylum Bacillota; class Negativicutes; order Acidaminococcales; family Acidaminococcaceae; genus Phascolarctobacterium; species Phascolarctobacterium faecium. The sequence goes on along the minus strand of NZ_QLTS01000001.1, from coordinate 340,668 downwards.
AAAGATGCTGTGGAACGCGTCAGCGCCAAACTGGAATACTATCAGCAAATGGAATCCACCATGCAGAACACTTTGGTCATCGCACAGGAAACTGCCGACGAAGTGAAAAAGAACAGCGAGCAAAAGGCTGCCCTGCTGGAGCAGGAAACTGCCATGAAATGCAAAGAGATCACTTCTGAATGCCAGGCTGCTGCTGCTAAAGCAAAAATGGACGCTGAAATCGCGGCGACTCAGGCCAGGACAGAAGCAGAAGCTTATGCTGAAAAACTGCGCAGCGAAGCTGAAAGTGAAACTACAAAATTGCGTAATGACACGCTGGCGGAAATTGCCAGACTGCGCGGCGAAGCTGAGGCCGAGCTGAAGCAGATGAAAAATGAGACTCAGAATTTTGTAGACAAAATGCGCAGTGCCGCCGAAGTAGAAGTCGCTAAAATGAAAGTGACGACAGAGGATCTGTGCAAAAAAATGTCGTCGCAGGCAAAAGACGAGGCCAGCGATGTTTTGGCACAGGCACGTGCCGAAGCACAAAAGCTGACCGGCGAAGCCGACGAACGCTACAGAACGATGATCGCCGATGCCGAAGAACGTTCCAGAACGCTTTTGGCTGACACCGACGAAAAAGTAAGAAAAATGATTTTTGAAGCAGAAAATAAAGCTGCTCTCGCAAAAGGTATCTTTGAAGATCAGGTCAAAAAGGCCGCTGTGCATCGTCAGCATATGATGAGCATTTTGGAAGGCCAAATGGAGCTTTTGAAAAACTTTAGCGAAGATACTGAAAAATAAGCGAGGTCGGCAGCATGATTATTTTGGTACGCCACGGTGAAGCAACTCATCATACAGAGCATTTGACAGGCGGTTGGACCGATTCGGAGCTTACGGCTGCGGGAAAGGTTCAGCTGCAGGCCGTTGCGTCCAAATTAGCCAAAGATTTTGCAGGGCAAAGCCGTGATCTGCGAATCCTGACCAGCGATTTGAAGCGGGCGGAAGAATCAGCCCGGATCATCGCCGCCAGGCTGGGAATCAGTAAGCTGGAACCGTATGAATTTTTGCGCGAAAAAAATAATGGACAGGCGGCAGGCTTGACTGAAACGGCTGCCAAAGCTTTGTATCAGCAGCCTCCGACCTTAAAGGAACTGCATCACCGCAACTATCCGGGCGGCGAAACGCGGCAGGAATTTTATGACCGTAATGTGCAGGGCCTGATAAAATGCGCTGATCTGGAGCGGGAAAATCTTCTGATCGTAGCCCATAAAGGCACGATCCAAAACATCATTTTCCATTGGCTGGGGCTTGATATAGCTGCCGTCAACGTTTTAAATTTTTCTGTCGATATCCTGCCGTCCAGCGTGACGGTCCTGGGAATCAACAAATGGCGCGAACATGCTGTGTTCAGGCTCAACGATACCTCACATCTGCATACTGACAGCGGTTATGGCATCTTTGAGTTTAAATATGGCAAATACCATTGACTATAACTTGTATAATGGTGTATAATGACTTTGTTTTAATAAAAGCAGCAGCGATGACGAAGACAGTAGCCTGCCGGGCACAGTCAAGCGAGTCGGGGACAGTGCGAGCCCGACCGGAAAGATGGCAGGGGAAGATCACTTCAGAGCTTCTGGGCTGAAAACAGTAAGCCCGGACGGGTAACACACGTTATGGTGTTTCGAGTGGCAGGCAGCTTAAGTCTGTCATGAGGGTGGTACCACGGGTTTATAGTCTCGTCCCTTTTTGGGAGCGGGGCTTTATTTTTTTGGAGGTGTACACATGGATTACAGCAAGACTCTTAATTTACCGGAAACTGAATTTCCGATGCGTGCCGGTTTACCGGAACGCGAACCCGAATTTTTGAAATACTGGGAAGAAAACAAAATCTATGAAAAGAAACAGGAACTGCATGCGGGCCATAAAAAATTTGTCCTGCACGACGGTCCGCCGTACGCTAACGGCAAGATCCATATGGGTACGGCTTTAAACAAGATTTTGAAAGACATCATTATGAAATATAAATATGCGCAGGGATTTGATACCCCGTATGTTCCCGGCTGGGATACCCATGGTATGCCGATCGAGCACGCCGCTATCAAAAATCTGGGACTGAACCGCCATGAGCTTGATACACTGGTACTGCGTAAAGAATGTCACGACTACGCTTTAAAATGGATCGACGAGCAGCGTACCGACTTCAAACGTCTGGGCGTTCTTGGAGATTGGGATCATCCTTATATCACCATGACCCACGATTATGAAGCTGTACAGATCCATGTTTTCGGCGAGATGGCAAAAAAAGGCTATATCTATAAAGGTAAAAAAGCTGTTTACTGGTGTCCGCACTGCGAAACCGCTCTGGCAGAAGCTGAAATCGAATACGGTGAAGAAAAGTCGCCGGCGATCTTCGTAAAAATGCCGCTCGTCAAAGACAACGGCATGCTGCCAGAAGCAGCTCAGGGCAAACCGGCCTATATCGTTATCTGGACCACTACTCCGTGGACCATGCCTGCCAACGTAGCGATCGCGCTGCATCCGGACTTTGAATATGCCTGGGTAGAATGCGAAGGCGAAATCCTGTTTATGGCCAAAGAGATGCTGGAAGCCGTTGGCAAGGTCTGCAAAAAAGACCTCAGCAATATCATCGGCACCTGTAAAGGTAAAGATATGGAATATGCTGAATGCAGACATCCGTTTGAAACTATTGACCGCAAATCCTTAGTCGTTTTGGCTGATTATGTTACGCTGGAAGCCGGCACAGGCTGTGTACATACCGCTCCCGGACATGGCGCCGACGACTTTGAGACCGGCGTTCGCTACAATCTGCCGATCATCTGCCCTGTTGACGGCTCAGGTAAACTGACAGCAGAAGCCGGTGCGGATTTTGCAGGCATGTTCGTTTTTGATGCCAACGTACCCATCATCAAATATCTGGCCGGGCTGAACCGCCTGTTTGGCAAAGAAAACATCCGCCATCAGTATGCACACTGCTGGCGCTGCAAGAACCCTATCATCTACCGTGCGACCGAGCAGTGGTTCGCATCTGTTGACGGCTTCCGTGAAGAAGCCCTGAATGCTATTGCCAATGACGTGCAGTGGATCCCGTCCTGGGGCGAAGCACGTATCCATAATATGGTCGCCGACCGTCACGACTGGTGCATTTCCCGTCAGCGTGTCTGGGGCGTACCGATCCCGATCTTCTACTGTGAAGACTGCAACGAACACCTGGTCAACGACGATACTATCAATGCTGTTGCCGACCTGTTTGCTAAAGAAGGCTCTGATGCCTGGTGGGCTCATTCTGCTGAGGAGATCCTGCCGCAGGGCACCAAATGCCCCAAATGCGGCGGCACTCATTTCCGCAAAGAATCTGATATCATGGATGTCTGGTTCGACAGCGGTTCTTCCCATGCAGCAGTCTGCAAAACCCGTCCCGAACTGGCATGGCCTGCAGATATGTATCTGGAAGGCAGCGATCAGCATCGCGGCTGGTTCCAGTCTTCACTGCTCACTTCCGTTGCTACCGAAGGCAAAGCGCCTTACCACGCAGTTCTGACGCATGGTTACGTTGTTGACGGCGAAGGCCGCAAAATGTCTAAATCTGTAGGCAATACTGTTGCCCCGCAGGAAGTTATCGCCCAATATGGCGCCGATATCATTCGTTTGTGGGCAGCTTCCTCCGATTACAAGGCTGATATTCGTATCTCCAAAGAGATACTGAAACAGCTCTCTGAGGTTTATCGCAAGATCCGCAACACCATTCGCTATATCCTGGGCAACACCAACGATTTCAATTATGAAACCGATAAAGTTGAATTTAAGGATATGCTGGAGCTGGATCGTTGGGCTTTGATGCATATGCAGCTCTTGAAAAAAGAGGTTTCCGCAGCTTATGAAAGCTACGACTTCCATGTGCTCTATCATGCTATCCATAATTTCTGCAGCGTCGAGATGAGCAGCTACTATCTGGATATCCTCAAAGACCGCCTGTATGCATACAAGGCCGATTCCTTTGAACGCCGCAGCGCTCAGACTGCAATGTACGAGATCATGCTGGATCTGGTCGTAATGATCGCGCCCGTACTCAGCTTCACGATGGAAGAAGTATGGCAGTTCATGAAAAAACCTGCTTCCATGCCTGAATCCGTATTCATGATGCCGTGGCCAGAATGCAAGGAAGAATATATCGACGAAGCCCTGGAAAGCAAATGGGATAACTTCATCGAGATCCGCAGCGAGATCACCAGAGTTCTGGAAGGTGCCCGCCGCGCTAAAACTATCGGTCATTCTCTGGACGCTAAAGTCGAGCTGCATGCTACAGGCGAAGCGCTGGCGATACTCAGATCCGTTGAAGGTGATCTGGCGACACTGCTGATCGTATCGCAGGCTAAACTGGTGGAAGGTTTGGCCGGCGGCGTAGAAGCGACCGGACGTGAAGACCTGAAAGTAACTGTTCAGGCTGCGGAAGGCGAGAAATGCGAACGCTGCTGGATCTATAGCGATACCGTAGGTAAAGATGCTGAGCATCCGACTGTGTGCGCACGCTGTGCGGCAGCTTTGAAATAAGTAAAACTGCATAATAAAATTAAAATGCAATACCGGACAGATATCTGTCCGGTATTTTTTTGCTGCAGGCCTTATCGTTAGCAAAGGATCTTTATCATAATTGTCAGGCAGTGAAGAATAAAAGCTTTATTAAGATGAAAAATTAGTGTAATATAAAAGCTGAAAGAGTGATAGCTGCAAAAATTGAAAGAGCAGGTGAAATGCAATGCGAAAAGTGAATCCTGAATACGCCAAAGCAATTATGGCGATTGCCAACAGAGCCCCGTATCTTAAACTGCTGGGCATGAAGATATGTGAGCTTGACTATGGCTACTGCCGTGTCGAAACGCAGATCAATGACAGCCTAAATAATCCCTTTGCTTCAGTACATGGCGGCGTCTTTTCATCAATTCTTGACACGGTTACCTTTTGGGCTCTTTACTGCTGCATCGGCGAAGAGGACGGCATAACTACGCTTGACCTGCAGGTGAATAACCTTGCCGCTGCTGCTTCTGGCAAAATAATTGCGGAAGGCAGACTGATAAGAATGGGGAGGACGATCGGGCTTGCCGAAGGTACGTTAAAAGATGAAAACGGCAGACTGCTTGTTCAGGGCACATCAAAAATGTTTGTTCTGCCGGGCCTGCAATCCATAGATAAAGTGGCAGACAGGGTTGGCTTTGAAACCTTGCCGCCTAAATTCCTTTGATCGCGAACAGCATAATATAAATATAAAAATCCCGGACATATTACTATCCGGGATTTTTATATTTATTAAAATTTTCCGAAAAACGACATTTTTATTATGCTTAATAAATTTAAAATAATTCATAATATTAGCTACTTTTGAATAATTAGCTATAACATAAAATTTAGTTTGAAGAAAAATAAAACATTTGTAATATAAACAAAATTGCGCTGAGAATATATACATGATATCATAATATAAGAAATTTATTATATATAAAATTTATTATATGATTAAATTTATATTTTTTGGAGTTAAAGTAACCCTAGAAAGTCTACTTTCCTTTTACTGCAGTGAAATTTATTCATAAAAATTATAAAAATAAAGAAGGAATGCGATTCTATGAATTCAAAATTCTGCCATGACAGTGAAATGACATCACGTAGATCAGGCATTGAATCATTAATGATGAAATGCCCTATTTGTGGCCGTGAATTCAGCTGTAACAAAACATATCATGTTTATACGGCTTTGCTTGCCAGAAAAAGGCAATATTATTGCAGTTATTCTTGTTTTAATAAACGGCCAAACCCAAGAAAATAATTTTGCCGGCAAAAATGTTTGTTACTATTTGTTTTCGGAGGTGCTTGATAATGGAAAAAGAGCTTCAAAAAATTGGACACAGAATAAAGCTTCTGCGCATTGAAAATAAAATATCACAAAAGGTGCTGGCTAAAAAACTGTGTATATCGCAAACACATTTAAGCAATATCGAAAATGGCAGAGTTGGTGTGACTTTGTTGCACTTAATAAAAATAAAAGAATTGTTTGAATGTCCGATAGAATATTTTTTTGAAGAAAAAACACTCTCTGAAAACGAAGCAGAAAAAAACGAATGCCAAAAAATAAAAACTATAGTCGAAGAAAATAACTTTAGACTGGAAGATTTGTCTAAAGCCATAGAAATAATGAAAGTTTTACAGAAAGGCTGAAGATAAATACTTCCATTGTTGGAAGGAAGCTGATTTTTCATGAAAAAAATAAATAAAAAATTGAGCCTTTGCATTGCCTTAGCTTTGATGCAGTCTGTATATGTCAGTAATAGTTTTGCAGCAGATGCTACAGGGGTAACTAATCAGGGCAGTAGATATTATTTTGGCGTAGGTACAGAACCTACTCTTGAAGATTTGTCCCAAAAAGGAATTATTGATTATAAGAAGGCCAGCCAAAAGTCTCAAAATAATAATGAGAATGGAGAAGGCGCAGGGCCTAACGCCTTAGATAAAAATAATTATGGCGCTTTGGCAGCGGGTATGGGTGCATTTGCGTCGCATGGATACAGTACTGCGGTCGGTTATAATGCAACGTCTGTTATCAGCTCTACGAGTTTGGGCGCTGCCAGTTATGCCACTAGTAACTCGGCTGCTGTCGGTGTTAATGCATATGCAACGAACAAAGGCACTTCTGTTGGTAATAATACGCAAAGTACTAACGGCGTTGCCATAGGCTATAACGCAACTGCCGGTGATTTTTACAAAAATCTGCCTGGGGAATTATTTTCTTCCTACAGCGGCACAGCTATTGGCAATAATGCGTTTGCCAGAGGCGGCGTTGCGGTGGGGGACAGCGCTTCTGCAGAAGCTTATGGTGTTGCCCTGGGTGACAGGACTTATGTAGCATGGCGTGGCAGCGCGCTGGGCGATAGTGCATCGGTTTTGGCAAACGGCGGTGTTGCGCTTGGCCCTGATGCAGTTGCCGATACGGCTGCTGGGAAAATTGGTTTTGTAGCGACTGCTGCTGGTCAGCCTGCAACAGAGATGGAGCTTGCCGCATCTATTGGTAAAGCTGATGTTGTAAATCAATTCAATAATAAATGGTCTGAAAAAAATAACGAATATACAGAGGTTATGAAAAACTATTACAGCCTTTATGATGAAGCGCAAAAGAACGACGATATCCTGCGCAATACAAAAGGCAGTACGGATGCGGAAAAACAAAAAGCTTATGAGACTGCCTTGGCCAAAAAAGCTGATCTGTCAACTCGTATGTTAGAAGCTACTAAACAAAAAAATGCATGGTTAAGCCAAAATAAGGATTTTTTAAATGCTTTAGAAGAAAAAAATAATGCCCTTTCAGCATGGCGCAGCAGTGATGGCGCAATAAGCGTAGGTTCGGCAGCATATACAGATGAGAACGGTAAGTTCCATGCCGCTAATACACGCCAGATCACCAATTTGGCGGCAGGTACAGAAGATACTGACGCAGTCAATGTAGCGCAGCTTAAAAGTGTAAAAAATCTGGTAGATGAACTTAATACAGACCAGACAACTAACAACGAAAATATCACAAAGCTGCAGGGCGGATTTACTGTAAGTAACGAAATTGGTACTAAAACAGATATCAGACTTGGCGGCGAAAACAAAACAGATATCAAATTTATCGGAGCCAAAGATAAAATCGATGTCAGCGTTGAAACTACTGCAGAAGGAGCTAAAATAACTATTGCGCCTAACGCTAAGCTTGGAGAAACTCTTGACATCAGTAATAATACCTCTATCACTAACCTGAATAACAGGGTTGATAATCTGGAGGTCAAATTTGGTGATATCAATGACCAGATCGCAGCCAATAAAGTTACTGTTGAAGGCGACAGCAACAGCGGTGTGAAGGTAGAAAATGTTGCTCAGGACGGTGATCCTGTAAAATACAAAGTAAGTTTAGAAGACAAAGTACAAGTTGGTAATGTCACTATAGAAGGGAGCACTGATAACGGCAATAAAATCGGTGAAATAACAGGTCTTACCAATACGACTTTGAACAGCGCTGATTTTGCAACAACTGGTCGTGCTGCAACTGAAGAACAGTTAAAATCAGTCATGGATACTCTTGGAACTGTTGGCAGTGTAGATTTAAGCGCCGGTGAAAATATCCAGATAGATAAACTGGGCAACAACGATTATAAAGTATCTTTAAAAGATGATATAAGCTTAAACAGCATCGAAGCCAAAGAATATAAGGTCGGCAACGAAACCTACATCGACAGCAACGGTATCAATGCCAATAACAAAACGATCAGTAATGTTGCTCCCGGACGTGTCGATGCGACCTCAACAGACGCTGTAAACGGCAGCCAGTTATATCAGGTAAAACAGGATATCCAGGGACTCAGTAACGATATCAGCCGTTTTGGAGAAGAAATAGACAGCGTTGGCGCATTATCAGCGGCAATGGCAGGTCTGCACCCACGCTTCCAGGATGGTAACAAAGGTGAACTGGCGATGGCAATGGGGTCATATGATGGCAAAAACGCTTTGGCCGTCGGCGGATTTTATGCACCAAATCAGGAAGTAATGTTTTCGCTGGGGATGGGTATAACCCAGGGCGGTAAAAAAATGGGTAATATTGGTGTAAACTTTGCTTTAGACCGCACTAAAAAAGGCGAAGTACCAAAACGTGATATTATTTACACACGCCGTGAAGTCGATACTTCCTTAAAAGCTCAGGAAGAAAAAATCCAGCTGTTATTGATGAAATTAGAAGCGCAAAGCCGTGAAATCGAAACCTTAAAAGCGAAATTGCAATAAAAAGAACCGATTAAAACACAAAAAATACCGGATAGATATTCTATCCGGTATTTTTTATGCTTATAAGTCCGTTACAGGTTCTGTTACTGTATATCTGTTTTCCAAATGCCTGATGATTTCATTCAACCGCCGCTTGCTGTTTTCCCTGTCAGCTGCGGCCCTGCCTGAACAAGCTAAGCAGTGCCATTGTAAAAGAACAAGGTACACAAAAATAACGTCCATGTAGGAAGCTATTTGGTTGAAATGGTAACAATACTGTTAATTGCAGCATAAAAAGCCTGTAATTAACAGTACCTCAATGCCAAAATAAGTAAACATGTGATTGTTTGGAGCTATGACGCGACAGTCATAGCCTATGCAGTTGTGGGAAAACAAAAAGATAAGGCGACACTTAACCTAAAGGTGAGTGTCGCCTTATCTTTTACATTTTTTATTATACACCTAAAAGTTACCAGTTGCAAGACCATCGAACAAAGTTTTTTGATAATTCGAGCAAGAATGTCTTGCGGGGGGGACGAATATGATAATATAATGTAAAATATTAAAAATGCTTTGAAAAAATATAGAATAGCAAAACCGTTGGTTGGATTTTATAGACAACTATCAGGGCTTGTTTGTTTGTAACAAAAGAAACCTGAGAAGGTATGGTTTCCATTAGTGAGGAGATGGACGATGCAGATGATGCAATTAAATGTTACGACTGATTATGCCATCAGGACTGTTTTGTATCTTGCTATCAAAGATGAACTGGCAACATCGAATGAAATAGCTATGGCAATGGGTATACCGCCAAGCTATGTTTTAAAAATCACCAGCAAGCTGGTAGTGGCCGGTATCATCAAAAGAATAGTAGGGGCACAGGGCCGGCTTTTTGCTGGCTAAAAAGCCAACGGAGATCAGCCTTTACGAAATCATCAATGTGCTGGAGGCGACTACAAAGCTTAACCGTTGTTTGGAGGTCGGCAGGTATTGCAGCCGTTTTGCTACTGAAAATTGTCCGGTACGGGCCTTTTACTGTGAGCTACAGAGCTTGATTGAAAAGAAGCTGCAAGCAATGACGGTAGCAAGCCTGCTACACGGATAAGCGGTGGAAATGGATGGGAAGATGGAAGAGTTGGATTATAAAAAAGTTGGCTGCGAGATCCAAGTAAGGCGTACCCGCAATGGCATAACGCAAACAGAATTTGCTAAATTTTTGGGTATTTCGCAGACGCATTTAAGCAATGTAGAAAGTGGCCGAGTGATGCTTAGCTTAAAGATGCTGCTAAAAATAAAGCAGCGTTTTGTGTGCACGTTAGACGAGATAGTAGACCCGGAGGGCTATAAAGAGCTTTTGAATAGTAAAAATAAGCTTAGGCGCTTTAGGCTGGTGCGCTGCGACGAGTAACAAATAGCGGCAAGGAGATGTTTTAGTTGCATATCGAGATATGGGAAGAGGTTACCAATAAAAGTATACAACCTGGTTTAAATGGTTTAACGGTGCGGTGCCCAATTTGCGGACGTGAGTTTGGCTGTAATAAGACTTACCACGTTTATACAGCCCTGGTAGGAAGAAAACGGCAGTATTTTTGCAGTTTTTCTTGTTATAAAAAAAGACCTGATCAAAAACAGAAAAGATGAAAGGATGTTTATGAAAATGAAAAACTTGGAGAAGGCTATAATTTTGAGTTTAATGTTGTCGGGTGTTGGTAGTAGCAGTGCAATGGCTTTGGAATGGGGCTTAAATAATAGTGGCACTACATTTGATATATCTGAGGCAAGTAAAAGTTATAGTGTGCACAGTACGACTGATAAGCCAATGGGTATCATAAATACTAACAATGGTATATTGACAGCTAACGACATTGTACTGGAAGTGCGCAGCGATAGCAATGAGGCGGCAGGTTTTTTTAATGATGGCGGCAGTGTTTATACAGGTAAAAATATGGAAATTACAGTTGTTGGCGGTTCAGGTAATTTTATGGTCAATGGTATTGTCAATCAAAGTACAGGGGCCAACAACGCCTCAAAATTTACTGCCGGTAATATAAAAATGGATTTGACAGGCTATGGCAGTGAGCTTTACGGTATTATCAATGGAAGCCATGGGATTAACGGAAATAATGCGGTAGATTTTAAGGCGGGGAATATTACAATTGAGGCCAATAATGATGGTAACCTGATAGGAATTACCAACAAAAACGGAACTAGTGCCGCGAGTACATTTACTGCTGATGATATAAACATTACCGGCAGTGGCAAGGGATATATTGTAGGGATAGAAAATCAGACATCTAATCAAATGAGAATGAAAAATGTTGCTATAAAGCTTACTAAAAAAGAAAACGGCAGTGGTCATGCCAGTGCAGGTATGCTTGGAATTTCTAATACCAGTGCGGATTTTAAGTCTGATAACACAACTATTATTCTGGATAATATTAATGGCAACGATAAAACTACAGGTATCAATGTTGGTGGCAACAACGCAATGATCAATGGCGATTTGAATATGCGTATCATCGGCAATGCCAATGCTGATGTTATAGGTGTTAAAGGTGAAGCGCAGGTTGCAGGCGATGTGAAAGCAGAGTTGAGCGGAGGGAAAAACGTTACTGGTATCCTTGGGACATCCACCATTGACGGTAGCGTAAAGATGAAGATAAACAGCTTAGGTAGTGCTTGTGGCATTAATGCAGGCCAGGTCACTGTTGCCCATGATGTGAATATGGATATAAGCGGACAAAGCGGGATGGTTGCTGGTATCGCATCCAATGATGCCATTACGGTGTCCGGAAATTTGAATATCAATATTCACGATACAACTGCTTATCAAAGAATGGCTGCTGTAATAGGGAATACGAATTCGGCCACACATATAACAATTGGTGGACTGCAAAACAATATCAATGTTGAAGGCAGCAGTGATTTTGCTGAAGGCTTATTCAGCGGCGTTAAGTTGGCAGATAATTCTGTGACAAATATTGTTTTGAAAAATACTAAAGACACCTACTGGCAAACACACGGTATTTATGACAGAGATGACAAAGGCTTCAATTTGGAAACTAATGCTGTTTTAAATGTTGATGTTGAAGCAAACGGTCTACAGTCTGGCAGTACAGGAAGTTCTGAAGGTGTGTTTGGATTACTTTTGACTAATGTAAATGGCACAGAATCTAGTGCGAAAGCTGGTTCACAAATTAATGTAGCAGTACAGGGGGCCGCAGTAAACGATGCAGGTTTGATTGGTACTGTAGGTATCAGCGGCAGTATTAAAGCAGATGGTGATGTAAGGGTTGATGTTAAAAGTGAAAAAGGCATTGGTTTACGTGCAAATTCTGTTGGGGATCACAGCGAGTATACGGGTGAAGTTATTGTTAAGACAAATAATGGTACAGCAGTAGGTGCTGTAGGCTATAGTGGTAGTTACGATGCATCAATTAAAATAGATCCGGTGACAGGAAAAAAAGTGCAGCTTCTGGGTGATGTTAAACATTTTACCAAATATGGTACTCAAGGAGCTTTGATCGATATCAGTTTGAAGACGGCGGATTCTTTTCTTACTGGTGCTAGTATTGGTGCAAATGGCGCAGATAGAATAACTAATCTTAGCTTTGATAATGCATCGACATGGAATATGGCAGGCGACAGTGTTGTAAATGCGTTGATAAACAATAATAATGCTGTTATTGATTTGACACAAGGAGCAGATACTTTAAATGTTACCGATTACAGCGGTACTGGAGGAAAGTTTGTTATGGATACCGACCTTGCCAGTGAAACCAATGGCGATAAGATTGCTATTACAGGTGCTACGGCAGGGATTACTTATGTACAGGTCAAGGATTCAAGTCTGCTTAGTGGTATTGAAGTAACAGGTAATAAAAGTCTACTTTTGATAACTGATACCAGTGAAAAAGCCACCTTTACAGGAAAGCATCTTAATGCTGGAGGTATATGGGATGTTACGCCGACTATTGAGAATGGTGCAGATGTTACTAAGGCAGATGGTAGTACAGGCAGTAAAAAGGAGTGGTATTTAACCAAAATAGAAAAAGTAATAAATAATGATACGGGAGTATTGCTCTCTACAATGGATAACAGTTACGCTCTCTGGCGTAATACCAACGACAGTCTGCGTAAGCGTCTGGGAGATTTGCGTTTTAGAGACAACACAGTAGATGGTGATGGCATTTGGGCACGATACAGCGGCGGAAAGTTTGCCGGCAGCGGTTTTGACAGCGGTTATAATATGTATCAACTGGGATATGATAAAGCGGATAATGCCAAAAGTACCTATGGCTTTGCTATTGATAGTGGTAATGCTAATGCCAGATATGGGACCGGAAGCGGTAAAGACAAGCTGTTTGCAGGCAGTATTTATGGAACCTGGCATGGCGATAACAGCAGCTATACAGATGTAGTGACTCGCTTCGGCCAGTTTGATACGGACATCAGGTCCTATGGCGATTATCCGGATAAGGCCAAGGCAAAAAGCCATGCGTATAGTCTGAGTGTGGAATATGGAAAAACCATAGAACTGAATAAAGCACAGGGGACTTTTATCGAACCGCAGGCACAGCTGATTGTAGGACGGTTGGGCAGCAGCAGCTACACGACTGATCGTGGCAATAATGTTTATATGGGCGGTGTAAACAGCTGCATTGGACGTTTGGGCGTAGTAGCAGGCAAAAAAGATGCGTCAGGCAACGATGTATATCTTAAAGTGAATATGCTGCATGAGTTTGGTGGTAACCGTGATGTCATGATGCTGGCGGGCAATGGTGAAACATTGAGTGAGTCGCAGGATTATGGCGATACCTGGTTTGAGCTTGGTTTGGGTGGTAATATCAAGCTGGGCAACAGCAGTCATTTATACGGCGATATCGAACGGAGCTTTGGCGCCGATATCCAAAAGAAATGGCAGGTAAATGCAGGAGTAAGGTTTGAATTTTGATTTATGGTTTTGATAAAGATATCGTTTCTTTATTGCAGTATTTAGATTTGAGAAGATTATAAAAGCACAGACTATATTGGTCTGTGCTTTTTTTAATTATTTTATTATGCGTAACTTATTATAACTTAACAGTTATATTTACAATCTTTTAGTGGTAATAATTTTGTTAAAAACGAAAAGTATTAAAGGTAAAGAACGGATAAAGCATCTGTATCACAGAAAAATTGCTGTGATAATTCAGAAATGAAGTGATAAACTGATGAGAATAACTTGTTAAAGCAGTTAATTTATTATACTATAAGCGAAGTATCTATGGTTTTAGTTGATTTGCATAAGCGAATGAAAAACCAAGAGCAATTGTAAAGGAGAGGGTTAAACTATGAAAAGGAAAAAAGATGTAATTAAAAAAGCAGTCTTGGCAAGCGTTTTAGCAATGTCATTAAATAATGTGGTGTGGGCTGCTGAAGGTGTCGATCAGCCATTTTCGACAGTAAGTGAGTTGGAGGCGCTTGGGGGAATAGCGTCTATCGACTCCAGCAGCATTAGCCATGTTACGAAGGGCATTTATGCCAGTGGTAATGATTTTATTTATAATAGCGGTGCTATCAAGCTGGATATTAATGGTTTTGCCAACTCTACAAACAGTGGCTACGATTCTATTGGTATTTTTGGCTATAACAGCACGATTGACCTGAAGCAGATCGAGATGAATTTTATTGATACTTCAGGAACGGTACATAATCTGGATGTTTATGGTATTAAGACATATGCTTCCGGAGTTGTAAAAATCGGTGATGATTCTAAAATCACTGTTTCCGGTAATGTCAGCGGTCTGGATTCCAATAATCAGCCTAATGTGATGAAGGGTATGTATGCCGGTGATAATGCGACAATGGATTCAGGTATTATTGAAGTTGGCGATAATTTAGAGTTGAATGTTATCAATGCGGGAACTGGCTGGACTTATGGTATCGATTCTTATGACGGAGCTACTATTTCTGTTGGTGATGGGTTGAGGTTATTTGTTACAGGCGGAAAGGATACCAGAGGAGTCGAGGTTGGTTTTAACGACGCTAAGGTTACTTTGGGGGAAAATGCTTCTATCATTGCTAACAGCAGGGATGGCGTGGCGTTGGGAGTATTTGTATTTAATAAAGGGAAGTTTGAGGCAGCTAAGGATCTTGTTATTAACGTCAGTGCGGATGATGGAAGCCAATGGGCAGCAGGTGTGTTGGCGCAAGGCACTGGCAGCGAGGCTGTATTAAATGGAGCTGTTATCAGTGCGACTGAGGGCGGTACTGCGAGTTATGCTATTTATACTTATAATAACGGCAGCGTGGTGGGTAATGCGGGCAAATATAATATTTACGGCAATATCCTTAATAACAGTGGCGGCATAGTTGATCTTACTGCTAATAGCGGATCGTTTATCGAGGGCTGGATAAGCACTGCCAGTACAGCTAAAACTAATATTTCGCTGGAGGAGGCTTCCTATTGGAAGGTGACTGGTGATTCTAACCTGACGCATTTGCATAACGATAATTCGATAGTGGATATGACTCACGACAGTAATACTTTCAGCACTTTGACGGTAGATAATCTCAGCGGTGAGAACGGCGTTATCAAAATGGATATCGATGCCAGTCAGAATTCGTTGAACAGCGACAAGCTGTATGTTACCGATACGTTGACCGGGACGCAGTATATTGATTTGTACGAGGTCAATGGTTATACGCCTGTAGGGGAAGAAGGCGTCGGTACGGTGCTGGCGACTGTCAATAACCATAACGGCAGTTTTGCCGCTGTAGATGGTGAGGGGACGCTGTACTGGAAGCGTTATGAGCTGGATCATCAGGATACTGCCGATACGAGTGGTAATTATACTAAGGACTGGTATTTGAAGCAGGTAACGAATATTGATCAGCCTACTACCAGTACGGATACGATCATTGCAGCCAATGCGCTGAACTATCACACGTGGCGGACAGAAAACGACAAGCTGCTGCAGCGTATGGGTGAGCTGCGGCATAATGGCGAAGAAGCCCAGGGGGCCTGGTTCCGGCTGCGGGGAACAAAAATAGGCCGTGACGGAAAATTTGATTTTGAAAACAAGTATACTTCTTACGAGCTGGGTTACGATACCATAACTAAAAATACTGACGACAAGATACGTTATCAGGGGGCGGCGGTAAGCTATGTTGACGGCGACAGCAGTTACAATCGTGGCAGCGGCGACAACAGCAGCAAGGCGATCAGTTTCTATAATACGGAAATCGGCAGTAAAGGGCATTATTTGGATGTGGTGTTTAAAGTCAGTAATCTGGAGAATGATTTTAAGGTGTACGATACGAAAAATAATAAGATCACCGGTGATTTTAACAATACCGGCGTATCGCTGAGTGCTGAATACGGCCGGAAAAATGTCTTGCACAACGGCTGGTATATCGAGCCGCAGGCCCAGTTTACTTTAGGTTATCTGGGCGGTGACAGTTATACTACCAGTAATGGTATCGAAGTAAGCCAGAGCGGGATCAAAAGCGCTGTCGGACGTATCGGATTCAATATCGGCAAAGAGGTCGGCAGCAAAGGCGTCGTTTATGCTAAGGCCAATCTGCTGCATGAGTTCGGCGGCGCTTATGATGTAACGATGTATGACGGCAGGGATAGAGTTAAGGTTGGCGATACCTTTAACGATACCTGGTTTGAATATGGTGTTGGCGCCGCTTTTGCCGCAGGTAAAAACAGTCATGTTTATCTGGATGTGGAACGCAGCTCAGGCAGTGATTTTACTAAAGACTGGCAGTGGAACATCGGCGCCAGATGGACGTTTTGATAACTTTGCATTGTTATAGGGGAATATTAGCAATGTATAAGTGAGGGGTGCAGGCTTGTGAAAGCAGCGGGCAGAAATTGCAAGCTGCTTTTGCATGTTGTTATAAAGCAGGTAACAGGTTAAGCTGGTAATATAAAAACCACTCAGCTTTTATAGTTGAGTGGTTTTGTTGTGCTTAATCCCAGCGTTTTAAAATATCGGCGACGATTTCTTTTTGTGTCTTTTTACGTTTTTTCTTTTCAAAATTACGATAGTTGTTATCGCGGTGGTCGGTCGAATAATCTGCATAATCTATGTCGTTGTTTTCGTATTGTTCGTAGCTGCGGTTATAATCGCCGTGTCCGTCGTCCAGCAGTAGCGGGATAAAAACTGCAGCGGCAGGCAGCTGAAAGTTTACAGTCAGGTTTTCCATATGGGCCTCCGTCATCAAAGGTTAATAGTTATTTATATTTTAACACGGCTGCACCTGCTAGTAAATATTTTTACAGCGATTGACAAAAACTGGCGTCGGTTATACCATAAAAACATAAAGGAGATGTTACTGTGAGCAAATCTTATAAAGACCAGTTTAAGGAAGAAAGTGTCAGGCGCCGGCAGCGTCAGCAGAAACAGATCGCCGCTGTAATAATTTTGATCGGTGTGCTGGTTTCGGCTGCTATATGGTATCTAGACGGGCTGAGTAAAGAACAGCAGGTGCCGCAGCAGACATCTCAGCAGCAGTCGGCGCAGACTGCTGAGCAGCCAGGGCAGGAGGTCAAGACGGAAACCCCTGCTGCAGAGCCTCCTAAAGAGGAGCAAAAGCAGCCGGAAGCTGTTAAACCTGCTTATACGATATTGATAGATAAAAGTGAGTACAAGCTGTATGTGCTGAAGGATAACGAAGTAATTAAGCAATGGGGCGTTGCTGTTGGGGCAAAACCGGGTCAAAAGCAGCGTGCCGGCGATATGACTACGCCGACAGGTAATTTTGAGGTGGACGAGATTTTAGACGCATCGTACTGGACGCATGATTTCGGCGACGGCAAAGGTGAGATTAAAGGGGCTTACGGGCCTAATTTTATTTCTCTGGTAACAGGCTGGGACGGGATTGGTATTCATGGTACACATGCGCCGGAATCCATTGGTACGATGGTTTCTGAAGGTTGTGTGCGGATGCGTAACGGCGAGCTGCTGGAGCTTCTGCCATATGTCGAGGTCGGTACTAAAGTTACGATACGGGAATAAACTGCCGGACAGCCTGGGGACATTGATTTTTACGCTGTCACAGCTTGACAAAAAGGTGATTCTGCGCTAAAATAACATCGTTGCGGAACTATAGCTCAGTTGGTTAGAGTACCTCGTTGACATCGAGGGGGTCACTGGTTCGAGTCCAGTTAGTTCCACCAGATTGAAAAGTAACCCTATAACTTCGTCAGAAGTTATAGGGTTTGTTTTTTATTATTTATTACGGCATTGCTGTCAAAGTTGCGGATATGCTGAAGCATAAAAGTCAAAAGCACCTGCGTGAAAACACAGGTGCTTTGTGCTCCAGGCGGAGCAAAAGATATCGGCTCATCAATATCAAGTGAGATTATAACACAGATAGTCATTGCTGGCAATGTTTTATTATTTTTCAAAGGATAGGCGCCGGGCTGTTTAGATTTAGCTGATTGTTAACTTTTAATCTGGATAGTGACTTTGCAAATAATATATGCTATATTGTTAAGCAAAACTACAGGTGAGGTGTTTGGATGGATGCAAACAGTACTGGACTGCGGGGGCTGCTTGATGTGGTGAAGTCGAACAGGCTGATGTCGACAGGGGTGATAGGATTTCTTCTGCTGATGGCGGTTATGGCGGTAATTGACGGTGGAATAAGTATGATGCCGCTGATTTTAGCAACTTGCGCAGTGGGGACGGCTGCTGTATTTTTTTGGCAGGCCGGCAGCTACAGAGTAGATATTTATGAAAACGGGCTGGAAATTTTTGGCGGGGTATTAACAAGAGCCGGAGTATATTTGTATAAGGATATTGAGAGTATCGATATCGAAGATACGACATACAGATTATTTGGTGTTTTTCCGGTACTAAAATATACGACTGTTTCCATTCAGGGTAAAAATGACTTGTGGACGCAGCTCAGCAGTTTTAATTTTACTGATTTGAAAGTAAAAATGCAGCAGGTAAAAAAAACGGTTGGCAAAGTAAAAAACATACACAAGATAGGGGATGAAATTTATGAGGATCAAAGTAAGCGGTGAGCTGGGAACGGCAGTTATGAGCTTGGCGGTGATAGGGCTTTATTATGGCGCTGCCAGCTTTCTCGTCGAAAATGTTATTCTGCGCAATCTTACTGAAGAAGAACGGGATGAACATATTTTAAGTAAGCTGTTGTTCTGGAGCACGGTGATTTTACTGGTTGCCGATGTTCTGCTGGTCATTTTACCAGCCTTCGGGATGCAGTTGTTGCCGGTAACGATTTTAGATTTTATGTAGCTGAGCCGATAAAAATATTAAAGAACTGTACTTTAGACAGTCTGTAGCTTATGATAACTGCTGCAGGCTGTTTTTTATTTGAAGTTCATAATTATTTCGCTGGTAACTTGAAGCTGAAATAGGGTAAAATATAGATACAGGCTGCATGAGAATATCGGGCGGCAATTATAAAGGAGTGAGAGCAAATGGCAACAGGCTATCCTTTTAAAAAATATAATTTTAATGTTTTGATAGATGGTAAAGCAGTAGGGTATTTTTCAGAAGTTTCAGCACCTGAGATGGCTGACGAGCCCATAGAATACCGGGCAGGTGATCATCAGGCAGGCACGCCTGTGAAAATGCCGGGCTTAAAAAAGTATGGTAACGCAACACTGAGATGGGGCACATCTGTTTCGCGGTATTTAACGGATTGGTTTGAAAGTGTTGAGCGTGGAGAGTTTGAGCGGAAAAATGTGACGATCGAGCTTTTGGACGATTGCCAAAAAGTAATGGCACGCTGGCAGCTTGTTAACGCCTGGCCTGTTAAACATTGTGTTCCGGGGTTTAACGCCGAAAGTAATGAAAATGCGATAGAGAATATGGAGCTGGCGCATGAAGGGCTGGAACGCGAGTTTTAAAAACAGCTGTGAGAATGAATTTTAAATATTGAATGAGGTAATTGTTATGCGTAAGATTTTGGCAGGCAGGGTCTATCGGCATTTTAAAGGGAAGGACTATAAGGTGTTAGTTGTGGCACAGCATACTGAAACAGGTGAGCAGTGCGTTGTTTATCAGGCTTTGTATGATGATTTTGCTTATTATGTGCGGCCTTACGCGATGTTTGCTTCCGAGGTGGATCGTGAAAAGTATCCCGAGGTGGAGCAGCAATACCGTTTTGAGCTGACCGAGGAAGAATATGACTGATTATATTTTAAACGGCGTTTTAGGCTTGGCGGTGGGCGATGCGTTGGGGCAGCCGGCGCAGGGAAAAACACGCGAAAGTCTGAAGTTCAGCCCGGTACTTGAGATGAGGCAGGGTCTGTGGTCGGACGATACCAGTCTGACTCTGTGCACTTTAGCAAGCCTGCGCGAAAATGACTGGCGGCTTGATTATCATGATTTGCTGCGGCGTTTTGCCAAGTGGCTGGAATATGGCTATCTGACGCCTGAAGGCGTGGCCTTTGATATTGGCGCAACAACGAAGCAGGCGCTGCTGAATTATTTGAACGGAGTACCTCTGGAGTGCTGCGCACCGCGTAACGAATGGAACTGCGGTAATGGTTCGCTGATGCGGATTTTGCCGGTAGAGTTTTATTTGCAGGCACAGCCGGCAGCAGGACGATATGAAATCATTCGTAATGTTTCGGCGCTGACCCATGCGCATATTTGCTGCACTTTGGGATGTTTTTTGTATTGTGCTGTTGCCGGTGAGATCATTCAGCACCGGGAGCGTTTTAAGCTGGCAACTTTACTTGTGCGGGGTGTTATCAGGGCTGTAGATGATCTGCGGCAGGTGGCTGATGCAGATGATAACCGTGAGCTGCATTATTACAGCCGTATTATTGACCGCAGTGTGTATGAATTGCCGGCAGATGAAATCGAGAGCAGCGGTTATGTTGTAGATACGCTGGAAGCGGCGTTGTGGTGTCTGGCCAATACGAATTCATACCGCGAATGTCTGTTGTGGGCTGTAAATTTGGGTGAGGATGCCGATACAGTTGCTGCCGTTGCCGGCAGTCTGGCAGGTTTGTACTATGGTTATGACAGTATTCCGCACGAATGGCTGGCGGGTTTGAAAAATAAGGAAATGATCGTGCGTGTGTGCGGTTAGGCAGAATTTTAAAAACAGCATAAAGATATGGAGACAGGAATGACAGTAGCTTATGAGTTGATACGAAGTAAACGCAGGACGATTGCTATTGTGATCGACAGCGAGGGCAAGTGCAGGGTGCGGGCACCGTTGCAGGCCCGTTTGAGCGATATAGAACATTTTGTGCAGGCAAAGACCGGGTGGATAGAGCAGAAACAGCAGCATTATGCCGCAGTGCAGAAGAAGCGGGAGCTGATATTGACCGATGGGATGCAGTTGTCTGTATTGGATAACAGCTATACGCTGCGTCTGACGGAGGTTGGGCAGGTGCAGGTAAACGGTACAGTGCTGTTGTGTCCACAGTTCAAACCGCAGCAGGCACTGGAAAAATGGCTGCGGCAGCAGGCTTTAGCAGTTTTGCAGGAACGGACAGCACATTATGCGGAGTTGATGGGTGTTGTTTATCAGAGTGTGAAGCTGTCTTCAGCGGCGAAACGCTGGGGTTCGTGCAGTATAAAGGGAAATTTGAATTTTTCGTGGCGGCTGGTATTTTATCCGCTGGCAGTTTTAGATTATGTTGTGGTGCATGAGCTGAGCCATATTGGCAATATGAATCACAGCCGCCGTTTTTGGCAGCGTGTAGCCAGTGTTTTACCTGATTATCAGATGCGGCAGCGTTGGTTAAAGCAGCAGGCGTATATTTTGCAGTGGTTAAGATAAAAACCCGCTTCTATATTTTGTATAGAAACGGGTTTTGTTTATGCTGCAAGTTTTTATTTTATTGTTGTTTGGGAGGCATCTGTGCCAGCAGGATCGCGGCAAAGACCAGTACGCAGCCTCCTATTTCACGCAGGGAAAGCTGTTCGCCCAGCATCAGCCAGCCTGCGAAAACCGAAAAGACGGATTCCATACTTAAAATGATGGAAGCTAAAATAACATTGACGTATTTTTGACCAAGGATCTGCAGGGTATAGGCGATGCCGCAGGACATGATGCCGGCGTATAAGATAGGCAGCCAGGCCTGGTCAAGCGCTTCCCAGGACGGCGTTTCATAAAAGAAGATGGCAGGCAGACTTAAAATACCGCAGACGGCAAATTGCAGCAGCGACATCCGCACACCGTCTACCAATACGGAAAAACGTTCGATAGTGATGATATGCAGTGCGAAAAAGCAGGCGCAGGCCAAAATGATCATATCGCCGTAATTGACGCTGAAATTTTCGGTAATACAGATAAAATACATACCGACAGCGGCAATAAAAACGCTGAGCCATTGCAGTTTGGTAACGGTTTTGTGTACAATAAGCCCAAAAAGGGGCACGATAACGATATAGAGCGTAGTAATAAAACCGGCTTTGCCGACAGTGGTATGGCCGATACCGATCTGCTGCAGAGTACTGGCGATAGTCAGCACGATACCGCAGACGATGCCGCCGGTAATAAGGTCCTGCTGTTCTGTTTTGTTATCAGTACCCCAAATAGAAAAAGGTCTGCCTGCAAGCCGGTCAAAAAAGGCGACGCAGGGGATCAGAAAAACCGCGCCGATCAATGAGCGGAGGCCATTGAAGGTAAATGCGCCTACGTGGTCGGCTCCGACGCTTTGTGCGACAAAGGCCAGTCCCCAGATCAGGGCGCAGAAAAACAGCATCAGGCTGCCTTTTAATTGATGTTGCTGCATCTATAACACTCCTGTTGTTTATAAAAGTATGAACTTTTATATTTTAGCATTATTTTAGGGAAAGTTTAAGTAATTAGGCAAAATTTTATAATTCGGAAAATTCAGCAGATAGTGCATTAATGGCAGATGGTGTTATAATTAATGTAAATATTTAGAAAAGATGGTGGCAGATTGATGAGCAGGGACTTTTTTGTGGCAGATTTTGAGTTTACTCAATATACCAAAAGAATGGGACGTCCACGAGGATTTTTTTCAGAAATAATTGAGATCGGAGCGGTGAAAATAGATGGAAATTCCCTTGCGGTCACAGGTAAGATCCAAAATTTTGTCCATCCGCATTTTTATCCGAAGCAGGCTAAAGAGGGAATGGATTTTTGTATGATCACTGAAAAGGATATGGAATCAGCAATAGAATTTGGAGAGATGCTTGAACAGATCAAAGCTTTATATGTACCGGGGCAGACTTATTTTGTGGCCTGGGGTGATGAGGATTATAAGGTGGTGGCGGAAGGCTGCAGACGGCATAAATTGGAAAATCCTGTTTTACCTGAAGACTATCTTGATCTGGCGGCAGCTTATAAGCTGCTGAAAGGCGATACGTATACGACCGGGCTGAAGAAGGCAACAGAAGAACAAAACGTTGATACAGGCGGTTTGTGGCATACTGCTTATGACGATGCTGCCAATACCGGCAAGCTGCTGGTAAAATTGCTTGCTGACGGCTGGAAGCCGGAGGCTTACTGGGACGAGGCAGCAGAGCTGCATAAATAAAATACAAAAAAAGCTTCGCAGCGGGTAATTTTATGCTGCGAAGCTTTTTTATAACATTTTTAATCGCTATACTTTTCGGGAAAGAAAATACGCAGAATATGTTCGTCGTGTTCTTTGCCAAGGGCGTTGCCGATAAGGAAGAAAATCAACGAAGCTCCGATGCCGATAACTATCTGGTGCAGATCAAAGAATTTGATTTGCAGCGCCATAGTAGTGCAGTAGGCGAGTACGCCACCAGCCATAGCGAAAACGGCGCCGGTGCGGTTGGCTTTTTTCCAGAACAGCCCGAAGATCAGGACCCAGAAGAATGCTGTTTCCAGGCCTCCGAAAGCGAACATATTTATTTTCCAGATAACGCTGGGCGGGGCAATGGCAATAAAGTAAACTCCAAGGCCAAGGATAACGGTAGCACCCATGCTGAACAGACGTATCGTATTATTGGAAACTGTTTTATGGCGTTTGGAGCATTCGTGCATATATACGTCTTTGATGATAGCGGAAGAGGAGGCCAGCAGCAGGGAAGACACGGTAGAAATAGTTGCTGCGATAGGACCGATGATGGTGATGCCGGCCCAGAAAGGGTCCATGGTACCAATGATAGTAAGCGGGGTGATGTTATCGACGCTGCCGCCGTAAGCCTGCAGGGTATCGGTAAGCACGCCCTTGGAAAGGACGCCGATCCAGGTAGCGATCAGAGTCATGGCGCCGATAACGACGGTGCCGATAATCATAGCGTTATGCAGGGCTTTGGTGTTTTTGTAACTGATGCCGCGGACTACTGATTGCGGTAGTGCCAGTGTACAGACACCAACAAGCAGCCACTGGCTGATATAGAGCGAGATCGGCATTTTGCCGCGGGAAAGCGGTTCCAGCATATCGGGATGATTGGTTTGGATATGGGTCATGATTTTTTCATAACCGCCTCCTGTTTCCAGCATTGAGAAGAACAGGATAAAAAGGCCGATGATCATAGCGACGGCACAGATAGCGTCAGTAATGGCAACGCCTTTGAAGCCGCCAACAGTAGTATAAAAGACAACGATCAGGCCAAATAATGTCAGTCCAGTGACATAGGAGAAGCCTGTAACAGCTTCAAAGAGCTTGGCAGCTCCCACGAACTGGGCGACCATCGTCGCACAGAAGAAGGCAACGATCACCAGCGCGGAAATATTGGCAAGCAAATCGGATTGATAGCGGCTGCGGATAACATCGACTACTGTAACAGCGTCAATTTTGCGTGAAACCATAGCGATCTTTTTGCCGAAAATACCTAAAACGAGGAAGATGACTACGACTTGTACGATCGCCATATAAAGCCAGCCATAACCGATGGCCCAGGCCATACCGGGACCACCGACAAAGGTGCTGACTGAGCTGTAGGTTGCAACGGTAGTCATAGCCAGGACAAAACCGCCCAGACTGCGGCCGCCGATAAAATAATCTTTAGCAAAGTTCTGCTGGCGGTCGCCGCGGGAAGCTCGCTGCACCCAAAAGCTGACGCCAAGCATAAAGGCAAGGAATAAAAGAACAGGCCAGAGGTGGAAGAAATTACCCATTGATTTCATCCTCCTTGTCGTCCAAGTCCATATCTTTAAAGATGCAATTGGCAAGAACTACAGAAACGACGATGGCAAACAGCCAGGTGCCGATGCAGCCTGCCCAGACCCACAGGGGCGTCTGGAAAAATTCTACCTTAACGTCAGCAAGACCAAAGCCTGCGACGCACCAAAAGAAGATGACAATAAGAAGGGCTAACCAGGTGGCATTTGCTTCCCGATTAGCCTGTTTGAATTTTTCTTTACGATTCATTTTTTGCTCCTTCTGCAGTATCGGCCAGGATGAAAAGAGTGAGCGGTCCGGTCTGCGGGATTTATCGCTATTATTGTACCACATTTTTGTTATTTGCCAAGCTATTTATCAGATAAAGGAGATATTTTTGGGAACTGGACGATTATCAAAACGTTTGAGCAAAAACGTTGCGTCAGGCGAAGATAAAAAGTTCTTGTATGTCTTGTGGGGGGGTACTCTTGTGCTATAATAAGGACAGAGGGGAACGGAGGGAGAATATGTTTTATAAAAAAGTAACTTCCCGTGATCATAAATGGTTCTTTCTACTGCGTTATGGTGATTTAAAAGAAGGTTTGGAAATGTGGAGCAGCCGCAGTTTAAAATGGCAGTATTTTGATTATCAGCAGAGCAGAAGCCTGCAGGCGATTTTGAATGACACTGACTTATGTAATGATATTATGCCGGAAGAAGCCGCAGATATCATAAAAAAATATCTTGATCAGGAGCAAGGATAGATTCCCTGCTCTTTTTTATTTGGCAATTTATAAAAGTAGCTGCCGGAGCAGGTCGGTGCTATAATAGATAATATCCTGTAAATTGTGAGGTAATAATGATGATTAATAAAACACGTATTTTAAATGAATTTATAGAACTGGTCAGTGTGCCCTGTCCTAGTAAGGACGAAAAGGCCGAAGCCGATCTGCTGGTACAGAAGCTGCAGGCAATGGGACTGGAAGTAAAGGTGGACGATGCCGGCAGGAAGATCGGCGGGACAACAGGCAATGTGTGGGCATTTTTACCGGGCAATGTAGAGGGTGCAGCCGGACTGTTTTTTGAAGCACATATGGATTCAGTGCCGCCGACAACGGGAACGAAGGTCGTGCGCAGGGACGGAGTCCTTTATTCTGACGGAACTACTACTTTAGGCGGTGATGATAAAGTTGGTATAGCGGCTGTGCTGGAAGCAGTGCGGGCCGTGCAGGAGCAGAATATCCCGCATGGCGATATCCAGCTGTGTTTTACGATTGCCGAAGAGATCGGTTGTCTGGGAGTGGTCAATCTTGACCCGAAGGATATCAGGGCTGATCTCGGTTATTGCCTGGATATCGGTGGTGCGCCCGGTATCGTTACGAACTCTGCGCCGCGGCTGTTCGATATTTATTTTACAGTCAAAGGTAAGTCGGCTCATGCAGGTATCGAGCCTGAAAAAGGTATCAATGCCATTATGCTGGCGGCGAAAGCTTTGACGGCGCTGCCTGCTTACGGACGTCTTGATGAAGAAACTACATTAAATATAGGACAGATCGAAGGCGGTGCTGCAACAAACATCGTTGCGGAGCAGGCTAAATTCGTGATCGATATGCGCTGTATGGACCCTGATAAGCTGGAGCGGCTGAAGAATGAAACGATCAGGTGTATCAGAGAAGTGGTTGAAGCCGGCGGCGGTATTTTAGAGGTTGATCCGGTAGAAGGCTGTCCTGCTGTTCATGTAGCGGAAGACCATACGGCGGTATTGCTGGCTAAGCAGGCAGCCGATAATCTGCAGCTGCCTTTTGAACTGACGAAAACAGGTGGCTGCAGTGACGGCAATTTCCTCTGCGGCTATGGTTTGCCCTGCGTACTTCTAGCTACAGGTATGAACAAGGTACATACTACAGAAGAGTGCCTGCGTGAGTGTGATTTGTACGACTGCGCTCGCTGGGTAACGGAAATAATCCGAATTACCGGGGAAAAATAGCCAGGCTGTTTTCACAATAACCAAAAACAGAAAATTACATTAAACGAGAAAAATGAAAAAGAATATTGACTTTGTGTAAAAACATATCTATAATTGATAGTGCCGAAAGTTTTGGGTGTCCTCCTGAAATACTTGGCGTGGAGCCGTAAGTTTTTGCTTACGGCTTTTTTATATAAATAAAAGTTTAGTGTCAGGAAAATAGTGTATACTTTGTCAGTTTAATTGACTTTAGCCGTTAATTTTTATATAATTTTTTATTATGATGTTTCGACTTTAAAGGAGCGATAAAACGATTATGAAGTACATGACTGGTAATGAAATTCGTGAGAAATTTTTAAAATTCTTCGAAGATAGAGGACATTTGATCCTGCCCAGCGCGTCACTCATTCCTCAGGATGATCCGACGCTGCTTTTGATTGGCGCCGGTATGGCTCCTTTCAAACCTTTTTTTACAGGTAAAATGAAACCGCCTTCTCCTCGTATTGCGACCTGCCAAAAATGCGTGCGTACAGGCGATATTGAGAATGTCGGCCGTACTGCCCGCCACCATACTTATTTTGAAATGCTTGGTAATTTCTCTTTCGGCGATTATTTTAAAAAAGAGATCATTCCCTGGAGCTGGGAATTTGTTACCAAAGAGTTGGGGATTCCTGCTGATAAGCTGTGGATTACTATCCATACCGAAGATGATGAAGCTTTTGATATCTGGCATAATGTCGTTGGATTGCCTGAAGAACGCATCGTACGGTTGGAAGAGAATTTTTGGGAGATCGGCAGCGGCCCCTGCGGTCCCTGCTCCGAGATTCATGTCGATCTGGGTGAAGAACGCGGCTGCGGCAAACCGACTTGTGCTGTAGGCTGCGATTGTGACCGTTTCCTGGAAATCTGGAATCTGGTATTCACTCAATATAATCAAAATGAAGATGGTACTTATACGCCGCTGGCTAACAAAAATATTGATACCGGTGCCGGTCTCGAACGTTTGGCTTCCGTGCTGCAGGGCAAACCGTCTAATTTTGAAACGGATCTGATTTTCCCGATCATTGAATATGCATCTGAAGTAGCGGTTGTAGAATATGGCAGAGAAAGAAAAACCGATATTTCTTTGAAGGTAATTGCCGACCATGCCCGCAGTATGACTTTTATGATCGCCGACGGTATCCTGCCTTCCAATGAAGGCCGCGGTTATGTTTTACGTCGCATTCTGCGCCGTGCTGTACGTCACGGACGTTTGATCGGCATCGACAAAATGTTTTTGGCCGGTGCTGTGGATGTGGTTATTGAAATGTACGGTCATGTTTATCCAAACCTGGTCGAAAAACGCGAATATATCCAAAAAGTTATCGAAATGGAAGAAACAAGCTTCCTGCGTACTCTGCGTCAGGGCAGTGAACTGCTGAGTGACGAGATAGCTAAATTAGAGGCGGCAGGCGCTACGATACTGGATGGAGCTACAGCTTTTAAACTGAACGATACCTTTGGCTTTCCGTGGGAACTGACTGCTGAAATCTTGGAAGAAAACGGAATGACGATGGATAAAGCTGGTTTTGACGCTGCGCTGGAGGTTCAGCGTAAAATGGCGCGTGAAGCCCGTGATGATAAAGCAGGCCGTCCGGTTATTTATAATACCCGCGGTATTGATATTGCTTCCTTAAAGGTTGATGAAGCTGCAGATACAGGTAAAATCGTTATGCTGTACCCTGCGCATGACGCACAGCCGATCGAAAATGCAGAAGATGGTAAAGACGTTGCCGTTATTCTTGACGTTACTGCCTTTCATGCTGAAGGCGGCGGCCAGTTAGGTGATTTGGGCCGTATCACTGCTCCTACAGGTGTGATTGAAGTTGAAAATACCAAAAAACTGCCGGACGGCGCTACGATCCAGATTGGGCGTGTAGTTGAAGGTACAGTCAATGTGGGAGATGCGGTAACTTACGAAGTAAACAGCTGCCGCAAAAGCGATATTGCCCGTAATCATACGGCAACGCATTTGCTGCACGCAGCTTTGAAATCTGTCTTAGGCGGTCATGTCAATCAGGCAGGCAGTTATGTAGGTCCGGACCGTCTGCGTTTCGACTTTTCGCATTTCTCGCCGGTAACAGAAGAAGAACTGAGCCGCGTCGAAGCTATTGTTAATGAAGAGATTTTGGCAGCCAAGGGTGTGACCATTGAAGAACTGCCGATTGAAGAAGCTAAAAAACGTGGTGCGATGGCGCTGTTTGGCGAAAAATATGGCGATATCGTGCGTGTCGTTACTGTACCGGGTTTCTCTATGGAATTCTGCGGCGGCGTTCATGTGACTAATACCGCTCAGATCGGTATGTTTAAAATAATTTCCGAGTCCAGCACCGGTGCTGGCGTTCGCCGTATCGAAGCTGTGACAGGGCATGGTGCTGTGGCTCATGTCAACGAAATGGAAGCTATGGTAAAAGGCCTGGCTGCAAGCTTGAAATGCCGTGTAACTGATGTGCCTGCACGTTTGACAGCTCTGCAGGGCGAACTGAAAGCTGTTGAGCAAAAAGCTGCCGAGCTGGCCGATAAGATCGCTAAAGCTCAGGTCAGTGACGTTGACAGTCAGATTCGCGACATCAAAGGTATCAAAGCTTTAGTGCAGCAGGTCAGTGTCGATGATATCGAAGCACTGCGTAATCTGGGTGACCAGATGCGTGATAAGGTCGGCGGCGTCGTTGTGCTGGCTTCAGTATTTGCCGACGGCAAGATCAGTATTCTGACTATGGCTACGAAAGATGCTGTCGCTAAAGGTATCCATGCCGGCAACATTGTCAAAGAGGTTGCCAGGATCTGCGGCGGCGGCGGCGGCGGACGTCCTGATATGGCACAGGCAGGCGGTAAAGATGCTTCTAAATTAGGTGAAGCGTTGGAAGCAGCCTGGGGCGTTATCGAAACACAGGTAAAATAATAAATTGTGCAAAAAAACTTAAAGGCCGAGAGTATTCTCGGCCTTTATTTATACAAGTTCACAGTTATTTTATATTTTTTTGTCTCAAGGTATGCTACAATAGTAATGTATCTATATCAAACGGTTGTTCAACAAGGGAATTTTGTATCAAGGAGGGATCAACGATGACTCAGGTATCGCAGGAAACAATGATGTTTAAGCGCAACAATGAAAATAAAGACGTCTCGCAAACAATCAGCGAGGTGTGCAAAGCGCTGGAAGAAAAAGGCTATAATCCTATTGACCAGCTCGTAGGTTATCTGCTCAGCGGCGATCCTACATATATTACCAGTCATGATGACGCACGCACGAAGCTGCGTCGTTTTGAACGTTATGAGCTTATTGAAGAACTGGTAGTAAAATATTTGGAAAAAAACACAAAATAAGACGGGGAGAGCTGCTTACATGAGAAGTATGTCTCTGGATGTCGGCACGCGGACTATCGGCGTAGCCGCCAGTGATCTGATGGGGATGATCGCCAACGGGGTGGAAACAATCCGTCGTACCAGTGAAGAACGTGATCTGCAGCGTATCGGCGAGCTTATCGCTGAATATGAAGTAGATACGATGGTGGTAGGTTATCCTAAGAATATGAACGGCAGTGTAGGCGAACGTGCGCAGAGCTGCGAGGATTTTGCCAGAGTGATCGGCGAAATGTTCCCGCAGCTTAAAATCGTCTTATGGGACGAGCGTCTTTCGACAGTTGCCGCTGAAAAAGTTTTGATAGATGCCGACCTGCGCCGCAGCAAACGCAAAAAAGTTATTGACATGATGGCGGCTGTGGTGATTCTGCAAAATTATCTGGATAGTCCACAAAGTAAAAGGACGGAATGAAAGTATGGCGAAAAAAATATTTATCGGCTTTGTTGCGCTGGTTCTGGTTGCTTTCGTGCTGCTGTTCCAGTTCGGAGGCCGTGCTGCCGAAGAGCTCACTAAAAAGCTTCTGGCAGAGCAGACTGCGCTGCAGGGGACTTTAAAAGCTGAAGAAATTCAGGCTAACTGGTCGGGTGATGTTATTTTCAAAAATGTCGTCTGGGTAGGGCCGGATGGCAAAACGATTGCCGAAATACCTCTGGCTACGGTATCTGTCAATTTATTTGACGCTTTGCTGAAAGGCGGTACCGGAGCTTCTGTTGGTGATGTGGTGATCGATAAGCCCAGTTTTTTTGTGTCTTATAATAAAAAAGACGGTTTGAACATTGTCAATTATATCAATTTTCAGGTTGAAGAAGAGCAGAAGAACAATGAGCTGCTGACTGTAAAAAAGGCGGCTGCAGCAACGCAGTTCCGCGGTTTGATGGAAATCAAGGACGCGAAGGTGAATCTGCTGCTGGAGAACAAGCCGCTGGATTTTGATAAAGTACAGTTCCAGGGAAATTTTAAACAATATCCAAAAATCAAATACGGTCTGCGTGTTAAAGATGGTAAAAGCGATATTATCGCTGACATCCAAAATGATTCAAGCACGACGGCAGTTGTGGCAGAGGTAAAGAAAATGCCGCTGCAGAATATCCTGAATGTTTTGCCGCAGGCTGCTGATGTGGTGATCACTGAAGGCAATCTGCCTGACGTAAAAATCAGGGCTGATAAAGCCGATGATAAATGGACTTTGAATATCGACGGTACGATCGACGGTTTGAAAGGTTCTTTGATCAATTATCCTGTAACGAAAGGCAGCGGCAAGTTTTCGGCTGATACCGAGGCTTTGAAGTTTGCCGGACTGAATCTGGAGGTTGCCGGACAGACGGTGATCATAGACGGCAATGTTTATTATGCTGAAAAGCCGGAGGCAAAACAGACATATGCTTTGACTGTTAATGCGCCGAGCTTTGTGATAGAAGCTTTGAGTCCGGGCCTGGGCTTGAAGGATGCTGTTACCGCTTTGGG
The DNA here is from genome assembly GCF_003269275.1 of Phascolarctobacterium faecium DSM 14760. Taxonomy (GTDB): domain Bacteria; phylum Bacillota; class Negativicutes; order Acidaminococcales; family Acidaminococcaceae; genus Phascolarctobacterium; species Phascolarctobacterium faecium. The sequence continues at coordinate 309,012 of NZ_QLTS01000001.1, read as the reverse complement.
TAAGGTCAAGGGTACTATCGACAAACCTGAGGCTGAAGGCACCTTCGGACTTGATAAGCTGGCCTACGATCCGCTTTATATTACTGCGCTCAGCGGCAAGTTTCTGTATAAAGACGGAAAGCTTAATATCGGTGATGCTATTGGTAATGTTTATGCTGGTCAGGTCAATGTCAATGGTCAGATTGATACTAAAACCAAAGACTTCAAACTGGAAGTACAGGGTATAGACCTCGACAGCTCCGTAGTTACGGAAACGCAGGTCGACGGTCCGCTGTCATTTAAAATGCTGGCGATAGGAACTGCTGATGCAGGCAGTGCCACAGGTGCGGGCAGCTTCCGCATCGAGGAAGGCAAGTACATGATGCTGCCGTTCCGTTCCATCAAAGGTTCGATCACCAGACAGCAGGGAAAATTTGCTTTTTCCAATATCAAGATCGCTACCGCTGTCGGCAGCTTTGATACTAATATCATAGTTAAAGATAACGGTAAGCTTGGATTTGATCTGGATAAAGGTTTTTTAGCTGCACAGCTTGGTGAAAAATGATAAATTGACAGCATTACTGTAAATGATATAAAATGTATATAATTTAGAAACGAGGTGTCGTAATGGACCAAACAGAAAATAAAGAAAATATGGAAGCTATGGAAGAAGAACAAATCGTAGTTATTACTGACGATGAAGGCAACGAATTATATTTTCGTGAAGAAATGGTAGTACCTGTAGGCAAGAAAAATTTCGCTATTTTAGCGCAGATCAATTTGGAAGACTGCGAATGTGAAGATGAAGATTGTCACTGCCATGAACATGAGGAAGACGAAGAAGAAAATGTGATTATCGCCCGTATTGAGTTTGATGAAAACGGCGAAGAAGTTTATTTAGCTCCTACAGACGAAGAGTTTGATGAAGTAAAAGCTGCTTACGAAAAACTCATGGAAGACTGGGACGAAGAATAACAACTACTAGTGCCGGACATACTGTCCGGCACTTTTTGAGCTTTATTATCTCTGGTGTGAAGGGAATGGAAAAATGAGGAAGGTACTGCCATTTTTTTTAGGCATCTTTCTGGTAGTTGTAGTAGGTGCTTACTGGGTATTGAACTACACTGGCAGCAATAAAGATCTGGCGACTGGAAGCCCGTATCTGATTACGGTTGAGCCGGGGATGACTACTGCGGATATCGCAAATCTTCTGCATAAGCAGAAATTGGTGAAAACTCCGGAAGCGTTTCGACTGGAAGCCAAATTCCGTGGATTGGAACGCGATCTGCAGGCCGGGCGTTATGAAATAACAGCCGGGATGTCTAACAGTGAGATCGTTGAAGTTCTGTCAAAGGGACAGGTGCAGCGGGTGAGGTTTACGGTTCCAGAAGGCTTTACCGTAGTTAAAACTGCGAAAAAAATTGAGGCTGAAGGTCTTGGTTCTGCTGAAAAGTTCATCGAAGCCGCGCGTAATTATACTCCATATCCCTATATGGAAACCAGTGATCCTAATGTTATTTATAAGGCGGAAGGATTTATTTTTCCCTCTACCTATATGTTTGACATCGGTATGAATGAAAAAGATATGCTGGCCATGATGGTCAAGGAATTCAATACGCAGATGAACAAAGAAAATATTCCGGAAGAAGCAGAAAAACAGAAAATGTCGATCAGAGATCTGGTAAATATGGCAGCCCTGGTAGAGATGGAAGCTGTTTTTAAAGAAGAACAGCCGCGCATTGCCGGAGTTTTTCTGCGTCGCTTAGAGATTTATATGCCGATTCAGTCAGATACTACTATTCAGTATATTTTGGGGACTCAAAAAGAAGAAATTACAATTGCAGATACCAGGATCCAAAACCCTTATAACACTTATCAAAATCCAGGTTTGCCGCCGGGACCGATTTCCAGTCCTGGGATGAGTGCGATCAAGGCTGTTTTAAATCCTGAAAAAACGGAGTATTTATACTTTGTTGCTGAAAAAGACGGACATCACCGTTTTACGAAAACTTATGCCGAGCATTTGAAGGCAATCGAAGATATTCATGGACCACAATAAGGAAGTAATATGACGAGAATGAAAAATAAGCCGGAGCTTTTGGCGCCGGCAGGAAATATGGAAAAATGTAAAATAGCTTTGCGTTATGGCGCTGATGCCGTTTATTTGGGTGGTAAGATGTTTGGGCTGCGGGCTTTTGCCAATAATTTCAGTATTGAAGAAATTGCAGAAGCGGCTGCTTACGCGCACGGACTTGGCAAAAAGGTCTATGTGACGGTTAATATTTTTGCCCATAACGAAGATTTGGCCAGACTGCCGGACTATCTGCTGGAATTGCAGCAGGCCGGAGTTGACGCTTTGCTTATTTCTGATCTGGGTGTTTGGAACGTGGCACGTCAGACTGTACCTGAAATGCCGCTGCATGTAAGTACGCAGGCTAATACAAGTAACTGGGCAGCAGTGCAGGCATGGAAGGCACTGGGAGCTGAACGTGTCGTGCTGGCACGCGAGCTGTCACTGGAGGAAATCCGGGAAATCGGTGCAAGGACTGATGTTGAGCTGGAAGCCTTTGTGCATGGAGCAATGTGTATCTCATATTCCGGCCGCTGTCTGCTCAGCAGTTATCTGACTGGACGCGACGGCAACCGTGGTGCCTGTGCGCAGGCCTGCCGCTGGGAATACAGCCTTATCGAAAAGAACCGTCCTGATGAAGGCTTTGATATTGAAGAGGATGAACGCGGTACTTATGTAATGAATTCAAAAGATCTGTGTCTGATCGATCATATTCCTGATTTGATAGAGGGGGGCATTTGCAGCCTGAAAATCGAAGGGCGTATGAAAAGTATCCATTATGTAGCGACTGTGGTCAGCGTATACCGTAAAGCGATCGACGCTTACTGTAACGATCCCAAAAAATATCAGGTCACGGATGAATGGCGTCAGGAGTTGGAAAAAGTTTCTCACCGGCCGTATACGAAAGGGTTTGCTTTTGGCAAACCAGGCAGTGACGGACAGGTCTATACGACCTCCAGTTATGAACAGACACATGATTTTGTCGGTATCGTGCTTGCATATGATGCTGACGCTAAACGCGCTTATATTGAACAGCGCAACAATGTGAAAAACGGCGAGGTATTGGAACTGCTGATGCCGGACGGGGAACTGTTCCCGCTAACTTTAGAGGATATGCGTAATGCAGACGGAGAAAGTATCGACTGTGCACCGCATGCTCAACAAAAATTTTCTATCGTCAGCGACAGGGCTTTGATGCCTGATTCGCTGCTGCGGAGGAAGGTAATATGTTAGAAGACCGAAGTACCATCTACGCGAAGGTGGCGCCTGAGCGTATAGCAGACGTAAACTGGATCATGGAGGGCTATGAGCATCTGGCCTTAGTCAGCACGATTGATCATCAGGAAGGCATCATTCTTTTGCGTGGTACGCCTGATACCTATAATGATGTTTTAGAAATTGTTGAAAATATGCCGTTTTCAGTAGAAATTCTTGAAAGTTTTAATGAAGCTTTGTAGGCAAATTGTCAAAAGTGTGATAAAATATTTGGGTATCGTATTATTTTATAAAAAAAGTGAGGTAAGGATTTATGCCGCGTATCGGTAAAATCTTTGATTTTCTGGAAAAAGAACATTTGGATTGCGTCGTTATTAAAGACGTTAATACAATTCGCTATTTGACCGGCTTCAGAGGTGATTCGAGCATTCTTTATGCCGATGACCGTCGGGCTGTCCTTGTCACTGATGGCAGATACTTGTATCAAGCAAGGGCAGAAGCCAAATGCTGCCATATCGTCGAATATGCGGAAAACATCTGGCATACAGTTGCCGAATTGGCGCAGGATGCTAAAACAGTTGGTTTTGACGGCGATTATTTCACTTATAATGACTTCAATACTTTGCAGGAGCTTCTATGCGGCAAAGAACTGAAGGTCATTGACCTGAAATATATCCGTATGGTCAAAGATAAACGCGAGCTGGAATTGATGTGGCGCGCTGTAAAAATTGCCGACGAGGCGTATTTACGGTTGCTGGATGAATTACAGCCCGGCATGACTGAAAAAACTCTGGCTGGCCGTCTGGAATACTATATGCGCAGCCTGGGAGCAGAAAAACTCGCTTTTGAAACTATCGTAGCTTCGGGTGAACGTTCTGCGCTGCCGCATGGTATCGCTTCCGATAAAGAAGTGGAGATCGGCGACTTTATTACTTTTGATTTCGGTGCCGTTTATGACGGCTATCATTCTGATATGACCCGTACCGTTGTCTTGGGAATGGCCAACTCATGGCATAAAGAAATTTATACCATTGTTGAAGAAGCCCAGTGGCGCGGTTTGAAAAATGCTAAACCCGGTATTACCGGTGCAGAGCTGGACGCTGTTGTCAGGGATTATATAACTTCCCGGGGGTATGGCGAAAACTATGTGCATGGGCTGGGACATGGTATCGGTCTTGAGATCCATGAAATGCCGAATATCAACAAACGCGGTCAGAATGTAATTTTGCAGCCCGGTATGACATTTACTGTTGAACCTGGTATTTACATCCCCGGCAAGGGCGGTGTACGTATAGAAGACACGGTTGTGTTGACCGACGAAGGCGCAAAAGTGCTGACCGGGGTTAAAAAACAGCTGATGGAAATTGTTTAATTTTTTATATAGGAGGACTATTTATGATTTCTACTAACGAATTTAAAACTAATGTGACTGTTACTATTGACGGCGATGCCTGGCAAGTCGTTGAGTTCCAGCATGTAAAACCTGGTAAGGGTGCAGCTTTTGTCCGCGCTAAAATGCGTAACATGTGTACTGGTTCTGTTGTTGAACGTACCTTTAATGCAGGCGAACGTCTGCCGAAAGCACGTGTTGACCGTCGTGAAATGCAATATTTATATGAATCTGACGGACAATATGTTTTTATGGATAACGAAAACTATGAGCAGACCGAATTGACAAAAGAGCAGTTGGGTAATGCTTTGAACTTCCTGAAAGAAAATATGGATGTTAAAATCATGGTTTACGAAGGCCGTATTCTCGGTGTTGACCTGCCGAATACTGTTGAACTGACCGTAGTTGAAACCGATCCCGGCATCCGCGGCGATACCGCTACCGGCGGCAGCAAACCGGCTAAAATGGATACCGGTTATGTTGTAAAAGTTCCTCTGTTCATCAACGAAGGCGATGTTCTTCGTATCGATACCAGAACTGGCGAATATATCGAACGTGCATAATTAAAAGCGACTGTTTAAACAGCGGTGAATTTACTTTCGCCGCTGTTTTTTTATGCATTTATACATAGTATTCACGTAGTAGTTATGGTATAATTAAAAGCAAAATAGGGTAAGTATATTCTGTTGCCGCACAGACAGGAGGTGGCATGGTAGTTGAAATCAGATTCTGAAGATAAAGAATTGGAAACCGGTACAGGGGAGTTTGTGAATGCAGACGATGCAGCTGAGGCAGAAGAACAGCTGCCTGACGAAATCGGTGATGTGAAAGTTGCCGACGAAGTAATCAGTATCGTTGCAGGCCTGGCTGCGCAGGAAGTCAACGGTGTTATTGGTATGAGCGGCAGTTTTGCCGAAGGCCTGAATGAATTTTTAGGTAAGAAAAGTTTTGCCAAGGGTGTATGGATCACCGTCGATGGGCATGTTGTGACAGCCGCAGTTTATGTTAATGTTGAATATGGTTCATGTATCCCTGAAATAGCTTTGGAAATACAGGAAAAGGTTAAAGAAGCAATCGAGAACATGACCGGTTATGAAGTCAAATTCGTCGATGTGCATATACAGGGCGTGGCGCGCCGACCCAAGAGCGAATTGGAAGAGAGCCTGGAAAAAATGGACGCCGCCCATGAAAATTTCTTTGGTGAGGAGTGAGTTATTTTGGGAATACCTGATAGAATAATTTTAACTTTATACACTTTTTTGATGGCAGTAGTGGCCGTTTTGGTAGTGCTTTGCAGCTTGGGCGTTATCGGCCAGACTGCTATCACTGCTTTCTTTGCTACTATTCCCGGCAACTGGGAGTATGCGGTGGGCGGGATCATCATTCTGCTGGTAAGTATCCGCCTGCTTATTGCAGGTATTGGCGCGACTGGAATGACTTCGCTGACGATCAGCAGTGCCGATTCCGGTAAAGTATCTGTCGGTAAAAGCGCTATTGAAGATTATGTAGCGGAGATCGCTAAAGAGGTTTATGGTGTTTATGGCGTTAAGGTCGAGGCAAAAATGGGCGAAGAACATATCAGCATTCGCATCAATGCGTCGATAGAGCCTGGTATAAATATTCCTGAAACTACAGATGAAATTAAATATAATGTACGTGATACGATCAAAAAGGTCTTGGGTATGGAGATCAAGGACATAGATCTGTTCTTCAAGCAGATCAAAGCGAAAGGCTGAGGAGGTAGACGGCATGCTTAACGAAATTTTCAGTGATCTTTGGAAGAATTACCGTGGCCGGCTGCTGGGGTCTATATTTGGTCTGTTTATCGGCGTAATGTTTTTGATCTTAGGCTTTCTGCAGACGATTTTTCTGCTCATATGTATTACTGCCGGGTTCTTCCTCGGCAATAAGCTGGACAAAAAAGAAGACCTGATGGAATGGCTGGACAGACTGCTGCCGCCAGGCTATCATAAATAAATTTCAGACAAGAGAGGGCTAATATGATTCGCAGGATTGCAAGGGAATTGGTTTTACAAAGTTTGTTTCAGATAGATTTTGCTCAGGTCGACTGTGAGGCAGCGTTGAATGCTGCTGTTGAAGAACGGTCTGATAAAAGTGCTGAAAAAGCCAAAGAGTATGCACAAGATGTTTTAAATGGTGTTTTGGCTAATAGTGAAGCGATAGATGCCAGGATCAGTGAGTATGCTATTGACTGGACCTTGGAGCGTATGCCGGCTGTCGACCGTAATATTTTGCGGGTCGCCGTTTATGAAATGTTTTTTGCAGCAGAAAAGCTGGTGCCTAATGTGGCAATCAACGAAGCTGTGGAAATAGCGAAAATTTATGGAACAGATGATACTCCGCGGTTTATCAACGGAGTTCTAGGTAAAATGGTTCGCAGTGATGTCTAAAAATGAGGTCTATCTGGGCATTGATACCAGCTGCTATACAACGTCGGTCGCACTGATCGGCAGAGAAGGCGGACTGGTAGGTGAGGCCCGCAGGATTTTACAAGTGAAACCGGGCTGCAGAGGTCTGCAGCAGTCGGAGATGGTGTTTCAGCATACGCGTAACCTGCCGATTTTGCTGGAAGAGGTTTTAAAAAAGCCGCTGAAAGTCATCGGTATCGGTGTTTCTGCCCGCCCGCGGCCCTTGGAAGATTCGTATATGCCAGCATTTTTGGTTGGGTTGGGCCTGGCGCGCTCTTTAGCGGCTGTAAACGAAATTCCGTTATGGCAGATCAGCCATCAGGAAAATCATTTGGAAGCCGGATTGTGGTCAGCGCAGGGGCCTGATGCCGACCGTTTTCTGCTTTTACATGCTTCCGGCGGTACTACTGACTTATTATTAGCGGAAAAACAAACTGACAGCACTTATGCACTGACACAGGCAGGCGGCAGCAAAGATCTGCATGCCGGTCAGTTTGTTGATAGAGTAGGTGTTGCGTTGGGACTGCAGTTTCCGGCAGGAGCCGCTTTAGAACAACTGGCGGCAACTGCGGCCGATTGCATCGAATTGCCGGTAGCAGTACGTCAGGGTGACGTCAGTTTATCCGGGCCTGCTACTGCTGCTTTGCGTAAAATCGAGGCTGGCGCTGATCCTGCAGCTTTGGCGGCAGGTGTGCAATATGCCCTGGCAGAAACCTTTGTCAGGATGATCCGTAACGTGGCAGCGCAGAAAGAAATTTTTGATGTTTTGCTGGTAGGCGGTGTGGTTTCTAATGCTTATATCCGCCGTCATATGATAGAAAAGCTTGCTAAACGCAGGATCAGGGTCTGGATACCCGAAAGCCGGTTTAGCCCCGATAATGCTGCCGGCTGCGCTGCTTATGCGTTCAGGCAGGGAGAAAGCAGTTATGAATGAAGTAATTTATTCCGTAAGTGAATTGAATTTGATGATCAAAAGCCTGCTGGAGGGCGATCGTACTTTTACTAATATCCAGATCCAGGGTGAAATCTCTAATTTTAAACGTTATTCTTCAGGGCATTGTTATTTTACCTTGAAAGATGCCGGCGGCGTACTTAAAGCAGTTATGTTTCGCAATCAGGCGCGCAGTCTGCGATTTGAACCGCAAAACGGTGATACTGTTGTTGCTATCGGGCGTGTCGGAGTGTACGAGCGCGATGGCGTTTATCAGCTTTATACAGACCTGCTGCTGCCGTTAGGTGCTGGAGATCTGATGCTGGCTTATGAAGAATTAAAGAAAAAACTGACTGAGGAGGGGTTGTTTGACAGTGAACGTAAACGTGAACTGCCGCTGAACCCTAAAACAGTTGGAATGATAACATCGCCTTCCGGTGCTGCTGTACGTGATATGATTACTGTCGCGCAGCGGCGCAATCGCGGCATCAAGCTGTTGCTGTTTCCTGTCAAGGTGCAGGGAGATGGTTCTGGTGCTGAAATTGTCAGGGCGATCCGGTTTATGAATAAACACCGTTTGGCTGATGTCCTGATCGTTGGACGCGGCGGCGGTTCCATAGAAGAATTGTGGGCTTTTAATGAAGAGCCTGTTGTGCGTGCTATTGCTGCGTCTGAAATACCAGTAGTTTCAGCAGTAGGGCACGAAACTGATTTTACATTGTCAGATTTTGCTGCTGACCGCAGGGCAGCTACGCCTTCACAGGCTGCTGAGCTGGTTGTTGCAGATGCTGATTCGTATCTGCGCTATGTTGAGGAACTGACAGCACGCGGCGAGCGGGTGCTTGTGCATCAACTGGAACAGGCGCAGCATAAGCTGCAGCGTCTTCAGGGATCATGGGCTTTAGCCAAGCCGGAACGCTGGCTGGAGCCATTGCAGCAGCGTACGGATATGGCGATGCGGCAGCTGCAGGGCAGGATGGAAAGTATTCTGCAGAAACGGCAGCACAAGTTTGGACTGCTGGCAGCGCGGCTTGATGCTTTATCACCGCTGACGGTACTTGCCAGAGGTTATTCGATAACCAAGACAGACTCAGGCAGGGCTTTGCGCAGTATCGCAGATGTGCGCTGGGGAGAAGAACTCAGGACTCAGGTTGCTGACGGTGATGTGATATCGGTTGTGCAGCAGGTAGAAAGGCGTGAAAAACAATGACGATGAAAAAAATCGCCAAAAACATAAAGTTTGAAGAAGCGTTGGCCGAGCTGGAACAGCAGGTACAGCTGCTGGAAAGTGGAGAACTGCCGCTGGAAGAAGCGCTGGCAGCGTTTCAGCAGGGCGTTGCTTTGAGTAAGGTATGCATGACTAAACTCAATACGGTGCAGCAGGAAGTAGAAAAAATCGTCGTTGCTGCTGACGACGATAACGAATATGAACTGGAAACATTCGCAGAGCTGGAGGATTGACATGGATTTTAATAAGTATTACGAAGACAGGCAGAAGCTGGTCAATACTTTTCTGGAAAAACGTTTGGAAAAAAAGGGCATCTCGCGTGTCGATGAAGCAATGGCTTACAGCCTGCTGGCAGGTGGCAAGCGTATCCGTCCCATAATTTTAATGGCAACAGCCGATGCTTTGGGTGTCAGCGGTTATAATTTTCTGCCGGTAGCCTGTGGTTTAGAAATGATCCACACCTATTCGCTGATCCATGATGATCTGCCTTGTATGGATGATGATGAATATCGTCGCGGCCGTTTGACCAACCACAAGGTTTTTGGGGAAGCGCTGGCGCTTTTGGCTGGTGACGCTTTACTGACCCTTGCTTTTGAAGTGATGCTGGAACAAAAAAACGTACCGGCGGAAGTTTTGGTCGAAACTGTGCGCGAAGTGGCAATGTGTGCCGGAAACTTCGGTATGGTCGGCGGTCAGGTCATTGATCTTGATTCCGAAGGCAGGCAGATCAGTGAAGAAGAACTGCGTAAGCTGCATGCAGGCAAAACAGGAGCACTTTTCATTGCGGCAGTTCGCAGTGGTGCGCGATTGTCTGGTGCTGCCAGTGATGAACTGCTGGCTTTGACAAAATTTGCCGATCTTCTGGGTCTTGCTTTCCAGATCACAGACGATATCCTTGATGTCGAGGGTGATGCTGCTCAGATGGGCAAGGCAGCGCATAGTGATGAGAAAAAGCATAAGTCCACTTATGTGACCTTATATACTCTGGAAGGCGCCAAAGCGCTGGCTCAGAAAACTGTTGACGAGGCGCTGGGCTGTCTGGAAATGTTTGGAGAAAATGCCGAAGCTCTGCGTGAGATTACAAAAATGATGTGCGGGCGTAAAAGCTAAGTTATTTGTTATTGAGAAGAAAGGCGGATTGCTGAATGCAAAATGAGCAATTATTGCAAAAAATAAATTCTCCCGCAGATCTGAAAATGCTGACTCTGGATGAAATGAAGCTTTTAGCAGGCGAGATCAGGCAGCTGATCATTGATGTCGTTTCTAAAAACGGCGGCCACTTAGCTCCTAATTTAGGTGTGGTAGAACTGACTTTGGCTTTGCATAAAGTATTTACGACACCGAAGGATAAAATTATCTGGGACGTAGGCCATCAGTCATATATCCATAAAATACTGACGGGGCGTAAGGACCAGTTTCCGACGCTGCGGCAATATAAAGGCCTGTCAGGATTCCCGAAGCGTAAAGAAAGCGAGCACGATGCTTTTGGTACAGGACATTCCAGCACATCCATCTCAGCTGCTTTGGGGATGGCTGTAGCACGTGATCTTAAAGGTGAAGATAATAATGTTATTGCCGTTATCGGTGATGGTTCGATGACTGGCGGTATGTCTTTTGAAGCTTTGAATAATGCCGGCGATCTGCATAAAAAAATGATCGTTATTTTAAACGACAACGAAATGTCTATTTCTAAAAATGTCGGCGCGATGTCACAGTATTTGTGCGATCTGCGCACAGGTGAAACCTATAACAAAATCAAACACGATGTTGAAGGCTGGCTGAAAAGCCTGGACTTCGGCACTGATGTTTTAAATGCTATCGAACGTGTTAAAGGCAGTGTAAAGTACCTGATGGTACCAAGCTCTGTTTTTGAAGAGTTGGGCTTTAAATATCTTGGCCCGATTGACGGCCATGATTTGAATAAGCTGCTGGAGGTTTTGGAAGCGGCAAAGCATGTCGATGGTCCTGTTTTAGTGCATGTGATCACTAAAAAAGGTAAAGGCTATGAACCTGCAGAAAAAAGTCCGAATAAATTTCATGGCACGGGTCCGTTTGAGATTGCAACAGGTAAAAAAATCACCGATCCGCAGGCTCCGATCGCTTACACGGAAATGTTTGGTAAAACTTTGGTCGAACTAGCTGAACAAGATGCAGATATTGTTGCTATCACAGCGGCTATGCCTGACGGCACAGGTCTTAACAAATTTGCCGAATGCTATCCGCAGCGCTTTTTGGACGTAGGTATCGCTGAGCAGCATGCTGTTACTGCGGCTGCCGGTATGGCGGCTGCTGGAATGAAGCCCGTTGTTGCGGTGTATTCTACATTTTTACAAAGAGCGTATGATTCGGTGCTGCACGATATCTGCATGCAGGATCTGCATGTAACGATGTGCCTTGACCGTGCCGGTATCGTCGGTGACGACGGTTTTACACATCATGGTGTTTTTGATTATGCTTATCTGCGTTCGATGCCCAGGATGACGATTATGGCACCTAAGGACGAAAACGAACTTCGTCAGATGCTGAACACGGCATTACAATTCAACGGACCGATCGCGATCCGTTATCCGCGCGGCAGCGGTATTGGCGTTGACTGTGAAGACGAACTGAAAGAACTTCCTATTGGTAAAGGTGAGCTTTTGCGGGAAGGTACCGATGTTTGCCTGCTGGCGATCGGCAGCATGGTGCAAACAGCTTTGCGGACTGCTGATGCTTTGGCGGCAAACGGTATTCAGGCTGGTGTGATCAATCTGCGTTTTGCCAAACCTCTTGATGAAGAATTGATCGTTCAGGCGGCCGAAAAATATGGAAAACTGGTCACCCTGGAAGAAGGCGTGCTGGCTGGCGGTGTTGGCTCTGCAGTTTTAGAGCTGCTTAATAAAGCCGGTCTGATGCAAAAGGTGCAGGTCTTAAATTTGGGACTCCCTGACGAATTTGTACCGCATGGTGACAAAAAATATTTGTTCCGGGATCTGGGTTTAGATACAGAAAGTATAAAAGAAAAAATTACTGCTTTGGTGAAAGGTGCCGGAGAAGCAAAGTGAAAAAAGAACGATTAGACGCACTGCTGACAGCCAGAGGACTTTTTGAAAGCCGGGCAAGGGCTCAGGCTGCTATTATGGCAGGTCAGGTGCTGGTCAATGAACAGAAAATAGATAAACCGGGGACACAGGTTCCCGAAGAGGCAGCGATACGCCTGCTGGGCGAAAAACTTAAATATGTGAGCCGCGGTGGGCTGAAATTGGAAAAGGCATTGCAGATATTCCCCATCAGCGTAGAAGGTAAAACTGTTGCGGATATCGGCGCTTCCACAGGCGGATTTTCCGACTGTGCCCTGCAGAATGGCGCTGTTAAAGTGTACGCCGTTGATGTAGGCTATGGTCAGCTGGCCTGGAAGCTGCGCAGTGATGAGCGTGTCGTAAATATGGAACGCACTAACGTGCGCTATCTTGAAGCTGAAAGCTTGGGAGAACTGGTAGACGCAGCAACTATCGACGTGGCATTTATTTCTTTGGATAAGGTGCTGCCGGCGGTACATAAACTGCTTAAGCCAACTGGATTTGTTATTGCGCTTGTTAAGCCGCAGTTTGAGGCCGGCAAAGAAAACGTCGGAAAAAAAGGTGTCGTACGCGACCCTAAGGTACATGCCGACGTTATCAAAAAAGTAGTAGCTTTTGCTAAAGAAGAAGGTTTTGGTATTGCCGGACTGGATTTTTCTCCTATCAAAGGGCCTGAAGGCAATATTGAGTACTTACTGCATCTGACACTGGGTGATGACAATGCGGTAAGTGAAACTATGATTGACGAGCTTGTATCCAAATCACATGGTGATTTGGATAAACCACAGACCCAGGAGTAGAAACAGCGAGGCTTTTATGAATAAATTACGGTTGGGGATATTCCCCAATATGAAAAAAGAAAATGTCAAAAACAGTTTGCCGAAAGTGTTGGATTTGTGCGATAAGGCTGAGATCGAGGCGGTACTGCCGCAGCGTCTGGATTATCAGGACAGGCCCAGCTACGACGTTTGCGACAGGGCAAGCCTGAAGCAGATGCATATGGCGGTATCTTTAGGCGGCGATGGTACGCTGCTGCAGATGACGAGATTTTTGGCGCCGCTGAAAATCCCTGTATTTGGTGTCAATTTTGGGAAATTAGGCTTTTTAGCGGAAATAGAACTCAAAGAACTGCCGGAAGCCTTATCCAAGCTGACGGCCGGAGAATATGTGCTGGAAGAGCGCAGTCAGCTGCAGGCCTGTGTTTGGCGTGACGGTAAGGTTTTGATTGACGCTCACGCCTTAAACGATATGGTAGTGGCCAAGGGGCATTTTTCAAAGCTGGCGCATCTCAGTCTGAAGGTCAATGGCAAACGTTCGGGCAATTATGCCGCTGACGGTATCATCATGGCAACGGCTACAGGCTCTACTGCGTATTCGTTATCGGCAGGGGGGCCGCTTGTACATCCCAGCCTCGATGTTACTATTATTACACCTATCTGCGCTCATGCGCTTTATACAAGACCGCTTTTGATTCCGATGGACAGGGTCATAGAACTGAATGCTATTCCACCCTATGAAGAACTGTTGCTTTCGGCGGATGGAGAAATAGTAGCATCGATAGCGGAAAATGATACAGTAAGAATTGCCAAAAGCCCTGACAAAGTAACTTTTATCAGGCTCAATGGCCGCAGTTATTATGAAACCTGGCAGGAAAAGCTGATCCGTAATACGGAAATGCTTTAAAATACCCAACCGCTTACAAATACAGATATGAGGTGAGAGACGTGAAAGGTATCAGACACGGCAAGATCAAAGAAATCATCGAACACAGCAAAATCGAAACTCAGGAAGATTTGGCGGCTGCTTTACGCCACGACGGTATCGAGGTAACTCAGGCTACTGTTTCCCGCGACATCAAAGAGCTGATGCTCATTAAAGTTCCGGATGCCGAAGGCAATTATCATTATGCTTTTCCTAAAGAACATAATATGCTGCTGACTCCCGGACGTCTGGAACGTACTTTCCAGGATTCTATCATAGGTATGCGTGCCTCAGAAAATCTGGTAGTTGTCCGCAGCCTTCCCGGTACTGCACAATCGGTAGCTTATGCTATTGATTATATGAAATGGCCGGAGGTTTTGGGGACTGTTGCTGGTGATGATACTATTTTTGTTGCTGTCGATTCAAAAGATAACACTGTAACCTTTATGGAACGCTTTAATAATCGCTGATAGGACGAGGTCGTTTAACGATGCTGCAATCTTTGCATGTGCATAATTTTGCTTTAATTGAAGATGCGAAAATAGATTTTGCCCCCGGTTTCAATATTTTTACAGGTGAGACCGGTGCAGGTAAGTCTATTCTGATCGATGCTTTTGGCGTCGTGCTGGGTAATCGGGCTTCGGCGGACTATATCCGCAGCGGAGCTGATTCCTTTTGGGTGCAGGCGGTATTCGATATCAGCGGGATAGAAGCAGTTAAGTCTTTGCTGGCAGAGCAGGGGATAGACGAAGAGGACGAACTGTTTTTGAGGCGGCGTATTTTAGCCAACGGCAAAAGCCAGGCTACAGTTAACGGCGTGCAGGTACCATTGGCAGTACTCAAAAGCTTCAGCGAACTTTTGGTCGATATTCATGGCCAGCATGAAAACCAGGCGCTTCTAAAGTCTGATGCACCGTTGGCATTGGTCGATTTGTATGGACGGGAAGAGATTGCTCCTGTGCGTAAAACGTATCGGGAGCTGTATACAGCCTATCTGACTACGCAGGCGAAGCTGACACAGCTGGAGCAAACCGGCAGTGAGCGGGAACGCATTTTAGACCGTCTGGAATGGGAAATCAAAGAAATTACTGAGGCCGCATTGGAAGCAGGCGAACTTGAAGCCTTACAGGAAGAGGTAAAACGTCTGCAGAACAGCGGCAAGATCATGACAGCAGTCAACAGTGCTCATGAATATCTTGACAGCGAAAGAGGTATTCTTGATAATTTGGCGGCAGCTAAAGATCAGCTGGCGGCAGTTGTGCGTTATGATGAACGGCTGCATAATGCGTGTGAAAGCCTGGAAGGCAGCTGGATCGCATTGGATGAATGCCGGCGTGAGCTGAGCGATTATCTAAGCAGCGAGGAATATGATGCTGCAAGAGCAGCTTATGTAGAGGAACGCTTGGATCTGTGGTATCGTCTGCAGAAAAAATACGGCGACAGCTATGAAGCGATCACTGCATACTTAGAGCAGGCACAGCAGCAGGCCGATGAATTGGCGCAGCTGGAAAGCAACATTGCTAAAACCAAACAGCTGCTGGCGCAGCAAAAAGGTGAATTAGAACAGCAGGCGCAAAGCTTATCTCAGCTGCGCGCTAAATATGCCGGGCGGCTGGCATCTAAAGTTACGGCACATATCCATGATCTGGCAATGCCGGAAGGCAGGTTTGAGATCGAGGTAACTGCTAAAGACACCCTGACTAAAACAGGTAAGGATGAATTGACCTTCCTGTTTACAGCTAACCTGGGAGAACCGATCAGACCCTTGTTAAAAGTCGCTTCCGGCGGCGAGCTGTCACGTGTGGCGCTGGCTATTAAAACGGTGCTTCTAAATGCCAGCGGTGTACCGACAATGGTTTTTGACGAGATCGATACAGGCGTCGGCGGCGTTACCGCACAGAAAATGGCCGAAAAGATCGCCGTTATTGCCAAGGTAGGACAGGTACTGTGTATCACGCATTTGCCACAGATAGCTTCTTTTGCTGACAGGCATCTTCTGATCCGCAAGGAAAGTACAGGCGGACGAACTTCAACAGGGTTGACTGTACTGGATGAAGAAGGCCGTATCCAGGAACTGATGAGGATGACAGTCGGCGATAATGTCAGCGAAGTAGCCTACGCTAATGCTAAAGAGCTTTTAGCAGCGGCTGCTAAAAATAAACAGGCAAGGTGAGAGCTATGAAAAAAATTCATCAGGCAAATTTAGATGAAACCTTTATCTGCAGTAAAGTGGGATTTTCAGGACGTCTGCTGCAGGTGAATATTGATTCGGTAATCTTGCCGAACGGAAGAGAAACGACACGTGAACTGATCCATCATCCGGGGGCTGTAGCTATTGTTCCTATTTTAGACGATGGCAGTATTATTTTTGTAAAACAATACCGTTATCCTGTGGGAACAGTAATGTATGAGATCCCGGCAGGGAAACTTGACCCGGGTGAAGAACCGGACGTATGTGCTGAGCGGGAACTGTCGGAAGAAACCGGTTATAGTGCGAAGGAATGGCAAAGGCTGACTTCTATCGTTACTACACCTGGCTTCACTGATGAAGTTATTCACCTGTATGCGGCGCGCGGTTTGGAAAAACACGACCAGCATACTGATGAAGATGAGTTTATCGATGTCGTAAAATTAACGCCGCAGCAGGTCAGGGAAATGGTGCTGGAAGGAGATATCTTCGATTCTAAAACTCTAAGCGCTTTATGTGTATTGGAAATGCTGAAATAAAACTTAATAAGTGATTTGAACGCAGACTGTTTCTGACAGTCTGCGTTTTTTTGTTGTTTTTACCGCCTGTTTAAAATGCAGGCGGTTTTGTTTATTGAAAGCGGTCTTAATAAATAAGCTGCACCGTAATGGTAGTTGTAGGCTGATAATAATTTAAAACTTTGGCGGCTATCAAACCGTATGGGCAATAACGGCAACAAACTGCGTCGTAAAAAAGTTCCTGTATGTCTTGTGGGGGGGTACAGAAGTGCTATAATGGTAAAAATAAAACTATTACAAATAAAATATTATTTTAAATCAAAAATATGATGCAAATAAAGAGCAGTTAGCTAAAAGCTGTATTATTTTATGAGGTACATATCAGACTGCTGGTTTTGCGGGTTATCTTTAAACCCTGAGTATATAATACAAGGAGAGTTGCATGTGAGAAAAAATGGGAGAATTTTAAACAAAAAAATTTTGAATGCATTGCTGGCAGGGGCAATGCTCAGCAGCTGTAACTATAATACAGCTTGGGCTAACAGCGGAGGTACGCTTGTTGAATGGAAAGATTGTTATATCGGCAACAGCAGCAGCGGATCTGATGTAGTCATTGATGAAAACAACAGCAGTACAAGTATTTATGGCGGCACAGATGCTACAAATGCCGTGACTGATAATACAGTTACTGTAGTAGCTGGCGCAGTGGCAAAGGATATTACCGGTGGGATAATAGAAACTTCAGCGAACGATAATGATGTAAAAAACAACAGCATTAGTATTGAACAAGGTGCTGAAGTGCGTTATATAAAAGGTGGTCTTACTACGGGCAGCGGTGTAGTAGAGGCTAATACTGTTACTATTGCCGGTATTGCAGCAGGCATCACCGGCGGTGATGGCGGCAGCAGCGTCAGAAAAAATAAAGTCGTGATAGAAAGAGACAGTGATATCAGCGGACCTGTTTATGGTGGAAAAGGTGCAGCCGGGAGTAAGGTCGTTGAAGAAAATGAGATAGTGTGCAATGGCGGCAAGATAGTATCAGATCTTTGCGGAGGGAATAGTGATTATGATGCGCTTGTTCAGAAAAATATCGTTACAGCTACCGGAGATACCAAGGTAAATTATATTTACGGCGGCAGCGGGGCAAACGGCTCTGTCACAGCCAACCAGGTAATTGTCGGCGGTAATGCTGTTTTAGCTCAAATGGGGCGTGTTATTGGCGGCTATATCGAGGCTGGCAGTGGTGACGTTACAGAAAATACGGTAACGATCACGGAGAACGCTTCTGTTCAGATGGTTATTGGTGGCTTTATTGATAACGGCGCCGGTGCGGTCCGCAGGAATGTACTTACCTTTAACAGCGGTACTGCCAATGCAAACATTTATGGCGGCTATAGTAAGGGCAGTGGTGTTGTAGAGGAGAACCGTGTAATCATAAATGCAGGAACATTAAAATCTGTTTATGGCGGCTACGGCAAAAGTAACGTTAATAATAATTATGTAGAAATAAACGGCGGCAGTTTTACATCAGGGGAATATGGCAGTATTTATGGCGGTTACAGTACAAGTAACGGTGATGCCACAGGTAATACGCTGGTGATCAATGGCGGTAATTTTATTGACGGAGATTGGGGAAAGGTTTGGGGAGGTTTTTATGGCGGCTACAGTAAGAATGGTTCAGCTACTGGAAATAGTGTTACGATAGCCAGCCGTGATGGCGTAGATCCACTTTTTGATACTGTGATTTACGGCGGTTTTTCAGGAAATGCAGATAAAGACGTTTTTTCGGGCAATACACTGAATATTCATACCAAGAATTTGACAACAGTAAATGTTAAAAATTTTGAATACTATAATTTCTATTTACCGGAAGATATAAGTGCGGGTGAAACGGTTCTGACGCTGACAGATAAGAGTGGCACTGATCTGTCAGGAAGCAAGATAAATGTCGGTGTGGTTGGCTCTGCACCGGCACTGCAGGCAGGGGACAAGATTTATTTGTTTGCAAATAAAAATGGCATCAAGGCTGACGCTGGTCTCACTTATGGTAAAATCCAGCAGGGTGTAAGTGTCATTTATGATTTTGGCGCGTTAGTTGAAGATGACGGGAAGAAATTATCTGCAACAGTCAATAGTATAGGCAGTACTGATGGGACTGGAGGGACTGGCGGAACAGGCGGTAAAGTGACAGAGCAAAGTAAATCACCCGTAGAGACCAGAGCGGCGGCATCGGCTGTTGTGAATAGTGGTGCGGACAATGTCAGCGGTACAGGCATTGCCAATGCAGTTCAGGCAGCGGGCGGCAATGGGCAGGCCGAAATGTTTGGCGCTTCAAGTGGCGGCAATATGCGTTATAAAAGTGGGTCGTATACTGATGTTCACGGCTATAACCTGGCATTAGGGGCAGCAAAAGCCGTTAAAAATAACGCTGGTAAGCTAACCTACGGTCCCTTTGCAGAATATGGCTGGGGCAATTACACTAGTCATCTTGACAGTGGGGTCCGCAGTGACGGTAATACCAAATACTATGGTGTAGGAGCGTTTGTACGTCAGGATAATAATAATGGTGTTTACTACGATGGCAGTTTAAGATATGGCCGCCTTGAATCTGATTATAGAAGCGGTGATATGATCGGCGCGGACGGGAATAAGGTTTATAGCAGCTATGACAGCAGCAGCAGTTATTATGGGGCGCATTTAGGCGTCGGTAAAGTTAGCAGTCTGGATGAAAAGGTACGATCCGACATATATTTAAAAGTGCTTTATAACCATCAGGGAAGCGACAGTGTAGCTTTGGGTGGGAAAGGCAATGGAGAGGTGTATGAATTTGACGCTGTGGACAGTACCAGAGCACGTGTCGGCGGCAGGTTGAGCAAGGACTTCGGCAAGCATGGCACGGGTTATGTTGGTATGGCATACGAATATGAATTTGATGGAACAGCACGTGCAACAGTCAAGGGGTTAAGTACGCCTTCACCAAGCATTAAAGGCAGCAGTGGAATGTTTGAAATTGGCTATGTTTTGAAAGCTGATGGAGAAAACGGGACTGATATAGAATTGGGGCTGCAGAATTGGTTAGGCAAAAAACAGGGTGTGACAGCAAGTGTGAACGTTGTCTTTAAATTCTGAACTGTATAAGCTCAAAGTAAAGCTTGAAAGATATAAGCCTAAAACTTAATAAGTGATTTGAACGCAGACTGCTTCTGACAGTCTGCGTTTTTTGTTGTTTTTACCGCCTGTTTAAAATGCAGGCGGTTTTTGTTTATTGAAAGCGGTTTTAATAAATAAGCTGCACCGTAATGGCAGTTGCAGGCTGATAATAATTTAAAACTTTGGCGGCTAGCAAACCTTATGGGCAATAACGGCAACAAACTGCGTCGTAAAAAAGTTCTTGTATGTCTTGTGGGGGGGTACACAAGTGCTATAATGATAATGTATATTGCTAAAACAAATGTTTTAAATATTTTAGCTATAAAAAACAGTTGATAATTAAAGAACATAAAATAAAATCTAAACGTAAATATAATAAGACAGCGAAGGAGAGAAGACATTGTTAAAATTAGCAGGAAAAAGTATGGCAGTAGCTTTAACTTTAGGCATGACATCAACCGTCTGGGCGGCGGCAGCTTTACCAGGCAGCGATCCGCAGGTGCGGGCATTGGAGCAGAACCGCAGCCAGGCAGAGCAGCAGGCAGAAGTATATAGTACTGCTGCCGATAGTAAGGTGCAGGGCGAGCAGACGTTTATGCTCAGCTGCTTTAAGTTTACCGGGCAGGATAAAATCGACACGACGGTTTTTGCAGAACTTACTAAAGACTATATGGGTAGAGATATAACTATCAGTGAATTGCAGCAGGCGGCTGACTTAGTTACAGACTATTGCCGTAATCAGGGATATACAGTTGCTACAGCTTTTTTACCTCAGCAGGATATCCAAAATGGCGTGGTAGAGATCCGTATTTTGCTTGGGACGATAGGAGAAATAAAAATAAATAATCGATCCCGGCTCAGTGGAGGGCAGGCAGAAAGATTTTTGAGCGGTCTTAAAGCGGGCAGCATTATCAAAAATGGACCTTTGGAAACAGTGCTGAATAATCTGAATGACTTGCCGGGAATCGCTGCGGCCGGTATTCTCAGTGCTGGGACAGAAGGAGGCAGCAGCGATTTAACAGTGACGCTGGCCGATAAAAAGCAGGCAGATACTATTTTATATACAGATAATCATGGCGGTAAGTATAGCGGCCGCTACCGTTATGGTTTTCAGACAACGTTCAACGATCCTGGACATATCGGTGATAAATTGTTTTTGGGCGGGATGCTGACTAACAGCGATCTGCATAACTACAACCTGGGGTATGAAATGCCTTTGGGCAGCAGCGGCAGCCGGTTAGGAATAAGCTACAGTCTGATGGATTATAGTCTGAGCGGTTTTTATAATATTCTGGACGCTGTCGGCAGGGCCAAGACCTTCAGTATCTACGGCAGTACGCCTTTTATCAATACCAGCCGTAACTATTTGGCAGCGGCTTATGGTTACGATAACCGGCAACTGCAAGATGAATTGCGGACGTTTGGCAGCAGTACTGAAAAACACAGTAACGCCCTGCACTTGGGCATTGTTGGCAACAGCAGAGGTATGGGCAGTTATACTGGTTACAGCGCGCTGTATTATACCGGCAGATTGACTTACGACGATATCAATGTTGGCAACGAAGGTACTTATCATAAATTCAATACAGATATTAATCATATCCAAAGTTTGGGACACACAGTGAACCTGCATATCAATTTGCACAGTCAGTTAGCCAGCAAAGATCTGGATGGCAGTGAACAGTTCAGTTTAGGCGGCGCTGACGGCATACGCGCCTATCCGCAGGGCGAAGCCAGCGGCAGCAGCGGTTATCAGGCAACTGCAGAGCTGCGCTACGCTACGCCTATAGCTAATCTCAGTCTGGCAACTTTTATCGACTGGGGCGAGGTAGAGTTAAATAAAAATATAGGCGATCATCGGAACTTGGCAGGCTGGGGAGTTGGCGTGCAATATGCCAGACCAAATGACTATTATTTGAGAGTTGATTATGCCCGCAAGCTTAATGGCGAAGTTTATCAAAGCGAAGAAAACGATAAAAACGGTCGGGTATGGTTTTTAGCCTATAAACTGTTCTAAAAAACAGCAGAAGGAGATAGGGAAGCATGAAGAAAAATAAATTATTATTACATAAACAGATATTGGCAGCGGTGTTGAGCGGTGGAATACTGCTGCTGCCTAATTGGGGTTATGCTTTACCGCAGGGTGGGCAGGTCGTGGCCGGAACTGGCAGTATAGGCACGCCTGGCGGTGATCAGATGAATATCACTGGCAGTGGTAATGTGGCGATCGACTGGAACAGTTTTAACGTGGCTCAGGGCGAATCGGTTAAGTTTAGTGGGATGCAGGCCGTGTTGAATTACGTTACAGGCAATACTAAAAGCGAGATTTTTGGTAACATCAGCGGCAGCGGCGTACATGTATTTTTAGTTAACCCCAACGGTATCCTGTTTGGTGCAACAGCCAGTGTCAATGTAGGCGAGCTGACGGCATCGACCCGGACGATAGATAACAGAAAAAGTTTTGACGGGACTGCTTTTAGCACATTGAGTCCTGAAGCTGCGCAAAAAGTTCGTGGCGATATTATTAATCTGGGTGAGCTGACTGCTGATAAAATCCTTCTTGAAGGAGATAATATTTCGCTGCTCAATGCCCATATGCTGAAATCAAGCGGTAATGGCAATATTACTCTGCGTGCTGATAATAAAGTGACAGTAGGCTATGAAGTTACGGATAAGACTACAATAAATGTTGGTGACGATGCGCCTGGCGGACATACGGTCAGCGATTATACGACTGGCACCGGTACTAAAGGCAGTACTGTTTTGGCTGGAGCTGCTGTGCAGGATCTGCGCGGTAACAGTAAAAATATAACCGATGCTATGCTGGTACATGATATTTATGAACTGCAGGCGATCGATAAGAATATAAACGGCGATTACATTCAGGGTGATTATATGCTTGCTGGCGACATTGATGCCGATGTGACCAAGCGCTGGAATAGCGGCAGTGGATTTAATCCAATTGGTAATTTTACAAGCATGCCATTTAATATAGGCGGCTTTAATGGCAGCCTTGATGGGGCGGGTTTTGTTATTAAAGATTTGCATATCAATATTAATACTGCCGATGGAACGCAGAGTAATGCGGGGCTATTTGATGTCTTGAATACAAATGCCTTTGTGCATAATCTGACTCTGCAGGATGGAAGCATAACTAATTATACTAATTCCAGTGGTGGGAGCGTCGGCAGCATTGCAGGGGAAAATCTTGGGTCATTGAAAAATGTTTTCAATATTGAAATGGAAATAAGCAGTCAGAATGATAGTGCCAATATTGGCGGCATTGTCGGTTATAATAAAGGAACTGTAACTGATGCACATAATAGCGGCTCAGTCAATGATAAAACTAATACAAGTGCACGTATTGGCGGTATTGCCGGCTATAATGATAACGGCGGTGTGATCAGTTATTCTGATAATGATGGTGCAGTTACAGGTAAAGGTGATTATTCTGCTGCAGGTGGAATTGTCGGATATAATAATGGTAGCATAAAGAACAGCTTTAATAATGGGAATGCTACGGGTTATGGTGATTATCTTGGCGGAATAGTAGGCGAGAATATAAAAGATATTTTTGATTCATACAATAAAGGCGAGATTAAAGGAAAGGGTTATGATACGGTAACTGGCGGAATTACTGGGATTAATGATAGCGGTAATATTAATAACGTTTATAATAGTGGAATTGTTGATAGTATGGGATATAATGTTGGTGGTATCGTAGGCCAAAATTATAGCGGGACTCTAAGTAATGCTTATAATACAGGTACTATTAATGGTAACGGTAGTGAGTATGTTGGTGGTATTGCTGCAATTAATGATGGCGAAATAAAAAACGTTTATAATATTGGTAAAGTTTCAGGTGGAGATTATAGAAATGTTATTGTTGTTGAAAATAGCGGTGCTGTTTCTAATGCCTATTATGCAGTCAGAAGCGGCGATACAATCTTAGGTTATAAAAAATTTGGTAGTGGTACGTTGCTCACTCTGGCAGAATTTGGTAAAGATTTTGAAAAAGGGTTAGATACAGCTTCCAAAGATTCCTGGAAATTCTATAACGGTTACACAGACCCGCTTTTAGAAGGGTTTTTGAAAAAAATCACTATTGACGGAGACTCTATTACAGGGGGCGATACTGTTTACAATGGTTCTGAACAAAATGCCGGTTTGAGTGGGTTGGCAGACGGTATTTTGGTGGGATCTAAAAAGAACGCCGGTGATTATGATTTGAATGATTTACTGTATTCCGGGCAGGACGGCTATGATATAGAAATCGTCAATGATGGGACTAAATTTATTATCAATAAAGCGCAGCTGACTGTAACTGCCGATGGATTTGAAATAGATGCGAATTCAGTATTGCCTGATTTTACAGGTTCTATCAGCGGTTTAGTTGGCGGTGAACGTTGGGAAGATTTGGGTGTAGAACTTGATAGTGATCTGCATTTTACTACTGACGCAGATGGTAAAACTGCGGGAAAATTTGCTATTAACGGCAGTTTGGATAAGACGCTGGCTAATTATGAAATCAAACAGGCAGACAGCAATGCTGCCGCGCTGGTAGTCAATAAAAATGATAAACCGCCGCAGCCGCCTGATCTTTCTAACTTGCCGCAGGAAGGTATCTATCAGAATGCACTGGTCAATCTTGCTGTTGCCGAGCGGGAAAACAGGCCGGAACAGCAAAGTATCAAGCGGCGTGTTACGGACAGCCGCATCAGTGACAAAGAAGAGCAGGTCAAAGTAACGATCGAAGGTGACGGTATAAAAACAGAGTGAAGACAGTTTTTTGAGCGCAGAGATTGCTTCTGCGCTTTTTTTACGGGTAAATTATAAGTTTGGTCAGAGCTTTTGCGAATGCAGATACATTTTTCATTATTGTTACTTGCGTTACACTTTGTTGTTTTAAAAACGGTAAATTCTTAAATTTCAGCTAAAATGCAGGAAAAGCCCTTGTAACCAGCGAATTGTAATAACATCAAATTTTGTAGGACAAGGGGGAGTAATCATGAAAGAGTATACTGGAGATAGGATCAGAAACGTGGCCATTGTGGGTCACGGTGGGGCTGGAACGACGTCTGTTACCGAAGCCTTACTGTATCGTTCGGGAGCAATTTCCAGAATGTGCAAGGTAGAAGACGGGGCTACCACCACTGACTATGAGCCGGAAGAAATCAAACGCGGCGTATCTGTCAATGCAACTTTGGCGCCTGTTGAATGGCGTGATACCAAAATCAATTTTATTGATACACCAGGTTTTGCCGACTTTGTAGCCGAGGTCAAAGGCGCTTTCCGTGCCGTTGACAGCGCTTTGATCGTTGTATGCGCTACTTCGGGCGTGCAGGTTGGCACTGAGCAGTGCTGGAAGCTGGCAGAAGAAGCACATTTGCCGCGTATCATTTTCGTTAATAAGATGGATCGTGAAAATGCTGATTTTGATAGTATTCTTGACAACCTGCGTGCTAAGATCGGTAAACGTGTATTGCCGTTGCAATTACCTCTCGGTAAGGAAGCCGATTTCTGCGGTGTTATCGACCTCTACAAAATGAAGGCTTATAAAGCTAACGGCAACGATTCCATCGAAATGGACATTCCTGAAGATATGCTGGAGTATGCCAAAGAAGCGCATGAAAAAATGGTCGAAGCTGCTGTTGAGGCTGATGATGACTGCATGATGCGTTATCTGGAAGGCGAAACTATCAGCGATGAGGAAATTATGGATTGCCTGATCAAAGGCATTCGTCAAGCGATTATTTTCCCTGTCCTTTGCGGAAGCGCATATAAAGATATTGGCTTGGGACGCGTTATGAACGCGATTATCGATTTTACCTATCCGGCTATTCTGAATGACTTTGTTGTTACGAATCCGGAAACTGAAGAAGAAGAGATCCGCGATGCTAACGCACCTATGGCAGCTTTGGTTTTCAAAACTACGTCTGATCCTTTTGTTGGCCGTTTGAGCTTCTTTAGAGTATTCTCGGGCACGATCAAGAGTGACAGCATGGTTTATAATGCCAGCCGTGAAAAAGAAGAACGTATTGGCGGTATTTTTACGATGCGTGGTAAAACTCAGATCCCGATGAAGGAAGTTGTTGCCGGTGATATTGGCGTTACTACTAAATTGCAGTTTACGTCTACCGGCGATACGCTCAGCGACAAGAACTCACCTGTTTTGTTTGCGCCGATCGCATTCCCGCTGCCGATGTATACTCGTGCCATTTACGCTAAAAAGAAAGGCGAGGAAGAGAAGATCGCCACTGCTTTGAACCGTTTGATGGACGAGGACCCGACTATCATTGTTACTAAGAACAGTGTGACGAAGGAAACTCTGGTCAGTGGCATGGGCGATCAGCATATCGAGATCATTATGGAGCGTATGAAACGTAAATTCGGTGTGGAAGCCGATTTGCGTGCGCCTATCGTTGAATACAGAGAAACTATCCGCGGAACGGCGGAGGTTGAAGGCAAGCATAAGAAACAATCCGGTGGACATGGCCAGTATGGTCACGTTGTGATCAAGATGGAACCCTTGCCGCCAGGAGAAGGCTTTGAGTTTGTTGACAAGATTTTCGGCGGTGCTGTGCCGCGGCAATATATTCCGGCTGTTGAAAAAGGTATGCGTGAGTCCATGGAACACGGCATTTTGGCCGGGTATCCGGTAGTCGATGTTCGCATTACGTTGCTTGACGGTTCTTATCATACTGTCGATTCTTCAGAAATGGCGTTTAAGATCGCTTCCAATATGGCGTTCAAAAAAGCTATGGAACAGGCGAAACCTGTTTTAATGGAGCCTGTTTATAATTTGGATGTTTATTGCGCCGAATCAATGATGGGCGATGTTATTGGCGATTTGAACTCTAAACGCGGACGTATTTTGGGTATGCAGAGTTTGGAAGACGGTATGGGCTGCGTAAAAGCGCAGGTTCCTTATGCCGAGATTTCCGAATATGCGGTTGACCTGCGTGCTCTGACTCAGGGCTTGGGTACTTTTGAAATGAAGTTTGACCATTATGAGGACGTACCGATGAAAATGGCCGAAAAGATCATTGCCGAAGCTAAGGAAGCTCAATAATTTATGTAGTTTCTGCAAAACTAAGCTGAAAGCGGTTTGCTAAAATGGCAAACCGCTTTTTTATGCTTGTGCGTTGCTGTTGGTGTGAGTAAATAAAAAGAGTTTATCTCAATTATTGAGATAAACTCTTTTGTTGTTACAGATTGGGTCAAAAGCTTATTAGATCAGTATACCATATGTACGAGCATATACCCGGCAAAGCAGGCACTGCCTACGCCAATAAGCCCCGGCACCAGGAAGCTGTGATTGATGATAAATTTACCGATATGTGTTGTTCCCGAACGGTCAAAGCCGATGCAGGCCAGATCGGAAGGATAAGTCGGCAGAACAAAATAACCGTAAGCTGCCGGCATAAAACCTACTATTACTAAGGGATCGACGCCAACGCTTAATGCCATCGGTACGATGACGGTCACGGCCGCTGCCTGTGAATTGATCAGCTTGGAAACCAAAAACAGAACGATCGCATACATCCAGGGATAAGTAAGTACGATGTCACTTAAGGATTTTTTCATTACGGGCAGATAGGCACCGAAATAGGTATCGGCCATCCAGGCTACGCCGTAAACTGAAACAATGGCGGTCATACCTGATTTAAAAACAGAACCGGAAGCGACTTCCGAAGTTTTAACATTGCACAGGATCATAATGACAGCGGCAATAGAAAGCATCATCAGCTGGATTGTCGGTGTCATGGAAAACGGCTTCAAAACGCCTTTGGCGTTGGGAAAGTGCGGCAATAATTGTGGGAAGCTGCCAAAGATAGCAATCACAACGATACCCAGAAGAAAAACTAATGCTGCCTGATAGGCACTTTTAGGCAGGATAATATTTAAAAGGCTTTGTTCCTGCAGGCCGCCGTAAATAAACTCTTTTTGTTCAGGATCAGCGATTTTTTCCTGGAATTCACTGTCTTTATCAAGATCTTTGCCGCGGTTGATGCTCCAAAGGCCGGCTATCACAACACCGATGAAGGTAGCAGGAATGGAAATAGAAAGAATCTGCATAACTCCGAAAGGGTGATCTGTAGCGCCGAGGATGGCAACTACCGAAACAACAGCTACCGAAGCAGGCGAAGCGCAGACACCCATTTGTGAAGCAATGGAAGCAACAGACATCGGCCGTTCCGGGCGGATATTTTGTTTGATAGCGATATCGTAAATAATAGGGAACATAGCGTAAACTACATGTCCGGTGCCGCATAAAACTGCAAGCAGCCAGGTTGTGAGCGGAGCAAGGATAGTAATATATTTGGGGTTGCTGCGCAAGAATTTTTCAGCATATTTCAGCATTACATCAAGCCCTTTGGAAGCCTGTAAAAATGCTGAACAGGTAACCACCGCCATAATTGTCAGCATAACGTCTACCGGCGGTTTACCGGGTTTCAGGCCCATAACAAAAATGAAGAAAACAAGGCCGATACCAGAAATAGTAGCCAGACCGATACCGCCGCGGCGAACGCCGATTACCAGGCAGGCTATCAAAACGATAAAACCTAAAAACATTAACATCAAGACACCTCCGAGAAATAAAATAATAATTAAAAATATATCTAACGACGTCAAGGTATACAGATTGAAATGATATACCGCAGTCGGAGATGTCCTGTTACAGGATAACTGTGATTAAGCTGCAAAGGTACAAAGCAATAGTGACACTATATAAATAAAGTGTATGATAATAGTGGCTGTAATACGGGTATTAGTATACACTATTATGGTGTTTATTGCTAGCCCTAAAAAAATTTTATTTTAACTGAAAATCACGCTTATAAAGATAAAGTGAGTTTTATAATTATAGTGAAGCGGCAGAATAAAATAAGGAATAAGCTTATAAAAGCCGCTAAAGATAAAAAACACAGGAAAATACACGATGTTTATTTCTTCAACTTATGCTATAATTAATATATTACTATGAGTTATTGGGAGGGTTCAGTAAATGCAGGCTATTGATCATGCATCTGTTAATACTTTACGCTTTTTGGCGGCTGACCAGGTAGAAAAGGCTAAATCGGGACATCCTGGTTTCCCTTTGGGCACGGCGCCGTTGATGTATACTTTGTGGGACCGTTTTATGCACTACAATCCAAAAGATCCTAACTGGTTCAATCGTGACCGTTTTGTTTTGTCGCCAGGACATGGCAGCGCTTTGTTGTATGCAATGCTGCATCTGGCCGGCTACGATGTTTCGATGGAGGAATTGAAAAACTTCCGTCAATGGGGCAGCAAAACTCCGGGGCATCCTGAATATGGTCATACAGCAGGTGTTGATGCGTCTACAGGTCCGTTGGGACATGGTTTTGCAATGGGTGTAGGTTTTGCTGTTGCCGAAGCTATGCTGGCAGCAAAATATAATAAGCCTGAATTTACTGTTATTGATCACTATACCTATGGACTCACTTCCGACGGTGACCTGATGGAAGGCGTTGCCAGCGAAGCTGCTTCTTTGGCAGGGACTTTGGGTCTGGGTAAATTGATCTACCTTTATGATGATAATAAAATTACTATTGAAGGTTCTACCGATATCGCTTTCACTGAAGATGTGGAAGCCCGCTTTAAGGCTTATGGCTGGCAGGTGCTGCGTGTAGCTGATTCAGAAGATATTGAAGCTATGGAAGCTGCCGTTAAAGAAGCTCAGGCAGATACCGAGCATCCCAGTCTGATCATTGTGCGTACTCATATCGGTTATGGCAGCCCGAAACAGGACAGTGCTTCCTGCCATGGCGAGCCTTTGGGTGCTGAAGCTTTGGCACTGACTAAAGAAAAAGCCGGCTGGCCTGTTGGTCAACCGTTCTATGTGCCTTTGACTGTCAGCCAGTATTTCAAAAATAAAATTGAAGATTGCGAAGGCGATCAAAAAGCCTGGGAAGCATTGATGGCTGATTATAAAGTTGTTTATCCTGAATTGGGAATGGAACTTGAAGAACGTATCAGCGGCAATGCTCTGGTAAATCTGCACGATTTGGAAGCGATCTTTAAAGATGTTGCTAAAACTGCTACCCGTGAAGCTTCTGGCGATATCCTGCAGAAGCTTGTTATGCAGCTGCCGAATCTGGTTGGCGGCAGTGCCGACCTGGGTCCTTCTAATAAAACTGTGATGAAAAATGTCGGTTATTTCTCGAAAACAGACCGCAGCGGCCGTAATATTCATTTCGGTGTGCGCGAACATGCTATGGGAACAGTTCTTAATGGTATTGCTTTGCACGGCGGTTTTATTCCATTCGGTGGTACGTTCCTTGTTTTTGCCGACTTTATGCGTCCGGCGATCCGTATGGCAGCTTTGATGGGATTACGTTCCATTTTTGTCTTAACGCACGATAGTATTGCTTTGGGTGAAGATGGCCCAACTCATCAACCGATCGAACAAACTATGAGTCTGCGGATGATTCCGGGACTGTCTGTATTCCGTCCGGCAGATGCTTTAGAAACTGCTACAGCCTGGCAAATGGCTTGTATGAATCTACATAAACCGACGGCATTGCTTTTGAGCCGTCAGAAATTGCCGGTATTACACGAATATGCGGCAATCGTTCACGAAAATGCTTATAAAGGCGCTTATGTGCTGAACCCGGGACAGGGAGAAACAAAAGCGGTGCTTATTGCTACCGGCAGCGAGGTGCATTTGGCTTTGGAGGCGCAGGCTGTT
This sequence comes from Phascolarctobacterium faecium DSM 14760, assembly GCF_003269275.1. Classification (GTDB taxonomy): domain Bacteria; phylum Bacillota; class Negativicutes; order Acidaminococcales; family Acidaminococcaceae; genus Phascolarctobacterium; species Phascolarctobacterium faecium. The sequence goes on along the minus strand of NZ_QLTS01000001.1, from coordinate 278,436 downwards.
TTGGCTAAGGAAGGAACTGCAGTCAGTGTAGTTTCGATGCCTAGCTGGGATACTTTTGAAATGCAGAGCGCAGATTATAAAGCTTCCGTTTTGCCTGAAGGTTTGCCGAAGATTGCTGTTGAAGCCGGCGTTACTTTAGGATGGAGCCGTTATACCGGCAGTGAAGACAATGTTTTGGGTATCAATCGTTTTGGCGCGTCGGCGCCTGGCGATGTAATGATGGAAAAATATGGTTTTACTGTTGAGAATCTGGTTGCTAAAGTAAAAAGCGTTCTTTAATTTTATAATTTAAACGGGCATGGTGCTTACTCTTAGGCCCGTGCCCGTTTTGCTTGCGGTACTGAATCTGAAGATTTTAGTAAGACAGTCTGCAGATAGGAGAAGAAATGAAACATTTATTAACGATAGCAGGCAGTGATTCCAGCGGCGGAGCCGGAATACAGGCCGATTTGAAAACCTTTGCCGCACATGGCACCTTTGGTATGAGCGTTATTACTGCTGTAACAGCGCAAAACACACAGGGTGTGACGATGGTGCAGGATATAGACGCTGGGGTGATCGAGGCGCAGATCGATGCGGTATTTGACGATATACGCGTTGATGCGGTAAAAATAGGTATGGTATCAAGGCCGGAAATCATCAAAACGATTGCCGATAGATTGCGTTATTATAAACCGCAGATCGTGGTGCTGGACCCGGTAATGATTTCTAAAAGCGGTTATCCGCTGCTGGCACCGGAAGCCTGTGCGACACTGGTCCAAGAGCTGCTGCCACTGGCAACGCTGGTAACACCTAATTTGCCGGAAGCAGAAGTTATCAGCGGTATGAAGGTGACGATGAAGGAAGAAATGCGACCTGTTGCCGAACGTATTTTAGAGTTAGGTGCTAAAGCTGTTTTGGTCAAAGGCGGTCATTTGAACGGCAGCGCTGATGACCTGCTGTTTGATGGCAGTACAGAACGCTGGTTTATGGGAGATCGCATCGACACAAAAAATACACATGGTACCGGCTGCACATTATCCAGTTCGCTGGCGGCAAACCTTGCCCAGGGTCTGAGCCTGGCGGATGCCGTTGCGGCTTCGAAGGCTTATGTAACAGAAGCGATAGAATACAGTTTGCCGATCGGCGGCGGCTGTGGCCCGACACATCATTTTGTTGATTTGTACAGAAAGGCAGGCTGGTTAAAATGAGTTTGGTCATCAAAGGGCAATTTGGCTTGATCGTTGATGCTGTACGTGAAAAAAGGCCTGTTATCCATCATTTGACTAATTATGTGACGGCGGGAGACTGCGCCAATATCACTTTGTGTGCAGGTGCTTCGCCGGTAATGGCCGATGAAGCAGAGGAAGTAGCTGAAATAACTTCTAATGCTGATGCATTGGTATTGAATCTGGGAACTATTGCCAAAGCAAAAATGCAGGCAATGGAAACAGCGGCTGCAGCAGCTAAAAATAAAGGCATCGCAGTAGTTTTAGATCCTGTAGGAGTTATGGCGTCCAAGCTGCGTTTAGTTTTTGCGCTGAAGCTTTTAAACGAAGGGCTGGTAACTATCGTGCGCGGTAATTACGCTGAATGTCTGGCATTATTGGAAGAAAAAGCTGAAGGCAGAGGCGTAGATTCAAATGGCAATGTGACTGATGGGTTAAGGGTAGCGAAGGACGCTGCGGAAAAATATAACTGTGTTTTTGCTGTTACAGGCGTTACTGATTATGTCAGCAACGGGAAACAGGCTTTAGTTCTGACTGGCGGACATGAGCTGCTGACGCAGATCACAGGAGCCGGCTGTATGACAACGACGTTATGTGCCTGCTGCGCTGCAGTAACAAAAGACCCATTGCTGGCAGCCGCTTTAGGTATAGTCATAATGGGGCAGGCGGCAGAACTGGCCGCAGGGTTTATGGAAACAAAAGACGGACCGGGAATGTTTAAAACAAGGCTGTTTGACGGTGTTTATCACGTTACGACAAAATGGAACGTGCTGCATTTGGACCCGGAACGGAAGCAGTGAGATGGAGAAAATGAAGCTGAAAATAGATTACAGTGTATATTTGGTAACAGATACCGGATTTTTGCAGGGACGTGATTTCGCTGCCTGCATTGAAGCCGCACTTAAAGGCGGCGTGACCCTGCTGCAATATCGCGATAAAAATGCTGACAGTCGTGTGCTGCTTGAACGGGCGCTGCTGCTGAAAAAAATGTGTGCTGTTTATCATGTACCTCTGCTGATCAACGACAGGCTTGATATCGCGTTGGCTGTTCAGGCAGACGGTGTGCACGTGGGGCAAAGCGATTTGCCGGTTACTGTAGTGCGCAGGCTGTTAGGCGAGCAGGCAGTTATTGGCGCATCGGCTCATAACCCTGAAGAAGCCAGGCAAGCGCTTGCGGATGGTGCTGACTATTTGGGCTGCGGTGCGGTGTTTGGCACCACTACCAAAAATGATGCCGGTTATTTAGGTCTTGACGGACTGCAAAGTATCAGACAGGCTGTTACGGCACCTCTTGTCGGTATCGGAGGCGTCAACAGCACCAATTTTGAACAGGTACTGCAAACCGGTGCCAACGGCGCAGCTATTGTCAGCGGGATTTTGGCAGCAGATGATATTGAAGCAGAGGTACGTAAATTCAAAACAATAGCTGACAGGTATAAAAATATATAAGAAGACAGACAAAAAGAGCTATCGCTTTTACTGCGATAGCTCTTACTTTTTATTTATCTTCGTTTAAGATTTGGTTGACGCGGTCACGCATCGAACCTGACTGCGGAGCCTTGGCCTTATCGTCGCCAAACTCTTTTTGCAGTTCCTTCATTTCCTTTGCCAGTTCTTTCTGCTGGGCTTTGATTTTAGCTTCAGCCTGAGAACGCTCGGATTTTTTGATATCTTTCAGGAATCTGTTATCATCGAAATCCTTAAATTCATTTTCCAGGGACTGAGTATCATAAATAGCCGGGGACGCGCCTGCTTCTGTAATATGCGGCGTCAGGATCATCATAACCTCAGTTTTATTTTTAGTTGTACTGCGGTTTTTGAACAGTTCACCTAAAATAGGAATATTGGAGAGGAAGGGGATCTTCTGAATATTTTTCTGCTCTTCTTCATTGATCAGGCCGCCGATGATCAGTGTTTCACCATTGCGCATTCTTACATAAGTATCGGCAGTACGGCTGGTGATCTTATAATTTTTGATTTCAGAAACCAGTGTCGGCGTGCTGACTTCGGTATGTACGGCTGAGGTGATCATATCGTCTTCGCTGACGAGCGGAGTATAGGTGAGCTTGATACCGGCATCTACATATTCGGTAGTGTTGACGGTAATACCGTTTTCGATTTTCTCAGTCAAAACAGGAATATGGTCACCGATAAAGATACTTGCTTCTTTACCGGGAACGGTGATGATTCGCGGAGTCGCTAAAATTTTGGCCTTGCCATTAGCAAACAGTGCGTTGAGTGTCGCATTAAAACGGAATTCATAGCTGGCGCCAAAGTGAACTACGCCGCCGAAATCTTCATCATCATCGTTATTGCTGCTATTATTGCTGTCCTCACTGTTCTGTGGTATCTTATCCCAATTCCAGTTGATGCCCAGGTTTTTACTGTCTTCTTTGTTGATAGAAATGATCTTGGCTTCCAAAGTGATCTGTTTGGTAGCAACGTCCATCGCTTTGATTGCCGAGCGTACACGCTCTTCATCTGTGCTGCTGCCGCTGAACAGAATAGAATTGGTGATAGGGTCGATACTGATTTTCTTTTCACTTTCCAGAATATCATTCAAAGCATTTTTAACATCTTCTGCTTTGGCATAATTCAGCTTAAAAACATTGACACTGCCGTTGAACTTGTTCAGATTTTCCTGGGTGGAAACCAAAATAACGCCGTCGACCATGCGATATGCCAGTCCTTTGGCACTGGTGATAAGCTTGATAGCAGTGTTGAACGGCACATTATCTAAGGCAATAGTAATTTTACCTTTAACAGATTCGTCAGTAACGATACTGGCATCCGAAAGAGCGGAAATAGCAGTCAAAACATCGCGAACTTCGCCGTCGTGCACATTTAAGGTAACGTTAGGTGCGGCCAAAGCAACAGTAGTGCTGCTGAAGGCCAAAAGTGCGGCGAGAGTAGTGCTTCGCAGCGATTTTTTCCAAGAATGCATTAGTTATTCCTCCCTAGGGTCAAATGAAGCGGATTTTGCGGATGGCTCAGGTCAACAGAATCGATGCCGATAGCGGCAACAGTATAATCGCCGAAGCTTTGACCATCTTTGTAATAATTACTGGTGTTGTTAAATTCGATAATGGCCAGCTGTTTGACTCCGTTATTGATGATGCCGCGTAAAACAGGCTGAGCTGCATAAACAGGTGCACCGCCTCCGATAACTGCACCGGGATGCACAGTTGGCTTGTTGAGCATTGCTGCCGGAGCCATAAAAGGATTACGGGCTATAGTTTGTACTTTTGGTGCCGCAGCTAAAGCATCTGCGGCAGGTACAACTGCTGCAGCAGGCTGAACCTGAGCTTCTGACTGTACTTGTCCGGCCCATGCTTTTTCGAACAGGCCTTCTATATAACCACTGGCATCAAAGCGGCACATGAAATGCGAGGTGCTCAAAACCAGGAAGGCTGCCAGAATGATAAGTGACAAACGATCAGTTTTCTCTTGCTGTTTTCGCATAATAATTCCTCCAATATAAATTAAACTGATAATTATAAAATCTTAATATACTTATTATACCACAAGATGAAAAAAAGCAAATAAATATTCTTATTCTTTTTATTAAAATAAGTTTGTTTTAGAATACATAGCGTAGTATAATTAAATATAAAATAATATAGGGGTATTATTTGTTTTGAAAGCAATAAAAAAACTAAGATAACCGTGTTATTGGCAATATTTAAAATGGAGGAGAACAACGTGGCAACTCAGAAAAGACGCTTGGGCGAGATTCTTGTTACCTCGGGAGAAATAACGCAGTCCCAGCTGGATCAAGCCTTGGCTGAACAAAAAACAAATGGCAAAAGACTTGGTGAGACTCTGATCAGTCTGAATTTTTTGACTGAGCGTAAAATGCTTAAAACTTTAGAAAAACAGCTTTCCATACCATATATGTTTTTGAGTGATATCGAAATTATGCCGGAAGCTGTTGCGGCAGTACCAATCTTTCTGGCAGAGCGCTACACTTTAGTACCGCTGAAAAAAGATGGCAACCGTCTGACGATAGCGATGAATGATCCGACAAATTTCTATGCGATTGATGATGTGCGCATGGTCAGTGGCTGTGACATTTCTATCGTGTTGTCCGAACAGCAGGATATCATTAACGCCATTAATAATTTTTATGGTGTCAGCGGCCGCGTAGGCGGCAGCCTCAACAAATTGAAAGAAGATTCTTTTGCTCCTGTCATTCGCAGAGTTGAAGACAGCAGTGAGGACGCGCCGATAATAAAAATCGTCAACTCCGTCATTGAGCAGGCTGTCCGAGATAAGGCCAGTGATATCCATATCGAACCCCAGGAGGATGATACGAGGGTGCGTTTTCGTGTTGACGGCGTTTTACGTAATGCGGTAACACTTCCGAAAAACAGTCACAGCGCTATTATTTCGCGTATCAAGATCATGGCGGAAATGGATATTGCCGAAAAACGTCTGCCGCAGGATGGTCGTATAAATATTGAACAGGGTGGACGTGATATTGATCTGCGTATTTCGACTTTGCCGACTATTTTAGGTGAAAAGGTCGTTATGCGTATTCTTGATAAAACGGCGGCTTCTATTGATATCAATGATCTGGCTTTCACAGCGAAGAATATGGAGCTGTATAGCAGTCTGTTCAACTCTTCCTATGGCATCGTACTTGTCACAGGTCCTACCGGCAGCGGCAAATCGACAACTCTGTACTCTACGCTCACCAATATCAACAATCCTAATAAAAACATCATTACTGTTGAAGATCCGGTCGAATATCGTATTGAAGGCGTCAATCAGGTAGCTGTCAATAATAAAGCGGGCCTTACCTTTGCCAACGGACTACGCAGTATTTTGCGTCAAGACCCGAATATAATCATGGTCGGTGAGATTCGTGACGTTGAAACGGCTCGTATCAGCATTCACGCCGCATTGACAGGTCATTTGGTTTTCAGTACCCTGCATACCAACGATGCTGCAGGCGCGATCACGCGACTGATCGATATGGGTGTAGAACCTTTCCTTGTAGCTTCCGCTTTGCGAGGTGTCGTAGCTCAACGGCTGGTGCGCCGTATCTGTCCGCATTGCAAAGAAACCTATGCTCCTGACGCGGCAGAAAGGGCCTATATGGGTATTGCACTTGATGAAGAAGTAAAACTCTATAAAGGTGCCGGCTGCGGTAAATGTAATTTTACCGGTTATGCCGGACGTATGGCGATCCATGAAGTTCTGCCTATCATTCCTGAAATGAAGGAACTGATTTTGAAAAATGCTCCAGATACGGAAATTTTTGCTGCCGGACGTTCTTATGGCGTTACTTCTATGAAAGAAGACGGTATCCGCAAAGTATTGGATGGAGAGACAACTGCTTCAGAATTGCTGCGCGTAGCGTATGCGTAAGGAGATGACAAAGTGATCAAAGAGTTAATGCGTGACGCTTTTGATGTCAACGCTTCGGATATCCATTTAACGGTAGGCTTGCCGCCAATGTTCCGTGTCAATGGCGTGCTGCGGCAGGCGGGTGAAGAACCTCTGCGCCGTGAGGATACCTATAATATGGCCATGGAACTGATGGACGATCGGCGCCGCACGCAGTTTCTTGATAACGGCGAAGCTGATTTTTCTTATGAAATTGAAAATGTATGCCGTTTCCGTGTTAATGTTTTTAAGCAGAGTAATTGTGTGGCAGCAGCGCTGCGTTTGATTTCCAATAATATACCCAGCTTTGAGGACCTGCGCCTGCCTGACGTTATCAGCGACCTTGCCATGCTGCCGCGTGGTCTGGTATTGGTGACAGGGCCTACAGGCAGCGGTAAATCAACGACACTGGCGGCTGTTATCAATAAAATCAACAAACACCGCAAAGATCATGTCATCACTCTGGAAGATCCGATCGAATATAAGCATAACCATATCAACAGCATTATCAACCAGCGCGAAGTCGGCAGTGATACCAAAAGCTTTGCCAATGGCCTTAGGGCAGCATTACGTGAAGATCCTGACGTTATTCTGGTAGGCGAGATGCGTGATACTGAAACTATCGCCACCGCTATCACTGCTGCCGAAACCGGACATCTTGTTTTGGCAACTCTGCATACTCAGGATGCGGCATCGACAGTGAATCGTATCATCGACGTCTTTCCCGAACACCAGCAGCAGCAGATTCGCATTCAGCTGGCTGGCAACCTGCAGGGCATCGTTGCCCAGCAACTGCTGATGAATCGCGAACAAACCGGACGTCTGGCTGCTTTTGAAATATTAGTTGCCACACCGGCGCTGCGGAACTTGATCCGCGAAGGCAAAACACATCAGATACCGTCATATATCCAGACTGGTTCCAAATTCGGGATGATTTGTATGGATGCCTATCTGGCGCAGCTGGTACGTAAAAATAAGATCGACCGCAGTATAGCGGAAGAACGCTGTTATGACCCATTATCATTAGAACGCTATATGCATGGACTATAAGGCTAAAGGAGGAACCGCAGTTTGGAGCAATTTAAATATAAAGCACGTAAACGTGATGGTGCTGTAGTTTATGGCACAGTCAACGCCCCTAACGAAGCTGCCGTAGCCGCCTTTATCCGTAAACAGGACATGTATGTGGCTGGCATTGAAGCTTCTAAAAAGAAAGGGCTGTTTTCGGGAGTACTTTTTGAGGAAAGTATCAATCTTTATGACATCTCGATTTTTGCCCGCCAGTTTGCAACTCTGCTGGGAGCCGGTGTACCGCTTTTAACAGGGCTGGAGATACTAACTCAGCAATCTGCTAAAGAGCGTCTGCGTACTGTTTTAGGGCAGATAACTACCAGTGTCCGTGAAGGTAAAGCATTGTCGGCAGCTATGGCCGAGTTCCCTAAAGTCTTTCCCGAGCTGATGACTAACATGGTAGCAGCAGGCGAGGCCGGCGGTATTTTAGAAATCGTTATGGATCGTTTGGCAGCACAGTTTGAAAAAGATTATCGAATGAATGCCAAATTTAAATCAGCTATGATTTATCCGGCAATAGTTTTATCGGTAGCTGCTATTGTGGTTGCTATTATTATGATGTTCGTTATGCCGGTTTTTGTCGGCTTGTTTGAACAGCTTAAAATCGAACTTCCATTTGTCACCCGTGTCGTTATCGGCATCAGCAATTTCCTTGGCCATTACTGGTATTTGGTTATTGCCGCACTGATCGGCCTGTTCCTGCTTTATAAATGGGCCGGTACTAAAGAAAGTTTTCGCCTGTGGCGTGATGGTGTTTATTTGAAAGTACCTATTTTCGGAGACTTATATAACAAAATCATCATTACCCGTTTTGCCCGTACTTTTGCCAGCTTGTCACGCAGCGGCGTGCCGATCTTAAACGCTATGACCATTGTCAGCAAGGCTACAGGAAGTCTGCAGGCTGAAAGAGTACTTAATCAGGCCCGCGGCAGCTTAAGGCGAGGCCGTACTTTGGCAGATCCTATGGAAGCCAGCGGTATGTTTCCGCCAATCGTTATCAGCTTAGTAAATATTGGCGAAGAAACCGGCGCTCTGGATACCATGCTTGATAAGGTCGCCGACTTCTACGGCGCCGAGGTAGATGATACTATCGGAAGACTGCAGACTACCATGGACCCGATCCTGATAGTTATTTTAGGCGTCATTATCGGTACGCTGGCAGTAGCTCTTTTACTGCCGATGTTTGAAATAGTTACAAAAGTAGGGAGCTTATAAATAAAATAAAAGTTTTATGATAAAAATACTTGATAAAAGTTTAAAAAAGAGTTATTATTAAAATATAAATAAAATAGCGGCTATATTATTATGCAAATAATGGTAGCAACGCTATATTAAGAAGGGATGAAATCCAATGAAAAATTTTATTAAAAACCAAAAAGGTTTCACTTTGGTGGAACTGGTAGTAGTAATCGCCATTATCGGTATCCTTGCCGGTATCGCAGTTCCGCGTTTTCTTGATGCTACTGCATCTGCCCGCGGCGCAAAAATCGTAGCTGACATGCGTACCATCCAATCGGCAGAAATGATTTATTATGCCAAAAATGCTAAATACCCAACTGCACAAAATGATTTTGCTGATTTAGTCCAAGGTAACTGGCCTGGTGTTCCAACTGGTAAATTTATTATCGCCCAAGTATTAAAAAAAGGTGGCGGTACTACAGAAGGTGTTGCTGGTGATGGTGCGGCATATACTTATACTGCAGGAAAAGATGGTGCTTCGGGAACAATTACATTAACAGGTGCTACTGGTCTTACAGGTGTTGACGGCTCAAGTTATACGTTAACGGTTCTTTTAGGTGGAGATCAACAGGTTACTACACCTGAAAGTTAATAATAATTTTCAATGTTTAAAAACGACTGACATTTGTCAGTCGTTTTTTTGACCAATTTTATAAAATTTCAGGTATTTTTAAAATGTTATTTTTCACTTAAATAAAGATCACACTAAACAGCTTCTCTATTAATTAGCAAATTATAAGTTGTGCATTAAATTAAACTACAAGGTAAAAGATCCCTAATGACGCTAATACATAAGTATTTTTATTATAAATATATTTACTTCTGAACAAACTAACTGATTACTAAAAACAGAAAAGGTTTCACTTTGGTGGAATTGGTAGTAGTAATTGCCATTTTAGGTATTTTAGCAGGGTTGGCGATTCCACGGTTTATGGATGCTACAACTAATGCTCGTGGTTCAAGATTAGTTGCTGATTTGCGAACTATCGAAAGTGCAGAATCTATGTATTATGCAGAAAAAGGTCAATTTGCTACTATGAAAGAATTAGTAGATAATGGATATTTAGCAGTTGAACCGATTCCACCGATTGGTGCTTTTAAAGTGGCTGAAACTAATCAAGCTGGTGAAATCAAAGCTGCTGTAACATCTTATACCGTAACACCGAATAATGGTGTTACTCCTAAAACTGTTACCATTAACGCTGGCACAAATATAGATTTAAAAACTTTAATGACTAGAAAAAATAACTAATTTCAAATAGGCAGATAGGAAATTACAGCCTATCTGCCTATTTATTTTAATACTAGAAGGAGAAGTTATGTGCAAATATAATAAAGGTTTCACTTTAGTTGAACTTGTGATAGTCATTGCTGTTATTGGGATATTGGCAGGACTTGCGATTCCTCATTTTCTTGATTCGCAGGCTAAAACCAGAACCGCCAGAGCGGCGGCCGATATGCGTACTTTGCAGAGCGCTGTTGAACAATATATGGCAGCAGGTAATACCATTGATGGCCTTACGGATGATCAAAAAGCTAACGGTGCAAAAGTTTTTAAAGACATTGTTGATAAAGGTTTTTTATATGCAGTGCCAACAGCTCCTCAAGGCGATTATTACTATGCAGTTAGCGGTAATAGAATAGCACTAAATAATTGTTCATACGGCATAGAGAAAGCAAGCAGTGGTGTAGGCAGCAGTGAAAATAAGAGAAAAATAACAGTATCTTTTATTAATGGATTAGGTACTGGCACTAGCGGTGTTCCATACTCAATTTTTATCGAACAGTATATTTTAGGAAATTGGTAAATTATAAACGATTTTAAAAATACCTGAAATTTAATAAAACAAGCTTTAAAGAATAATCCCCGCTGACGCTATGCGTCAACGGGGATTATTTCATTTGGCTTCGATTTTTGCGATATTACTTTGATACAGGCCGATACTGGCAAGAGTACTTTCGATCTTAAACTCATCTTTTTCACGCTGCAGCAAAATGTTATAGACATGCTCAAAACGGGAAAACATATCGTGTTCAGCAGTACAGAGATTCAGATAACCGATGTCGTGTACTGCCTGAGAAACAAGTTCGTTTTCGTAATGAGGTTTTTTATAAGGGTTCAGCTGCCTGCAAGCTGCGTGCCATGCTTCTGCGGCAGTCAGTTCACGCTGTCCGGTTTGATGTTGCAGCAACATTCTGGCCGCCTGCACAAAAACAGCAGGCTTAGGCGGATCAAAGGCGGTGTTTTCAATAACATACATCGCCGCAGCCTGCGCCACATCTAGCGGAAACTGCGCAATAAACGGATACCAGTCGTTTACGACTTCGCTGCCGTTTCTTACCAGCATAGGGAAATAACGGCCCAAACGATCAATGATCTTGGCTGCATCCTGCAGCGTGACCTGATTATTCATGGCAGCCTCCCTGCGCTAAAGCACGGATTTGTGCTGCACCAGCAGAAAGTACGGGTTTGGCTTGTTGGGAAAAGGAAGTAAAAGAAGAGTTTTGATAAAAATTATTTTTCTTATCTTTCTCTTCTTTCTTATTCTTCTTATTAGATGCAGAGCCTTTGCAGTCGCTTTGCATTGCCTTTGTAAGGTCTTTGCAGTCAGCTGTGCACCGTTCGTCATCAAGGTACTGGTAAGCGCCCCAATTCACGACAGTCAGCAGGCGTCCGGTCTTTGTAGATTCGTTTGCCAAAAAACCAAGTTTTACAAATCGGTCTAAAGCTCCCCTAACATTACCTGCGTTGACACCTTTGCCACAACGTTCGGCAATATGCTGTAAGCTGGTAATAGTCTGTCCTAGCTGCACGCTGAACTTTTGCCCCTGCCATTCCCATTCGGCGGGAGCGAAGTTGACCATAGACAGCAAAGTAAGAAGAACAGTTTTTTGAATCGGAGTAGATTGTTTCCAGATAGGTTTATCCCAAAGTTCGCGATAAATCTTAAAGAAGCCATTGTTCATGGACAGCACCTCAATTTTTTATATTTTGGATATAAAAAACAAGGGATTCCCGGCTGGCTGAGTGTAATAATGTCTGCTTGCAGGCGCACTACCGCTTAAAAGCGTTTTTTATCTGGCTAAGGCTCACCGTTGCACAATGCTTGTTTATTGCCGTTGCATAGGATTTTATAACGTCGCCGCTTTAGTTTGCCATCAGTCGAATTATTTTACACGTTGCTCAGCGTCTTGTCCTGTTTTTTGAAGCCTTGCCGCACAAGCTGTGGTTTGAAGGCAACCTGTTAAGTATGCGCTTGTTAACGGTGTTTGTCAAATAAAACACCCCCTTATCTTTAAGACTTGTTTTTATAAGTTTAATATTTGTTTGTAAATCTGTTAATAGGCTGTGGACCCCAACCTAATTCTATAGCAACTAAAACATCAGAGGTAGATATATCAGAATGGTTAATAAATGTATAATAAGCTCCAGAAGGAACTGGTAATTCACGATAATATTCGTCTGCATTAACAAAGATAGCATTTCCGATCGGAGGAATTGGAATAAAATCTAGATAACCTTGCTCGACTAACATTGGAAGGATATCATCATAGATTTCACTGGTAGGCAATCCTGTTACTTTCTGTGCTCCACCATTTTTGACCAGATAGGCGGTGTATGCTTCTTGAATAGTAGCCATATCGGCAACTATGCGTGCGCCTCTTGCAGTTGCTGTAGCATCAGTATACATAGGAATTGCGATACCCGCTAAAATACCGATTATTGCAATAACTACGACTAATTCGACTAAAGTAAAACCTTTATTATTTTTAAACATGATTACCTCCAACGTAATTTAAAAGAGCCAGCATTAGCTGACTCTTTTAAATTTATTTATAAATTAATTGCCAGTTTCTGGAGTAGTTGTAGTTTCGGTACCACCTAAAAGCTTATTTAAAGTTAAATCACCGCTTACACCGCCAGCACTGATAGTTGCATTTGTTAAAGTTACTGTTCCTCCTTGAGCAGTATCAGGAGTATAAAGATATGCGCCTGTGTCTGATACAGTACCTTCAGTAGGAGATGTTGACTTTGATTTAAGAACCTGAGCAATAATAAATTTTCCGGTAGGAGGAACAGGCCAACTACCTTGCACCAAAGAATTTAAATCATTTTGCGCTGCTGGATATTTAGCATTTTTAGCATAATAAATCATTTCTGCGGCCTGAATAGTGCGCATGTCTGCTATGATTTTAGAGCCACGGGCAGATGCTGTAGCATCCAAAAAGCGCGGTACAGCAATGCCGGCAAGGATACCGATAATGGCGATTACTACTACCAATTCCACCAAAGTGAAACCTTTTCTGTTTTTAGTAAAATTCAAGAGGATTAATAATTTCCATTAAGTTAGTATCAGCAGTCTGAGCGTTTATTAAACGCAGGGGTTATTTATTAAATTTATAACGTTTTGTAAGACTCTGGTAAGACACAAATCAATATTTTAGTTTGTTGATTGCAGTTAAAAGCTGCCGGATATTTTTGTGAGTGTAGCTTTCGGTGACATCGGCATTGGCGTGACCAACTATGCGTTTTAAAATAACGCTGCCGGCGCTGATCCCGCAGGAGTCCATACCGCTGATAAAGGTATGGCGGCAGTCATGGGGCTTATGCTGCATTTTTAATGTTGACATTAACAGGTCAAAAAAACGTTTTTTGTAGGTATCGTAGATTATTGGCTGTCCATTTTCTGTTTCGATCAGATATTTACCGTGCATACGGGCGGCGACAAGCGGCACGATATCTTTATGCAGTGGCAGGATACGGTGTGCTGCTTTTGTTTTAGTACCGTGCAGGTCAATAATCTGCTTTTTGAGGTCGATATGTGCCGTTTGTATTTCCAGCAGCTCGCCGATGCGTATACCGCTGTAAAGCATGATCAGTACCGTATCGACCAGCCTGACGTCATTGTAATGATGGCGGCTGCCGTCAGCAAGCGGCAGTGTCAGTTCAAGATTTTTCCATAAACATTTGATTTCACTGTGAGTAAAAATACTTCGGGATGTTTGTTTGGCAGTAGCGTTCTTTTCCAGATAACGCGAATAGTCTACGTTGATAAGATCATTTTCAAGTGCGAGACGAAAAATACCGTTGAAAATAGTTTTTAAGCGCGTTTGCACACTGGGGGAAAGGTGATGATTATTATCCAGGACTGCCTGCATTTGTGCTTTTTTTACTTTTTTGATTGGTTCGTTGGCAATATCAGTACATTTTTTCCAGGCTGCCGTAAAACTGCAGCGTGAGGAACGTGAAAGGCGGACGGTATGTTTGTCATACCACTGGTTGTAAAGCTCGCCTAAAGTGATATGCTGCAGATTTAAGTCGTAAGGGCGTTTGTTGTAGTCGGCAAGTGCGATTAGGGCAGCGCGTCTGCTGGTATAGTAACCAAGTGTGTGATATTTTTGCAGTGGTTTGCCATCTGTTTGATACTGCCAGCCTGCTGTCAGTCGTACACGATAGGGTTTGCGGCGGTTGCCGGGCAGTTTGCTGATGCCGCCGTAACCGTTAGGATTTTTCATAGTATACCTCCTTTTTATTTATCTTAGCAGATTATTTTAGCTTTAAAACTGTAAGACACAAGTAAACCACAGAAAAATAATTTTGTAGATAATGAAAGCAGTATTGTAGTTTTCAAAATGTTCACAGAAGTGAATATTTTTGTATAATGAAGATAGTAAAGGACGGTGATACAGTATGACATACGGTAAATTGAGTGATCGTTGTCTCAAAGTATTCGTAGTTCTGCTGATCGCGGGCGTTTTGGGCGGGTTCTGTCTGCCCCATTTTGTGGAAGCAGTCGCCGGAGGCTATAATACCCGTGCTGTCGGCATGTCGCTTGGTGCAGAGGGCCTGGCGGCACCTGTTTTATCAGCTGATTTTAAACCGCAGGGCGGCGAGCTGGCTTTGGCTAAGCTGATAGAGGCAGGCTATTTCGATACTTTGGTCAATTGAATACATGTATACAATACAAAAGTACTTGCTTTTTTTTAACTATCTGCTATAATAACTAACATCACAAGTGAATAATGCGTGGATGAAACATATGGGAGAAGACGATGCGTCTACCGAAGGAGCTAAACTCTCAGGTGCCTGGAAATCAGGCGGAACCGTATGCGGACACAACTCTGGAGAGTCCCTTGAATGGGCGCCGAAGGTGCACGAATATCGTTGATGTTCTTATCTCTCAGGCCAATGGACAGAGCAATAGCAGTAGTTCCGCTGCCTTTTAGGCAGGGGAGTACTTATATCGTTTTTTTGCCCACCGGAGTTGTCGTTATTCCGGTGGGCTTTTAGTTTTTCATTTCACATAAGGGGAAGAGGGAGAATTTTATGTTGGAGCTTTTGAATGAGATCGACAGTTTTGTGTGGGGACCGCCGTTATTGGTATTATTGGTTGGTACCGGTATCTGGTTGACCCTGCGTTTGAATTTATTGCAGGTGCTTAAACTGCCAATGGCTTTAAAATTGATTTTTTCGGCTAAAAATGATGGTGACGGCGACGTCAACAGTTTTAAAGCATTGTGTACAGCTTTGGCAGCTACTGTCGGTACAGGTAATATAGTCGGTGTTGCTACTGCTATCAAAGCAGGTGGTCCCGGTGCCTTGTTCTGGATGTGGCTGGCGGCATTTTTTGGTATGGCTACCAAATATGCCGAAGGTCTTTTGGCGGTAAAATACCGTACAGTTGACGCTAATGGCAATATTGCCGGCGGACCTATGTATTATATTGAAAACGGTTTAGGTAAATCTTATAAACCGCTGGCTGTTTTCTTTGCCGTGTCCGGTGTGTTGTGTGCTTATTTTGGTATCGGTACTTTTGCTCAGGTCAACGCTATAGTTGAGATCACGCAGTTGTCTGTTGGCATTCCTGTTATTTATACTGCGATTGCGCTGACAGTGCTGGTTGCTGTCGTTACTATTGGCGGTCTTAAATCTATCGCCAGCGTAGCAGGTAAAATCGTTCCTTTTATGGCCTTGTTATATGTTGTTACTACCGTAGGTATTTTACTTATATTTGCAGATCAGGTGCCTGCAGCTATTTCCACAGTGCTTAGTAATGCTTTTAGTCCTACGGCTGCCGCTGGCGGCTTTTTGGGCGCAACTGTTATGATAGCAATGCGTAATGGTATTGCCCGTGGTGTTTTCTCTAACGAATCCGGTCTTGGCAGTGCCCCGATCGTTGCTGCTGCTGCTAAAACAAAATGGCCCGCCGAACAGGGGCTGATTTCTATGACCGGTACTTTTATTGATACGATCATTATTTGTACACTGACTGGGTTGACGCTGGTTGTTACTAATGTCTGGACTGGTGATTTGAATGGTGCAGCTTTGACTCAGGCTGCCTTTACGATGGGCTTCCCGGTGTGGGGCAAATATCTATTGATGGTTGGCCTGGTACTGTTTGCCTTTACTACGATCTTAGGCTGGAATTACTATGGTGAACGCTGCATCGAATATTTGCTGGGTGTTAAAGCAATTTTGCCGTACCGTATTATTTTTATTTGCCTGATTGCCTGCGGTGCATTCTTGAAACTGGAAGCAATCTGGGTTTTAGCAGATATAGTTAACGGTTTGATGGCTATTCCTAATTTGATCGCGCTTCTGGGCCTTACTGGAGTTATCGTAGCCGAAACAAAACGTTATACCGCACATCTGGCAAAACAAAAAGAAAAGGACTCTATTGCTGAAGAAGTGGCTGAAGAAGCTTAAGTTTTAGTAAATGGTTAGACCCAAAAAGGCAGTTTTTATGACTGCCTTTTTGATTGCAGAAAACTTTATTTGAAGAATCTGTCAGGTAAAATACGAAAAGACTTGACTTTAGGATCAAAAATCTATATAATATCCTTTGTATTCGGGGCGTGGCTCAGCTTGGTAGAGCACCTGCCTTGGGAGCAGGGGGTCGCAGGTTCGAATCCTGCCGCTCCGACCAAATACATAGAGCATTGCTTAGTAAATTGCGGGTGTAGTTTAGTGGTAAAACCTCAGCCTTCCAAGCTGATGTTGTGGGTTCGATTCCCATCGCCCGCTCCAATTTTTGGTCTGGTAGCTCAGTAGGATAGAGCAACGGCCTTCTAAGCCGTGGGTCGGGGGTTCGAATCCCTCCCAGATCACCAACAAAATAAGATGAATTAAAACCATTTCTGATATTTTCAGAAATGGTTTTTTGTTTTTGTTATAATGAAAGGCTTTTCGATAATTGCATCTGTAATATTTATAGTTGATTTGAGAACACTGAATTTATAGAAATAATTAAAGTTTGAATACATAATAGAAATAATAAATGAAATGGCTAGAAATTTGTTACAAATTTTACTTTTTAGGTAGAAAAATAAAATATTATTAAATGTTTACAGAAATATGTTGAATAATATTCTTTTTGAAGTTAAAATGTTGTTAAATAAACAAGAAAGTGACTAATATAATATCAAGTGAGGTGTAGCAAATGACAGTTGGCGGAAGAATTTATTTAAAAAAGGACAACAGTGGATTGGAATTAGTTAAAGCGTTTGCCAAGATACCTACAGCTAATATTGCTGATACGATGGGACGTTCTTGTGCTATGCATCCAAGAATTAAGTTGTTTTCCAGTCCGCATGGAACGGTATGGGCAGGAATTGCCCTTACTGTCAAATCTCGTGGGGGAGATAACCTTCTTATACACGCAGCTTTGGATATGGCTAGAGAAGGTGATGTGATTGTTGTTTCTAATGAGGGCGGTGTAGATAACAGGTCGTTGATGGGAGAGATTATGTTTACATATGCTGCTTATAAAAAACTTAATGGTTTAGTATTAGATGGCCCGATAAGGGATGTAAAATCCGCAAAGGAAATACCATTACCTATTTATGCGACAGGTTCTACACCAGGTGGTCCTTATAAAGAAGGACCGGGAGAAATAAATGTACCAATTTCTTGTGGTGGTATTAGCGTAAACCCAGGAGATATAGTTGTTATGGATGATGATGGTGTAATAATTATTCCATTGAAGGATGCTTCTGCGGTACTTGCAGCAGCGCAAAAACTGCAAGAAACTGATGAAGCTAAAGTGGTTGCCGCTGGGAATGGAACTGCTAAGCGTGAGTGGGTAGTTAAAGCTATCGAGACAAAAAAGATTGAAATAATTGACGATTACTATTAATAAAGCAAGTTGTTTGGGAAACGAGGGGATAGTATGAGTACGTTTTTGTTAAATAAAAAATATTTGCCGCATAGAGTAGGCGTTTGTTTTATCATAGGTATTATAGCCGGACTGTTTTTCCATGATTTTTCTATTTGGGTAAAACCTGCCGGAGATTTATTTATGAATATGATTAAAATGTTAATTGTTCCGGTTATCTTTTTTAGCGTTACAAGCGGCATTGCTGCTATTGGTGATGTGCAGCGGTTGAAAAGAATTGGCAGTAAAGTAGTCATTGTCTATTTCCTTATGACAGTTAGTGCTTGTATTGTTGGTATTGTTATGGTTAATATGACTCATCCAGGTGTGGGATTTACACTTGATAATATGCAGGCATTTGATACTTCAAAAGTGAAAACCCCATCATTTGTAAATTTTTTGTTTGATATGGTACCAGTTAATATTGTTGACAGTATGGCTAAAAATCAGATTATGCAAATGATTTTTTTTACTGTTCTTGTAGGTGTGGCACTGGTGTCTTTAGGTGAGAAGGTAGCTGGGGTTACTAAAATTTTTGATCAATGTGCAAGTATTATTTATAAAATGCTGGATATAGTTATGTTATATTCTCCTATTGGTGTATTAGCACTGATGGCGAATACTACGGCTGTATTTGGACCTAAGCTTTTTGGGGTTCTGGCTAAGTTTGTTTTTACAGATTGGGTTGGCTGTCTTTTGATTTGGTTTTTCTTTAGTGGTATCGTCTGGTTATATACTAAAGTAAATTATCTGGAAATGTGTAAATCAATGATACCGATCTGGGTAAATACTATTGCTACTAATTCCAGCGCAGGTACGATACCTATAACTCTAAATGTTACTACAGAAAGGTTAAAGGTACCGATGTCTATTGCTTCATTTTCTATACCTTTGGGAGCCACGATAAATTTGACTGGAGCCGCTTTATATAAAACGATACTGGCGTTTTTTGTAGCTGAGATCTATGGTTTGCAGCTCACTATTGATCAGATTTTAATGGTTATTATTATTTCGACTATTATGTCTATCGCGGCACCAGGTATCCCCGGTGGTGGTATTGTAACAGGTGCGATTTTTTTAAATCTTTTAGGTTTGCCAATGGATTTAATGGGGCCTATTGCTGGAATGTACAGACTTATTGATATGTCACATACTACAGTAAATGTATCGGGTGATGTTTTAGGAACGATGCTGGTTGCCAAAAATGAAAATATTTGGACTGGTGAAGATTTTAATAAAACTTTAGTTTAGGATAGGAGGAATTATAATGTTAGCAGAAAGAATGAATACTTTTTCAGGTTCGCCAACTTCTGCATTGATTGCGAAAGTAGCTGAGTTGAGAGCAGAGGGAAAAGATATTATTTCTTTAAATGTGGGTGAACCTGATTTTGGGACTCCTGATTATATTAAATGCGGAGCTATCAAGGCAATAGTTGATAACTTCAGTAAGTATACTGCTGGTAACGGTATTATAGAATTACGCCGTTTGATTTCTAAAAAATTACATGAAGATAATAATTTAGAATATACCACAGATGAAATTTGCGCGACTGTAGGAGCTAAGCAGGCAATTTTTAATTCGATCATGGCTTTAGTAGATCCTGGAGATGAAGTGCTTTTGCCAGTTCCTTGCTGGGTTAGTTATACTGAGATGATTAAGTTTGCAGGAGCGAAACCAGTTTTTGTAGATGTAGAAGCAGAAACTTTTGATTTGGATATTGAGGCTTTAGAGAAGGCTGTAACTACGAAGACAAAAGCTATTGTTATTTGTACTCCTAATAATCCAACTGGAGCTGTTTATAGCGAAGGTACTTTGCGTAAATTAGCTGATTTAGCTTGTAAATATGATTTTTATATTATTACAGATGAAATTTATGAAAAGCTTATTTATGACGATGCAAAGCACTTTTCAATAGCTTCTATTTCTAAAGATGTTTGGAACAGGACTTTAACTGTAAATGGCTTTTCTAAGGCTTATGCAATGACTGGCTGGCGTATTGGATATGTAGCTGCCAATAAAACTATTATAGATGCAATAAAGAAAATTCAAAGTCAAACAACTTCAGCTACCAGTGCTATATCTCAGAAGGCTGCTGTTGCTGCTTTGAGTGGACCGCAGCATGATTTGGAAGTAATGGTTGCAGAGTTCGATAAACGAAGAATTTATTTATTGCAGCGTTTGGCCGAAATGCCGGGGGTAAGCTGTGCGAAACCTAGAGGAGCTTTTTATCTATTGCCGGATTTCAGTTGTTATTTTGGCAAAAAATATCGTGGCCGTGAAATAAAAGATGCCGTTGATTTTGCTAATATTCTATTAGAAGCTGTTCTGGTGGCATTGGTTCCAGGGGAAGCATTTAATATTAAGGGCAAAGTAAGATTGTCTTATTCTAATTCTATGGAGAATTTAAAGGAAGCAATGGATAGAATACAGTCTTTTGTAAGAGAACTTGAATAAAATAAAAAGAAGCAGGGAAATTTATCCCTGCTTCTTTTTATTTTATGGTGTATAATATTAACATAATACTTAATATTTAAAGGAATGTTGTTATGGATAATTTGATTAGTAAGATCCAGTCTATGAATTTAACTAAAACAGAAAAAGTTATAGCAGATTATATTCTTGATAATATTAATAACATTGGTCTTAGTACAGTGACTGATATATCTTTAAAGTTAGGTGTAAGTGATACTTCTATTATTAGGTTTATTAGATTACTTGGATTTGCTGGGTTTGCTGATTTTAAAAATACTATGAAAGAACGGATGCTTGAACATTATAATTTGAATTTATCGCCAAGCCAGAAATTTACTAATACCAAAGATAAAATAAATAGTGATAACGTAGTAAACGATGTTTTTTATAAGGCTATTGATAATTTATCTTCGACGATGCTTAATTTAGATGACAAATTAGTGAATAGTATCGCTGAGTGTATTATAAAAAGTCGGAATAAATATATTATTGGTTTTAGAGGAACATCTTGTTGTGCTGATTATTTTACACGTAAAGCAGTGTTTTTTGTGCCGCATTTGATTTTGTGCAATATGGCAGAAAGCAGTGTTATAGAAAAATTGATTGATCTTAATGAAGAAGATTGTTTGGTGATGTTTTCGTTCCCGCGCTACTCTGAGATTAATTATTCTATTTTAGAGCTGGCTAAAAAGCGTGGTAGTAAAATCATTCTCATTACAGACAGAGTAACGTCACCATTAGTGCCATATGCTGATTATTTGTTAACGGTAAAAATAGACGGAGTTGGTTTTACAAATTCTTATGTAGTTCCATTATGTGTTGCAGAGTCGTTAGCAATCTTGATTGGTCAGAAAATTGGAACTGATTCTAAACAGCGGCTGGCAGATTTAGATTTTTATATTAGCAAAAATAATTTATATTAAATGTGAAAATGATAAAAGTCTGGATTTTAGTTAGCCAGACTTTTAATTTTTTATTTTATGGCTATAATATTAGATGGATTGCGTATTTGGAAAGGAAAATTTTATGTTTAGTTCGATTATGATTTTTATTTTGGCAGGTCTGGCTGAAATCGGCGGCGGTTATTTTGTATGGCAGTGGTGTGGGTCTGATGATGTGGGCTCCACGGTAGTAAAAAAGTCTAAAATACTATTTTCAGTACTTTTATTTAAGAAAATAATAATATTTTGAGAGAAAAAGTGAAAAACAGTTGAGGAATTGATTAGTATATGCTATTTTAGTATATAGTAAAATATTTTATCCAAGAAAAGAGTGACGCTAATGAAAAACATACTGGGAAGTTTGCCTGCCCGACTTTTACTGGGTGTTATTGCAGGTATTCTGGTAGGCTTATATGCCAATGAAGCTTTGATGCAGGTTATATTAACCATCAAAAATTTACTTGGTTCATTGATTATTTTCTGTGTACCGCTGATTATTATCGGGTTCATTGCCCCGTCTATCACGCGTTTGGGCCAGCATGCGTCGACAATGCTGCGTGTTGCTATTACTTTAGCTTATGTTTCTTCGGTTGGAGCAGCATTTTTTGCAATGTTTTCAGGGTATGGTATTATTCCCCATATGAATATTGTTTCTTCTGTAGATGGTTTAAAAGAACTGCCAAAGCTGTTGTTTGATCTAAAGATCGACCCGATCATGAGTGTAATGAGCGCCTTGGTCTTTTCTGTTTTGATTGGTGTGGCAGCTGCCTGGACTAAGGCTGCTGTGATTACTAAATTTTTGGAAGAATTTCAAAAAATTGTTCTGGCTATCGTTACTAATATTGTTATTCCTCTGCTGCCGATTTTTATCGCCTGCACTTTTTGCGCATTGTCGTACGAAGGTACGATTACCAAACAGCTGCCTGTGTTCCTGATTGTAGTGCTGATAGTAATGGTGGGACATTATATCTGGCTGGCATTGTTGTACGGTTTGGCAGGTCTTTATGCCGGCGCTAATCCAATGGAAGTGCTGAAGCATTACTGGCCGGCTTATATTACTGCCGTAGGTACAATGTCATCGGCGGCTACTTTAGCAGTGGCGTTGGAATGTGCACGTAAATCAAAAGTGCTGCGCAAAGACTTGGTAAATTTTGGCATTCCACTGTTTGCCAGTATTCATTTATGTGGCAGTGTTTTGACTGAAGTATTTTTTGTTATGACTGTTTCGCAGATTTTATATGGTGCTTTGCCGGAATTAGGTACGATGATTTTATTCTGTCTGTTGCTGGGTATTTTTGCTATTGGTGCCCCCGGTGTTCCAGGTGGTACAGTTATGGCTTCTTTAGGCCTTATCATCAGTGTACTGGGTTTTGATGCTACTGGTACGGCTTTGATGTTGACGATTTTTGCACTGCAGGACAGCTTTGGTACTGCCTGCAATGTAACTGGTGACGGTGCTTTGACTTTGGTCCTGACAGGCTATGCTGAAAAAAATGATATTGAAGAAGTAAATGAAGCTTCTATTTTATAAATCAAATTTATAAATCAAACTATTTTTATAATAACCCCGTTCCCAAAAAGGGAACGGGGTTATTATTTTAAGTTGATAAAAGATAAATAAAGTGATAAAATATTTAAAATAAAACTTAAAAATATATTTATGAAAATAATATTTAGTTGCTAAATAAAAAGAAATAAAGATATTGAAATTTATTGATAAGTAATTGTTCAATGTAATGCCATAGTGAAAAAAGTGATATTTAATTTTTTTATACTTCTAACGAAGCCGGATGGGATCTGTCATGAATTTTGATAAAATTTTACAAAAACCTTTTTTGATATCTGTTTTTGTATTTAACATCATTTTATTTGGTGTTATTGTTTTTTTGTTGGGATATGTTCAAAATTTACTTGACAGTGATTCCAGAAATAACCTTGAAGAAATAGTTTCGCAAAATAAGAACGTTATTACCAGTAAACTGCTTTTAGATCTTAATCGTCTGGATATTATCAGTAATAAAATATCTGACGGACTGAAAAATAAGAATATCACCAAAGAAGCGGATATCAATAAATTTTTAGAGGATTATTCTAAAAACAGCATTGATGATAGTTTATTCTTAGCGAATAAAAATGGGCTTGCCTATGTAGATGGCGACACGCATATAGATATTTCAGGACGCCGATATTTTAAATTAGCTATTGATGGTATTTCTAATATTTCTGAACGTACTATTTCAAGAATCAACGGCGAATATATTTTTGTCGGCAGCGTGCCGTTGTATTACGATAATAATATCATCGGTACGATTCAGAAAATCTATACGGATAAACAGATGAATGAGCTGTTTGCGGCTTCGTTATTTTCGTCTAAAGGGTATATGTATGTTATCAATAGTGAAGGTTATATTATCCTGCATACCAAACACATTAATTGTGCTTTAAAATCGGATAATTATTTTCGTGATGTTTACGAATACGGAAACGTTGAAGCTGTTCGTAAAATGAAAGATGACATTAAAGCCAATAAAAGCGGTTTTATGGAAAATGCGGTCAATGGTGAAAAAACCTTCTCTGCTTATACTCCTATTGAACAGGTACATGACTGGTATCTGGTAACGAGCGTTCCTACTGATGTCATTGCCGAAAACGGAAATATAGTTATGAAGATTTTTTACATGGTTATGGTTTCGCTTGTACTTATCTTTTTGGTAAGTATCTGTTATTTTGCCTGGAACAAGCGTCGACAGAAACGGGTTTTGGAAAAAATTGCTTTTGTAGATAATGTGACAGGGGGCAATACCTATAATAAATTTCTTGTTGATGTACAGGAGACGTTAAGCAACAAAATAAACAAGCAATTTTATATCCTGAGTTTTGATGTAGATAACTTTAAATATATCAACAATTTTTACGGGTTTGCCTGCGACGATAAGATTTTGCGGCAAATATACAGTTCAGTCAGCGTCTGGATGCAGCCAGGCGAAACTGCGGCACGTATTTCCGGTGACCGTTTTGTATGTTTCTTACTGGATGCAGATGAAGAAAGAATCGAAGCGTTATTTTCAGCGATCAGAAATATTACAGAAGAAAATCTGATACTGCATTTTTCGGCTGGCGTTTATGTTATCAAAGACTACGATGAAAATATTAATCTTATGGTCGACAAGGCCAGCGTTGCGGCGCAGACGATTAAAGGTGTGCTGAATCAGCACGTGGTCTATTATTCCAAGAAATTTGATGATATGACTGCTCATAATGAAGAACTGAAACGGGATTTAAAACTTGCAATTAAAAATGATGAGTTTGTAGCTTTCTACCAGCCTAAAGTTGACATCAACAGTGGGAAGCTGGTTGGTGCAGAAGCATTGATCCGTTGGCGGACCAGAGATAATAAACTGATTGCGCCGGGCGATTTTATACCCTTAAGCGAAAAAACAGGTTTAGTTACAGATTTGGATATGATTGTTTTTGAAAAAGTATTAGCTTTCTTGCGAAGTTCATTGGATGCCGGTGTTGAATGTGTGCCGATTTCTGTAAATTTCTCACGTTTGCATTTTTCAAATGAAAAATTTTTACCGACACTTTTACAGAAAATGGAAAAATATCAGGTACCAGCGCATTTGATTGAATTGGAGCTAACGGAAAGCGCTATTTTTGATAATTTCAGTATTATTTATGATTTTACAGAGAAAGTTCGTGAATATGGCGTCGCTGTGGCAATGGATGATTTCGGTTCCGGTTATTCTTCTTTGAATATGTTGAAAGATCTGGCTATCGATACTTTGAAAATAGACAGAGCATTTTTAGAAGAAGCTGCAGACAATGAAAAACGTAACATCATTTTCGTTTCAGTCGTAGAAATGGCACGTAAGCTGAATATCAGTCTGGTAGTAGAAGGTGTGGAAACGGGAGAGAATGTTAGCCTGATGCGCGAATGCGGCTGTAATATAGCACAGGGATACTATTTTGCCAGACCGATGGAAGAAAGTAAATTTGCCGAACTTTTCAGGGAGGGAAAGTTATGCTGAGAAAAATCGTATGCCTTATAAGTGCTGTGATAATCCTGATACTCGCTGTGGGATGTGGCAGTGAGCCGCATAAACCGAAGCTGGGTGTCTCTTTTGGAGTTGGCGGCGCTACCAGATGGGTGAAAGAAAAACAGTTTATGGAAGAACGGGCTAAGGAGCTTGGTGCAGATTTCATGATTCGTTTTAACACTAACGATACACCGAAGAGCTGGCGGGAAGATTGTTTTGAGCTGATTGACAGCGGTATTGACGTCCTGATTATGATTCCCAGAGATTTACGTCAGGTTGATGATATCGTAGATTATGCTAAAAAGAAAAATGTTAAGGTTATTTCTTACGGTCGGGCTATTTTAAATCCCAAGACGGAATTGTTTATTGGTTATGACACCTATAAAATAGGGCAGAATCTGGGTAAGCATTTATCGGAGCGTGTTTATAAGGGGAACTTTATTGTTTTAAAGGGTGATAAAGGCGATTTTAATACTCACTTTTTATATGATGGTGCTAATAAATACATTGAGCCAATGCTTGGCGCCGGGGTCAATGTTATCTTAAATGATTATGTTCCCGGCTGGTCTGCTGAGACGGCTAAGGAAATGGTAAAAAAGGCTGTTATCGCTAATGATATGAAATTAGACGCTGTTTTATGCCCTAACGATGGGTTGGCCGGCGGTGCAGCAGCTGCTGTGCAGGAGTTGGGATTGAAAAATCATGTGATCATCGTCGGTATGGATGCTGAACTGGCAGCGGTCAAAAGACTTGTTGCAGGAACGCAGGATGCAACAGTGTATATGGACTTAAAAAATATGGCTTCAGCTGCAGTTGATCAGGCTTATGCCCTGGCGAAAGGTGAAAAAGTAACTGCTAATTCAGAAATAACTAATGATAAAGGCGAGAAAATCCAGGTTTATTTGATTACAGGTGAAATGGTAACAAAAGAAAATATCGATAAAGTTTTAATCGAAAGCGGTTACTATACGAGAGAGCAAATTTACGGTACTAATTAAATAATAGTGTACTATTGTTGAACACATTCCTGAATTCAAGGAATGTGTTCATTTTATGCATTCAGCGATGATGTGCATAAATCTTTTGCCGCAGGTATGAATGAGCATTTGGCAAAGCCTATAGATATCGAAAATCTTTATATATTTTTGTATCAGGTATGTTTTGAAAATTAATAAGTAATATTTTATTTGTATGATATAATAAATATTAGTTAATATAGCTGAATGCGGGAGATGTTCTCGATGGATTATAAAGAACTTTGTTGCAAAATCATTGATAGTCATGACGGCCTGGTTTATGTGACTGATATGGAGACTAATGAGGTGATTTTTGCGAATAAAAAGCTTTTGCAGGTCATTGGTAAAAATAAGGCTGAAGTATTTGGGAAACCGTGTTATCAAGCTTTGCAGGATAAGGAATGTCCCTGCGAATTTTGCACTAACAGCATACTTTCAGAAAATAAATATTATGACTGGGAGATTTTTCGCGAGGATATGCAGCGGTATTTTGTTTTGCACGATAAGCTGCTGATACTGGGCGACAGAAAATTTCGTGTAGAAGTTGGCACTGATATTACAGATCAGGTTTTAGAAAAACGTGAAATTAAAAATAAATTGAATATGGAAAAAACGCTGATCAAATGTATCGATACTTTAAATCATGAAAACGATGTCAATAAAGCTATCAATGAATTGCTTAAAATAGTCGGCGAAACATATGACGGCGACAGGGCGTATATTTTTGAAAGATGCGAAGCTGATAATACGGTTTCTAATACTTATGAATGGTGTAAAAAGGAAATTGTGCAGCAGCTGGATTCATTACAGAAGGTGCCTTTCAGTTATTTTGACATGTGGATTGAAAGGTTCAGCAATCATAAATCCCGTATTATTTATTCTTTAAAAAAAGAATTGGACCACGATTCTGAAGAATATAAAATTTTAGGGCCGCAGAATATTGATTCGCTGGTAGCAGCACCATTGTTCAATAATGGCTTGCTTATTGGTTTTATAGGTGTGGATAATCCTTCGGTAGAATATTTGCACTATGGTTTACTGGAGCAGATAACTTCTTTTATCGTCAATGATTTGCAGAAAAGACTGCTGATTGAAAAGCTGCAGGTACTTAGTTATAGGGATTCATTGACCGGTGTTTGCAACAGGACCAGTTATATTAAATATTTAGATGAGCTGAAAGATAACAGTTACAGTACTCTCGGTGTTATTTTTATTGATATAAATGGATTGAAGAAAGCCAATGACAGTAGAGGTCATGCTTATGGTGATCAAATGATTGTTAGGATCAGTGGTTTACTGAAAAAAACTTTTGCGGAGAAGGTGTTTCGCATCGGCGGCGATGAATTTGTTGTAATCTGTACTGGAATGATGCGTGAAGAATTTATGCGCAGAGAACAAACTTTACGTGCTTTTGCGGAGCAGAATGCAGAAATAAACTTCTCTCTTGGAGCAGTCTGGACAGACGAGGAGATTTCTGTCGAAAAGCTTATTGCTATTGCCGATAAGGCGATGTATGACGCTAAACGTGATTATTATCAAAAATATTTACATTGTGATGAATCGTTGTAGTTTATTGATGTATAAGCATAAACTTGCAGTAGTGTCTGTTTTTGTCTTTTATGTAATATATTTTGACAGTTCTTTTTATGCTGAAATTAACTGAAAGTACTATAATTTACAGGATATTTTATGTTGGAGCGTGGTTTTGTGTATTTGTTATTTGGTTTATATTTTGTCATCGGCATAGTTATCGGCAGTTTTTTGAATGTCTGTATTTACAGACTGCCGCTTGGGAAATCTGTTATCAGCCCTCCGTCAGCCTGCGGCAGCTGCGGACACAGGTTAGGGGCTCTGGATATGATACCTGTTCTAAGTTATTTTTTGCTGCGCGGCAGGTGCCGCTACTGTAATGCTGCGTATAGCGCCCGTTATATGCTGGTAGAACTTTTGACAGGTATTTTATTTGCTTTGTGCGGCTTGTATTATTTGCCTGGCTTAAAAATAATACTGGTTTTCTTTTTTGTAGCTTGCCTGATCGTGCAGGCTTTTATTGATCTGGATCATCAAATTCTGCTGGATGAAATTTTGATGCTGATGCTGCCGACAGGTATCATTTATGCCTATTATGCTTTACCGGACATGTGGGATTCTTTATATGGGGCTTTATTTGCCGGTGGGCTGATGCTGCTGATATTTTTGCTGAGTCGCGGTGGAATGGGTGCTGGCGATGTTAAGCTCAGTTTTGTTTTAGGCGTTTGGCTTGGGTTTAAGGCGAGTATCGTCTGTCTGATGCTGGCTTTTGTTTTTGGGGGGATAATCGGGGTGCTGCTGCTGGCTTCCGGTATCAAGCAGCGTAAAGATCCGATTCCGTTTGGACCGTTTTTATGTATCGGAGCTTATATTGCGCTTTTGTTTTCTCCATATTTAATTTATTTTTACTGGAATTTGTTTGTATGAGTTTATGAATTTATGATATAATTTATAAAATATAGTATTAAAACTGATTTTATTTATACGAATCAAGGAGGTCTGCGCAAGTGAATGTGCAAGCCATCGTAAAAAGAATGTTTCACACAAAGCCGTCAAAAATAGTTGGCGTCGATATCGGCACCGGAAGTATAAAAATGGTGCAGATAGAAACAGGCAGTAAGCCTGTAGTTAGTTGTTTTGCTGTAGCAGAGCTGCCACTGGAGCTTATCAATAATGGATTTGTCCGTAACAGTGATGCGATGATAAGCTTTATTAAAGGCTTGGTGGCAAAATATGATTTTAATGCCAGGCATGCGGTTTTTACTGTAGGCGGTCGTAATGCTTTTGTACGTGAGATCGATATGCCGGAAATGCCTGACGAAGAAATGAAACAGTCTGTAGCTTGGGATTCCAGTCAGTATGTTCCTTATGAAGCTGATACTTATTATGTGGATTCGGCTAAATTTGGTGCATATACTAATGAAGGTCTGCAGCCTGTGCTTTTGGTTGCTTCACCTAAGGATGTTATTGATTCACTGCTGGAAATCAGTGATGCGCTGGCCTGGCATACTATTGGTATTGATATCGAAGTTTTGTCTGCTTATAGAACCTTGCCCAGGCAGTTGGAAAACTTCGTTTTGCTTGATATAGGGCGTTCATATTCGATGCTGACTATTTTTCAGAACGGTGCTCCTGTTGCGCAGCGCAGTATTCCCCAGGGAGGGCAGATGTTTAATGCCGCTATTGCTAACGGTGCTGGCGTTGACCTGACGGCTGCTGAAAAGATCAAACTGGAAGATGAGTTGCTTTTGAGCAGCCTGGAAACAGATAAAACTAAATTTGCAGAATTTTTCAACGAGGTTGAAAATCTGGGACGTGAAGTACGCAGAACCTGTGAATATTATTTGATCAATAAAAAGGATGCAAGATTTACGCATCTGGTTTTGGCAGGCGGCGGTGCAAATATGGCCGGATTGTCCGAATTTTTGAGCGAAGGTATGGAAATGAAGGTTGTCGTTAACGATTTGCGTCAAGCAGTTACTTTTGTAGATAAACTTGATCAGAGAGAACTGAAAAAATATCTGGGAGCGCTGACTGTTGCAATAGGCGCTGCTTTGTACGGAGGGGAAGCAGATGATTAGAATCAATCTTTTACCTGAGTACAGGCGCAAAAGTGAGTTTCCTACATGGAAACTTTATCGTATTATAGCTTATGTATTTTTAGGACTGAGCATTTTACTGTGGGGTTACCATTTGGCAATGTTCAAGTATACTGAAAGTAAGCTCAGCGATGTGAATGAAGGTATAGTTTCAATGAAAGTCTGGCAGGAACGTTTTGATAAAGCTCAGCAGCAGAATGCGGAAGTAAATAAACGCAATACTATCGTACGCAATCTTTCTAAAGACCGCATCGTCTGGAGCCGTTCCCTTGCTGAACTGGGCAATGTTACACCTTACGGCTGCTGGCTGACAAGTGTTAAACAGGGCAATAAGCCAGATCAGATGAGCATTGCCGGTAAAGCCATGAAAATGGACGATATTGTTAAATTCATCAGTCTTTTACAGGCACGGCCTGATATTGCCAATGTGCAGCTGATTTCTGCCGATGAAAGCAACAATAATAACAGCAGTACTGCTGGCGTTATTGATTTTACTTTGGAAATTCAGAGAAGTGGGGTGAAGAAGTGAAATTAGAAATGCCTGACAGCAATATGTCAGAAAACAGTAAATATTCGTTGTTATTGTTAGGTTCGGTACTGCTGCTTGTTTTTGTAGTTCTGTATATCCTGCAGCCGCTGCGTGAAGACATTCAGAAAAATGAGCAGGAATTGACACAGGCGCAGCAGCGTTTAGCCAGTTATCAGACATTTGCTGAACAGAATAAGGATTATAATGCTTTTGCAGCGAAGCAGGAAGGCTACCTTGCTGAAGCTAAGAAGCTGTTGCCTGATATAGTAACTGTGCCTGAATTAGTACAGGAATATTCTAACCTTTCAAAGGAATGCGGAATTCAGTTCAAAAGTGTTAAGCCTCCGAGTGGCAATTTAAAACAGGTAAATGGAGCTTACGAAGTACCGCTCAATATTTCTATCAGCGGCAACTATTATAAAATGGTCGAGTTTTTGCAGAAGGTAGAAAACGGTACGAGGTTTGCAAAATTGAACAAAGCCAGTGTTAATACCGTTAAAGAAAATGATGCTTCGGGAAATCTGGATATGACGGCTGAATTTACCGTTTATTCGCTGAAGGACGCCTTAGGGAAAATGAATACTGGCGCCGCTGGTGAAAAGACCGGCCTGGATCGCGTAAAAGAACGTGACGCAGCTAATATGGCGGCAATAGACGAAGCAAAAAAATAGAGTAAACGTTATATTATTAGACCCTTGTTGTTTTTCTGCAGCAGGGGTCTTTTTATGTTGCATGGCATAACCGTTGAAAAGACTGTGAAAGCGCTGCTTCAGCCTGCAATTTTCTTGCTATTCTATATGGAAAAGTTGTATAATTAAAATATCTGTTATTATAAATAAAAATACCTTTATTTCGATAAATTGAGGAGTAAAAAAATGATTTGGCAGAATACAAAAGTTCGTATTGCAATTATCGCATCCCTGGTTCTTTTAGCAATTATTGCTTATCGTATTTATGGTAATATCCAGGCTAACAACGAGCGTGCGAACCGTGTTTCGCAAGGGCAGAATATTGCGGTGGCCACATCTTTCCCGCAGCGGCAGAGTATTACTCCTGTTATGCGTTTTGCGGGCAGCCTTGATCCTGTTTGGCAGGCCGATGTGGCAGCTAAAATAGATGGCAGGGTAGAGAAGGTTTATGTTAATGAAGGTGACAAGGTCACAGCTGGCACTGTGCTGGCTCATTTAGAGCAGACAGAACAGACGGCTAATTTGTTATCGGCGAAGGGTTCTTTGATGGATGCCCAAACGACTTTGGAAAGAGCTGAACGCGAGCTGCAGCGCTATCAGGCATTATATGAAAAGGGCGCTGTTTCGGAGCAGACAGTAGATAATTACCGTTTTGCCAGAAACAATGCGCAGGGCAAGCTTTCAGAAGCTCAGGGCGTGTGGGACAATATGCAGGATAAGCTGAGCGGAGCCAGTGTAACTGCGCCGCAGGACGGTATTATTTCTAAACGTTATTATCAGGAAGGTTATTATGCTAAAGTTGGCACAGCGCTGTTTAATATTGCCGATATTTCTGAATTGACTGCTAAAATAAATATCCCGGAAGGTCAGATCAGCAATATTGCTGTTGGCGGATTGGCTGATATTACTGTGCCCGCATATCCTGATGATAAATTCAGCGGTATGATCACACGTATCTCGCCGGTAGCAGATATGCCGGCAAGGACCTTTGCTGCTGAGGTGACAGTGGACAACAGTGCCGGTAAATTACGCGGCGGTGTTTATGCCAATGTTGTCATTACAGCCGAGCCGAAAGAGAATGCACTAGTTATTCCTATGAGCGCTATTGTAATGCGTGAAGATCAGCGTACGGTTTTTGTTGTTGATGATGATGGTGTCGTCAGCCGCAGAGTTTTAACAATAGGTTTTGTCAATGATAATATGGTAGAAGTTTTAGATGGTTTGAGTGATGGCGACCGGATCGTTACCGGCGGTCAGAATAAATTGCGTGAAGGCAGTAAGATCAAATTAGAAGGACAGGGTGCTAAATAAAATGATAGGCACATTTATACGCAGACCTGTTTTTACGACGATGTTTGTACTGCTTTTAGTAGTATTCGGCATTAAGTCGTATCCTAATTTGGGTGTCGATTTGTATCCTGACGTTGAACTGCCTCTGGTAAGTGTTACTGTTACCTATACAGGCGCTTCACCTGAGGAAATGGAAACTCTGATAACCAGACCTATTGAAGATCGCGTCAGCCAGGTTGCAGGTATTAAAACCCTGTCGTCAACTGTACGCGAAGGTTATTCGCAGACGACGCTGGAATTTGAGCTGGGTGTTGACCCGCGCGAGATGGCCAGTGAGGTGCGTGAAAAGGTTGCGTCGGTACGCCGGCGTTTGCCTGACGACATCGATGAGCCGGTTGTACAGCGTTTTGATATTTCGTCACAGTCGATAGCGGCATTTACTTTTGCTTCTGATTCGCGCAGCCGTGAAGAAACCCGTAAGATAGTTGAAGACGTTGTTAAAGAAGAACTGCAGCGTGTCGAAGGCGTGTCCGAAGTATCTGTTGTCGGCGCCAGCCTGCGTGCGATCAAACTGATTGCCGATCCTGAGAAGCTGAACAGTTATAATATTTCCTTTCAGACTATCTTAGATAAGGTCAACAGTGAAAATATCAATACTCCTGGCGGTAAGGCCCGTTATAACGATATGGAAATAACAGTCCGTACGTTAGGCAAATATAAAAATATCGACGATATTAAAAACATCGTTATTGCCAATCAGGATGGTCGCCCGATCCAGCTTTCAGATGTTGTGAAGGTTGTTGACAGCTGGGAAGACGAAGACACCTATTCCCGTTCTAATAAAGTACCCAGCGTTATGGTCTTGGTAATGAAACAGTCTAAGACCAATACTGTAGATGTTGTTGACGGTGTCAACGCTTCTATGGAACAAATGATGGAAAATGATTTGCCTAAGGATATCAAGGTCGATGTCGTACGCGATCAGTCTGCTTATATCCGCGAGAATGTTGCCGATGTCTGGAATGCTATTCTTTTCGGCGGCTTTCTGGCGCTTTTGATAACTTATATGTTCCTGCGCGATTTTCGGGCTACGATCATCGGCGGCCTTTCTATACCGACCTCCGTTATTGCCACGTTCTTTTTGATGAAGTCGATGGACTTTACGCTGAATAATATGTCGCTGATGGCTTTGAGCCTGGCAGTCGGCATCCTTATCGACGATGCTATCGTTTTGATTGAAAATATTTTTCGGCATATGGAAATGGGTAAGTCGCCGATTCAGGCTGCTCAGGACGCTACAGAAGAGTTATCTCTGGCTATTCTTGCTACTTCGCTTTCTTTGATGGCGGTTTTTGTACCGATCGGTTCTATGGGTGAGGTAGTTGGTCAGTATTTTAAACAATTCGGCTTAACTGTCGCTTTTGCGCTGGCTTTTTCGACGATGGCTGCTTACACGCTTACACCAATGATATCGGCTTATTGGCTGAAGGATTATCGCGAGGAACATGCCAAACCTTATAAGCATCCGCGTCCCAAAGTTGTACAGATTTGTCTGGATAAATTTGAGGCCGGGTTTCAGGTAATTTGCCGGATGTATGATGAATTAATGGTATTTGCGTTCCAGCATCCTTGGAAAATAGTTTTGATTTCTGTTGCTTCACTTATTTTTAATCTTTTTCTGTTACCTTTTATTGGTACGGAATATCAGCCGACATACGATTCCGGTGAATTTTCCGTCAGTGTTAAAGCTCCTGCCGGTACAAGTATCGAGCGAATGAAGGAGCTGACGCTGCCGTTGGAAGAAGAAATCCTGCAAATGCCGGAGGTCAGGATTGCAGCGATGCGCTTAGGCGGTTCGCGCGTGCCTATTAACGAAGGCAATATCGATGTCAAGCTTATTCCTTCGTCTGACAGAGATCGCAGTATGATCGATATTATGGATGAGCTGCGCCGTAAATTTGGTAATGTCGAAGAATTGAAAGTCGCAGTCGTCAGTAACCAGGGCGGCGGACGCGGTGACAGCAGACCGGTGCAGGTAGGTCTGCGCGGCAGTGATCTTGAGCTGCTGACAACTTATGCTCAGAATCTGGCGGAAAGGATCAGACAGGTTCCAGGTTCTACTGATGTTGATATTTCTTCATCGGAAGAAGAACCGGAGATCATCGTTAAGGTCGATCCGCTGCGTGCGAGCGCAATGGGGCTTGATTCAACTTCCGTTGGTAAAGTTGTGGAAATGGCCTTTTTAGGCAAAAGCACAAGCAATAGTTTTACTATCGGTGATAACGACTATGATATAATTGTACAGTTGGATGCTGCGCATCGTCGTGATATCAATGACGTTGCCAATCTGCGTGTTTCCAATACGGAAGGGAAGTTTGTCCGGTTGGGCGATGTAGCTGACGTGTATTTCTCGTCCGGTCCTACACGTATTGACCGTGAGGACAGACAGCGCCAGATCGTTGTTTATGCTAATACAGTCGGTATTACTCCGGGCGATTTGATCCAGAAGATCCAGACGGAGATGATCCCGGATATGAATATGCAGGTCGGTTACCGTTATAAAATGATCGGTCAGGCTGATACAATGGCAAAAGCCTTTAGTGAGATCGCGAAGGCGGTTATTTTAGCTATTATTATGATCTATATGGTTCTGGCAGCAGAGTTTGAAAGCTTTATGCAGCCTTTGGTAATTATGATGTCATTGCCGTTTGTGATTATCGGTGCTGTTTTAGGCTTGATGGTAGCAGGGCAGACTGCAAATATGATGTCGCTGATCGGTTTTACGATGCTGCTGGGTCTGGTTACAAAAAATGCGATCCTGCTGGTCGACTATGCCAATCAGGTACGGGCTAAGGGTATGCCTTTGCGCGAGGCCTTGCGTGAAGCTTGCGCTTTGCGTATTCGTCCGATATTTATGACAACGCTTTCGACTATTTTAGGTATGCTGCCAATTGCTTTGGGTCTTGGTGCCGGTGCTGAGCTGCGCCAGTCTATGGGCGTGGTTTTAGTTGGCGGTCTGACGACGTCGACTTTGCTGACTCTGGTTGTAGTGCCGCTGTTATATTTGCTGAGCGAGGAATGGAAAGAGAAACATTTGCATAAATCATAGTTAAGGAAGTATTATAATATGACTTACGAAGAAAATTTGCTGGCGCTTTTGGAAAGTTATAAAGCAGGCACTATCGACGCTAAAACAGCTTTGGAAAAGCTGCATGCTGCGGATTATACTGACCTTGGTTTTGCGAAACTGGATCATAACCGCAGTCTGCGTCAGGGGTTTCCCGAGGTTGTTTACTGCGAGGGTAAAACAGTAGAGCAGGTTGCTGCGATCATGGAAAAGCTGGCACAGGTACACAATAATATTTTGGGAACACGTGCTGATGCCGATAAATTTGCAGCGGTGCAGAAGGTGCTGCCCGATGCGGTTTATCATAAAAATTCGCGCTTGATTTTTGTAGAGCGTAAACCTCTTCCAAAAGATGATAAGCGTTATATCGCCGTTGTGACGGCGGGTACAAGCGATCTGCCTATTTCAGAGGAGGCGGCATTGACTGCTGAGATCATGGGCAATCAGGTAGAGAGGGTTTACGACGTAGGTGTGGCTGGTATTCATCGACTGTTTGATAAACTTGATTTGATCAGAAATGCTAATGTAGTTATTGTCGTTGCCGGAATGGAAGGCGCTTTGGCAAGCGTTGTCGGCGGCTTGGTCGAACGACCTGTAATAGCGGTGCCTACCAGTGTCGGTTACGGCGCTAACTTTCAGGGGCTATCGGCACTTTTGGGCATGCTCAACAGCTGTTCGGCCGGTGTGGCTGTCGTTAATATCGATAACGGTTTTGGAGCGGGGCGTATGGCAAGTATTATCAATCATATGAGGTGATGTAATGAAAGCAATCTATATAGAAGCATTTGCGGGTATCAGCGGCAATATGCTGCTGGGAGCTTTGATCGATGCAGGTGTACCGTTCGATCATCTGGCGTCTGAGATGAAAAAGCTGCACTTGGGAGAGTATGAACTGATCAACGAACGTGTTAATAAATGTGGGATTGATGCGAACTATTTTAATGTCTTGCTGCCAGATGAACATCAACATGACGTCACAATTGGACATCGGCATGAACATCCCCACGCTGGTCACCATCATCACGAACATGGCGATACAGGGCATAACCATGAACATCATTCCGATTGCGCTCAGCATTGCCATCAGGTGAAAGTGTCTGAAGAACCTGTGCATCACCACCATGAACATCGCAATCTGCATGATATAGCCCATATTATTACACATTCTGACTTGCATGATAAAATCAAAATGCAGTCTTTACAGGTGTTTACAGCTTTAGCAGAAGCTGAAGCTAAGGTTCACGGAAAAACTGTTGATGAAGTGCATTTTCACGAAGTCGGAGCAATCGACACGATTATTGATATTGCGGGCTGCGTTTTGGCTTTGGAATATTTGGGGATCGAAAAGATTTTTGTTTCCAATATCCATACAGGCAGCGGCTTTGTAAATTGTGCACACGGACTGATGCCAGTGCCGGCTCCTGCGACGGCAGAGCTGTTACAAGGGCTGCAGCACAGCCACGGAAAGATCGAAAAAGAGCTTACTACACCGACTGGTGCTGCACTGATGAAGGTTTTAGCAGTCAGTACAAATGATATTCCACAGGGCTTTAGCGGCAGTAAAATTGCTTATGGCGCCGGGACCTGGGATCTGGAAATACCCAATGTCCTGCGCATCAGTATCGGCGAATGGGAAGCTGAAGCCGGTGGTGAATTACTTGTTGCCGAATGTAATATTGACGATATGAATGGCGAATTGTACCCTTATGTGCAGGAACGCTTACTGCAGGCGGGTGCTTTGGATTGCTGGCTGACTCCGATCATTATGAAAAAAGGACGGCCTGCTCAAACTTTATCGGTGCTGCTCGATCCTCAGAACCTGGATCAGATGACTGATATTTTGCTGACTGAAACAACGTCGCTGGGAGTACGTTATTATGCGGTGCATCGCCATATCAATTACAGGAAGGTTACTATTGTGTCGTTGCCTGAAGGTGAAGTGAGAATTAAATATGCACAGATGGATGGGAAAATTGTGAATATTGCTCCTGAATTTGAGGATTGTAAAGTTTTGGCTTTAAAAAGCGGACACAGCCTGAAAACTATTATGCAGGCAGCAGCTGCTGCTGCGGAGGCACAACTTGAACAGTGATTTTGCTGCTTATATCGACAATTTAAAAAAGCAGATCAAAAGTTTTGACGCCAATCTTACAATTACTGAAAAAAAGCTGCAGTATGGTATACAGTTGACAGTAACAAACAGTGATAGTAAAGTAGTATTATCAGTATATAATGGTAAAAAGGGGATTAAGTTTGTTTGGGGCGGTACGGCTTCAGAATTGAGGTCCCAGCTGGAAGCAGTTTTGACAGGAAAAGATACTGCCGATAAAGGGGATATCGTACAGGCTATTGGAAATGACTATACACTTTTACGAAATTGTGCCGATTTTAAAGGTATTTGGGCAGGCAGTGACGAATCAGGTAAAGGAGATTTTTTCGGACCCTTAGTCGTTGCAGCAGTATTAGTAGATATTACGACGGCTGAAAAACTAGTCCGTTTGGGAGTCAGAGATTGCAAACTGATCAATGATAAAGAAGTTCTGCGGCTGGCAGAGCTGATTGTCGAAGCTGCTCCGATCAACACGGTTTTAGCTTTGAAGCCGGAAATGTATAATTTTCGTTATCAGCAAATGCGTGCAGATGGAAAAAATCTCAACCATTTGTTAAGCAATGGTCACATAGCTGTACTGCGAAATGTTCTGCGGCAATGCCCGCAATGTAATTATGCGCTGGTTGATCAATTTACAGCGTCTAACGACATCCGCGCCAGCTTACAGCAGGAATTTCCTGATGTTAATATAGTACAGCAGCACAGGGCCGAGGCAGATATTGCTGTGGCGGCTGCTTCAGTATTGGCGCGGGCTAAATTTTTGGAAATAATGCAGGAGCTGGCCGAGCAGGTTGGGCGAAATGAATTGCCTAAAGGTGGCAGTGACGCTGCGACAAACTGTGCGCGCGAGCTGCTGAAAGAATTGGGACGCGGTGCCCTGGAACGGCTTGTAAAAGTCCATTTTGCAAATTATAAAAAAATCTAGAGCCTTTCAGGAGGCTGAAATATATGAAAAAATTAATTGTTAATGCTGATGATTTCGGACTGCATCCGGCAATCAATGCTGGTATTATAAAAGGCTGCAGGGACGGTTTTATTACCAGTACGTCTTTAATGTGTAGCGGCGCTGCTTTTGATGACGCAGTACTTCAGGCGAAAGCAATACCTGCTTTAGGAGTAGGTATCCATCTTACTTTAGTAGGAGGAGGTAAACCGCTTTTACAAGCACGGCAGCTGCGAACACTTGTTGATGAAGATGGGCTTTTGCCTGCTGATTATACAGTTTTTGCCAAACGGTGGTATGCTGGCAGAATAAAAAAAGCAGAAGTTGTCAGCGAACTGCAAGCACAACTAGAACGCGGCTTAAGCTGTGGTCTGGAAATAACTCACGTCGACAGCCATCAGCATCTGCATGTGCTGCCGGGAATCGCCGACATCGTATTGGATTTGTGCAGTGCATTTGGTATTAAAAAAATTAGGATGCCGCAGGAAGGCTGGTTTTGGCGCGGTGGATTTAACAGCACTGCTGGCCGCCTGATCGGCCGTGAAGGCTTAAGCTTTTGCAGTGCTTTGGCGAAAATGAAAGCCAGACAGGCCCGTTTTGTCTATCCACAGCATTTTTTTGGAATGCTGGCCGGAGGTAATTTAAACGAATTCTTAGTAGGTGAAATCATTAGGAATCTGCCTGATGGCGTAAGTGAGATCATGACTCATCCGGGGATGGATGCAGAGTCTTTGGAAAAAACTTTTTCCTGGCAGTATCATTGGGAAGATGAGCTTCAGGCTTTTCTTTCTGAAAAAAATAAATGTTTATTGGAGCAGAAGAAAGTAACTTTGATAAACTTTGGTGGGCTTTGATATGCACAGAAAATTGATCCGCAGGTTGCTATGGATGTTTGTTTTTGTTATTGCTATTTCTGCGGCAGTTATTTATTTTACATTTGATATAAGAGCGTTAGAATATCTGACGATGTTTGAACCGTGGTGTATTGCTGCGGCCTTTGGCATTTTGGGATTGGGATTGGTTTTTGATGGTTTGCGGCTGATGACTTTGGCTGCTGTGACTGATGAAAAGCTAACTACCAGACAAGTGGTGAACGTTGTTCTAAGCAATTATTTTTTGGCGCTTGTTACCCCCGGAGCCAGCGGCGGTGCTGTAGCTCAGATCATGTTCATGCGCAAGGCGGGCGTGCCGGTAGCAAAGGCCACGGTCGTTGTTTTTGTGCGTACGATTATGTCGATCACTTTTTTGATTTTGCTGGTGCCGTTTGTTCTGCATAGTGATCATGCTTTGGTTGACTGGATGCCGACCAGTGTCATTACTAT
The DNA here is from genome assembly GCF_003269275.1 of Phascolarctobacterium faecium DSM 14760. GTDB lineage: Bacteria > Bacillota > Negativicutes > Acidaminococcales > Acidaminococcaceae > Phascolarctobacterium > Phascolarctobacterium faecium. Next base: position 238,263 of record NZ_QLTS01000001.1, on the reverse strand, counting down.
TGTATCTGTTTTATTTGTTTCGCTGCCGATTGCAGCAGTGCTGCTTATGAGGACCAGATATCCGGAGTTTTGGATCATTGGGTTAACGAACAATTTCTCACGCGATTTCAGGAGGAATTGTTTTATTTGGTATAAAGAATTTAAACAGGCATCTTTTATCATGGGCAAAAATCCTTTGAAAGTAATGCGGGCCTTTATTGAATCGGGGCTCAGTCTGTTATGTATTTATGCTACTGTACCAATGTTTTTTCTGGGTATGAATATCAAATTTGACTGGCTGCAGGTTATGGGGCGAATGGTTTTGCTGAACCTAGTACTGTATTTTTCACCAACTCCTGGCGGTTCAGGTGTCGCAGAGGCGGGCTTCGTTGTATTATTTTCTGAGCTGCTGCCTGGTGGTCTTGTTGGTATTATGGCAGTTTTATGGCGTTTTACAGCTGAGTACCTGCCGTTTTTATTAGGGGCAGTAGTTTCAATACGCGCCTTTGGCTCTAATGTTTTATCTATGAAAAATCTCAGGAAGGGCGAAGATCAACAATGAAGATTTTAGTTACCGGCGGTGCTGGATTTATCGGTTCGCATTTATTAGAGCTGTTAAATAGTGATAAAAATTATGAAGTCGTAGTTTTAGATAACCTTTCAAGCGGGTTCAGAGAAAATGTACCTCAAGGAATGAGACTTGTCGTAGCGGATATACGTTCGCAGGAAATAGAAGCGTTATTTCAAAAAGAAAATTTTGATGCAGTTGTGCATTTGGCTGCCCAGACAATGGTACCTTATTCAATCGAACATCCTGATGAAGATTGCGAAATCAATTTAGCAGGCTTGATCAATGTGTTGGAAAATTGCCGCAAGTATAAGGTGAAAACAGTTTTATTTGCCTCCAGTGCGGCAGTATATGGCAATAATGAAAATGTTCCTTTACATGAAGACCTTGCATTGATGCCAATGTCGTTTTATGGTATTACAAAAATGACATCAGAGCATTATTTACGTGTTTACCACGAGCTTTATGGTATCAATACAGTTGTTTTCCGTTTTGCGAATGTTTATGGCGAACGTCAGGGGGAAGGCGGCGAAGGTGGTGTCGTCAGTATTTTCTGTAAACTTTTGGCAGCAGGAAAAGCTGTGACCGTTTATGGTAATGGGGAACAAACGCGTGACTTTGTCTATGCAGGCGATGTTGCAGCAGCTATTAAAGCGGGATTGGCAGTTAAGGGATACCAGACTATCAATGTATCTACAGAGCATGAAACTTCGGTAAATAAACTTTTGGGCGCCTTTGCCGAAGTTGCTGCTGATAAACTTGAAGTTCGTTATGCGGAAACGCGACAGGGTGATATCTTCCGTTCTGCGCTGTCTAATGCACGTTTAAAGGAAATACTTGCTGTAACTCCGCAGATGCAGTTAAAAGAAGGTATCCAAAAAACTTACCATGATTATGTAAAACGGGGAAAGTAGGAAAATAATGAATAGGATCGAGAAGGGAAGCTTGCTCGTTTTAGCAATTATAGTTGCCTTCAATATCTTTTTTGGATTAGGCAGTATACCGCTGCTTGACCCGGATGAGCCGGTATATGCTGAAACTGCGCGTGAGATGATCCAGTTTAATGATTATCTTTCGCCGCGTATTTATAATGAATATTGGTTTGACAAACCGCCAATGTATTACTGGCTTGTAGCTGGTGCAATGCATGTGTTTGGGGATGGAGAGTTTGCAGCGCGTTTTCCTGCAGCATTAATGGCCTTTTTGACTGTAATAATGCTTTATTGTTCTATTACCAGGCTGTTTAACGAAAGAACTGGTTTTTGGTCGGCGCTCGTTTTAGCGACATCTGTACAGTTCTTTTATCTTGGCAAGGCGGCGGTAACAGATACGACGCTGTTGTTTTTCCTGACCGGATCTTTATTATGCTACTTGCATAAGCAGTATTGGCTGATGTATGTGTGTATGGCGCTGGCCACGGTAACAAAAGGGCCGATCGGGATCGTTTTTCCAGGCGCGATAATATTTCTGCATATTCTTTGTACCGGGCAGTGGCAGAGGCTTTTTAAAATGCACTGTTTACGCGGATTACTGCTGTATTTTTTTATTGCGGCACCGTGGTATTATTTGATGTATCAAGTGCATGGAATGGAATTTATTAATACATTTTTAGGGTTTCATAATCTTACCCGCTTTACAACGCCTGAGCATCCGACCCGAGTTTTGTGGTGGTATTATTTTCCTGTTATAATCCTGGGTTTGTTTCCCTGGACAGGGCTGTTACTGCAATCTATTAAAGCATCAATTACAGATAGCAGATCTGATGATCTGGAAAAAATGCTTTTCGTGAATATCTGGTGGCTTTTCGTACTGATATTTTTTACTATCTCTCAAACGAAGCTCGTTTCTTATATCTTACCTATGTTTCCAGCGCTGGCGATTGTGATTGGCTGGAATATTGCCAGAATGCAAAAAGAAAATTATGGTATCCGTTGGTCCTGGATTTTTGGCAGCGGAATAATGTTTTTATTGCTTACAGCCGGATGGGTTATTGGCGGGCAGCAATTGCCTGAAGTTGCTTTCGGAGGAATTGTGCTGGGCAGCGTAACTTTTATTTTGGGCGTAAGTATAGTTTGGGCGTTGTGGCGTTATCGCGATATTAATTTTTCAGCTTGGCTGCATGTGGTTACCGGTGTTTTGACAATGGTAATTGCATTTTCCTTTTTGTTGCCAATGGTTGCCAATCGTTTCAGTGTTAAAGAAATCGTCAGAGTTTATCATACGAAATGTGATCAGCAGAAACCGGTTTATGTTGATAAATTTTTGAGGCCTGGTTTTATGTATTATACTGGTGCACCGGGTGAGGAAGTAAAACCTAAAAGTGGTGATTTAGCCAGAGTTTTAAATGATCCTGGTCAAAAATATGTTTTGGTACGAGGATTGGAACTGCGCCGTTTAAAAGATAAGGATAAACTCCAAAATCTAAATGAGATCAAAGAAATCGGTGACATTTATTTGCTGGAAAAATATTAAAAGAATATATGGATTAGTTAGAAAAATGTAGATTAAAACAACGTCGCTGAAAGCGACGTTGTTTTTTTATGTCCTGCGGGTTTTTACAAACATGTATCGCGTTAGCTAAGCATCGCGATCGCGTAGAGAGCGATGCAAAAGTAATAGCAAGACCAGAATAAGTTTGATTCATTTATTTGTAAATGTCTTGCGGGGGGGGACTCGTGTGGTATAATTTTAACTGAATTATTTGAAACAAAAAAGTATTTTAAGTATAAAATGTAAAAATGAACCAAATGAAATTTAAAATACCTAAATACGATAAACATACAAATTATTTTTTTTCTGCAGTTCTGTTTTAGGTGAAGATAATGGAATTTGTTTGATGAAAAAATTATTTCTGATTAGAAGTGTGAAAGATTGCTATATACTGGTAAGTTTAATGTAAGTGATATGGGGATGAGAAAATTTGCGATATTTGTTATTGCCACTTTTAGTTGTAGTTTTAGATACCATCTGTATTATAAGTGCTGCATTTTTTAGTATTTATATACGCTTTGAAGATACTGCAATCGCCCAAAAATATCTTGAAATGCTTATCTCACAATTACCTATAGCAGTGGCTGTGCATTTGGTAGTATATTTTGTTTTTAAACTATATGGTAGAGTATGGCGTTATGCTGGTAGCATAGAACTTGTTGCCATCGTTGCTGCAAATATTGTTGCAGCTTTGTCTTGGTATGGGATTTCTATTTATATAGATTTGGCGTTACCACGCTCTTTATATATTTTTACTGCTTCTATTCTTGTTTTATTTGTTGGCGGCAGTAGATTGTTCTTTAGAATCTACAGTTGTTTTATTAATAAATCCAAACATAAATTTATATCAAGTAAAAAAGACAAAGTATTGATAGTTGGCGCAGGTGATGCCGGTGCACTGCTTCTCAGGGAATTAAATCAGTACCATATAGGAAAAAGACAAGTTATTGGTTTTATTGATGACGATAAAACCAAAATAGGAAAATATATGGTTGGTACAAAAGTATTAGGAAGTAGAGACGATATAGCAGTGCTTGCCGATAACTATGAAATTGATGAAATTATTATTGCCATGCCTTCAGTAAAAGGAAAAAATATCAAAGAAATTATCAACATTTGTAAAAAAACAAGCTGCAAATTAACTATTTTACCTGGGGTATATGAAATTATAGAAGGCAGTGTGAGTGTAAGTCAATTACGCCCTGTTGATGTTGAAGACTTACTAGGCAGAGATCCGGTGGAACTGGATAACGTAGCTGTTGCGAAGTACTTGTCAGGGAAAACAGTGCTTATTACTGGTGCTGGTGGCAGCATTGGCAGCGAGATTGTGCGTCAAGTTGCTAAAATGTATCCTAATAAATTGCTTCTCGTTGGTAAAGGAGAAAACAGTATTTATGAAATAATGCAGGATATGAATTTAGAATATCCCCAACTAAAAAAAGTGCCCATTATAGCAGATGTTAGAGATGAAGAACGAATTAACGCTATAATGGACTATTTTAAACCTCAAGTAGTGTTTCACGCCGCAGCCCACAAACATGTGCCTTTAATGGAATACCAACCATCTGAAGCAGTGCGAAACAATATTTTAGGAACTAAAGTAATAGCAGAAACAGCTGCCAAACATAAAGTTGAAACCTTTGTAATGATATCTACAGATAAAGCAGTGAATCCAACTAGTGTTATGGGTTGTACCAAAAGAATTGCTGAAATGTTTGTGCAAAGTATGAATAAAGAAAGCAGTACAAGATTTGTGGCAGTACGTTTTGGTAATGTACTTGGCAGCAGGGGCAGTGTAATACCACTGTTTAAAAAACAAATAGCCAAAGGAGGACCGGTAACTGTTACAGATGCAGAGATGAAACGTTATTTTATGACTATTCCTGAAGCAAGTCAATTGGTACTTCAAGCCGGAGCAATGGCGAAAGGTGGAGAGGTATTCGTACTTGATATGGGAAAACCTGTAAGAATTTATGATCTTGCCAAAGATTTGATAAAATTATCGGGTTTTATACCCGATAAAGATATAGAAATAAAAATAACCGGATTAAGACCCGGTGAAAAGCTGTTTGAAGAACTTTTGAGCGCCGAAGATGGTACCGAAAAAACCACGCACAGTAAAATATTTATAGCCAAGATAAAAGACGTTGATAAAGCAGAATTACAAAGGCAGATAGTCGATATTTTACAGATCACCGAAGGTGATGCAGTTGTAAGAAAATTGCAGGAGATAGTGCCTACTTATACGCCTAACAGAGATGCGTTAAAAAAGTAAGGGCAGATTACAAACAGATTAGAAGGTGCTTTTTGTTGAAAGAAAATGTTCTAAAGAAGTTTTCTCCGCTGATAAAGAAAGTATGGCTCAGTTCGCCTACCATGCACGGAGAAGAACTTAAATATATGCAGGAAGCTTATGAAACCAACTGGATGTCTACTGTTGGTGAAAATATCAACGCAGTGGAACAGATGCTATGCGAAAAAATTGGCTGCAAATATGCCGTTGCTCTTGCCTCTGGTACTGCGGCTTTGCATATGGCAGTCAAATTGGCCGGGGTGCAAAACGGTGATAAGGTTTTTTGCTCCGATATGACTTTTGCCGCCACAGTTAACCCTGTCGTGTATGAAGGCGGAGTACCTGTTTTTATAGATGCCGAATATGCTACCTGGAATATAGACCCTGCAGCATTGTCAAAGGCTTTTGAACTTTATCCAGAGGTAAAGGTTGTCGTTTTGGCCCATCTTTACGGTAGTCCCGGAAAGATGGATGAACTCAAAGCCGTTTGTGATAAACATGGCGCAGTTATCATCGAAGACGCTGCCGAATCACTGGGCGCGACTTATAAAGGTGTGCAGACGGGAAATTTTGGTAACTATAACGCTATTTCTTTTAACGGCAACAAAATTATCACCGGTTCGTCTGGTGGAATGTTTTTAACAGATGACGCAGCAGCAGCCGATAAAGTGCGCAAGTGGTCGACTCAAGCCCGTGAAAATGTACCATGGTACCAGCATGAAGAACTTGGTTATAACTATCGCATGAGCAACGTTATCGCAGGCGTCGTACGGGGTCAGCTGCCTTATTTAGAAGAACATATTTCCCAAAAAAAGGCAATCTACATGCGTTATAAAAAGGGCTTTAAAAATTTGCCTGTCAAAATGAATCCATTTGATGCTGTCAACAGCCAGCCAAACTATTGGTTAAGCTGTCTGCTTATTGACTCCGAAGCCATGTGCAAACAAGTATGTAGTGAAAAGGAAACATTTTATCTAAGCGAAAAAGGAAAAACCTGTCCTACAGAAATTTTGGAAGCTTTAGCGGCGATGAACGCTGAAGGGCGTCCTATCTGGAAACCGATGCACATGCAACCCCTATATCGAATGAATGCTTTTGTTACCCGGGCAGGCAGCGATAGGGCAAAAGCTACGTACTGTATTAATGGCGCCGAAGCAGTTCCAAACGGAAATTCTGCCGATGTGGCCATGGATATTTTTGAGCGGGGCGTGTGCCTGCCCAGTGATATCAAAATGACGACGCAGGAGCAGGACAGGATTATTGAGATCATAAAAAGCTGTTTTGAATGAAGAGGAAGCCATGTATAAAAATTTTATAAAAAGAATATTAGATATCATTTTATCGTTTCTGGCTTTGGTCATTTTATCGCCATTGCTGATTTTAACAGCTTTTTTGATACGCATAAAACTGGGGGCACCGGTATTTTTTAAACAGCTACGGCCGGGAAAAAATGAGAAGATCTTTGGTATTTTAAAATTCCGCACCATGACGGATGCAAAAGATGAAAATGGAAATCTATTACCTGACGAGATCAGGCTGACCAGATTCGGCCAATTCTTACGTTCTACGTCTATTGACGAGCTTCCTGAACTGTTGAATATTTTAAATGGCGATATGTCTATAGTGGGGCCAAGGCCCTTATTAGTGCAATATCTGGAGCGGTATAACGAGGAGCAGAAGCATCGCCATGATGTAAAACCGGGATTAACTGGCCTGGCACAAGTCAATGGCCGTAATGGTATCACCTGGGAAGAAAAATTTCACTACGACTTGGAATATGTAAAAAACATCACCTTTTATGGTGACTGCAAGATCATCTTCCAGACGGTAATGAAAGTTTTCGGCAGGGAAGGCATATCATCGGCAACCTCGGTCACTATGGAAGAATTTAAGGGGAATAAGTAATGTTTAGAAGATATTTACAGTTATTAAGGTTGTTCCTTCTGAGGGATGGGGGCAAGCGTGCGGCATATTGTAAAAAAACAGGTTATTTTCATGCTCAGGGCGAAGGATGTTATTTTCAAATCTACAATTTCGGTGTAGAACCGCATTTGCTCTCTTTCGGCAGCAATGTAAAAGTAGCTTCCGGCGTAAGATTTATTACCCACGATATTTTTGGCGATGTTATCTTGTACAAAAATAACATGGATCAGCATATCAGGCGAGTAGGTAAAATAACTATCGGCAACAATGTCTTGATTGGCAGTAACAGCATGATCATGTACGATGTCACTATTGGCGATAATGTTATCATCGCTGCTGGTAGCTGTGTTACTAAAGATGTTCCTGCAAATTCCATTGTGGGCGGCGTTCCTGCAAAAGTGATAGGTTCTTTTGATGATTATGAGAAAAAATTTATGGAAAAGACCAAAGCTTACCCTTGGCTGAGGCAAGGGTACTCGATTTATGACAAAAAACTGGCGAAGCTGCAGGAACAATATTTCTGGTCTGAGCAGAAGCCTTGAATTTGACCTAACCAGTTTGCAGGTATTTAGGTGATATCACTCATAGGAGAATTTTTTATTGTGCATATAGTAGACAGTGCTAAAAGATTAGTTAAATATAGTTGGTTATTACAGGTATTAGTCGAGCGTGATCTAAAAATCAGGTATCGGCGCAGCTTCTTAGGATATTTATGGAGTGTTTTAAATCCGCTTCTGATGATGATTATTTTAACGATCGTTTTTTCCAATATGTTTCGCTTCGATATACCCCAGTACCCTGTATATCTGTTGGCAGGACAGCTTATTTTCGGCTTTTATTCCGAAGCTACCAGCATGGCGATGGGTTCTATTTTAGGCGGCGCGGCCCTTATAAAAAAAGTGTATCTGCCTAAATACATCTTTCCCCTGTCCAGAGTGATATCAAGTTTTACAAGCATGCTGCTTTCTATGATTGCCCTTTTTATAGTGATCATTGCTACCGATGTCACCTTTTCAATAACTATAATACTGCTGCCATTTATATTAGTGCAGGTTTTAGTCTTCTGCATAGGCATGGGGCTTTTATTATCTGTATTGGTAGTGTTTTTTAGAGATGTCCAGTATTTGTACAGTATTTTTTTAACGGCTTTTAACTATCTGACGCCTATTTTTTACCCGGAAAGTTTATTGCCCGAGTGGCTCAGAGAACTGCTGGTCTTTAATCCGCTTTATAATTATATAAAATTTTTCCGCAAGATAACTGTTTATGGTCAGTGGCCAACCATGACAGAGCACTTGATCTGTCTGGCCTTCACTTTCTGTATGCTCGTCATAGGCTTATATGTGTTCAAGCGCAAACAGAATGATTTTATTTTATATATATAGGTGGTAAAAGTGCAAAAAATTATTGTTGCAGATAATGTTTCCATGTGTTTCAATTTGGCGTCTGAACGTGTGGATAGTTTAAAAGATTTACTTATAAAAAAAATAAAGTTTCAAAGTTGCAGCTTTGATGAATTTTGGGCCTTGAATAACATCAGCTTTTCTGTGGATAAAGGCGAATCCTGTGCTTTGATTGGCGCTAATGGCAGCGGCAAAAGCACCATGCTCAAAATCATCAGCGGTATTTTGACTCCAACCAAAGGCAGCGTTGAAGTAAATGGTTCTATCGCGCCGTTGATCGAATTAGGGGCAGGCTTTGATTACGAATTGACAGGCCGTGAAAATATTTTCTTAAATGGCGCGATCCTTGGTTACAGCAAAAAGCTGATGCTGGAAAAATATGATGAAATAATAGACTTCAGTGAACTACGTGATTTTATAGATGTCCCCGTAAAAAACTATTCCAGCGGCATGATTGCCCGTTTGGGTTTTTCTATCGCTACCATGGTCAAGCCTGAAATATTAGTAGTTGACGAGATATTAGCCGTAGGCGACCAGGCTTTTCAGGACAAGTGCCATAAGAGGTTGGAAGATATGATGAATAGCGGCACTACTGTGCTTTTGGTATCGCATTCTGCGGCGGATATCAAAAGGATCTGCCAAAAAGCAGTCTGGATAGACAAAAGCAATTTGCGCTTTGTGGGTAATGTAGACGAGGCATTGCAGCTTTACGATAAACCAGGATAAATCAAATGGGGATATTGTTTAAATCTTATTTCGGCAGGTGAGTAAATGAAAAACTTGTATATCGTCGGTGCAAGTGGCTGCGGGCGGGAAGTGCTGAATATTATCAAAGACATTCACGCCATACGAGGTGTCCAGTGGAATATAGTAGGATTTTTAGATGACGACTTGCAGGCACTGGATAGCATCGATTGTGACTATCAGGTCGTTGGTACCATCAAAGATTATCTTCCGCAGGCAAATGATGTTTTGGCGCTGGGGATCGCCAGTCCACAAGTCAAAGAAAAAATAGTTGCGATGCTGAAAGCAAAAGGGGCGGTTTTTCAAAGTATCATTCATCCCTATGTGGCCTTGGGCCGATTCAATACCATCGGTGAAGGAGCCGTTATCTATTCCGGCTTCGGCATGACGGTAAATATTAAGATAGGCGATTTTTGTACTTTACTTGCCTGTGGACTGGGGCACGATGTTGAAGTAGGAGACTTTTCTACTATCTCTTCCTGGTGCAACATCATGGGTCATGTAAAAATAGGTAACCGTGTATTTATGGGCGGAAATTGTTCCGCCGCACCAAACGCGGTTATTGAAGATGATGCCTATGTCGGTGTCGGCAGTGTTGTTTTGCGCAAAGTAAAGGCTGGAAAGCGGGCTTTTGGCAACCCTGCTCGAGAAATGGAATTTTGAAGAAGAAAATTAGGAGGAAATGATGAATTTTTTTGAATTTAAGGGTATAAAAATTGCTGGTATGGCAACTGCTGTTCCCGACCGTCACCAGAAAATGTCGGATTATGATTACCTGTTTGCAGAAGGAGAAGTAGAAAAATTTTGCGCAGCAACAGGCATTTACGAAAAGTATAATGCCTATGGCGTAGGAACTACTACTTCGGACCTGTGCGTCGTAGCGGCCAATAAGCTTTTTGAAAAATTAAATATTAATAAAGATACAATAGACGGTCTGATCATGATTACTCAGACGCCAGATTATTTTGTGCCACCAACTTCCTGTATCGTGCAGCATCGTTTGGGACTGGATAACTGCGGCCTGGTTTATGATTCCAATATCGGTTGTACGGCCTTCCCCTTCGGACTGCAAATGGCATGTGCTAATATTATGGCTGGATGTAAAAGAATATTGCTTTTAGTGGGAGATGCCAATCCTAATAGAGGTGAAACAAGTAATAAGGATGGGCTGCTTTTTGGCGATGCAGGTGTGGCCATAATAGTGGAGAAAACAGACGAAGATATTTCACCTATTAATATTGCTATTGAAACTATAGGTTCCGGATATAAGTCGTTGATTACTCCTTATGGGATGGAAAGACACCCATTACCCGTTGTTGCACAAACAAGAGGTTTTGAATTTGCTGCTTATTATAATAATGCAACATATATGTCAGGTACTGATGTATTTACTTTTAGTATTAAGGATGCTCCTCGGACGACAAAAACATTTTTAGCAAATTTGGGTAATGATATAAGTGATTTTGATTTGGTTTCTATTCATCAGGCGAATAAAATGATTATAGATAATGTTGCCAAGAGAATAAAAGCACCTCAGGAAAAGGTTATAAATTCTATTGAAAGATTTGGGAACACAAGAGGGGCAAGTACGGCAGTAAATATATGTGATTATGCTGAGAATAATAATATATATGAGGGGGATAAGAAAATATTAGCGCTGGCATTTGGTATTGGGCTTAATGTGACAGTAGCTTCTTTTACTATTGATATGTCTGTATGTTTACCAATTATTAAAACAAGTGAAGTTTATGATGACGGTATCGACAGCGAGACATATTTTAAATAGGAGGCAGAAGTTAGATGACATATTTTAATTTGCAAAACGCAAAAATCAAAGCAGTAGCTGCCAGTGTCCCGGATGATGTTGAGTATACCACTGATTATAACGACCTTTTTGGGGAAGAACATGTCAGGAAATTTATCATCTCTACCGGTGTTCAGCGGCGCTTCACATCACACAGATTGGGCGTTACTGCGTCAGATTTGTGTTGTGCCACTGCTGAAAAAATATTAACGGAATTAAACTATGACAGAAATAAGGTTGATGCGTTGATTTTTGCATCATCCAGCCGTGATTATTTGGAACCTGTCACCGCAACAATTCTGCAGGATAGATTAGGGTTATCTGATGATTGCATGTGTTATGATATTCCGCTTGGGTGTTCGGCCTATGTGTATGGTTTATATTTGGCTGCTATGCACATCAATTCAGGCTGCCGCAGCGTATTATTATTGTCAGGGTCTACAGGCGAACAGTTGCCAGATGGCTATGTACCTTCGGAAATCCCCATGCTTTTTGGCAATGGTGGGTCTGCTACTTTATTGGAATATGATGAAAATGCAGAACCAACATACGGATTATTACGATCCATTGGTCGTGATTTTAAGATGCTGGTTTCACCTTTTAGTGGTCAAAGACATGCTTTTTGGCCTATGGTGCAAAAGTTTGGCTATGAAAAGGCGTGTGCCTACAGAGATTTATTTCATATGGAAGGCATGGACGTAATGCGTTTTTCTTTAAAAGAAGTAGTTACCATGATCAATGATTTTAAAGAGCGTTTTGTCTGTGATTATGATGAATATGAAATATTGGCCTGTCATCAGGCTAATAAACTTATTATCAGCAACTTGGCCAGAAAAATTAAATTTCCGCTTTCTAAAATACCACTATCTATAGTTGATTATGGTAATACTGGTTGTGCTTCTATACCTTTGGCTATATGCGAGCATTATTCTAATAAAAATACTAGTCAAGATAGCGGGAAAATTTTAACTTGTGGATTTGGCATTGGTTTATCTTTAGGTATTGTTGGTATTACAGTTGAGCCGCAGAATTGTTTCCCTGTGTTTAGAGTAAAAGAAAGATACGACGACGGCCTGAGTTTTGAAGACTATAAGTGAGGATAGCAATGGATAAATTTGATTTTAATGGTAAAAAAGTTTTAGTTACGGGTGCCTCCTCCGGCGTAGGCCGAGAAGTGGCCATCCTACTCAGCGCCATGGGTGCTAAAGTAGTTATTGTTGCCAGAAGGGAATCCGAATTGCAGAAAACGCTCTCCTTAATGGAAGGCAGTGGTCATAGTTATCGAGTGCTGGACTTGACAGATTTTGACGGAATCGTTGAGACCGTCAAAGATATAATCGCTAAAGACGGCGAAAAATTAGACTATATTGCTCATTGCGCAGGCTTAGCCGTACCGATACCATTAAGAAGTATGTCACTAGCTAATATCTCGCAGATCTTCAGTAGCAATACTTATTCTTTCATGGCTTTATTAAAATGCGTGGCGCAGAAAAGGCTGTTCAATGATGGCGGCGCTGTCGTTGGCATATCCTCCTGCGTAGGCGTTTATGGGCAGGCGGCAAACGCTGTCTATGGCGCGTCTAAAGGAGCTATGGACGCTTTTATGAAAAGCGCTGCCAAAGAGCTGCGGCCGAGGAAAATCAGGGTCAATACTATTTGCCCTTGCGGTATAAAAACAGAAATGCTGGCTAATCAGGCCATAAAAGCCATAGAAGGCGATGCTATTAACGAGCTGCCCGATTATTTGATGCTGCCGGATAAGATAGCTTCTATTGTAGTGGCCCTGCTCAGCGATTCCATGCAATATATTTCAGGTGTAGCGATCGACGTAGATGAGGCCAAAACCTGGGAGGACTAAAATGGAGTATTTAAACTTTAATGGGAAAAAGTATCTGATTTTTGGTGCTTCTTCTGGTATTGGCAAACAGGTAGCGCTTCAGTTAAGCCAGCTTGGAGCAAGATTGGTATTAGTTGGCAGGAATGAAGAAAAACTTCAGGAAACTCTGGAGATGCTTGACGGTGATGGGCATAATATATTAATTTGTGATGTTTCCGATTTTTCAGCAGCACAAAATGCAGTTAAAACTGCGGTCAGCATGGATAATATCAAGCTGGATGGGTGTGTATTTTCTGCTGGTATTTATGCTATGCTGCCTTTGGGCGCGGTCACAGAAGAAAAAATAAATAAAATATTTGCCACTAATATAGTGTCGATGATGGCGATAGCAAAAGCTTTTTCATCGAAGCGCATCAGTAATAATGGGGCTTCTTTTGTAAGCGTTTCATCAAGAGCTGCGCTTTTACCTGATAAATCGCAGGGCGTTTATGGGGCTTCCAAAGCAGCAATAAATTCGTATACTGTTGCAGCAGCAAAGGAAATGTCTAACAGGTTAATCAGGTTTAATGCAGTTTGCCCTGAAGCCGTCGATACGGAAATGGGCGCCGGGTTTAAAGACAATACTACTCAAGAAGCCATGCAGAAGATCTATCCTCTTGGTATGTTAGAGGCAGAAGATGTAGCTGATACTATCATATTTTTATTAAGCGATATGAGCAAAAAAATTACAGGCCAATCTATATGGCTATCAGCCGGTAATGATGGTGGAAGTATAGATGGTCACATATTATAGATAATAAGGAGAAAAGAAAATGAACTTACAAGAAAAACTGGCATTGATTGAAGAAGTACTGGATGTAGAGACAGGCAGTTTAACACCGGAAACATTGCTGGCAGAAGTAGGTGAATGGGATTCTATAGCAGCGTTATCGTTGGTAGTTATGCTGGATGAAAAATTTGAAAAAACGGTAAGCGGAGTGCAGATCAAAGCACTGGCAAGCGTAAATGATATTTTAGATTACATGGATTAATAATATAAAATTAAAAATATAAAAAAGATGAGGCGAAAAGAAAATGAATTTACAAGAAAAATTAACACTGATTGAAGAAGTATTGGATGTAGTAGAAGGCAGTTTAACACCGGAAACATTGCTGGCAGAAGTAGATGAATGGGATTCTATAGCAGCGTTATCGTTGGTAGTTATGCTGGATGAAAAATTTGAAAAAACAGTAAGCGGAGCGCAGATCAAAGCGCTGGAAAGTGTAAATGATATTTTAGCTTATATGAATTAGGGAGAAGTTAACAATGGAAAAACTATATACACTTTTAGAAGAAATTAGACCAGATGTGGATTTTCGTAATATTACGACTTTAGTTACTGATGGTTTTATTGATTCATTTGATATTGTAAGTATTATTGCAAGTATAGAAGATGAGTTCGCTGTAGAAATTCCGGTAGACAGTATGGTTGCGGAAAATTTTGAAAGTGCTGCTGCGATTATGAATCTTGTAAATGGAGTTAAAAAGTAACATTATGTTTAGTTTTATTCATAAAATAAAACAATGGTATAAACATCAGAAGCTGATAAAACAAAGTGTTTTAATACCCATTACATCTTATGATCAATATGCGGCTCTGGTCAAAGAAGCAAAGGATAATTCTAAAAATAAGGTTTTTAGTAATTGCTATATGCTGCCTGCAGAAATCAAAAGATTGATTCACCTCAAAAAGTTTTATAAGGTCAAAACAGAACAAGGATTAGCTTTTGCTGATGATGAAGGTGATTATTATTATCTATTTTTATATGTAAATATGTCGGTATCTTTCACATTTCCTTCCTTAGAAAAAGATATTTTGATAGAAAATGTATATTATGAAGGCCGTAAAAATAAAAAACAGGAAATCTTTGAAAGTTTTTTATTGGATTCAGGGTGCGAATTTTTGAATACATATCGTTCTATAGAAGATAGGCCCTCTCTTTCGCCGGACAAATTTTTTAAGAAATTAGAAGTGTTAGAAAAAACTCTTGCTTTAGAAGGTAAGAAAATAGCGATACCTTCCTATAAGCAGCTTGATGAGTTTGAAAAGGTTTATAGAAGTATTATAGATAAGTTTGTTCAAAAAAAATATACACGAAAAGAACGCAAAGCACAGGCAGACGCTGGCTATCTTTATTGTATAACTGATGAAAGCGCTTCGATCTATGCTATTGCAATAAAGGCTTGTGTCCATGGTGGTGCTTATGGTTCTAGAAGTGATTGCCAAAATAATATTTATGCACCTATATTAGTATTATATTTATTTAAGGATTTTTATGATAATATGCCAAATAATCCTGTGAAAGAAAAAGAGTATATGCAAAGTAAGGGTATTGGTGGCTGGATTGCAGTTGATAATATACCATCTTGGAGAGTATATAAAATGGTCGGTATTAAAGCTGCTGCAAAATCTATGAATCAATTTATTATTAGAACAACCATGTAATTTTTATAAGTAAACTTAAAGCAACCGGGGGAGAAAATGATTACAGTTTTAGATTGTTTGGAAAGCACAGCTGCAAAATTTGCGGCTAATATCATCTGCTCAGATGCGAAAAAACAAATAACCTATACCGATTTTGTAAAAAATGCCCGGGCTATCGGCAGTTTCTTGTGTAAATACGAAAAAATGCGCCAACCTGTGGCTGTCTTTATGGATAACTCTGTAGAAGCTTGGGAAGCCATGATGGGGGTAGTGTATAGCGGCAATTTTTACGTGGTTATTGATGCGCTGATGCCCATCGAACGCATAAAAAATATCTTTACTACCCTGAGGCCCGTAGCCGTTATAGTTGATGAAAAGTGTCAAAAGCAGACGGCAAAGCTGGGGATGGGTCAAGACGTTTATGATTATGAACAAATCGTTCAAACAAGCCCGGATGCAGATAAATTGCAGGCTGTGCGCGAAAAAATGATCGATGCTGATCCCGTATACGCGTTGTTCACGTCCGGCTCTACCGGCGTGCCCAAGGGAACGGTACTTACCCATTTAAGCGTTATGAAATATACACAGTGGTATGCAGAAACTTTTCATATCGATGAAAATACTGTTTTCGGCAGCCAGACGCCGTTTTACTTTAGCATGTCTGTATCCACTATGTTTTCAACGATTTATACGGGAGCTAAACTTGTAGTGATTCCCAAACAGCTTTTTTCTTTCCCTGTCAAACTGATAGAGTTTATGAATGAAGCCAGGATCAATACCATCTACTGGGTACCTTCGGCTATGAATATGATCGCCAATTTTAAAGCTTTGGATGAGCACCGTCTGCCGTTCTTGAAAACCGTCCTTTTTGCCGGAGAAGCAATGCCTACCAAACAGCTTAATTACTGGCGTCGGCATCTGTCTGCTGATACTTTGTATGCCAATTTATTTGGCCCTACTGAAACTACCGATATAGCGGCTTATTACATCATCGACAGGGACTTTAGAGATGATGAACCTATCCCCATTGGCCATGCATGCAGAAATTGCGACGTGTTTGTTCTAAAAGAGGACGATACCTTAGCCGGCGCTGATGAAGAAGGCGAACTGTGCGTGCGGGGGTCTTTTTTGGCATCCGGTTACTACGATAATCCCGAAAAAACCGGCGAAGTCTTTGTACAGAATCCGCTAAATACCCATTATCGGGATATGATCTATAAAACCGGCGACCTGGTCAAATACAACGACAGAGGCGAACTGGTATATATCACCAGAAAAGATTTTCAAATCAAACATCAGGGCTACAGGATAGAATTGGGCGAGATCGAAACAGCGGTAAGCGCAGTTTCGAGAGTGCATGAATGTGCCTGCATCTACGATTTAGAAAGGAAGCTGATCATCATTTATTGCTCGGGTCAAAATCTTACGTCCAAAGATATCCTTTTAGGAGTTAGGGATAGGTTGCCCAAATATATGCTGCCCAATAAAATGTTTTTCCTGGAAAATATGCCGCATAATGCTAACGGTAAGATAGATAAAAAAATGTTGCAAAAAATTTATGAGAACGAGATGCAAAAATGAAAATAATAACCTGTACTACCCCTCTTTTAGAACAAAATATGTATATCGTAGAAGAGGGAAAGCATTGTATAGTGATTGATCCATATTATGATGAAAAAACAGCAGTATTATTAGAAGGCAAGATCGTTGATCTGTTGCTTGTTACCCATGAACATTACGACCACATCAGCGGCGTAAACAAATTTAAAGAGCTGTATGGCTGCAAACTGTTGTCAAACTCAAAATGTGATAATAATCTGCAAAGGCCTGCCAAAAATTTCTCCAAATATTTTGAGGCCTATTATGAATTTCAGGCCGACCTGCAAAAGCCGGATTTTGCTTTTGACAGCAATTATTCATGCAGCGCAGATGAGCTTTTTAATGACAGCATTACCTTTAGATGGCAGCATAATACTGTGTTTATCAAGATGGTTCCCGGGCACAGCGAAGGCGGTAATTTCATCTTCTTAAACGAAAACATACTTTTTTCAGGCGATATACTTTTAGATGAAAGTGTGCCTGCGGCTAAATTTCCTGGTGGCAGTCCCAAAGAATTTACAGATGTCGCGCTTCCATATATCAATACTCTGCCGCCGGAGCTAGTGGTGTATCCAGGTCATGGCGAGTCTTTTTCTTTACATGAATATTACGGCTATATCAATAAGAAGGAAAAATAAGTGCTGAAAACGATCAAATCTTTATCGGAATACGAACAACTTTATAATGAGTATGTAACGGAAGGACATGTGAGGGGATATCTCAATTACTTCATTAGTAAAAAGAATATATCTGCTTATATTAATGAAGAAAAAATAAAATATGCTGTTGTTGATGGAACTTTATTCTTGTTTGCTGATCAGGGCAATTATTATAAAATGTATTTTTGGAGGCTTACCGCCAAAACAAAAAGTCTGCCCGACGCCGATAAAGAAATTTGCTGTGATATATATGAACAACAAAATAATAATTTCACTGTAAATGTTTTGCACCAGTTGTTTATCGAAAATAATTATGAATGTAAACAAAAGTATGAGCAAGTGCGATTATCTTACGGAAATTTGCATACTATATCTTTTAAATATTTAGAAGAGAATAAGTGGAAACTTTACGAAAATAATATGCGTATTGGTACAGTAAGTTTAAATGACAAAAGTGAAGTGGAACAATTGATAGTTGACTACATGGGTAAATACAACAAATTATCTATAGAAGACGAGGACTGGCAGGAACAAATCAGGAATAATAATGTTGTAGGCATTTATGTTGCCGATAATCTAATTGCTGTATATTACTTTACTGAAAAAGCAAGCAGGATAGTTGTCGGGAAAAATTATCGCGGTCAAAATTTGAGCGTTTACTTACGTATGTATTTTGCATCGCAAATCCGGTGGGCAATTTCTTCAAAAAATCAGTATGATTGGGCGGAAGCAAATAACATTTCTACAAAAATAACTTTTGCAAAGTTGTTTGCTATTTATACCGGAAAAATCAAGTATCGATATGTTAAAACAATCTAAATAGGTTATTACAAACATTCAAGATAAAACTTTAGGTAACTTGAGTTTTAAAGGAAGTAAAATACGATGTATATCAAACGTCATTTAGAAACGACAATAGAAAAGCTGAACAGCTGTTTTAAGGTGCTGCTTGTTACGGGGCCGCGACAGGTGGGTAAAACTACTTTATTGCGCAGGCTTGCTGCGTCAGATCGTACTTATGTGACGATGGACGATATCAGTGTACGCAGTTTGGCGATGACTGAGCCGGCGTTATTTCTGCAGCGTTACAAACCGCCGCTTTTGATTGATGAGATTCAGCTGGCTCCTAAGCTGTTGCCGTATCTTAAAATGTATGTGGACGAACAGGGGCAAAACGGTGATTTCTGGCTGACCGGGTCACAGGCTTTTGAGTTGATGCATGGTGTCAGTGAGAGTTTGACCGGCAGGATCGGTATCGTTAATTTATTGGGTTTGAGTTATGGTGAATTGATTGATCGTCCTGCCGGGCCTTTTGTGCCGGAAAATGAATTTTTGCTGAGACGTGTGAAGGAGTCGCCTTTGTTACCGATGAGTGATCTATTTGATCAGATTTGGCAAGGCAGTATGCCAGCGTTGAATAGTGCTTCTGAACAGGATTGGAACTGCTATTATTCATCTTATGTACAGACTTTTCTACAGCGTGATGTAAAAGAATTGGCACAGGTGAATGATGAATTGCAATTTTACAGGTTCTTATGTGCTGCCGCCAGCTATACTGGCAGTATGCTTAATTACGCAGCTTTGGCTAAAGAGGTAGAGATAACTCCACCGACAGCTAAACAGTGGCTAAAGGTTTTGGCAGCAGCGGGTCTGGTATATTTTTTGGAACCGTTTGCGCATCCTAACTTAAAATATGCAGTCAAAGCACCAAAGCTTTATTTTACTGATACTGGACTTGCTGCATATTTGCTGCGTTGGAGCAGTGCAGCAACGTTGGAAGCCGGGGCAATGGCGTCTAATTTTTTTGAAACATGGGTTGTTAATGAGATTTATAAAAGCTTTATTAACTGCGGTCAGATCCCGCCTCTTAGTTATTTTCGTGATTTCAATACCAAAGAAGTCGAACTTTTGATTGAGACAGATGGATGTGTATATCCTTTAGCAATTCGTAAAAGTGCACAGCCAGTAAAAGAAATTAAGAAGTTTGAAATTTTGAAACCGATTGCAGAAGGTGAAAAAGCCTTGAGAATTGGCTCCGGCGGTGTTGTTTGCCTGGCAAACGATTTATTGCCTGTTGATGCTAAGAACTGGTATATACCTGTGGGCTTATTATAAAAAACAGACTGCCATTTAACGGCAGTCTGTTTTTTATAATAAGTGTTTATTTTGTATATTTTCGGATAAATCTGTCAAGACGTGTTAATGCTTCCCGCAGATTATCTTCGCTGTAAGCATAAGAACAGCGGATAAAGCCTTCACCGCTGGCTCCGAAGCTGCTGCCGGGGATAACCAGCACTTCTTCTTCTGTAAGCAGTTTTTCAACAAATTCCATACTCGTGAGCCCTGTTTGTTTAATACAGGGGAATACATAAAAGGCACCTTCTGGTTCATAAAGGGGCAGCCCGATTTTCTTAAAGCCGTCGATCATGATCTGACGGCGCTTTTCATATTCGGCAACCATTGCCAGCATGTCGTTTTCACAATATTTTAAAGCAGCTATAGCACCGTATTGAGCTGTGATATTTGCACAGAGTACTACATTTTGATGGAGCAGGTTTGCCGCCTGGACGAATGTTGCAGGAGCGGTAAAATAACCTAACCGCAGGCCGGTCATGGCATAAGCTTTCGAAAAGCCGTTTAAAACTACTGTGCGGTCTTTGAACTCGGGGAAAGCTGTGAACATAGTATGTTTTTTGCCGCCATAAGTCAGGTGAGCATAAAGTTCATCAGAAATGATCATAATATCATGTTTAACAGCCCAGTCGCCAATAGCCTTGATTTGCTCTTTGCTCATAATAGCACCTGTAGGATTGTTGGGATAACCAAGGAGGATAGCGCGAGTTTTATCAGTCACTGCTTTTTCCAGATCTGTGACCGTGGGAACAAAGCCGTTTTCCAGTTTGGTTTCTACCGGTACCGGCTTTCCGCCTGCTAAAATGATGCAGGCTTTATTAGCAACATAACAGGGCTCGGGAATAATGATTTCGCCATCAGGGACCATAATGGTGCGGATAACGACGTCTAATGCTTCGCTGACACCTACAGTCACCATAATTTCAGTTTTGGGGTCGTATTGAACGCCATAGTTTTTGTAAGTGTCAGCAGCTATTGCTTCGCGCAGTTCCAGCATTCCCAGTGTAGAGGTATAGTTGCTTTTCCCTGCATTCAGACTGTCGATACAGGCTGCACGTACTTTTGCTGGAATATCAAAATCAGGTTCACCTACGCTGAGTGGTACAATGTTAGGATTGTTGGCTGTTATTTCTAAAAATTTTGCCAATCCGGAGGGCGGAAGGGCTTTAATAAAGGGAGAGATCATTTTATCGATGTTGAAGCTCATGGAAGTCATTCCACCTTTCATAATAAATATAGAAACAATAAACAAATAAAATCTAACACATCTGTATATAGCTGGCAAGTTTAATTATTAAAATATTTTGTATACATGTTAAGTGTAAAGTATTAAACAAATTTTGCTGATTATTATGAATAAAAGCTTGTGCAGAGGCCGTAACTATGGTATAATATCACACGGTGTAAAAATACACACGCAGAATGATCACCCGCTGTCCGCTTGCGGTAAGGGTTAGAGACGATTTCTGCGGAGGAAAAAACAGGAGGCAAATAAAAATGGCTATTATTTCCATGAAACAATTACTTGAAGCTGGTGTTCATTTCGGTCACCAAACCCGTCGCTGGAACCCTAAGATGGCTCCGTACATCTTCACTGAAAGAAACGGCATCTACATCATCGACCTGCAGAAAACCGTTAAAAAAGTTGAAGAATGTTACAACTTCCTGCGCGATGTTGCTGCCCGCGGCGAAAATATTTTGTTCGTTGGTACTAAAAAACAAGCTCAAGAAGCTATGCGCGAAGAAGCTTTACGCTGCAACATGTTCTATGTAAACGAACGTTGGTTGGGTGGTATGCTGACTAACTTCAAAACTATCCAAACCCGTATCAACCGTTTACGTAAGCTGGAAGCTATGGAAGCTGACGGAACTTTTGACGTACTGCCGAAAAAAGAAGTTATCGGTCTTCGTCTTGAGATGGAAAAACTTACTAAATATCTTGGCGGTATCAAAGATATGAAAAAATTGCCGGGTGCTCTCTTCATTGTTGATCCCCGCAAAGAAAATATTGCTGTGCTTGAAGCACGCAAACTGAATATTCCTATTGTTGCTACTGTTGACACTAACTGCGATCCTGACGTTATCGATCATGTGATTCCCGCTAACGACGACGCTATTCGTGCAGTAAAACTTTTAACTGCAAAAATGGCTGACGCTGTTTTGGAAGGTCGTCAAGGTATGCAAATGGAAGAAGCTGCTGAAGCTGAAGAAGTTGCAGCTGAAGACGCTGAATAATAATCAAATACTGGAGGACGAATAAATGGCTGAAATTACTGCTGCATTAGTAAAAGAACTGCGTGAACGTACTGGCGCAGGTATGATGGACTGCAAAAAAGCTTTGAGCGCAACCGATGGCGATCTTGAAAAAGCAATCGACTTCCTGCGTGAAAAAGGTTTGGCTGCTGCTGCTAAAAAAGCGGGCCGTGTAGCGGCTGAAGGTTTAGTTGAAGCTTATATCCATGGCGGCGGACGTATCGGCGTTTTGGTAGAAGTTAACTGCGAAACTGACTTTGTTGCTAAAACTGATGCTTTCAAAGAATTGGTAAAAGACATTGCTATGCATATTGCTGCAACGAATCCGTCTTACCTCAAACGCGAAGAAGTTCCTACTGCTGAACTTGAGCATGAACAAGCTGTTTTGGCTGAACAGGCGCGCAACGAAGGCAAACCTGAAAAAATCATTGAAAAAATGGTTGCAGGACGTATCGAGAAATACTATAAAGAAGTATGCTTGATGGAACAACCTTTCGTTAAAGATCCCGACAAAACTATTTCTGATTTGATTACCGAATCAATTGCTAAAATCGGTGAGAATATTTCTATTCGCCGTTTCACCCGTTATCAACTGGGCGAAGGCATTGAGAAAAAAGAAGAAAACTTTGCAGAAGAAGTTATGTCTTTCGTAAAATAATGAGAAACCGCATAAGAGAACACTTCGGTGTTCTCTTATTTTTTGCCCGAATGGCTGTAGTTCACAAAAAACTCAAGGTAAAAAAGAGGAAATATTGGTAAAATGTAGAATATGAAATAGGATATAGAGTTGCAGAAAATAGGAGGTCGTGGAAGTGGCGGAGAAATCGAAGTATAAGCGTGTCATTTTAAAATTGAGCGGTGAAGCTTTAGCTGGTGATAAAGGGTTCGGTATTGATCCGGAAACGGTTGAGTCCATAGCTTCACAAATCAAAGATGTTACGGAATGTGGTTTAGAAGTCGCTATTGTCAACGGCGGTGGCAACATCTGGCGTGGTTTATCGGGAAGTTCGAAAGGTATGGACCGCGCTACTGCAGATTATATGGGAATGCTTGCCACAGTTATCAATTCTCTGGCGCTGCAGGATGCTTTGGAGACTTTGGGAGTCCCAACACGTGTGCAAACAGCGATCGAAATGCGTCAGATTGCAGAAACGTATATTCGCAGACGTGCCATACGTCATATGGAAAAAGAGCGTGTAGTTATTTTTGCCGCTGGTACTGGTAATCCTTACTTTTCAACAGATACCACTGCTGCTTTAAGGGCGGCCGAGGTAGAAGCCGATGCGATTTTGATGGCTAAAAAGGGTGTTGACGGTGTTTATGATTGCGATCCGGCTAAAAATAAAGATGCGGTAATGTTTGAAAAACTTGATTATATCGAAGTTATTCAAAGAAAATTGAGTGTAATGGATTCTACGGCAATCAGTCTTTGCATGGATAATAAAATTCCTATCGTAGTATTTAATATTGATAAACCGGGTAACATTTTGCGTGCTGCCTTAGGCGAAGAGATCGGTACCCTGGTGGGAGGAAAATAATCATGGCAACAGTAAAAGAAATCATTGAATTAACAGAAAGTAAAATGCACAAAACTACTGACGTACTGCGCGTAGATCTTGCTTCTGTTCGTGCAGGACGTGCTACTCCGGCTCTGCTGGAAAAGGTTATGGTAGATTATTACGGCACACCGACACCTGTTAACCAGGTAGCAAGCGTTACTGTACCTGAACCGAGAATGATCATTATCCAGCCTTGGGAGAAGAATCTTCTGAAGGATATTGAAAGAGCTATTATGAAATCTGATTTGGGATTAAACCCTAACAGTGATGGTGCTGTAATTCGGTTGAATCTGCCGCAGCTGACAGAAGAACGCCGTAAAGAGATTGTAAAAACTGTTCATAAAAAATCTGAAGATGCACGTGTGATTGTGCGTAATCTGCGCCGTGACGCTAACGATGCTGTTAAGAAAGCAGAGAAGGCTAAAGAAATCACTGAAGATGAAGCTAAAAAGGGTACTGATGATATTCAGAAAATGACTGATAAAATTATCAAGGAAATCGATAATATCATGGCTAATAAAGAAAAGGAAGTTATGGAGATCTGATGCTGATACCTGATGTGTTGGCACTGCCTTTGGCAGAAGCTATTGCCAGACTGGAAGCTGCCGAGATCGGATATACGGTTGCTGATACGCAGCCGCCGCGCCGGCAAAACGAAGTTGTGGCGGAGAAGATAGCTGTTGAATATGTGGTTAGGCAGAGTTTGCTGTCTGACAATAAAGTAGCTCTTGTAACAGTAAAAAAATATAGAAAGGAGGTGCTGGAGAATGGCATTAGTAATCAATAAAGACGAATGTATCGGTTGCGGTTCCTGCGCTTCTACCTGCCCCGTAGGTGCTATTAAAGAAGCTGACGGTAAATATGAAATCGGTGATGAATGTGTTGAATGCGGCGCTTGCGCTGGTGTTTGCCCTGTAGGTGCTATTAAACAACCTTGATTTTAAGTTTTTAGGACTGCAAGGCCCCCTCTTAGAGGGGGTCTGTCAGTTTTATTTATTCCAGGGAAGGGTTGGTGTGCTTGTGTTTAACAGCTTGTTCAAAATCAAGAAGAATACAAACCCCGACGTAAATATCGATATCGATGGTATTAATTTGGCTAATGTGCCGCAGCATATAGCAATTATTATGGACGGTAATGGCCGTTGGGCTAAAGCGCAGGGAAAAGTGCGAACATTTGGGCATCAGGCCGGAGCTGAAACTTTAAAAACTATTGTTAAAATTGCTGATAAAATTGGTGTTAAAGTTATCAGCGCGTATGCTTTTTCAACAGAAAATTGGAAACGGCCTGTTACTGAGGTCAGTTTTATTATGGAGCTTTTAAGCCGTTATCTGACCAGTGAGATTGAAGAATTTAATCGAAATAATGTTCAGGTTCGTTTTATGGGCTCACGTGAAGGTTTGCCGGAAGTTGTAAAACAGAAAATGGACCACGCTGTGGAAGCAACTAAAAACAATACCGGTATTATTTTAAACTTGGCAATAAACTACGGTGGGCAGGCCGAAATTTTACAGGCAATACAGCGTATTGCGGCAGATACCGAAAAAGGCTTGCTGAAAGTAGAAGATATACAGGCAGAAACTTTTGAAAATTATCTTTATACGGCTGGCTTGCCTGCGCCTGATCTTTTGATCAGACCAGGAGGAGATAATCGTATCAGTAATTTTATGCTGTGGCAAATCGCATATGCGGAAATTTGGACTACAGATGCATATTGGCCTGCTTTTACCCCTGAAATGTTCTTGCAGGCAATCAAAGAATATCAGGGACGCGAACGGCGCTTTGGCGGGTTAGTGACAAAATAAATTAAGCAGGTGTAAAAGATATGTTGACTCGTATTTTGACAGGTTTGGTAGGCGTTCCGATAGTAGTATGGCTGCTTCATAGCGGCGGTATGCTTTTTAATGCTGCAATATTTGTACTGGCAGCTATCGGCTGGCTGGAATTTTATAATATGGCCAAAAATAAAGGCTATAATGTTTTTTATTTTTCGTCCGGTATTATGACCTTGGTGCTGGTAGGAAGTTTGATGTATTTGGATGATTCTATTTATACATTATATTCACTGCCGCTTTTTCTGGTCGTAACTATTATTGCTATTTTACTGGAAGGCCTGCATAAGCACTGTAAAGGTCATTTGGTTGAGAATGTTGGTTTGTCGGTTATGGCGGTTTTATATATCGGCATTCTGTTTTTTCACTTTGGTCTTTTAAGGCAGTTACCATTTGAACCGGTGGTTATTGGTTCATTTGTTTTAGAAGGCGGCGAATGTTTTTTCTGGCTGATTATGCTTGGAACATGGGCCAGTGATACTTTTGCTTATTTTGTCGGTTGTGCGATCGGTAAACGCAAGTTGTGTCCAAATGTCAGTCCTAATAAATCTGTAGAAGGAGCTGCAGCCGGATTTATCGGCTGTCTGGCTGTAATGGTTTATTTGGGAGTAAAGGTGTTAGATATGGAGATAGTACAGGCAGCTGCATTAGGTTTATGCGTAGCTGTTTTTGCGCCGCTGGGAGATTTGGTAGAGTCGATTTTGAAACGTTCCTTTGGCGTTAAAGACTCTGGTAAGATTTTTCCAGGCCATGGTGGAGTTTTAGATCGTTGTGACAGCTTGTTGTTTGCCATACCGCTTGGCTATTATGTTTTAGTGTTTTCGGTTTTGTTGACTAAAACACACTGATTATATTATTCGGAGGCTTCAAAATGAAAAATGTTTCCGTGCTTGGCAGTACCGGGTCCATTGGTAAACAGACATTAGAGGTTGCTGCAGCTAATCCTGATAAGATAAAAATCAGAGCGTTGGCGGCACATACAAGTGACGTTTTATTGGAAGAACAGATTAATATTTTTCAGCCTGATATTGCGGCGCTTTCTGATGAGGCCGCTGCAGAGCGGTTGAAAAAACGTTATACCGGCAAGACGAAAATCCTTGCAGGAGAAGAGGGTATTTTGGAAGTGGCTACGTTCAGCGAAGTTGACACAGTTTTAGCTTCAATGGTCGGTTATGCCGGTCTGAGACCTACTCTGGCTGCGATTGAGCATGGTAAAGACATCGCTTTGGCTAATAAAGAAACGCTGGTTGCTGCAGGAAGTATTGTTATGAGTGCGGTAGCAGAGCACAATGTTACTTTATTGCCGGTCGACAGTGAACACAGTGCCATTTTTCAAGCTTTGGCAGGTGGCAAACATCAGGAAGTTAAGCGGTTGCTGATAACTGCTTCTGGCGGTCCTTTTCGTGGTAAAAGTAAAGCTGAGCTTGAAAATGTGACTTTAGAACAGTGTTTGAAGCATCCAAATTGGAGTATGGGCAGAAAAATAACTGTTGATTCTTCTACTTTGGCTAATAAAGGGTTGGAAGTTATTGAGGCGCATTGGCTTTTTGACATGCCTTATGAAAAAATCGATGTAGTTGTACATCCGCAGAGCGTAATTCATTCTTTGGTTGAATATCAGGATGGTTCTGTTTTGGCTCAGTTGGGACTGCCCGATATGCGTTTGCCGATACAGTACGCTTTTTCATATCCAGAGCGATTTGATAATGCTTTCGGACAGCTGGATTTAGTAAAAGCAGGTCAATTGACGTTTGAAGCTCCTGATTTGGAAGCATTTCCGGCACTGAAACTTGCTGTCGAATGTGGTAAAGCAGGAGGTACCTTACCTTGTGCATTTAATGCGGCTAATGAAGAATCTGTTTACGCATTTTTGGACAATAAGATTAAATACCTTAATATTCCGATGACTATAGAAAAGATTATTGTCAGACATCAGAATATATTGCAGCCTGTTATTGAGGATATAGAGCAGACAGATGCTGAAACTCGCAGGCTGACCAGAGAAATTTTAAAAAACTTGTAATGAGAGGGGGAACTCGGACATGACAACTATTTTAGCGGCTATTTTTGTTTTTGGTGTTTTGATCACCGTACATGAATTCGGCCACTTTATTACGGCAAAAATGACAGGCATGCGCGTGGACGAGTTTGCCATTGGTTTCGGACCCAACATTTTTCAGAAAAAAGTTGGTGAGACCCTATATAGCTTAAGAATTATTCCTTTAGGCGGGTATAATAAAATAGCCGGTATGGATCCGGAAGAGCCTGACAGCGATGATTCTTTTAAGTCAAAATCTATTCCTGCCAGAATGTTGGTTATTTTAGCAGGTTCGTTAATGAACTTTCTGCTGCCGATAATTTTGTTTTTCAGTATTTTTATGATCAATGGTATTCAAAAGCCAGTCGATCAGCCTATTTTGGGCACGATTATGGAAGAAAAGGCGGCCGCGCAGGCAGGCTTGCAGGTAGGCGATCGTATCCTTGCCATTAATGGTGAAAAGATTGCCACATGGAATGATTTGGTAGTTACCTTGCAGAAGTATCCTGATAAGGAGATTACTGTTACGGCAGAGCATCAGGGCGCAGTAAAAAATTATCAAATGACGCCAGCCTATGATGCGCAGTACGGCAGGCCCTTGATAGGTATTTCTCCTACATATGAACAATATCAGCCAGGCGTTGTTGAAGCGGCTACCATGGGCGCTGGCTATACTAAGTATATTATATTTGCGATGATTGACGGTCTGCAGAAAATAATTACCGGGGCGGCGCCGGCAGATGTTTCAGGTCCTATCGGCGTAGCTAAAATGGCAGGGGAGATGGCAAATCAGGGCATGCTTCCGCTACTGAACTTTATTGCTTTTCTCAGTATTAATTTAGGCGTTATCAATTTATTGCCATTGCCGGCTTTGGATGGCGGGCATTTTGTTCTGTTAGTTTTGGAAGCAGTACGTGGCAAGCCTTTAGGAGCGCGTGCGACCAATGCTATTCAAATGGTTGGCGTAGCGATCATTCTAAGTATTACTGTTTTGGCGGTGTTTAACGACATCAGCCGATAAAATAAAGAGGTGTCTTTATGAAGCGCAGAATAACCAGACAATTACAGTTGGGATCTGTATTTATTGGCGGTGATGCTCCTGTTTCAGTACAGTCGATGACTAATACGAGGACCGACGATGCTGCAGCGACTTTGAAACAAATTAAGGAACTGGCGGCAGTTGGCTGCGATGTCATTCGTTGTGCTGTACCTGATATGCCTGCAGCGCAGGCCTTACGGGAAATAGTTGCGCAGAGCCCGATTCCTGTAATAGCTGATATTCATTTTGATTACAAGCTTGCTTTGGCGGCTATAGATGCCGGTGTCAACGGACTTCGGTTAAATCCTGGTAATATTGGCGGACGTGAAAAGGTAGAAGCGGTAGTTGCAGCGGCCAGAATAAAAAATATACCTATTCGTATCGGTGTTAATGCCGGTTCACTGCCGAAGGATTTATTGGAAAAATATGGGCATCCGACAGCAGAAGCATTAGTAGAAGCTGCTTGGCGTCATATTCATATTTTAGAAGAACTTGATTATCGCAATATCAAAATTTCTTTGAAAGCACATGACGTACCATTAACGATTGCGGCTTACAGGCTTTTAGCTGCTCAATGTGATTATCCGCTGCATGTGGGGATTACTGAAGCTGGTACCGTTAATTCCGGGATTATAAAATCGGCAGTTGGTATAGGTACGTTATTGGCGGAAGGTATTGGCGATACGATTCGTGTTTCGCTTACCGGGGATCCGGTTAATGAAGTAAAGGTTGCTTATAATATTTTGAAAGCTTTGGGGCTTAGAGAATATGGGCCGACTTTGATTTCCTGTCCAACCTGCGGCAGGACCAGAATCAATCTGGAAAAGCTTGCTTTAGAGGTCGAACGCCGTTTAGACGAAATAGCAGAACCAATTACGGTTGCAGTTATGGGCTGCGTAGTTAATGGACCTGGTGAAGCCAGGGAGGCCGATATAGGCATTGCCGGCGGTATTGGCGAGGGCCTGCTGTTCCGCAAAGGCGAGATCATAAAAAAAGTCAGCGAAGATAAAATAGTTGACGAGCTGTTTGATGAAATTAAGAAAATTTTGGTTGAGAGGAAGATGAAATAATGCGAGTTTCCAAACTGTATGCTCCTACTTTGCGTGAGGTACCTGCAGAGGCGGAGGTTGTTAGTCACCAATTAATGCTGCGTGCCGGATTTATGCGTAAAGCTGCCGGTGGTATTTATACTTATCTGCCGCTTGCCTGGCGTGTATTGAAAAAAATAGAAAGAATAGTACGTGAGGAAATGGATGCCAAAGGTTCACAGGAGCTTTTGATGCCTATTGTACAGCCGGCTGAGATTTGGCAGGAAAGCGGACGTTGGGATGTATATGGTGCGGAAATGTTCAGGTTGCAGGATCGTCATAATCGCTGTTTCTGCCTTGGGCCTACACATGAAGAAATGGTAACGACTTTGATCCGCGGTGATGTTCGTTCTTATCGCCAGCTGCCGCTTAGTGTTTACCAAATCCAAAATAAATATCGTGATGAACGTCGCCCGCGTTTCGGTTTGATGCGCGGCCGTGAATTCATTATGAAAGATGCGTATTCCTTTGATCGTGACGAAGCTGGTCTTGATAAATCTTATCAGGATATGTACGATGCTTACACCAATATCTTTACGCGCTGCGGCCTGAACTTCCGCCCTGTTGAAGCTGATTCCGGGGCTATCGGCGGCAGTGGTTCCCATGAATTTATGGTAATTGCCGACAGTGGTGAAGCAGAGATTGTTTTCTGCACCAGCTGCGATTATGCGGCCAATGTTGAAAAAGCAGAGCTATTTCCTTTGGAAGCTCAAGAAGAAGCAATGCTGACTAAAGAAGAGGTAGTAACACCAGACTGTAAAACTATTGCTGATGTGTGCGCTTATTTAAAACTTCCTGTTGACCATTCTGTTAAAGCTGTTGCTTATAACAGTGAAAAAGGTTTGATTCTTTGTTTTGTACGTGGCGATCACGAAGTCAATGAAATCAAAGTTATCAATACCTGCGGCGTTATTGACCTGGAAATGGCGACAGAGGAACAATTAGCTGCTGCTGGTACTGTCGGCGGTTATATGGGCCCTGTTGGCATCGATAATAAAAAAGTCATAGTAGTTGTTGACGCTACTGTTATGAAAATGCATAATGTTTGCTGCGGCGCTAATAAAGAAGGGTACCATTTCATCAATGTTAACCCGGGCCGTGATTTTACACCAACATATGTAGCAGATATCCGTCTTATTCAGGAAGGGGATCCGTGCCCGCATTGCGGCGGCGAAGTGAGCAAAGCCCGCGGCATCGAGGTAGGGCAGGTCTTTAAGCTGTTTACTAAATACAGCTCTGCTTTAAAAGCTACCTATCTTGATGAAAACGGTAAAGAGCAGCCTATGGTAATGGGGTGCTATGGTGTCGGTGTCAGCAGAACGATGGCGGCTGCTATTGAGCAGAATTATGATGACAATGGTATCATCTGGCCAATCGAAATAGCACCCTATCATGTGCTGGTTGTGCCTGTTAATACAAAAGATGAAGCATCTGCAGCGAAAGCTGAAGAAATTTATATGCAGTTGAAAAAAGTAGGTCTGGAAACAGTTATCGATGATCGCAAAGAACGCCCCGGTGTTAAATTTAAAGATGCTGATCTGATCGGCTATCCGCTGCGCGTTGTAGTTGGGCCGAAAACATTGACTGAAGGTAAGCTGGAAGTTAAAATTCGTAAAACAGGCGAGATCAGATATTTGCCTTTAGATGGCGATTACGTACAAGATATCAAAAATATTATCGCAGAACTTGCTTTTTCAAAATAAAAGATTAAACTGACAGTAAGGAGGTGCCGATAATGAGTTCTCATGATTGGGAGATGCTTATTCGTCTATTATTGGCCGCTTTTTTAGGCGGAATAGTCGGCATCGAACGCGGCAGCGGCGATAGACCGGCTGGCTTTAGAACACATATTTTAGTTTGTGCCGGTGCGGCGTTATTTATGCTGGTTTCTATGTACGGTTATGATGATTACCCTATGCATGGGGAAGAATTCCCGCGCAATCGTGATTCTTCCCGTATTGCTGCACAGGTAGTTAGCGGTATTGGTTTTCTTGGTGCCGGTACGATAATGCATGAGGGAGTTACCGTACGTGGTTTAACAACAGCTGCCAGCTTGTGGATGATTTCGGCCATTGGGTTGGCTGCCGGTGCTGGGATGTATGTTTTAAGTATTGGTTCTACGGCGGTAATGATGGTTACTTTGGTAACTTTTCACAGCTGGGAAAAACGTTTTGCCGGCAGCAGTAGAAATGCCCGCCGCTTTATTCGGATTGTTGCCGAAAATGAACCCGGTATTATAACGAATATTACTGCGTATTTGACTGAAAATGGCGTGAAGGTACGCACTTTAAACGTAAAAAACAACTCCAGAAAAAATGAGGTAGTTTTAGAGCTGTATCTCAAAATAAGTAAAGATAGAGATGATATTGATATTATTCGCGGTTTACAAAGTATTGAAGGCATCATTACTTTAGAGAACGTTGGTTGATTGGTAAGAAAGGACGCAAGCATGAAGGCGAAATATTGTATTGTTCCTGATAAAAATAAATTTTTTGCTTTTTTAGCCGAGCAGTCCTTAACGGAAGCAGAATTATTGCGTGCTCGTTTAATCCAGCCGGAGAAAATCTTTATGGATATCGAGGCTGCCGTGTGGCAGATAGAGTATAAAGCAGTTGCTCCCGTGACAGAAACTTTACTTGCAGCGGTGGCAAATAAGCTTACCGCTGCTTTTAATTTAAAAAAAGTGGAGCTGCAGCAGACAAATCTGCTGGAAACTTCCGTTGTGGCTGAATCGGTTAAAACAGAAAATAAGCTTGAAACAGAAAATAAGTCTGTGCAGGTAGAGCCGGAGCGTGAAGAAATTCCTTTGCCGCCGGAAGAACCTGAAGCAGTTGAAATAGGAGAAGCTGCCGCATTTGAAGCAGTACCTTCGTGTGAGGCAGAGCGTAAAGACGATGCTTATGAAAAGGCTTATAACCTTCTCTATGGAGGGAATAAAAAAGCAGACGGCCTTATTTTTGGTAAAGCATTTAAAGGTAAGCCCAGGCCGATGATCGACGTTATCGAAGAAGAAAATCGAGTCGTAGTAGAAGGTGCTTTTGTAAAAAGCATTGATAAGGACGGTAAGCTGACTGCTTTTATTGAGCGAGTCCTGCGTACCGGCAATGTGATGCTCACTTTTAATTTGAGTGATGAAACTAGTGGACTTTATGTTAGAATGCGTTTTGAAAATCTGGAAGAATGTCTGCAGTTTAAAAAGAAGATCAAACCGGGGATGCAGCTGCGTATTATGGGTAATGTTGCTCCTGACAGATTTTTGTTTGATGAAATGGTCATCAGTCCTCAGGGTATTATAGCTGTTCCTAAAAAAGAACGTATGGATAACGCTGAAGTTAAACGTGTCGAGCTGCATTGTCATACAAAAATGAGTAAGATGGATGGCGTAACACCAATGGAAGATTTGGTGGAGACAGCGATAAAATGGGGGCATAAAGCTCTTGCCATCACAGATCATGGCGTTGTACAGGCTTTTCCGTTCTGCTTTGATGTAGCTGAAAAAGCGGATATCAAGCTGATTTTCGGTATGGAAGGTTATTTGATGAACGACGACGGCCATGATATCGATCTGGAGCCGACGGATACGATCAAGAAAAGCCGTATCAAGAAGGTCAAAAATAACCACATTATCATTTTAGCAAAGAACGAAACAGGTCTGCGTAATCTGTATAAACTTGTAACAATCAGTCATTTGCGTTATCTGCATAAACGGCCGATGCTGCCGCGTGAGGTTATCGAAGAATATCGCGAGGGTTTGATCCTGGGTTCTGCCTGTGAAGCTGGTGAACTGTACAGGGCTATTTTGGCAGGTCGTCCCGATGAAGAATTAGAGAAAATAGCTTCTTTTTATGATTATCTGGAAATTCAGCCAACCGGAAATAATATGTTTTTAGTCAGACAGGAGCGCTGCACAGTCAAACAGCTGCAAGAGCATAATAGGAAAATTTATGAACTTGGTAAAAAGCTGGGTAAGTTGACTGTCGCTACCTGTGACGTGCATTTTTTGCATCCGGAGGACGCGCAGCTGCGGGCTATCCTGCAGGCTGGGCAAAATTATTCTGATGCTGATCAGCAAGCACCTCTTTATTTCAGGACAACAGAAGAAATGCTCAAGGAATTTGAGTATTTTGGTAAAGAAATTGCTTATGAGTTGTGTGTAACCAATCCGAATAAGATTGCGGAGATGGTAGAAAAAATCAAACCTGTTCCTGATCGTGATCAGCTGTATTCACCATTTATACCTGGGGCAGAAAAAGCTATCAAGGAAATGTCTTATCAGCGTGCGCACGAATGGTATGGTGAAAATCTGCCTCAGGTAGTCAGCGACAGACTGAAAATGGAGCTCGATTCCATTATCAATCATGGGTTCTCAGTTCTGTATTATATTGCACATAAGCTCGTAAGAAAATCTTTGGACGATGGTTATCTGGTTGGGTCCCGTGGTTCTGTCGGTTCTTCTTTTGTAGCGACTATGATCGATATTACAGAGGTCAATCCGCTGAAACCGCATTACCGCTGTCCACAATGTAAACACAGCGAGTTCTTCATGAAAGAAGAAGTTGCGTCAGGTTTTGACTTGCCTGCTAAAGCATGTCCTGAGTGCGGTACAGAGATGATCCGTGATGGGCACGATATTCCGTTTGCAGTGTTTATGGGTTTCCATGGTGATAAAGTACCTGATATTGATTTGAACTTTTCCGGAGATTATCAGCCGACAGCACATAAATATACAGAAGAACTTTTCGGACGCGATAATGTTTGTCGCGCCGGTACGATTTCAACGATTGCTATCAAAACGGCTTTTGGTTATGTCAAAAAATATTATGAGGCAAAAAATCTGCATGTGCATTCGGCACATGTTGCAGGTCTTGTAGAAGGCTTTGCCGGTATTAAACGAACTACTGGCCAGCATCCAGGCGGTATCATGGTTGTACCGCGCAATATGGATATTCATTATATTTCGCCGATGAACAGACCGGCCGATGAAAAAGATTCGGAAACAGTAACTACTCACTTTGATTATCACTCGATCAACGACCGTCTGGTTAAGCTTGATATACTTGGTCACGACGATCCGACGGTTATCAAAATGCTGGAGGAATTGA
Organism: Phascolarctobacterium faecium DSM 14760; assembly: GCF_003269275.1. Lineage (GTDB taxonomy): Bacteria > Bacillota > Negativicutes > Acidaminococcales > Acidaminococcaceae > Phascolarctobacterium > Phascolarctobacterium faecium. Next base: position 203,457 of record NZ_QLTS01000001.1, on the reverse strand, counting down.
CAAATATTCCACCGCAGCAGATACCCGTCGGCGATGAAAAAACTATGTCTATCTTCCGTTCGACTGAGGCTTTCGGCGTAACACCTGAGCAGATCGGCAGTGCCGTTGGCACTTATGGTATTCCTGAATGTGGTACACAGTTTGTACGGCAGATGATTCAGGATGTTCAGCCTAAAAATTTCAGTCAGGTTGTAAGGGTATCAGGCTATTCGCATGGTACTGATGTATGGCTGAACAATGCGCAGGATCTGATTCGCGAGGGTAAACCCAGTGAGGAAACGATTTCGACGCGTGATGATATTATGACTAATCTGATCGCGAAAGGCGTAGATCCCAGTATGTCCTTTAAAATTATGGAATATGTTCGTAAAGGCAAGGCAGCTAAAGGCGGTCTGGAAGCACCCATGCTTGAAGCGATGCGTGCCGCAAAGGTGCCGGAATGGTATATTGAATCCTGTAATAAGGTCCAGTATCTTTTTCCGAAGGCGCATGCAGTGGCATATGTTATGATGGCTTATCGTATAGCATACTGTAAAGTGCATTATCCACGTGAATTCTATGCGGCATACTTTACTGTGCGTGCACCGGACTTTGATATGGATCATGTTGTCAAAGGCGTTGATTATATGAAACGTTATATTAAAGATGTTTATGCACAGGGCTATAAAGCAAGTAACAGAGATAAAGATACGGTGACGTATCTGGAGTTGGTGATTGAAATGCTGGCTCGTGGTTTTGAAATGGAACGTATCGATTTGTATAAATCCCATCCGACGCGTTTTACCGTCACTGAAAAGGGATTGAGGCCGCCGCTTGCTGCTTTGGGAGGAATTGGTGTTACTGCCGCTCAAAGTATCAGCGAAGCCAGAGAAATCGGTCATCCTTTTATTTCCCAGGAAGATCTGCGGGTAAGAGCCAAGGTTGGTAAAGCTGTAGTTGAAAAATTGGCAGAACACGGAGCCTTAGGGGATTTGCCTGAAACAGATCAGATAGATTTATTCTGACATTAGGAGGCGATTAGTATGTTAGAAGCAGGAGTAAAAGCACCGGAATTTTCGTTGCAGGACAAAGATGGTAATATTGTGAGCCTGAAGGATTTTTTAGGGAAAAAAGTAGTTGTCTATTTTTATCCTAAGGATTCTACACCGGGGTGTACACGTCAGGCCTGTTCTTTTCGCAATAATTACGGTGAGTATAAAAAAATGGGCATTGAGGTTATCGGCATCAGTAAAGACAGCGTAAAATCTCATGCTAATTTTGCCGCGAAACAGGAGCTGCCTTTTATTCTTTTAGCTGATCCTGAACGTCAGGCCATCGAAGCTTATGATGTATGGCAGGAAAAGAAATTGTATGGCAAGGTATCAATGGGAGTAGTGAGAACGACTTATATCGTTGATGAAAAAGGTATGATCGAAAAAGCATATCCCAATGCTAATCCTGATACTAATGCTGAAGAAATTTTAGCCTATTTGAAAGGTTAAGAATCAAAAGCGCGTTCTTGTATAAGGAACGCGCTTTTTGATAAATACTTGCAGGAGGATACGATGCAGATAATTATTTCCCCAGCAAAAAAAATGCGTATTGATAATGATGACCTTGTTTCTGCGGCAGAACCGCGCTTTTTAAAAGATACAGAAATTTTACTGGCAGAGCTGAGAAAGATGCAGTATGATGATCTAAAAAAGTTGTGGCAATGTAACGATGAGATTGCGGCATTAAACTATAAACGTTTACAGACTATGCGTCTGCGTGCTAATCTTACCCCGGCAGTATTGGCTTATGACGGTATCCAGTATCAATATATGGCACCGCGTGTTTTTGAAAATGCACAGCTTGATTATGTGGCAGAACATTTAAATATTTTATCAGGGTTTTATGGTATTTTAAAAGCAATGGACGGTGTTGTTCCTTATCGTTTGGAGATGCAGGCAAAGTTGCCGGCTGCCGGGTGTAAAAATCTGTATGACTTTTGGGGAAGCAGGCTTTATTTTGAGCTGACGCAAAACGATAAAAGCATTCTTAACCTGGCATCAAAAGAATACAGTAAAGTTATAGAAAAATATTTGACGCCGGAAGTGGAATATGTCAGCTGTATTTTTGGCATTTGGCAGGACGGTAAAGTAAAGGTTAAAGCTACTGAAGCGAAGATGGCCCGTGGTGAAATGGTGCGCTGGTGTGCCGAGCATAATATTTTACACATTGAAGACACAAAAAAATTTGACCGGTTAGGATATAAATATCAGAAGGAGCAGTCCACCGCAAAGGAATTTGTTTTTCTGAAAAACTGAAATTTGTGACTGGGCTTGATAAAAGTTTGAATTTTGCCATATATATTGTAGGGAAGTTAACAAAAAACTTGTAATTAATCTTACAGGGTGGTATAATATAAGCAGAAAATTTATGACTTCTTTTGAGAGAGTGGGTGCTATGCCCGCTCTTTCCGCTTATTTAAGATAAATTACAGACCGGAGGTGAGTATTGTGCAGAAGGAAGCTCTGGAAGCTTTGATTGCTGATTTGGTAACGCCGCTCTTAGATGGTACCGATCTGACTTTGGTAGATGTAGAATATGTGCGTGAAAAAGATTGGTATCTGCGTATCTACATTGATAAACCGGGTGGAGTTGAAATCGACGATTGCCAATTAGTAAGTGAAAAACTGACTACAGTTTTAGATGAAAAAGACCCGATTAAAGAGAAATATTACCTGGAAGTTTCATCACCCGGCATTGACCGCCCGTTGAAAAAAGATAAAGATTTTACAGCAGCTTATGGAAGTAAAGTTGATATTTCCTTTTTTGCTCCGTGGGAAGGCTTAAAAGACCTGGTTGGAATTTTAATAAGTCACAGCGATGAGACAATAGAAATAAAAACGATTATCAAGGGAAAAGAAGCCAAAAATCCGGTCAGCATTGACCGAAAACTTATCGCAATGATCAGACCGCATATTGATTTTTAAAGATTATAAAGTATAGGAGGATTAAGAAACGTGAACGCAGATTTTATTCTGGCAATAGGGGAATTGGGAAAAGAGAAGGGGATTGATCCGGAACTCCTGTTCCAGGCGGTCGAAGAAGCTCTTGTAACAGCTTATAAAAAGAATTTTGGTTCTAACCAGAATGTCCGTGTTGATATGAACAAAGTAACAGGTGAACTTCACATATATGCACAGCGTCATATTGTGGCAGAGGTAGGCGACGATCCTAATGAGATTTCTCTGGAGGAAGCCCGTAAAATAGATCCTCGCTATGAAGTCGATGATATTGTAGAAACTGAGGTGACTCCACGTAACTTTGGTCGTATTGCAGCACAAAATGCCAAACAGGTTGTTGTACAGCGTATCCGTGAAGCAGAACGCGGCATGGTTTTCGAGAAATTTTCCAGCAGAGAGAATGATATCGTAACCGGTATCATTCAACGTATGGAAAATAAAAATGTTTATATTGATTTAGGTAAGGCCGAGGCTATTTTGACTCCTAACGAGCAGATCCCCGGAGAAATTTATCAATATCATGATAGGATGAAAACCTATATCGTGGAAGTAAAAAAGACCAGCAAAGGCCCACAGATCATGGTTTCCCGAACACATCCGGGATTGCTGAAAAGACTGTTCGAGCTGGAAGTTCCTGAAATTCACGACGGATTGGTCGAGATCAAGTCAGTAGCTCGTGAACCTGGTATGCGTTCTAAGATATCCGTTTATACTAAGGATGAGAATATTGATCCGGTCGGCGCCTGTGTTGGACATAAAGGTATGCGTGTTCAGACTATTGTTAATGAGCTGCGCGGTGAAAAAATCGATATCGTCAAATACAGTTCCGAGCCTGACCAATATGTGGCTAATGCCTTATCGCCAGCTAAGGTTGTCAGTACTGAAGTTCTGGAAGAAGAAAAAATCTGCCGCGTTATAGTGCCTGACTATCAGTTGTCTCTGGCAATTGGTAAGGAAGGACAAAACGCACGTCTGGCAGCGAAGCTGACAGGCTGGAAGATAGATATCAAAAGTGAATCTCAGGCTGCCGAAGAAGCAGAACAGGGAGCACAAGAAGTTGGTGTAGCCTATGAAGCAGACGAAGATTAAAAAGATCCCTCAACGTAAATGTGTGGGCTGTAATGAAATGAAAGAGAAAAAAGCTCTGCTGAGAATAGTACGTTCTCCGGAAGGTGAGATAAGCCTTGATTTGACTGGGAAAAAGGCAGGTCGTGGAGCTTATGTTTGCCAATCTAAAGAATGTATCACCAAAGCAGTGAAGGAAAAACGTTTGGAACGGGCCTTGGAAAAGCCGGTCAGCGAAGAAGTTTATGCCAAATTGCTGGAGGATTTGCCTGATGGCGAATAATGGTGTGACTTTTGCCTTAGGATTGGCACAGAAAGCAGGTAAACTGGCATCAGGCGACTATGCTGTAAGATCTGCTCTGAAAAACGGTAAAGCTAAGCTATTGCTTGTGGCCGCAGATGCTGCTGAAAATTCTAAAAAAGATATGTATTTTATGGCAGAGATGTCTGATACACCCGTGGTTGAATGCCTGACCAGAGATGAACTGGGCTGGGCGATTGGCAAGGCTAAAAGAACCGCAGTAGTTGTTTTGGATAACAGCTTTGCGAATATGATAAATAAAAATATATGACATAAATACGCTTGGAGGTGGATGAATGGGTAAGCATAGAGTATATGAGATAGCAAAAGAACTTGGTAAAACAAACCAGGAAGTAATCGATATTTTAGCTAAAAATAACATTCAGGTAAAAAGTACGTTAAGCACTGTAGACGATACGGTTAGAGATTTGGTAGTGAAAAACTCGGCCAGGAAGCCTGTACAGGAGAAGAAGGCTGCTCCTGCACCGCAACATATAGTGAAAAAAGAGCCGGTTAAGCAGGCTGAAGCTGCTCCGAAGCAGGTGCAAACTCAACCGAATTCCGCTGCGAATACACAGCGTCCGCAGCAACAACAGGGTCAGCGTCCCAACAATCAGGGGCAACGTCCTATTAATCAGGGTCCGCGTCCTGCTGCCGTTAATCATCAGCAGGGGCAGAACGCAGGTCAAAACCGTCCTAATCAGGGCATCAGCCAGCAGAATCGTCCTAACAACCAACAAGGTCAGCGCCCACAGCAACAGCAGGGGCAACGTCCTAATACCCAAAATCAAGGTCAGAGGTTTAATCAAAACCGTCCTAACCAGGGCGTTAATACGCAAAATCGTCCCAATAATCAACAGGGACAACGCCCGCAGCAGGGAAACAGACCGCAGCAGCGTCCTCAGGGGGGCATTTATATAGGCCCGCGTGGGCAGCAGCCTGGTCAGCATAATGCTAACGCAGCGCGCCCGCAGCAGCAGGGTAATGCGCGCCCGCAACAGGGAAATATGAATAACAATAATAATGCACGTCCGCAGCAAGGCGGTACCGGTGCACAGCGTCCGCAGGCCAATACTGCTCGTCCTGCTGGTGCCAATAATAAACCTTTTAATAAAAATGCCCGTAAAGATAAACCGCAGATCAAAGGTTCTTATGCAACTAAAGACAGCCGTCCTAACCGCAGTAATAATCATATGGGACGCAGTAATAAACGCCAGGGCGGCAATAATAATGTTCCGCGCGTGCAGCAGCCTGTAGTAGAGGTTCAGAAACCTACTTATGTAGAGATCGGCGAAACTATCAATGTCAAAGATTTTGCCAACCTGCTGAAACGTGAAGTCAGCGAAGTTATCAAATCTTTGTTCATGTTGGGCGTGATTGTTACTATCAATCAGGATATCGACTTTGATACGGCATTGTTGGTCGGCAGTGAATTTGATGTCGAAGTTGCCGCGTTACCGCCTGAAGAGGATCCGACTGAAATTCCGGAAGTGGAAGATGATCCGGCTAAACGTTTGCCGAGACCGCCGGTAATAACTGTTATGGGTCACGTTGACCATGGTAAAACTTCTCTGCTTGACGCTATTCGCAAGGCTAATGTTACAGCAAGAGAAGCTGGCGGTATTACGCAGCATATCGGTGCTTATCAGGTTAATTATCAGGGCAAAAAGATTGTTTTCCTTGATACTCCCGGTCACGAAGCTTTTACAGCTATGCGTGCGCGTGGAGCACAGGTAACAGATGTTGCTATTTTGGTAGTTGCTGCAGATGACGGTGTTATGCCGCAGACGCTCGAAGCTATTAACCATGCAAAAGCAGCAAAGGTACCTATTATCGTTGCCATTAATAAAATGGATCGTCCCGGAGCTAATCCGGATCATGTAAAACAGCAGCTTGCTGAGCATGAGCTGATCCCGGAAGACTGGGGCGGCGATACTATCATGGTTCCGGTTTCCGCACATCAGAAAACAGGTATTTCCGAACTGTTGGAAATGATTCTGCTGGTTGCAGAAATGCAGGATCTGAAAGCTAATCCAAGTCTGCCTGCTCATGGTACGATTATTGAAGCGCAGCTTGATAAAGGCCGCGGTCCTGTCGCTACTGTTTTAGTTCAGCGCGGCACTTTGCAGATCGGTGATACTATTATTGCCGGTACTGCTTATGGCAAGGTGCGTGCAATGGTCAATGACCGTGGTGAAAAAGTCAAAAAAGCACTGCCTTCTACGCCTGTAGAGGTTTTAGGCTTGAACGATGTGCCGCTGGCCGGTGATATTCTTGATTCTACTGATGAAAAGATTGCCCGCAGTGTTGCTGAAAAGCGTGTTGCGAAAAAACGTATTGAAGAAATTCAGCAGAATTCCAAAGTTTCGCTGGATGATTTGTTCCAACGTATTCAAGAGGGCGAGATTAAAGACCTGAATATCGTCGTTAAAGCCGACGTTCAAGGTACTATCGAAGCTTTGCGTTCTTCTTTGCAGAATATAAAAAATGACGAAGTTAAAGTCGTTGTTGTACATGCTGGTGTAGGTGCTATTACCGAGTCCGATGTTATGCTGGCCTCGGCCGCCAATGCCCTCATTATCGGCTTTAATGTTCGTCCTGATGCTAACGCCCGTAAAGCAGCGGAAGCAGAGAAGGTAGATGTTCGTACTTACCGCGTTATTTATGACGCTTTGAATGACGTTGAAGCTGCTATTAAAGGTATGCTGGCACCGAAATTCCAGGAGACTATCCAGGGCCGTGTAGAGGTTCGTCAGATGATCACTATTTCGAAAATGCTGATTGCTGGCTGCTATGTGCTGGAAGGTAAGATCACCAATACTTCTAAAGTGCGCGTAGTTAGAGACGGTATCGTCATCAACGAAGACGAAATCGACACTTTACGACGTTTCAAAGACGATGTGAAGGAAGTCGCTGCAGGCTATGAATGCGGTGTTACTTTGGAAAAATTCCGCGATTTGAAAGAAGGCGACGTGTTCGAAGTCTTCACTATGGAAGAAGTCGCCGTCGAATAGGTGAACTATGGCTAGATTAAGAGTAGAAAAAGTACAGGAAGCAATCAAACAGGAGCTTAGTAAAATGCTGCTGATGGATATCAAAGATCCACGGATCCAGTTTGTTACCATTACCGGTGTTGAGCTTACTGACGATATGAGCATTGCTAAAGTATATGTCAGCCTTTATGGTCCGGAAAAGGATCATGAAGCCGCCTGGCAGGGATTGAATAAAGCACTTGGCTTTATGCGTACGGAAATAGCAAAGCGGATTCGCCTCCGCTTTGCTCCTAATTTGATTTTAGTAAAAGATACTTCGATGGAGTATAGTGCACATATCGAGGGATTGCTGAAGAAAATCAAAGAAGAGGAAGGTCCCTCGCATGAGTAAGCATTGTTCCCTGCAGGAAACAGCCGCTTTACTGCAGGCTGCCAATAAAATAGTATTATGTTCTCATGTGAGCCCAGACGGTGATACGCTGGGCTCTGCTTTGAGTTTGATGAAAGCTTTGCAGAAGCTTGGGAAAGATGTCATTGTGACTGTTGATGATGAAATCTCAAAGGTCTATAAATTTTTACCCGGTATCGAAAGCTTTGTCCGTTTTCAAAATGATGAGCGGATAGCTGCGGATCTGTTAGTCGTGATCGACGCCAGTTCTTTAGATAGAGCCGGTAACGTGTCACAGTGTGTCAATGCTCCTAAAACACTCAATATCGACCATCATATTTCTAATACCGAATATGCCGATTATTTGTATCTTGATACAGCTGCGGCTGCTACTGGTGAAATTATGTATGAGTTGATTGATACATTAGGAGTTGAAGTGGATCTGGAGATGGCAACGTGTATCTATACGGCGCTGTATACGGACTGCGGTTCTTTCAAATATTCTAATACGATGCCGAAAACGATGCGGATAGCTGCAGCTTTATTGGAAATAGGGGTAAAACCCAATGAAATTTCTGACAGTATGGAGATTAAGCCGCGCTCTAATATCGAGATGCTGACAAAGGTTCTGGAAACATTGACATTTGATGCTGATGGTAAAATTGCATATATTTCTATTAATAACGAAATGTATGACAAAGATGTTGATACAGATACCTTCATTTCTTATCCAAGGTATATTGAAGGCGTCGAAGTTGCTATTATGTTTAAAGCTGTGGAAAAAGCTGTTACCCGTGTCAGTATGCGGTCTCGTAACCTTGATGTTTCTGAAATCGCTATTACCTTCGGCGGCGGCGGTCATCTGCGCGCGGCAGGCTGTACTATCGAAGCTGCTTTACCTGAAGCGCAGCAGCAGCTTTTGAAAGCCTTAAAGGAAAAATTAGTATGACATCAGGCATTTTGAATGTACTCAAGCCCTGTGGAATGACGTCTCACGATGTGGTCGGCTTTCTGCGCAGGACTTTGCAAACTAAGAAAATCGGACACGGCGGCACACTTGATCCTGATGCCGCGGGAGTACTGCCTGTTTTTATCGGTACGGCAACAAGGCTGTTGGAATATGCAGTCGAAGGCCGTAAAAATTACCGGGCTGAACTGAAATTCGGTATCAAGACAGACACAGGAGACGACAGTGGTACGATCATTGCCAGTTCAGAGGTTCGTGTTGTTACTGAAGCCGAAATTCAAGAAACTCTGCAAAAATTTATCGGTGAACAAAAACAGATTCCGCCCATGTACTCTGCTATAAAAAAAGATGGTCAGAAGCTTTATCAGCTGGCACGGCAGGGGATTGAAGTTGAACGGGAAGCACGGAGCATTACTATTGATGCTTTAGAGCTGCTTCATAAAACTGGTACTTCTTTAACACTTGATATTGTATGTTCAAAAGGAACTTATGTAAGGACTTTGCTGGAAGATATTGCGGCAGAACTTGGTATGTGCGGCACAATGAGCTTTTTATTACGCAAACAGGTAGGAGATTTTTACCTGTCAGAGGCCAAAACTCTGGAAGAAATTGCCGCTGCACCGTATGCTTATCTGCTTCCTGCCGAAGCAGCAGTGCAGGATTTACAGGAACTGGTTTTGACAGATAAGCAGGCGCTGCGGATTACTCAGGGGGTAAAGACCACTGTGCGAGGCATTTCAAACGGTACATACCGCTTGAAAACGATTACAGGTGATTTTCTTGGCATTGGCAGTGCAGAGTCCGAGCTCGTTAAAGCTGAAAAAATATTGAAACAATTTCAAGCAGATGCGGAAATGATTTAGATTGAGGCAGATATGGAAATCATTACTTCATTAGAAGCTGTGAAAACTGAATATAGTCCCAGTGTTATTGCTTTGGGAACTTTTGATGGGCTGCATTTAGGTCATCAGGATATTATAAAAACAGCACGTGATTATGCCCAAAAGCATGATTTGAAGCTGATTGTTTTTACATTCAGCAATCATCCCTTATCCTTGATCAAGCCTGATTTAGTGCCAGTGCGAATTATTACGCAGCAGCAAAAAATAAAATACCTGGAAAAATTAGGCGTTGATATTTTGGTGAACGTACCTTTTGATCATGATTTAGCTGGATTATCGCCGGATGAGTTTTTGAAAAAACTGGCTGTATTTAATTATCGATGCTTAGTAGTAGGTGAAAATTTCAGCTATGGTTTTTTAGGCAGCGGTAAAACAGATACTTTGCAGCGTACCGGATTGCACGATCACTTTACCGTGATTATCAGGCAACTGGTCAAATGCGGTAAAAACGTTATCAGCAGTACTGGCATCAGAAGTCTGATTCAGGCAGGGCATGTGGAGCATGCTAATCAGATGCTGGGGCGTGCTTATGCGCTCACCGGTATAGTTACGCATGGGGCGCAGCGCGGCAGGACAATTGGTTTTCCAACTGCGAATATCGAACTGCAGCGCAGTGAAACTGCTGTGCCGGCAACTGGTGGTTATGCGGTCAAGGTCAAGGTAGGCGATAAGCTGTATTTCGGTATGGCCAATATCGGCAATAACCCTACTTTTGGCGATGTGGAGCATGCACGTCTGGAGGTAAATCTGTTTGATTTTAAAGGCGATCTGTATGGCAGGGAGATCACTGTTTACTTTTATAAATATATACGTGGTGAAGAAAAGTTTGCCAGTATTGATGAGCTGAAAGCACGTATTACTGAAGACCGCGAAAATATTAAAAATTATTTCCAATGTTACAAAAAATAGTTGTCTTTAAAAGTCAAGTGTGGTATACTACATAAGTACTTTAACCAAGGCTTGGATGCTCGCTTCTCCAACGACCTCTATGCTTTGGGGATTATAAAAAAATGGAGGAATTACAATGTTAACAGCTGAAAGAAAACAACAACTCATTCTTGAAAATGCACGTCATGAAGGCGACACCGGATCTCCGGAAGTACAAATCGCTGTTTTGAGCGAACGCATCAAATATTTGACCGAGCATCTGAAAGAACACAAAAAAGATCATCATTCCCGTCGCGGCCTGCTGAAAATGGTTGGTCAACGTCGTGGTCTGCTGAACTATCTGATGGCTAAAGATATCGAACGTTATCGCGCTATCATTGCTAAACTTGGTATCCGTAAATAATTTTGAGTATCAGAGCCTGCCTTTTCGGCAGGCTTTTTTATTTTCCTGTTAAGGTGACAGAGTTTTGTAAAATATTGTTTTGTTTTAGTAATAATGCTGTTAGTAACAATGATTTTGCTATATAATAGGGAATAGATAATATGCTAATAAAACTACGCCGGGAGGTTAAATGATGAGTAATTATTCCTTGCCGTTGTTTATGCAGGTCAAAGAAAACGCAGTTCAGGACCTCAATAAAAATCTAAGTTTATATATGCCTAAACTTATTCATACCAAAACTTTGATTTTAACGACAGACGGACTTTTACAGACTTTAGAGAAAAAAGTCGTTGTTCTATTGAAACAGTTACTGGATTTTGAAATCATTACCGTTCAGGAGAGTTCCTTTGATTTTGCTGTTGATGTTGCTAAAAAGGTAGCAATGAACAATATCAGCCTGATCATTGGTTTGGGCGGTGGTACAGCACTGGATACGGCCAAGTATGCTGCTTTTGTTGCCAACGTAGCTTATATAGCGATACCGACTACACTTAGCAATGACGGCGTTGCTTCTCCTGTTTCCGTATTGTTTGCAGAAAACGGCCGCAAACATTCTTTTACTTCTAAAATTCCTGACGGATTATTGATCGATACTGATATTGTTTTTGACGCGCCGAGGCTTTTGATGAAAGCCGGTGTCGGTGATACGATCAGTAATTATACGGCACTGTATGATTGGAAGCTGGGTTGTGAAGAAAACAGCGATCGTCCTAACGATTTTGCCTATATGCTTTCTGAAACGGCGTTTACTTCGCTTTTATATTCTGAGGCTAAATCACTGACGACAGTTCCCGGGATTCAAATGCTGGCCCAGTCACTGGTCTTGAGCGGGCTGGCGATGCAGATAGCTGGTAATTCACGTCCTTGCAGCGGGTCGGAACATTTATTCTGTCACGCTATGGATGAGCTGTTTGAGCATAATATCCCACATGGTATTTTGGTAGCTCTTGGCAGTGTCGTAGCCTGCCGTCTTCAGGGACGTGACCATCATATTCTGCTGGATTTTCTGGAAGCTTACGATATTTCCGTTAGCCCAAAAACTTTGAATATTACTGAAGAAGAATTTATCAAAGCCTGGATGTTTGCCAAAGAAGTCCGTAAGCGTTATACGATTTTAAATAAGATCAATTTACAGCCGGAGATTTTCAGACAGATGTATGAGATGCTGGTGAAGGAATGTAAGTAATATGCTGTATGTACATAAGTTTATTTCGGGCTGGCTGCTGCCGCCCGGCGGTATTATTGTAATGCTGTTTTTACTGTGCGGTTATTGTTTTAAGAAACGCAGCAGACTTCGTTATCCTTTAACAGCAGTAACGGTCACTTTATATCTGTTTTCGATTCTTCCTGTTGCCGGAATGCTGATGCAGGGACTGGAAAAGCAGTATGTTCCTCCGGCGTTGGAAAAAATAATCGGTAAAACTGATGCTGTAGTTGTTCTTGGTGGCGGAGCGGTCAGGGATGTGCCTGATATCAGTGGTAGAGAGGCCTTGTCGGCGGTCTCTATGAATAGACTGATCACCGGGGTGCGTTTGCAGAAACGATTAGATATCCCGATCATTATCAGCGGTGGGCAGGTTTTTGCCGACAGTGGTACAGAAGCTACAGTGGCAGAAAAAGTGCTGCTAGAGCTGAGTGTACCGCCACAACAGATTTTTACTGATACCGAAGCAAGAAATACAACTGAAAATGCTGTTAATGTTGCTGCGTTGTGCCGTGAACAGCAGTGGCAGAAAATCGTATTGGTGACCTCTGCTTTTCATATGCCGCGCAGTGTACTGAATTTTGCGGATAAAGGTTTGGACATAGTGCCTTTTCCCTGTGATTATCAGCTGAGCGGAAAAATGCAGCTAAGTATTTTTCGCTTTATGCCGCAGGGGTTTGCGCTGGAGCTTTCTGCAATGGCGTTAAAGGAATATTTAGGGCTGCTGGCTTTAAAGATATTGTAAAAATAATCATGGTAAAATAAAAACACCTGGTCGGTAAACCAGGTGTTTTTATTATTTGCTTAAAAGTTTTTGAGCCTCTGCTTCATCAGGCGTAGCATAGTAGGTTGTTTGATCGGTATAGATCACAAACCCAGGTTTAGCGCCATTGGGTTTCTTGACAAAACGCCGCTCGGTACAGTCTACAGGTACCTTGCTGCCGCTGCGGCTTTTGCTGAAATACGCGGCCAGTAGAACTGCTGCTGCAATATCACTTGCCGTTGCCTGGGGCAGCGTTGTTTTTAAGATGACATGTGATCCGGGAATGTTTTTAGTATGGAACCACAGATCCTTACCGCGTGCTAATGTAAAAGTCACGTAGTCGTTTTGTTTATTATTTTTACCGATATATAAGGTCGTTTCTTTGGAAAGCTTTATGAGCAGCGGCTCCGATTTTGGTTCCTGACCTTTATGTTTTTTGCCCTGATTCTGCAGCAGTCCTGCGGTGATAAGCTCCTGTTTTATTTCAGCAATTTCGTTCTTGGTTGTTGCCGTAGTCAGTGAAGCGTCAATGGAAGCCAGGTAATTGAGCATCTCCCTGGTCGTTTCAATTTGGTTTTGGACTTCGCTTTGTGCACGTTTATATTTATTGTACCGTTTATAATAAGCCTGTGCGTTTTCAGTAGGTGAAAGTAAGGGGGATAATTGGATTTCAAGCGGCTCGTTGTCATAAATATTAAGCAGTTGGCAGGAACTTTGTCCCTTGCTGATCTGATAAATATTAGCCATGATGGTATCGGCGATCATCCGCTGTGCTTCAGCTTTATCAGCGGTAAGCAGATCTTTTTCCAAAACCGGCAGCTTCTTTTCCAGACGCTGACTTTCGCCGATGACTAATTTTTGCAGTGTTTCCTGTTCAGGTAGTTGAATTGGCGTCAGGGTGACTGCATAATTAAGCGCACTGTTGATATCTGGCAGTTGTTTAGTATTACAGCCTGGTTCCAAAATCGTGGGCGCAAAAGGCAGAATAGTCTTGACCTGATTAGTGCGGCTGATGACAGCATATACCGGCGCTGATGTTTGCTGATTAGCTGATTGCTGTAATGAATAGATTGCATTGGCGAGACGTTGTTCTTCCTCTGCAGTCAAAGCAGTTGTGTTGCTATCTATACCAGCCGCAGCTAAAAGCTCGGATGCAGTTATTTTGCCAATGCCTGTAGTGGCAGCGATCAAAGCAGCTAAGCTGTTTTTAGTTTTAAATTCGTGCATTGCCTCAATGATTGCATTAGCTGGAGCTGTTAAAATAGAAAGGCCGGTCTGCTGAGGCGGCGCAAGATAAGGCAGATTAGGCATGATCTGCCGGAAAGAACTCATTGCTTTATTAACATGCTTCAAGCTGTCGAAAATCAGACCGTTTTCGGCAAAAATGATATTGCTGTTTTTGCCGGTCAGTTCAAAAATCAGTTGTTTAGTAACTATTTGTCTAGCGGTACCGATTGTATCAATATCTATGGTAATGATACGATCCAGACCGCTTTGCTCGATTCTGGTTATACGGCCTTCTTCCAGATGCTTGCGCAGCAGCATACAAAAAGCCGGAGGACTTTCGGGACGTTCGGGTAAATTATTCGGCAGGTACAGCATCGGTGAACCGCAGCTGAAATCAGCAAGCAATGCCGCAGTATCGCGTTCGCGTTTTACAAGCAGCAGCAGCGACTCGTATGAGGGCATAAAAACCTTGTAGATCTTGCCGCCTAAAAGCTCTTCTTTTAGTTTATTTGTTAAAATATGCAAGGTCAAACCTTCTAAATTCATTGATTTGCTCCTTTTTACTTCGTTTTTTAGTGATTTTGATTTGCACGTGAAAGCAGAATAAGATATAATAATAGTTCAAGAATAAGTATACAACAGATTTCGCGATTAGCAAATAATCGGAAGGGGATACGATTATGAAAAATCTGCTTTTGGTGCTGTGCCTGGTTGTCTTTTGCCTGCAGGCAGAAGCGGCGCTTTCAGCTACTGATCAGAATTTAGAAGCGGCTATTGCCTATGGTAAAAGCTATCAGGGTGAAAAAAATGACGCAGTTATGCTGCAGCCGTGGGTAATTGCTGAAAGTTTTGAAACCAATCCTTATCGTGATGAGGAAAGGATCATAGTTTATACTCCTTATCTGCTGACGGCTCTGGATACCGCAGGAAAAACGCAGGAGGCTGCCGGTATCAGTGTGGAGAATGCTAAAGAACTGGTAGCGCGTTACGATGGCGTGCTAGTTATACGTGCGGTGATCAACGCACCGATAATTCTGAATGAAAAAGATTTGGAAGTGCAGCTTGTGCAAAATGGGAATTTTGTCACACCATACCACAGCGACTATTTAGACGGCAGATATCTTGACAAGGCGGTCAATAAGCCTATCGTTGATGTGGAGGTACAGAAAAAGCTGGATCGGATGGAAACGATCCAGGAAAAAGCGGCAGCACTGCAAAAACAGCTGGATGCCTTGAAGGAAAATAAAATCAAGCCTGCAGACATCGATTTGGAGCAGAAAACGAAATCGGATGTCAAATCTGAGTCTGTGGAAGTAAAGCAGAAGATCTGCCAGCTGCAGTATAATTTTTATTTTGATCAGGCAGAATTCAATGTTGACAAACCTTATTTACTGGTCATTAAGGACGCTTATTGCGGCGGACGAGAATTTGCCGTGGATCCTGCGTTATTAAAATAAAATGAATCATCATAAAATTTAGGAGGTTTTAGCTTGCTGAAAAGTATGACTGGCTTCGGCCGGGGTGAATATGAAGACGAGCAGTTTTCAGTAACGATTGAAATGAAAACGGTCAATCACCGTTATAACGAGGTAGCTATTCGCTTACCGCGTTTTTTGAATCCGGTAGAAGACAGAATCCGTAAGACTATTTTAAAATCTGTTAATCGTGGACGCATCGATGTTTTTATCAATGCTTCTTATACCAATACAGAAAACGTTTCGATTAAAGTAGATAAAGCTTTGGTACTGGCGTATCATAACGCTTTGCGTGATGTTGGTTCCGCTATCGGCTGTGAAGACTATAAGCTTAACGAGCAGTCGGAAATTTTATATTTGTCACGCTGCCCGGATGTGATCAATGCACAAGAAGGTTTTTTTGACGTTGAGAGTGTTTGGCCGAAGCTGGAACAGGCTTTGCGTCAGGCTATCAGTAATCTTGTCGCTATGCGTGAGACCGAGGGCAGTAATATCTATGGTGATTTCATTAAACGTGCCGATCTGATTGCCGAAAAACTGGCAGTAATCGAAGAACGTTCGCCGCAGGTAGTTGAAGAATACCAGATTCGCCTGAGCGACAGGATCAACGAACTGCTTGCGAAACATAACCAGGTCATTGAACCGGAACGATTGCTGCAGGAAGTCGCTATTTTTGCTGACCGTACCAGTATTACTGAGGAGATCGTCAGACTGAAAAGCCATATTAAACAATTCAGGCTGATCATTGATGCAGATCAGCCTGTCGGTCGCAAGCTCGATTTTCTTATCCAGGAATTCAACCGCGAGGCAAATACCATTGCTTCCAAAGCCAACGATTATACTTTGGCGCAAGTTGTTGTGGAGATCAAAGCTGAGATAGAAAAAATCAGGGAACAGATCCAGAATATCGAGTAATGGGGAAAGGGTGAAAGTATGGATATCAAATTGATCAATATTGGCTTTGGCAATATTGTAGCTGCCAACAGGATCATTTCTATCATCAGTCCTGAATCTGCTCCTATCAAAAGGATTATTCAGGAAGCGCGCGACAGAGGTATGCTGATTGATGCCACTTATGGCCGCAGAACCAGAGCGGTTATCGTGACTGACAGCGGTCATATTATTTTATCGGCTGTGCAGCCGGAAACAGTCGCCAACCGTTTAGTGCAGACTGACGACGAAGACGAAGAATAAATAAAACGGAAGGTGGGCTAATCGTGAAGCCGCAGGGGTTATTATTAGTTTTGTCCGGGCCTTCAGGAGCCGGCAAGGGAACGATTTGTCAGATGCTTAGGGAAAAGCTTCCCGACTTGGCTTATTCCGTTTCAGTTACTACCAGACAGGCGCGTAACGGCGAAGTTGACGGCGTGAATTACTTTTTTAAATCTGTGGAAGAAGTAAAGCAGATGATCGCAGAGGGAGAACTGCTGGAATATGCCGAGGTTTATGGAAATTATTACGGTACGCCCCGTTCTTATGTTATGGAACTGCTGAATCAGGGTAAGGATGTTATTTTGGAGATTGATATCCAGGGCGCGATGCAGATTAAAAAACGCTTTCCTGATGGAGTATTTGTGTTTATCGTACCACCGTCACTTGATGAATTATGCTCGCGCATTTATAAACGCGGCACGGACAGCGAAGACGTTATTAAACGCCGTTTAGCTTCGGCAACAGGTGAACTGGCTTATGCCAACGAATATGATTATATAGTCGTCAATGATGTGGCGCAGAAAGCTACCAGCAAAGTTTTGACGATCATGGAAGCAGAACGTTACCGTGCTGCCAGAACTTATTTTATTATCAATGAAATTTGCCATGCGGCACATAAGGAGAGAGAAATATGAGTATGGTTGACCCTTCTATCGATTATTTAGCAGAGAAAGTTGACAGTAAATACACCCTGGTGATTTTAGCTGCCAAACGTGCCCGTGAACTGACGGTAGGCAATCAGAATATGCCTCAGAAAGAAGTAAGCACCGCTTTACGCGAGATCGCTGACGATGTTATTACTTACGAGCGTAAAGTACGCTGAGATAAGGGGGCTTAGTGCCTTGTTGCTAAAAGGAAAGAAAATCGTTTTAGGCGTTACTGGCGGTATCGCCGTTTATAAAGCTGTCGATCTGGTAAGCCGTCTGCGCAAGCAGGGGGCCGAGGTGCGTGTCGTTATGACAGAGCATGCCCGGCAGTTTGTTACGCCGCTGACATTTAAGGAAATCAGCGGCAACGCTGTTGCGACTTCTATGTGGAACAGTAACCAGGAATTTAATGTTGAGCATATCGCTCTGGCAAACTGGGCTGATGTTTTTGTAGTAGCTCCGGCTACTGCCAATATCATTGCGAAAATGGCGCACGGTCTTGCCGACGATCTGCTTTCTACAACTTTACTGGCCGCTCAGGCACCGATCATCGTCTGTCCGGCGATGAATACAGGTATGTATGAAAATGCTTTGACGCAGGAAAATATTACCTGCCTGAAAGAGCATGGCGTAACTGTGATGGCCCCGGCGACAGGCTTTTTGGCCTGTGGTACTTCTGGTGCGGGACGTCTGCCTGAGCCTTGTGAGATCGTGGAATTTGTCAAAGCTTTCTTTGCCAGAAGTTGTGGCGATATGAAAAATCTGCGTGTTTTGGTAACTGCTGCCGGTACCCGCGAGCCGATCGACCCGGTACGGTATGTCGGCAACCGCTCCAGCGGTAAGATGGGTTATGCTATCGCGCAGGCCGCTGCTGACCGCGGTGCCGAGGTGACGCTGGTTTCGGGGCCGTCGGTGCTGAATCCGCCTGCTAATGTCAAAACGGTGCAGGTTGAAACTACGCAGCAGATGATGGACGCCTGTCTGGCAGCTTACAACGACATGGATATAGTGATCAAAGCTGCTGCTGTGGCTGATTACAGACCCCATGATGTTGCCGAACAGAAAATCAAAAAGAAAACTGACGACGCTTTAACTGTCGTAATGGATAAAAACCCTGATATTCTAAAAGCTCTGGGCGAACGTAAAGAAAAACAGTTTTTGGTAGGCTTTGCTGCCGAAACTCAAAATCTGATTGCTAATGCAAAAGAAAAAATCTGCAAAAAGAATTTGGATATGATCGTTGCTAACGATGTCACTTTGCAGGGGGCAGGATTTAACTCTGATACCAATATCGTTAAATTCCTGTTTCCGGACGGCGAAGTGCGCGAGCTGGAGCAAATGACCAAAGCAGAAGTTGCAGAAGAGCTTTTGAATACTGTTCTGCGTTTGCTCAAATCGTAAATAGTATAACTCGTTCAAAAGGCGTAGAAATAAGCTTTTGTAGGCCTCGGGATGTAAAAATGAAAGATTTTTGTAAAATCTGTTGCAATTTGAAAGTTGTTCCGCTATAATAAGCATTGTAATTGAATATTACTCATCAAGAGCTGGTGGAGGGAATGGCCCTGTGAAACCGCAGCAACCATTGTAAGGTGAAAGTCTTGCAAAACGGTGCTAAGTCCTGCGATAATTCGTGAGATGAGAATGCTGAACAATAATACGCAGCGCTCTCATTATGAGAGCGCTTTTTTAGTAAGCAGGCAGATTGATGATGTGTACTTTATCTAAAGGAGGCTAATTATGAGAAAATTATTTACTTCTGAGTCTGTAACAGAAGGACATCCGGATAAGATCGCCGATCAGATTTCTGATGCGGTTTTAGACGCTATCTTAGAACAGGACCCGATGGGACGTGTTGCGTGTGAAACTTTGGTGGCAACCGGTCAGATTCATGTTGTCGGTGAGATTTCCACAAACTGTTATGTGGATATTCCGAAAATCGCCCGTGAAACTGTAGTCAATATTGGCTATGACCGTGCTAAATATGGTTTTGACGGTAATACCTGCGGCGTGCTGATCTCTATCGACGAGCAGTCTGCCGATATCGCTTTAGGTGTTGATAAAGCACTGGAAGCTAAAGAAGGCAAAGCAGAGGAAACTGAGGTAGGCGCCGGCGACCAGGGTATGATGTTTGGTTACGCTACTAACGAAACCGAAGAATATATGCCGCTGCCTATCTGTCTGGCTCATAAGCTGGCCCGTCGGTTGTCGGAAGTTCGTAAAAACGGTACCTTACCGTATCTGCGTCCTGATGGCAAAACTCAGGTTACAGTTGAATACGACGACGGTAAGCCCGTACGTATCGACGCTATAGTAGTTTCTTCTCAGCATGCGCCTGAAATTCCGATGGAGCAGATCCGCGCTGATATTATGGAGCATGTTATTAAACCGATCGTACCTGCAGAAATGCTGGACGCTGATACCAAATACTATATCAATCCTACCGGCCGTTTTGTTATCGGCGGCCCGCAGGGTGACTCCGGTCTGACCGGACGTAAGATCATTGTCGATACCTACGGCGGTATGGCACGTCATGGCGGCGGAGCTTTCTCGGGTAAAGACCCCACAAAGGTAGACCGCAGCGCTGCTTACGCCGCACGTTACGTTGCTAAAAATATCGTTGCCGCCGGACTGGCTGGTAAATGTGAGATTCAGCTGGCTTATGCTATCGGCGTGGCACAGCCTGTATCTGTTTTGGTAGATACCTTTGGTACCGGTAAGATCGACGATGATAAGATCGCTGACCTGGTGCGCAAAAACTTCTCGCTGAGTCCGGCTGCGATCATCAAAGCTTTGGACCTGCGCCGTCCGATCTATAAACAAACGGCTGCTTACGGCCATATGGGACGTACTGATATTGATCTGCCGTGGGAGCGTACGGATAAAGCCGCTTCCTTGAAAGAACAGGCAGGCTTGTAATTTAAAATGTTGGTAAAGTCACAGCTTCTGCAGGAGCTGTGACTTTCTTTATCTTAGTATAAAAACTGTTGTCCGTAGGAAAAATAAAGGAATTTTCATTTAAATAGTAGAAGTATAATAAGTTAAAGTTTACAGTAATGGAGCATTACATGAAATATATAAATGTGGCAATCAACCTGCCTGTAAAAAACTTGTTCAAACAATTTACCTATGCCGTACCGCCGCAGCTGGACCACGTTGATGTGGGCTGGCGTGTTGTGGTGCCATTTGGGTATCAGACAGTGGAGGGGTTTGTGACATCGTTGGCCGCGGCTGCTCCGGCAGAATACGAATGTAAAGAAATTTTGGCGACACTGGATACGCGCCCCTGGTTTGATGCGGAAATGCTGGCAACGGCAAATTGGCTGTCCGAATATTATCTGTGTTCGCCGGCTGAGGCGATGCGGCTGTTTATTCCAGGTAAAACCAGCATCAAGCGGCAGGCTGTTTATAACGATGAAGGTAAGCTGATCGCTTATGATTACGAAAATAAACTGAAAATCAAGACCCGTATCTGCTTTGTTGTGACTAAGGCAGGACGTGAGGCTCTGGTAGCATATAATAAACGTCTGCGTGCACAGATGCATGCCTTGGAAGTGCTGGCAGAAGCCGAACGCCCTCTAAGCGGGGAGGAACTGGCGTCAGTGCAGGTGAGTGCTGCGACACTGCGTATCTTATGTGAGAAAGGCTGGAGCGAACGTAGTGAGCAACGTGTTTTGCGCAACAGCTATGCCAACAGGACGGAGCTGAAGGAAAGTCTGCATTTGACAGACGAGCAGCGTCAGGCTGTTGAGGCTATCGGCAGTGCTATTACAGAGCCGCATCAGGAAACTTTTTTGTTGCAGGGCATAACCGGCAGCGGTAAGACAGAGGTTTATCTGCGGGCGGCAGCTCAGGCAATGGAAGCAGGCAAGCAGGTTCTGCTGCTGGTACCAGAGATAGCATTGACGGCACAGATCGTTAAACGTTTTCAGGCCTGGTTCGGCGATGAAGTTGCGGTTGCCCACAGCAAACTGTCACAGAATGAACGTGCCGATGTGTGGTATAAAATGCGTACTAACAGTGCCAAGCTGCTGATCGGTGTACGCTCAGCTGTTTTTGCTCCCTTCAGCGATCTGGGCCTGATAATTATTGATGAAGAACATGAGAGCAGTTACAAGCAGGACGAGCGGCCCAATTATCATGCGCGGACAGTAGCCCTGAAAAGGGCGCAGCTGAGCGGTATTCCGGTAGTTTTGGGAAGTGCGACACCTGATTTGGAAAGTTTTTATAAAGCGCGCCAGGGAACATATACACATCTGCGTTTGCTGCAGCGTGCCAACGGCAGTATGCTGCCGCATGTTGAAATTGCCGATATGAGGCTGGAATTGCAGCGGGGGAATAAATCTGTGCTCTCGGCGGCGCTGAACGATGCATTGCTGCAGACGGCGGTACAGGGAGAGCAGGCTATAGTACTGCTGAACAGGCGTGGTTTTTCAACCTTTGTGATGTGTCGTGACTGCGGTGAAAGTATTGTATGCCCGCATTGTGCTGTTGCGCTGGTTTATCATAGTGCCGGTGAAGCAATGCGCTGCCATTACTGCGGGAATACCGCCCCGATCCCGGACGAATGTCCTAACTGTCATAGTCGCAGAATCAGATTTTTTGGTACTGGCACCCAGAAAGCAGAAGCAGAAATTGCCGAACTGCCGGAAATCAGGATTTTGCGGATGGATCAGGATTCGACTGTCAAAAAATTCGCGCATGAGGATATTCTTAAATCTTTCAGCAGCGGTGAATATAATGTGCTTTTAGGTACGCAGATGGTAGCAAAAGGACATGATATACCTAACGTAACACTGGTGGGTATCCTTTCGGCAGATTCGACGCTGAATCTGCCCGATTTCAGAGCTTCGGAACGAACCTTTGCTCTGCTGACACAGGCTGCAGGCAGAGCCGGGCGCGGTGACAGGGCCGGCCATGTGGTCCTGCAGACTTATGACCCGGATAATCCAGTTATCAAGCTGGCGGCGACGCAGGATTACGACACTTTTGCCGCCAGCGAACTGGAAATCAGGCAGGAGCTTGGATATCCGCCTTATACCGAAATTTTGAAAATTACGGTATTGGATAAGGAAGAAGTGCGCGGCAGCAGTCTGGCCCAGCGGATCGTTAATTTTCTGCAGACGCTGCAGCTGGAACATCCTGAACAGGAACTGTTGGTATTGGGGCCGTTCCCTGCTATCGTTGCCAAGGTACGTGACCTGTACCGCATGAACATTCTTGTAAAATGTCCGCAGATGGAGCCGGTCAAGCGTGCTTTGTGGAATTCTGAATTTAAAGAATGCCGAAATGTCTTTTTTGACGTCGACCCTGTCAGCGTAGTTTAGAAATTGCCTGCAGTTTGAATTTTATGGTATAATATAAGGTACGAAAAATTAAGGAGGTCCGACCGTGGCTAAATTAGATATCATTGTTGCCGGTAACCCAGTGCTGCGGTTAAAGGCAAAAGAAGTAGAACGTATAGATAAAAAAACAGTCCGTTTGCTGAACGATATGGCGGAAACCATGTACGCGGCAGACGGCGTAGGCCTGGCAGCGCCTCAGGTAGGTGTTTCCAGACGAATAGTAGTTATCGACGTTGGCGAAGGCCTGATCGAGCTTATCAATCCGGTTATCACCAAAAGGGAAGGTTCCGTTGTCGGCGGCGAAGGCTGTCTGTCGGTGCCTAATTTTGAAGGCGAAGTAGAACGCGCCGAATATATTGAATGTGAGTTTTTTGACCGTAAAGGCAAACGTATGAAGCTTGCCAGCGACGGCATTCTGGCGATCGCTGTACAGCACGAGCTGGATCATTTGGACGGTATCCTGTTTATTGATAAAGCTACCGTATTGACACCTAAAGAAACAGTGCCTGTCGGCATAGAATAGGCGGCAAGCTAAAGGAGATCAAAATGAGAATTGTATTTATGGGTACACCAGATTTTGCCGTAGGAACTTTACAGGCTTTGGTGGAATCAGGTAAGCACGAAATCGCTGCCGTTGTTACGCAGCCCGACCGTCCTAAAGGGCGCGGGCAGAAAATGCTGATGACGCCTGTTAAAGAATACGCTTTATCGCAGGGTTTACCTGTGTATCAGCCGGCGAAGGTCAAAACACCTGAGGTTATTGCCCAGCTGCGTGAGTTGCGGCCAGAGATCATCGTCGTTGCCGCTTTTGGGCAGCTGCTCAATCAGGAGCTTTTGGCATTGCCGCCTTTAGGATGCGTCAATGTACACGCTTCGCTGCTGCCGAAATATCGCGGTGCGGCACCGATCCATTATGCGATTTTGCAGGGCGAAAAAGAATCCGGCGTAACGATCATGCAGATGGATATCGGCATGGATACTGGCGATATTCTCAGTAAAGTTATCGTTCCTATAGGCAGTGAAATGACGATGGGAGAGCTGCATGACGAATTGAAGGTCAAAGGGGCTGAGCTTCTGGTGCGAACGTTAGACGAGCTTGCCTCAGGTGCGGCAAAGCCTGAAAAACAAAATGAGACTGAAGCAACCTATGCCAAGCTGCTGGACCGGGCAATGGAAAAAATCGACTGGAATAATCCGGCCGCTAAAATACACGATTTGGTGCGGGGATTTAATCCGGCTCCCGGCGCATTTACCAGATTGCCGGACGGCAAAAACCTGAAAATATGGAAAACAGTTCCGGCAGAGGGGCAGACGGCACCAGCAGGGACAGTTACGGCTGTAACGAAAAAAGGTTTTATAGTTGCCTGCGGCAGCGGTGCCTTGGAAGTGCTGGAAGTGCAGCCGGAATCGAAAAAACGTATGGAAGCCAAAGTTTTCTGCAATGGCCGCGGTGTAGAGCCCGGCACTGTATTAGGTAATATCGAGGGGTAAGTAATGATTGAACTTGAAAATGTTTTTAAGCCTAAAAAGAGGGTCTTTGTTTCACTGACTCTGGCCAGCGCCGTTATTGGCGCGATGGTCATTTATATGGCCTGGCGCGTAGCTCTGCCTGGTTTGGAACAAATCAACGCCAAGCTGCCTGTGGTGTTCGGCGGCATCGGTATCGCTATTGCTTTAGCATTGCTGGCCGGTGTTGCCGGTATCGTACTGGCTATCTTAGGTGTGCCCATCATGAAGATCTTTTACTTCTGGGCCTGGAAGGCTGTGAATATCTTATTCCCCTTCGCCGTTGTTTTAGGCAGAATTTTTGATATCCCGCGCAGTAAGATAGAGCAGTCTTTTATCGAAGTCAGTAATCATTTGGTCAAGCAGCATCGCGTCAAAGTTCCTGCCGACCGCATTATGATCCTGACCCCGCACTGTATCCAGCTGGATACCTGCGTACATAAGATCACCCGTAATATCGAAAACTGCCGTCAATGCGGTGGCTGCAGCGTTGGCGATATGCTGGGGCTGGCCCATAAATACGGTATCCACATGGCAGTAGCCACAGGCGGAACTTTGGCCCGGCAAATGGTCAAACAGATCAGACCGAAAGCTATTGTGGCTGTGGCCTGTGAACGTGATCTGACCAGCGGTATCCAGGACGTGTTCCCGCTGCCGGTAGTCGGCGTGCTCAATGAACGTCCCTTCGGGCCCTGCTTCAATACCCGCGTCGATATCAAACGTGTGGAGGCCGCAGTATTAGACTTTTTAGAAGTTGAGGAAAAGCATGGCGAACATTAAAGAACAAGCCGCTGCTGTGAACATGCTGCCAAATGCCCGCTTAACAGCGGCTCAGGTGATCAACAGCGTTTTCAAAGATGGGGCTTACGCCAATATAGCGCTCGGCAAGGCGCTAAGCAAACAAAATCATAGCGAACAGGACAGAAGGTTCGTTACCGAGCTGGTTTACGGCACGGTGAAGGCCAAAGGCACTATAGACTGGCTGCTGCAGCAGCTGGTATCACGTCCTCTTGGCAAAATCGAACCGATGATTTTAAATATATTACGGCTGGGTGTTTTCCAAATTTATTTTTTGGAACGCATACCGGCCTCTGCTGCTTGTAACGAGTCCGTTAATTTGGCGAAGAAGTTCGGGCATGAAGGCATCGTAAAATTTGTGAACGGCGTGCTGCGCGGAGCGGTGCGCAGTAAGGAAAGTATCGTTTATCCGGATGCAGGAAAAGATCCCAGGCAGTATTTAGCACTTAAAGAATTTCATCCGGACTGGCTGGTAAAACGTTGGCTCAAACAATTCGGTTTTGAAGGGGCGCAGGCTTTGTGCCGCTTTGATAACGAGCCACCGCCTCTGACACTGCGTGTAAACACTTTGGTGATTGACCGCAAAACACTTCTGGCGAGTCTGCAGGAGGATGGCTTTGAGGCCGAACCTTCCAAATGGTGCGAAGATGGTATCGTCTGTACCAAGATCCCGGCGCTCAGTGTTTTGTTCAGTAAATACAACGATATGTTTTATGTGCAGGACGAAAGCTCGATGCTGGTAGCGCCGGTTTTAGCACCTCAGCCCGGGCAGACAGTTATCGACGTTTGCAGTGCGCCGGGCGGTAAAACGACCCATTTAGTGCAGCTGATGCAAAACAAAGGCGTTATCTACGCTACTGATATCCACGAGCATAAAATCAAGCTGATCGAAGAAAACAGCAGGCGGCTGGGCATTACAATCATTGAGCCGTCGCTGCAGGATGCGGCAGAGTTTAAGCCTGAGTGGGCGTCAATGGCAGACTGCGTGCTGGTAGACGCTCCATGTTCGGGGCTGGGCGTACTGCGCCGTCGTGCCGAAGCACGCTGGAAGAAAAATAAGCTTGATCTGAAAACTTTCCCGCCGCTGCAGCGCGATATTCTGCGCAATGCTGCCCGTTATGTCAAACCTGGCGGCAGGCTGGTCTATAGTACCTGCACTTTAGAGCAGGCCGAAAATCATTACATTCCCGCTGAATTTTTAGAAAATAATCCCAACTGGCAGTATGCCGGTTTTCAGCACCCGCTGACAGGTGAAACAGTGGACGAATTGCAGCTGCTGCCGCAGCACGATGGTACCGATGGTTTCTATATCTGC
This sequence comes from Phascolarctobacterium faecium DSM 14760, assembly GCF_003269275.1. GTDB lineage: Bacteria > Bacillota > Negativicutes > Acidaminococcales > Acidaminococcaceae > Phascolarctobacterium > Phascolarctobacterium faecium. The sequence goes on along the minus strand of NZ_QLTS01000001.1, from coordinate 177,032 downwards.
GCTTTGGTGCGTAAGGAGTAGGCTGTGAAAAAAGAGCTTTTTGGCTTATCTTTAATTGAATTACAGGAACTTTTGGTGGCTGCCGGATTGAAGAAATTCCGCGCGGCTCAGGTTTATCAATGGTTATACCAAAAATCCGTAACTGCTTTTGATCAGATGCGCAATCTTTCCAAAGCGGATATCGCTATCTTAGAAGCAAACTTTACGCTCCTGCCGCAGCAGCTTAAAATCCTGCGCGAGCAGGTATCGCAGGACGATCTGACCCGCAAGGTGCTGCTCGAATTTCCGGACGGCAATTCGGTCGAGACCGTACTGATGCGCCATGATTATGGTTACAGCGTCTGCGTATCCAGCCAGGTCGGCTGCGATATGGGGTGTGCTTTCTGTGCCAGCGGCCTCAGCGGCTGCATTCGTAATCTGACCGCCGCTGAAATTTTAGCACAGGTTTATATTTTTAACAGTATGCTGGTCGGAGAAGGTAAGCAGGTCAGTCGTATTGTCGTTATGGGCAGCGGCGAACCGATGCTTAATTTTGACGCCGTTATCGGCGCACTGCAGTTCCTGCATCGGGAAAATACGCTGTATATGAGTTACCGGAACATGACGATTTCTACCTGCGGTATTATCCCAGGTATCGAAAAGCTGACGCAGCTGGGACTGCCGATCAATCTGGCAATTTCGCTGCACGCAGCCGAGCCTGAGCTCAGAACCGAGCTGATGCCGGTCAACAAAGGTTTTCCTTTTCAGGACGTCATCCAGGCTGCCGAAGCTTATGTCGGTTATACCGGCAGGCAGGTGACTTATGAATATATTCTGATTGCCGGCAAAAATGACAGCCCTGTAGCAGCCGAGCTGCTGGCTAATCATTTGCGGTTCAAACATGCCAGCGTCAATTTGATTCCGGCCAATCCAGTGCCAGAAAAAGGCTTTGAACGCCCATCAAAAAAAGTGGTTGAAGCATTTTTAAAGGTACTGCAGAAACATAAAATCAATGCCACCGTCCGCAGGGAAATGGGCAAAGACATCGATGCCGCCTGTGGACAGCTGCGCGCCAGGTTTGCCCAAGAGCAGCAGGACTGAAAGCAGCGGCGTTATCAGTGACAAAAACAGACATAAGCTATAAAGTTAGGAGGTTCGTCAATGTTCGTTATCAGTAAAACCCATGTGGGCATGGTAAGAACTGTCAACGAAGACGCTTTGTTGACAACAGGACCTGAGCTTTTTGCGCTGGCTGACGGTATGGGCGGCTATGCAGCCGGAGAAACCGCCAGCAGGGAAGCCTTACAGGTTTTGCAGCAGGAAGCGGAAAAATTTAAGGAGCTTACTGGCACCGAGTTATGCACCGCCATGCGTGAAACAGTGCAGCAGGCTAATAAGCATATCAGGCAGATGGCTCAAAGTGAAGTACAGTATCATGATATGGGCACGACGCTCGTGGCAGTATATCTGGCGGCAGACGGTAAAGCTTATGCGGTCAACGTAGGTGACAGCAGACTTTATACATGGAGTGCCGGCACTTTACAGCAGGTCACCCGCGATCATTCTTACGTCGCAGAGTTATTGGCCAACGGCGAAATCACTGCACAGGAGGCTTTTAAGCATCCACAGAAAAATATCATTCTGCGCGCTGTTGGAGCCGAAGACGAGCTGGAAGTAGATTGCTTTACTCTGGAGCTGACAGCAGATACCAAGCTGCTTTTATGCAGTGACGGTTTAAGTGATATGGTGGATGACAGACAGATCAGCGAGATTCTGCAGGCACATCAGACGGCCGAAGCTGCTGAAGTGCTGCTGGAAGCTGCCTTAGACAACGGTGGCAGAGATAATATTTCGCTGATCCTGATAGACTTGACCCCGACCGAGGAGGATAACAGATCATGACAGATATGGTAGGAAAAATTTTACATAACCGTTATAAGATCCTGCGTCCTGTCGGCGTCGGTGGTATGGCGGAGGTTTACCTGGCACAGGATATGCTGCTGGACCGGGAAGTCGCCGTAAAAATACTGCGCGCTCAGTTCAATAACGATAAAAGCCTGCTCGAACAGTTCCGCCGCGAGGCTCAGTCCGCCGCAAGGCTGATCCACCCTTCAATTGTCAATATTTTTGACGTTTGCGAAGAAAACAGTTTGTATTTTATCGTTATGGAATACGTAGATGGTAGAACATTGAAAAGTATTTTAGAGGAGCAGGGCCCGCTCAAACCTTTCTGGGCCGTGCATATTGCCTGTGAGCTGGCTGCCGCTTTGCAGCATGCCCATAACCGCAATATTATTCACTGCGACATCAAACCGCATAATGTCCTTATCAATAAAAGCATGACACCTAAAATCGCCGATTTCGGTATCGCGCGTATGGTCACCAGTCAGACGATGGTCTATACATCGTCTGTGATAGGTTCGGTGCATTATCTGTCGCCAGAACAGGCTGGAGGCTGTCCCGTAACGGCTCAGTCCGACATCTATTCACTGGGCATCGTTTTGTATGAAATGCTGACGGGACACGTGCCTTTTGACGGCAAAACTGCCGTTGCTGTGGCGATGATGCACCTCGAAAAAACGCCGCCGCCGCTGAAAAGCTATGATCCAGACCTGCCTGATTCGCTGCAGGAAGTAATTGACAAAGCGCTTGCCAAAGACCCGGCCGACCGCTATGCGACCGCCGAAGAAATGTGGCAAGACCTTTATAATATCAAAACTAAAATGCTGCAGGAAAGCGTTGAAGAAGATTATGCCGAAATGCTGGGTATTACGGCGATCTCGAAAAACGAGCTGGCCGAGCCTACCGGAAAAATTTACGACTGGGCCAATGATAATGAGGAAGGCGCTCCTGAAGAAACCATTATCATGAAGCCGGCCTTCAACAAAAGTACTGACGAGATAGTGCAGGAAGCTGCCGCTATCAACAGGCGGGAACGCCGGAACAAATACATCAAGCTGTTTGCACTGGTCGCTATCTTATCCGCTGTCTTTTTAATGGTCGGTAACGTGTTCAGCCGCAAAACAGTTGATGTGCCTAACGTAGTTGGTAAATCGGTAGTGGAAGCGCAGAAAACCCTGGAAAAATCGGGCTTTACTGTAAAACTGGACGAAGAATATGACGAGAAGGTGACTCCGGGCTACGTTATCAAACAAGAACCGGAAGGCATCAGTAAGCGTAAGGAAGGCAGCGAGATCACTTTGGTAGTAAGCAAAGGCCTGGAAATGCTGGAAATGCCTGATTTGATTGGAAGAAAGCTGGACAATGCCAAAAAGTTTTTAAGTGACCTGGGTTACGAAACTGGTGTTGTAACTTATAAATTTGTGGCAGGCAAACCGGCCGATTCTGTTTTGGAACAGGCCCCAAAGGCTAAAAACAAGACACCGAAGGGATCGAAGGTAGATCTGGTTGTATGCCGCGATCCCAAAGACCTGTCGATGCCGGACGTAATGGGCAGCAGCTTGAATGATGCTAAAAAAGCCCTGACCGAGTTAGGTATCATGGATATTACCGTACGTTATGTTGAAAGCGGCAGCAGTGAGGGCAGCATAGTAGGTATGGAACCGCCTGCAGGCTCTAAGTTTGCCGCCGACGGTAAAGTTGTATTGCAGGTATCATCCGGCAGTCATCCGCAAAGCGTCAATAAATATGCCGAATTCGTCGTGCCCCAGGGCAGCGGTACCCAGGATGTGCAGATCATCCTGATCGATGCCAACGGACAGAGAACTGTTTATCAGGGCGCGCAGAAAGCCGGCGTACGTATACGCCAAAAAGTGGAAGTTACCGGCAGCGGCAAAGTGCAGTTCTTCTGTAACAATAAAATGGTCGAGGAGAAAAATCTGTGAGTATCGGCCAGGGAAGAATCATCAAAACCTATAACGGTTATTACTATGTCGACAGCGGTACCGACGAGCTTGTCACCTGCAAGGTCAAAGGCAAGCTTAAGCAGATCAGGTTTTCACTCTGCACTGGCGACATAGTTGAATTTGAAACCAATCATAACGGCGAAAGTATGATTACCAGGATTCTGCCGCGGCGTAATTTTATGCTGCGGCCGACTATCGCCAACGTCGATCTGATCATCGTCGCATTTGCCTGTATCAACCCCGATTTCAGCTACCTGCTGGCCGATAAGCTGCTGGTACTGGCAGAGCAGGCTGGTATCCCGGCCGTTATCTGCCTTAATAAAATCGACTTGGCACCGGCGGGGCTGGTGGCCGAGATCGAAACTGTTTATAAACGGGCTGGCTACGAGGTCTATGCGATCTCTGCGCAGCAGGGAATCAATGTTGGCAAGCTGAAAGATCGGCTGTACGGTAAAATAACTGTATTTGCCGGACCTTCCGGCGTGGGCAAGTCATCGACTCTCAACGCTATCGAACCCGGTATGCAGCTGGTGACAGGCAGTGTCAGCGAAAAAATAGGGCGGGGCAAACACACCACGCGCTTTGCACACCTGCTGCCTTTTGCCGGCGGTTATCTGGCAGACACTCCCGGTTTTGGCAATTTGAATTTAGAAGAACTGGACGATAAAAAACTGGCGGCATGTTTCCGCGAATTTGCAGGCTTTGAAGATGGATGTAAATTTACGCCCTGCACACATACGCACGAACCGATATGCGGCGTCAAAGATGCGCTGGCAGCCGGAGAGATAGCGCAGTCGCGTTACGAATCGTACCTGACTATTTTAGAAGAAATAAAATCCAAAAAGGAAAAGGACGGAAGAAAATGATCAAAGTAGCGCCTTCAATCTTATCTGCCGATTTTGCTTATCTGGCAGACGAAATCAAAAAAATCGAAACTGCCGGGGCCGACTGGGTGCATATCGACGTGATGGACGGTGCCTTTGTACCGAACCTGACCTTTGGCGCGCCGGTCGTTAAAAAGATCCGTAAGGTCACCGATCTCTTTTTTGACTGTCACCTGATGGTCAACAATCCCGAGCAATATATCGATGATTTTGCCGATGCCGGCGCGGATATGGTAGTAGTACACGCCGAAGCTACCAAACATCTGCACCGCTGTGTGCAATACATCAAAAACAAAGGTATGCAGGCCGGCGTCGCTTTGAATCCGGCTTCGCCACTATGCCTGGTGGAAGAGATTCTGCCGGATGTGGATATGGTGCTTTTGATGAGCGTCAACCCCGGTTTTGGCGGTCAAAGCTTCATTGAAACCACAGTACCAAAGATCGCCCGGCTGCGGAAGATGATCAACGATGCAGGCCTGAACATAGAGATACAGGTAGACGGCGGCATCAACGATAAAAACTCCAAACTGGTACGTGAAGCAGGTGCGACTGTACTGGTTGCAGGTTCGTATGTTTATGGCGCTGCTGATACCAAAGCGGCGATTGCCAGTTTAAAAGCATAATTAAAAAGCTAAAAACAAAAACACTGCAAATTTTGCAGTGTTTTTGTTTTTAGTAAAGTTTTTCCTCCTTTAAAGCAGGAAAAACTGTTTCTGTAAAATAAAATACCCCTAAAGCAGCTTAGAAACCTTACTTTAGGGGTATTAGCTGCTGCCTATAACATATTTTAAGGACGGTAAACCTTACAGGGAGCCATACCCATGTACTTATTGCAGGCTTGGCGTATGAATACGAATTTGGAGGCGAAGCAAAAACAACGGTCAAAGGTCTGAGCACGCCGGCACTCAGTATCAAAGGCAGTAGCGGTATGTTGGAGCTGGGTTATATCATTCAAAATAAAGATGTGAACGTGCCTGCTGTCTACATTGGCTTGCAGGGCAGTCACGGGTAAAAAGCAGGCGTCTGCCAGCAAGTGCAAGGCGGCGTGAACAGCCGGTCGCTGCCATTCCTAAACTGAATGACAGCGATAGTTTTTTGGAAATTCCGAAAACGCATATCCTTGCGAACTAACTGAATTGCTATTAGGAGCAGTCAGTTCTAGTATATAGACAAGGGGTAAACCTTACCAAGTGAAACGATGACAAAGGAGGTCAAAAACATGGCAAAAGTTTACAAAGATTTGAGAGAGTTTTTAAAAACATTAGAAGAAGAGGGGCAGCTGATCCGCGTTAAAGATGAGGTCGATCCGGAACCTGATATTGGCGCTGCCGGACGTGCCTGCGCTAATATGGATAAAAAACCGGCTGTTTTGTTTGAGAAGGTGAAAGGTTATAAATATTCTGTTGTAACCAACGTTCACGGTTCCTGGGCTAATCATGCTTTGATGATGGGAATGCCTAAAGACACTCCTGTAAAGGAACAATTCCATGAATTGAACCGCCGCTGGGACAAATTCCCGGTACCGCCAGTAATTCTTCCACGTGAAAAAGCAATGTGTAAGGAAAATACCATCAGCGAAAATATCAATTTATTTGATGTTTTGCCTCTTTACAGAATCAATGATCAGGACGGTGGTTTCTTCCTGTCTAAAGCAGCCGTTGTTACCGGCGATCCGGCTGAACCTGATAATCTGGATAAGCAGAATGTCGGTATTTACCGTATCCAGGTCAAAGATATCGACCGTATTGGCATCCAGGCTTTGCCTTTTCATGATATCGCCATCCAGCTTGCTAAGGCAGAAGAAGTCAACGAGCCTTTACCGGTAGCTATCGCTCTGGGCAATACTCCGCTTGTAAGCTTTATGGCAAGCACTCCTGTTAATTACGACCAGAATGAATATGAATTCGTCGGCGCCTTGCAGGATGGTGTTCCTACTGAAATTACTAAAGCTGATACTGCTGAGCATTTGTATGTTCCTGCTCATGCTGAAGTTATTCTGGAAGGCTACATTATGCCGCGCGTTCGTACCTGCGAAGGCCCGTTCGGCGAGTTCCCTGGCTCTTATTCCGGCGCCAGGAATCAGTGCGAGATCAAGATAACTCATATCACACATCGTACCAATCCGATATTTGAAAACTTGTATCTTGGTATGCCCTGGACTGAGATCGATTACCTGATGGCTCTTAATACCAGTGTTCCTCTGTACAAACAGCTGAAAGCTACTATGCCTGAAGTGCAGGCAGTCAATGCTATGTATACTCATGGTATCGGCGTTATCATTTCTACGAAGGTCCGTTACGGCGGCTTCGGTAAGGGTGTTGCTTTCCGTCTGCTGTCTACTCCGCATGGTATGCCTTATTCCAAGGTCATTATCGTTGTCGATGAGTTTGTCGATCCGTTTAATCTGGAGCAGGTTATGTGGGCGCTTACTACCCGCGTCAAACCCAGTAAGGATGTTGCGATCATCCCGAATTGTGCAGGTATGCCGCTTGATCCGTCTTCGGTACCGGCAGGTATGCATGACAAGCTGATCATCGATGCAACTACTCCGGTCGCTCCGGAACCGAATCCGCGTTCTGTTGAATTGTTGAAACCGTCTCCGGCTACCCCGAAATGGGAAGCTATTTTCAGAGACTTTATGGCTGCACAAAAAAATCAATGATAATTTGAGGTATAAAGGAGGCAGATTTTTATGAAATGTCCGCGTTGTGATGCTGATACAGTAAGAGTTATGACTAAATCCCCGGTTGGCGATGTTTGGGAAGTTTATGTCTGCGATACCTGCAGTTATTCCTGGCGTTCTACCGAAGAAATCCATGTACATGATGTATTTAAACTAAAACCGGAAGATATTCCTAATTTACAGCCAATTCCGCCGGTTCCACCTTTAAAGAAATAAATGGCTGCTTGGGGCTTGGACAAGTCCTTGATTGGCGGGGGAGTTAGCTCCCCCGCTTTTTTTATATAATTGCGGGGTGAAAAATTATGGCAGAGCTGAAAACACAGCTTGATCTGCAGCAGATACCAAAAATAGTAGGCGAGGATGGGACGCAGCTTTTGGCACGCTGCTACGCGGTGCTTGAGCATACCAGGTGGCCGCTTTATATCGTGGGACCTTCGGGCAGCGGCAAAAGTATTATCGCGATGAACCTGGCCAGGCAGTATGCGCTGGCTAAAAATGTGCCAGCCTATTATGTGCAGCTGAGTCCAGAACAGACGAAAACAAGCCTGATTTTGGGACTAAGGCTGGAAAACGGCAGTCTGGCAGTTAAGAACGGAGTTGTGGCAGATTGTATGGAGCGTGGCGGCATTATCATCGTCGATGAGGCGACACATTCGGTACAGGAGATTTTACTGATGTTCAACAGTATACTGGACCGGACTTCGGTAACGGCGATCGGCGATAAGATGATTTATGCACACGAGGATTTTCGGATCGTATTCTGTTCGAATGACAGCAGATATTCCGGCAACGTTAAGCTGCCGCAGAGCTTTGCTCAGCGTCTGGTTTCATTTTATTTCGATTATCCGACGGCGGAAGATGAGCTTTTGATAGTTGAACAGATAGTAGCGGAGGAGTACCGTGCCAACGATGTTGTACCGGTAAGCCTAAAGCGTTATATTATTGAGTTGATGCGCGAGGTACGCAGCAATACTTATCCACTGTCGGTACGCAATGCGGCTATTGCCGTAGTTCTGTGCAATTTGGAGCTTTTGCGGCGCCCAGAGTGGCGGCAGACGATGATAGATTCTTATTTTTATGATAATCGGAATGTTGAAAGCATCAAGAGGTATCTGGCAAAAAGGGTGTTGGGCTGTGAGGCGGCAAGCGTTACTGATTTGACAGACAGGCGGATCATGGAGCTGGAGCAGGCCTTGAGCGCGATAGGAATCGGAACTTTTAAAGAGATCATTTTGCAGAGCTTTATGTATTATCTGGATGTAGACCTGGGTTTTTATGATTTGCAGATGGTGAAGGAGAAGCTTGAGTCTTCAATTATTTAAGGTGGCTGTTATGGAAAATTTTGCGGTATTATGCCCGGAACTGGCTTTTAAAATAGAATATTATGCTGATGCAGCTGCATATCAAGACTCTGTTGGCACAGAATGCGGACAGCTGTGCTGCTGTACTGGAAGTCGTGAGGACGGGTATGTGCTGGCTGTCAACTGCGAATGTTTGCTGGAGGCATGGCAGCATTCAGCTTTGCATGGGCTACTGTCGTCAGAGAGTTTTACTGATGCATTTGTTATAAGTGAACTGAGTGTTTTGCGGTATGAAAATACGGCGTTGTTTACGGGGGCGGAGGGGTACAGGCACTTGGAGCGACTTAAGAAGGATATTTTATACCGATGCATCTATAGAAGTCTGTTTAGGACGTTCTGTGAGTATAAGCTGGCGCGTGAGCTGCCTGAGTTTGGCAAGCTGCTGACACTGCTGAATATGACGACACAGGATGTGGAGTTGGAGCAGCTTGTGAAGTATTTGCCGCAGCGTGGTCAGCTGGAAGCTTTACAGGTGTTTTTGAAGTACGGTATCATCGAGCCGCAGGGTGACAGTAGTTTTTATGATTTTATGGTACCTCTGGCCTTGACTGCGGTACGGACGGAGCTGCAGAATTTGATCGTGGTGACAGATTTGCTGACAGAATGGCTGCAGGGATTGCGGATGACGTCAGAAATCACACCTGTGTGGGAGCAGAAAGCTGCTGCGGCAGGAACTGCCGGCTCTATGTCGGTGCTGAAGGTGTTCAGCGAAGAAGAATTATACGAGATTGTACGGAAAGAGCATATCCGTGAACTGAAAGCAAAAATGCAGAATGCCGCATCACAGACAGGTAAGCTGGCAGGCGTAGGGCGTATGGTAAGCAGGTCGGGCGACACTTCACAGTTCTTTTTGGATACAGTACGGAAATACAGGCGCGAGATCGGCGAGCTGGAATATATTTTTAAGCAGAGCTTTACGTCGATGAAGATCATTGGTGCTTATGACGGCGACGTTAACCTGAAAAAGCAGCAGGAAGCGTATCTGGCCTCTAAAACAGCGGAGGAAAGCAGGGTTTATCAGTATTACTTGCGGCGTAAGGTATCGGTAGATATTATGATCATACGCGATGTTTCGGGCAGTACGTACCGATTTGAACGTGAATATGCAGAAGCGCTGATCGAGATTTTGGCGGCAGTTAATAATTTTGACGGTATCAGAACACTGATAATAGATTTTGAGGGCGGGGGCAAAGTACGTAAAAGTTTTATTGATAAAGCCGAGCAGACTTCGATCGTACCGTTGTCTGGAGGGGGGACTAATCTGCTGCCGGCGGTGCGGTTGCTGCAGGAACAGGTGCTGAAGGGGAAGCGGAGATTGTTGTTTCTATTATCGGATGGAGAGATCAACGACCGTGAGCAGGCCGAAAGGGAGTTGAACGATTATTGCCGCAGGAATCAGATTGAGATGGTGAAGATAACTTTTGACGAAGAGGATAAATATGGCTATGAGCATACGACAATCATAAATCTGCACAGGTTTCTTGCCCGCAGGATTATCGAAAAGGGGGCGACATACTGATATGGAAGGTTTGTTGAAGTGCCCGCATGGCCTGGTTACAGGCTGCGAGGAGCGGCAGGGGTTGAAAATCTATCGACATCTGCAGGACGGTGAGGCGTGTGGATTGCTGAATGGGTTACAGTTGACGCCGGAGGAAATTTTGCTGGAAATGGGTCAGACTTTTGTGAGCAGCGGCAATTTCGCAGCTTTAGCACCATATGTGCGTGGTGGTGAACTTGCTGAGGGATATGTACCGCCGCAGTCCAGCACAGCGCTGAACGAATTTCTTTTGTTTTTTCACGCCAGTGCAGCGGTACGGAGTTTGATTTATGAAACAGTACTGACGGCTGCCGTAAGCGGCGACGATATTACTTTTAAGGAGCTGCTGGAGCTGGCGCTGTTTGCTTTGTGTTATGCTCGCTTTCAGGAGGAGACCAGGACGTATAAACGGAAAGTAAAAGAGTTGCTGCCATATTTTGGCGCCGGTTTGTTGGACGTTTTAGCAGCGTTAAAAATAGACTATTCGCGGCAATCTGCTGTCAGCTGTTTTTATGAGGAGTATTTCTTCCAGTTGAAGTATGAATTTTGGGACAGGGAAGTAAGTCCGGAGAGACACAAACAGTGGCAGGCAGTGAAGCTGCTGGCATTAGGTATACAAAAGAAAAATACCTGAAGCATAAATGCTTCAGGTATTTTTCTTTTACTATTATTTTTTGAATAATTCAGGAACCCATTTGGCTGGATCGACTTCTTTAAATTTGCTGCGCTGGAAGTGCTCTTTAAGCCCGAAAGGTACGGTGCAGTCAAAAATAGTTTTGCAGGATATACCTACATCGCGGATCGAAGGCGAAAATTCGGGGGATTGGGAAGGATCGAGCGGATGGCAGCGAACGCCTGGGATAGTGATAACGTCGACATCGCCCTGGAAACGGGTATTCAAAGCCCACAGTACGTCGTCGGTATCAAACAGATCAACATCGTCGTCTACCAGGATAACGTGTTTCAGTTCCGAGAAAGCAGAGAAGGCTAGCAGAGCAGCCTGTCTTTGACGGCCTTCATCAGGCGGAGCTTTTTTGACGAATTGGATAACGGCCATATATTTGCCGCCGCCGGAGCAGTGGGCATATACGTTTTTGACATTGCCTGGCAGTGCTTTTTCCGTCATGCCGAGGATAGATGCTTCAGTCGGTATACCTGCCATATTGACGTGTTCTTCGGAAGGACCGATGCAGGATTGCATGATTGGGTCGCGGCGGTGGGTAACTGCTTTGACTTTGATCAGCGGGATTGCTGGTTTCATAGCGCCGGTATAGCCCGGAAATTCCGGCATTGCTTTACCGGTATTGCTGTTTTGGTCTTCGCGGACGCGGACATCAGGCAGCAGTTCGCCTTCGATAACATATTCTGCACGGGCGATAGCCTTTTCGTTGATAGTTTTGCACTGTACCATTTGCACGCCTTCGCCCCGTATACTGCCGGCTATGCTCAATTCATTGAAGCCGAGTGGAGTTGTAGGTGGTTCGAAGCAGGCGGCGATCTCGATGGCCGGGTCAACGCCGATACTGATGGAGATCGGCATCGGTTTGCCGGCTTTTTCGTATTTTTGACGGAATACGTCTAAGTGACGGCCTGGAACGAAATACATGGATATTTCGTCTTTGCCCTGCAGGCAGAGGCGGTGGATAGTAATATCGGTATCGCCGGTTTCAGGATCGGTGCCGTAGCAAAGCCCCATGGTTACATATGGGCCGGCGTCTTCTTCAGTATTGGTAGGGGCTGGGATCAGCTTGCGGATATCAAAGCCCTCTTCTGTTGCCAGATGCACTACTTCCTGACAGGGTGCCTGGTCAGCACTTACAACTACCGGAGCGATCGGGGTGGATACGGAGTCTTTTAAAAGAAAGCCCAGCTTTTCGGGTTCACATCCCAGCAGGTGCCCGACACGGGCACGGCTTGAAAGTACGCCGATAGCGACTTTAGCGCCGGGATGGCCTTTAACATTATTGAAGATCATGGCAGGTCCTAAGCGAGTCGGGCGTTTAACGGTGCCTTTGGCACCAACATAGCGGTAAATACCGGAGATCTCGGCACGTGGATCGGCCTCGACGTTGGTTTCCACCAACTGTCCGGGGATGGTACGCAGATAGTCGAGTGCGGAACGTAAATCATTGATTTTAGTAGTCATAATAAAGCCTCCTTAAATATACTGTACTGTGAATGGGAAGCTGCTGCCTGCAAGAAAGTAGAATCATTTTTGCGGAGACTGTTTTTTGCAATATCTAACAGTTTTCAGCTGACCGGTTTCAGAGCTGCACCAACTGACACCGGTGTTCAAGCAGCATTTCCTCTTAGGAACATCATAATACGAGTGGGAGTTTGAAGGCTATTCTAAATAGCAAAGCTGTTTTGACATATTGGAAAGATATAACCAATAGTTTGCATTAATAAACTTTTAATTCTATAAAGGCAAGACGTTATGCTCTATTGGAATACGAAAAAGCCTGCTTTTACCGTATAATCGTAGTAGATAAGCAGCTTCAGGCTGGGCAGAGTGAAAGCAGGTGAGAGAAATGAATTTTAATCAGTTGAGATATTTTGTCGCTATTGTCAAGCATGGCAGTTTTTGGTCGGCAGCACTGGAAGAATACATTTCTCAGTCTTCGCTGTCCAAGCAGATCAAAGCTTTGGAAACCGAGCTTGGGGTAGTGTTGTTTAACAGGACCGGTAATAAGATTACTCTGACGGAAGCAGGCCAGTGTTTTTATGATTATGCGCTGCAGCTGCTGGAGACAAAAAACGAAATGCACCAGGAGCTGATGGCTTTTGAAGATACGCCGATCGAAGAAGTGAAATTCGCTTCGATTCCAATCGTCAGTTCCTATAAGATATCAACGCTGCTTTCTGAGTTTCAGAAAGTCAATAAAAATCGCAGGCAGGTCGTTAATTATAATATTCTGGAAGAAGAACAGAAAGACGTACTGATGCTTTTAAAAAACGATAAGGTGGATTTTGCTTTTGTGCGCGACGGTTTTGACCAGCTGCCCGAATATGAGCATCGGCTGTTTATGACAGACGAGATCGGCCTGATTTGTTCGCAGGAAAGTGAGCTGGCACAGCTGCAGGAATTTGATTTTTCGATGCTGCGGGATGAAAAAATCATTCTGATTTCTCCTAAATCGGAAATTTACCGGATTTTAATGGAAAAGCTGCGTAAAGTGAACAAGGAATGTAATGTGGCGGCAACGATGACACGGCATAGGAATGTGTTTTCGATGGTGGCCAATAATGTTGGTATTACTTTTTTTACAAAACGGATGCTGGAGGAAGGACACAGCATTGAAGGGCTGAAATATGTCCCTCTGACGATGCCAATCTACAGTAATGTTTACATCGTTAAACGTAAGGAAAAAACTTTGAATGCGACGACAGAAAAATTTTGGAAGTTCCTTTGCGGTAAATATCAGGAATATCAGCAATAAAAAACCACTGCTGAGCAGTGGTTTTTTATTTATTGCATTTGAAAATATTTTTGCCAATAGATCCAAAAATCCTTGGTAATTTTATTGAGGCGGCGTTTTTTGAGTTTTATCAGCGCCACATCGCTTGTGAGTTCTTCAACTAGAGGAACGGTACAGAGATGAGGGAAAAGTGTCAGGTCAACGAGACTGAGCGGCAGCAGCGAAATATTTGGCGCCGTCTGCAGGATCTCCATAAGGATCTTGTGCCTTGTTGTCAGACATTTTGTTTTTTTCTCGATGCCGTGGCGTTCAAATGCTTTTATAACGATCGTATAAATGACCGATGAGGTATCTAAAAGTGAAAGTGGGTATTTTATCAGGTCATTCAGGGAAACAGCTTCTTTTGTACTTAAAGGATGATTTTGATTGCAGACCAGAACAAAAATATCTTTCTTATATGGAATACAGTCAAAGACATCTACTTCATCAAGATAATCAGTACGTATCAGCGCAATGTCGATGGCTCCGTCAAACAGCTCTTTCATAACTTCCTGCTGGTTGGTCTCGTGCATATCGATAACGACGTTAACATCGGGTTTATAGTTGGTTGTAAATTGGGCTATCTGAGCGCTGATACCATAGGAGGATACTACAGGTATTGACCCAAAACGAATAGTATTAGACTTCTTGGTAGCAAATTCATCTAAATAAAGCAGCATATCGTTGTGTTGTTTGATGGTCATTTCAGCATATTTGGCAAATTCCGCACCTATTTCAGTCAGATAGACCTTGGAATGTTCGCGTTTGAAGAGATCGACACCCAGTTCTGTTTCCAGGGCTTTTATCTGTTTGGACATTGACGATTGGGAGATATACATATCATCGGCAGCATTTGAAAAGCTACCTGTTTTGACAATGGCCAGAAAGTATTTCAATTGATTAAGATTCATAAATTCAATCCGCCCTTCTGTGCAAATTAAAACACGATAGCAAATAGTAAAAAAATGAGATTTGTTTTAAAATCTTTACCTTCTTCATTTAAATTATATTCGATTTTGCTATATACACATATTCGAGAATGGAATACAAGCTTTCACCTTTGGAAATTCCTAACAAGAATGACGTGTTTATTTAACTGAATTGCCTTTTAGACGGGCTGGTTCTATGATGAAAAGCAAGAAAGAGAATTGCTGGAGACGAAAGGGAAGGAGGGGAAAAAGATTTTTAGGAGCTGTCAAAAAGCTCTTGCTCATTAGCATAAGGATACTCCATAACTTAATAAATTACAATAATTAAATTTGCTGCACATAAACTTAATTGTTAAAATAGATATTTTATTGGTTGTGGATGTTCAAAAGTTGTAAGAGATAGGAGGTTTTATTTGTGGGAATGAATAAAGCGAGAATAGGGTTTATTTTAGGCATTATCGTAGCACTGTTGATCGGCACGGCCGATATCCCAGGACTTGCAAGAAATGGTCAGATATGTATGGCGCTTTCTTTTATGACCGTAATTTTCTGGGGCTTTCAAATCACTCAGCCGGGTTATACTTCCGGTCTTTATCTATTACTCCTCGCAGTTTTTGGGGTTGAAAAACCTGCTCTCATTTTTTCGACCTGGACTGGTCCAATGATGTTTTTGATTGTAGGCGCTTATTTGATTGCCGGTGCAGTTAAAGAATCTGGACTTGGCGAACGTATCGCTTATAAATTTATCATTTCTTATGTAACTTCATTTAAGAGTATTATCGTGGCGATTTTTATTCTGACTTTTATCCTCAGTCTTTTGATTCCGCATCCCTGGCCGCGTGCTTTCCTGATTATGTCAGTTATGGCGGTCGTTATTAAAAGTGCGAATATTCCTCGTGTGGATGCAGTTAAAATAGGCTTTACTGTTTTTGCCGCTTCTGTTCCGGTTTCCCTGATCTTTTTGACTGGCGATGCTACTATCAGTCCGCTGGCAGTACAATCATCCGGTGTTTCTCTAGGTTGGCTTGGCTGGTTTAAATTGATGGGACCACCCAGTATTATCGTAAGTATTATTACCTGCTTTATGATTTTGTTCCTATTTAAGCCAACTCAGGAAGTACAGGTCAACAAAGAGGAAATGCGTGCTAAATTAGCAGCTATGGGTCCAATGAGTGGGAAAGAGCTTCGGACTGCCTTTTGGGTAACTTTAGCGATCATTCTTTGGATGACTGATACTCTGCATGGCGTCGATATCGGTTGGGTAACCTTGTTTATCGCAATGGCAATGAGCCTGCCTTTGGTTGGCGAAATTCTGACGCCGGCAAGCTGGAGCGGTGTTCCTCTGCATGTACTGATTTTTTTGACTGCTGCTGTTGCTATCGGACGTGTTGGCGGCGCTACCGGTATGAATGCATGGATAGCCCAGACAGTATTGCCTGGTACAGTTCCGTCTGATCCATATATCCTGGCAGCGTTTATCGCAACTATTTCAATTATTATACATATGCTTTTGGGCAGCGTTATCGCAGTTATGGGTATCATTATCCCAGCTATGATCACCTTTACCAGCCAGATGGGTATTACGCCGCTTGTTCCGGCGCTGCTCGCTTATTCGGCAGTTGCTTCTCACTATGTGCTGCCTTTCCAGCATTTGAACATGCTGGTCGGTTTGGGTGAAGATAACGGTATGTATTCACAGAAGGAAACGATCCGTTTGGGTATTCCGTTCATTATCGTTATCTATGTTATGACTGTACTGATTGAAGTTCCGTACTGGTCGATGTTAGGCTTGTTTGATAAATAATCTGCTGAAGGAGGGCTGGAGATGCGTCTGATCGTTGGTATTTCCGGAGCCAGCGGGGTCATTTTGGGCTATGAGATGTTGAAAGCTTTAAAATTGCTCCCAGATTGTGAAGTTCACTTAGTTGTAACTGAAGGTGCAGTTAAAAATTTTGAGTGCGAAACGGATCTTACCGTACAGGATGTATGCGCTCTGGCCGATGTTGTGCACAGCAATAAAAATATGGCTGCCAGTATTTCCAGCGGCTCGTTTAAAACTGATGGAATGATCGTAATACCCTGCAGTATGAAAACAGTCGCCGGGATAGCAGCCGGCTATACAGATAATCTGCTGCTGCGTTCCGCTGACGTTTGTCTAAAGGAGGGCAGGAAGGTAGTTATCGTACCGCGCGAAATGCCTTTGAGCAGGCTGCATCTGCGTAATATCAAGGAAGCTGCTGATTACGGCTGCGTCGTTGTGCCGCCGATGCTGACTTTTTACAATGGGTCAAATTCGGTGGAAAAGCAAATGCAGCATATCATCGGTAAGGTCCTGATGCAGTTTGGTATTGATTATAAGCATTTTGTGGCCTGGAAAGGGGAGGAGTAAAATGCAGGCAAAGTCTTTTTCCTTGGGAGCGCAGGAATATTTGCTGGAAGCTGTGGCAGTACGCTGTGGTGATGATCTGACGGTCGTTATCGGCGGCGGTGAAAAGCAGCATATCGGTGCTGTCGCCGTAGGCGTACCGCGCCCCAGCTTAAAAGATAAAAATATAGTTTCTTCTTCGGCATCGGTACTGTGCCTGACAGGGCATAAGGAAGACCTGCTGGCACGCAAAGCCGCCTTAGAACTGGCCAGGATGCTTGGACATACTGTTACAGTGACCGTAGGCCTGCATATCGATGATGCGTCGGCTGAGGCGATAGCGATGCTGGAAGCTAATTTTCAAGAGCTGTTACGGCAGATTTGCCTTTGGGCTGCTGCCTGACAATAAGACGAGTTTACACTCATTCCTCCATCTTTGGAAGCGGGCGGGAAGAGCAAGTCCGCCTGCTTCCAAAAAAATAGTTGGTGCCAGAAGGCATACTGTTTGTTCACAGGAAGTTCGCTTTTAAGAAATTGACGCTTTGAATATTTTGTGCTATATTTAGAAAGTAATTAAATACGGTAGCCTTTGGGGCAGGGTGTGATTCCCTACCGGCGGTTATAGTCCGCGAGCTTCTTTGTGAGCATGATCCGGTGTGATTCCGGTACCGACAGTATAGTCTGGATGAGAAAAGGCGGCTATGAGTTTGTTTACTGAGCCATAGACAAAACCCCAAAAGGTTTTGCCTGTGGTTTTTCTAATTTCAGGGCATATCGTAAGCTTACTTGAAGAAGGTGACTTGATGGACGATGAATTATATATGCGGCAGGCGCTGGCTTTAGCCTGTCTGGCTGAAGGTGATACCAGCCCCAATCCTATGGTAGGTGCAGTTATCGTCAGTGCTGATGGAGAAGTTGTAGGCGAAGGCTATCATCATAAGGCAGGGCAGCCTCATTCCGAGATCAATGCGTTGAAGGAAGCAAAAAAGCTGGCCCGTGGCGGAACGATATATGTAACACTGGAGCCCTGTTCGCATTTTGGACGTACCGGACCCTGTTGCGAGGCGATTATTGCTGCCGGACTGAAACGTGTGGTTGCGGCGGTCGAAGACCCGAACCCCAAGGTTGCCGGCAACGGTTTTAAGCGTTTACGCGATGCGGGGATCGAGGTTACTGTGGGCGTGTGCGCAGAAGAGGCACGTCTGCTTAACGAGAAGTTTTTCCACTGGATCGTAACCGGCAGACCCTTTGTTTCGATGAAATATGCAATGACTTTAGACGGTAAGATAGCTACAAGGACCGGCGATTCGAAATGGATCACCGGCGAGGACGCCAGAGCTTATGGGCACTATTTGCGCAAGGCTCACGATTGTATCCTGGTCGGTAAGAATACGGTGCTGGCAGATGATCCGGAGCTTACTACCAGGTTGGTAGAGGGGCGAAACCCGCTGCGGATAGTGTTGGACAGTAACTGTGAAATACCCATGACTGCGAAGATTTTTGACGGCGAGGCTGAAACATTGCTGGTCACAGGCACTTGTTTACCGGGCGCCAAGCAGGCCAAAGCAGAAGCGCTGCAGGCGCTGCCGAAGGTAGAAGTGCTTCAGCTGCCTGCGGTCAATGGCAAGCTGCCTGTAGCGTTGCTGCTGCAGGAGCTGGCTGGGCGTAATCTGACCAGTATTTTGGTTGAAGGAGGCAGTACAGTGCACGGTGACTTTTTAGAAGCCGGCTTGGTGGATCGTATTTATGCGTTTATCGCACCGAAACTGATCGGCGGCAAAGAGGCGTTGACTCCGGTCGGCGGCAAAGGTTTTGCACTGATGGAGGATTGTTATGTTTTGAAGGAGATAGAAACACTGCCTTTGGGAGCAGATATTTTGCTGACTGGCAGAGTGGAAAGGAATAAATGCTGATATGTTTACTGGATTAGTTGCAGAGCTTGGCACTGTGCGAGGGTTGAAGAGAGTGCAGAACAGTTATCATCTGACTGTAGCCGCTAGAAAAGTGCTGGATAATTTAAAAATAGGCGACAGCGTTGCAGTGAACGGCGTTTGCCTGACAGTAGTTGTTTTGGGCAGCGGTGAGTTTACGGCTGACGTGATGCCGGAAACTGTGCGTTTGAGCAATCTGCGTGATCTGCGCAGCGGCGACCGGGTCAATCTGGAAAGGACGCTGCGGTTGATGGATGGCCTGGACGGACATATCGTCAGCGGTCATGTGGAGGGGATCGGTGTGATCGCGAAATGCCGGCAGGACGGCATAGCTAATGTGGTAACGGTAAAAACGCCGCCGGAGTTGATGCGTTACATCCTGCATAAGGGTTCTATTGCTATCGATGGTATCAGTCTGACGGTAACGGATGTCACCGAGGATACTTTTTCAGTATCGCTGATCCCGCATACCTCGAAGGAAACTACTTTAGGCTTTAAGACCGTTGGCGACGAGGTCAATCTGGAGACAGACATTATCGGTAAATATGTTGAACAGATGCTGAAGTTTGGCAATAAGGCAGAGAAAAAGGATGAAACCAGCGTTTTGAGTAAAGCTACTTTATTCGAAAACGGTTTTATGTAAATAAGGAGGCTATGAAAATGGAAGAGTTCAAATTTAATACAGTTGAAGAAGCGATAGCAGCTATCAAAGCCGGTAAAATGGTTTTGGTAACTGATGACGAGGATAGGGAAAACGAAGGTGATCTGATTATGGCTGCCGAGCTGTGTACGCCTGAGGCAGTAAACTTTATGGCAAAATACGCACGCGGTCTGATCTGTATGCCGGCAGCTCCGGAGATCATGGATAAGTTGCAATTTGGCGCGATGGTAGCTAAAAATACTGATAATCACGAAACTGCGTTCTCCGTATCTATCGATCACGTCGATACTACTACGGGTATTTCGGCGCACGAACGCGCATATACGATGAAAAAATGTGCTGATGATAACGCGCAGCCTGATGATTTCCGTCGTCCGGGACATGTTTTTCCGCTGCGTGCACGTGAAGGCGGCGTACTGCGCCGCACAGGGCACACCGAGGCGACTGTAGATCTGTGTAAGCTGGCTGGATTGAAGCCAGTCGGTATCTGCTGCGAGATCATGAGCGAAGACGGCAATATGGCTCGTACTCCTGAATTGAAAGAATTTGCTAAAGAACACGGGTTGGTTTTTATTACCGTTGCTGCTTTGGTCGCTTACCGCAAGGCGCACGAAAAAATGGTGCATCGTGCGGCTGAAGCCGCGCTGCCGAGTAAATACGGCAATTTCCGCGCTGTAGCTTACGAAAATGATCTGGATGATCTTTGCCATGTTGCCATCGTTAAAGGTGAGGTGTCCGGTAAAAAAGATGTCTTGGTACGCGTACATTCAGAATGTCTGACCGGCGACGCTTTCGGTTCCCTGCGCTGTGATTGCGGCGATCAGCTGGCAACAGCGCTGCGAATGATAGAAAAAGAAGGGTGCGGTGTAGTACTGTATATGCGTCAGGAAGGACGTGGTATCGGTCTGGCGAATAAAATCAGGGCTTATGCGCTGCAGGATCAGGGTTATGATACCGTTGAAGCCAATGTTAAGCTGGGCTTTGCTCCGGATCTGCGTGATTATGGTATCGGAGCTCAGATCCTTTCCGACATGGGCTTGACCAGCATTCGTCTGATCACTAATAATCCTGCCAAACGTGTGGGGCTTTCCGGCTATGGCATCACCGTAAGCGAAAGAGTGCCTATCGTTATCGACGCTAACCCTTTTAACGAGTTCTATCTGGAAGTCAAAGAGGAAAAAATGGGGCATGAGCTGCACGAAGGTCATGAGCATAAACACTGCAACTGCTGCAGCTGATATAAAAATCAAATTAACTTAAAATGGAGGCAATGAATATGAAAACTTTAGAAGGTCAATTAACAGCACAAGGTATGAAAGTGGCTATTGTTGTAGCCCGTTTTAATGAATTTATCACCAGCAAGCTTTTGAGCGGTGCTATCGACTGCCTGGAACGTCATGGGATGGACAATGAAGATATTACTGCAGTTTGGGTCCCAGGAGCATTCGAGATCCCTTTGGCAGCGCAGAAGCTTGCAGTGAGTGGCAAATATGATGCTGTTATCTGTTTGGGTGCGGTTATCCGCGGTTCTACTCCTCATTTTGACTATGTTTGTGCCGAAGCTTCTAAAGGCGTGGCGCATGTTGGTCTGGAAACAGGTGTTCCGGTAGCTTTCGGCGTTCTGACTACCGAAAATATTGAGCAGGCTGTTGAACGTGCCGGTACTAAAGCTGGCAACAAAGGTGTTGATGCTGCAATGACTGCTATCGAAATGGTCAATCTGTTGAAAAACATCTGATTTTTAAACGTACGTTAATCGTAGATTCTAAGAGGTATATATAATGAAAGATATTTTGACTAAAGGCACGGCTGAAGGTGTACGAATTTATGCGCTGTGTACTACTAATCTGGTACAGGAGGCTGCTACCAGGCATCATACTTCCCATTTGGCTAGTGCCGCTTTGGGCAGGGCGATGAACGGAGCCCTGCTTTTAGCAGCTACTATGAAAGATAATGAACGCATTGCCCTGCGTTTAAAGGGTGACGGGCCGATCGGCGAAGTCGTTGCCGATGCAGAAGGCACGCATGTGCGTGGTTATGTAGGTGATCCGGATGTATTTTTGCCGCTGAAAAACGGCAAGCTGGATGTTGGCGGCGCTATTGGAGCCGGCAATATTATTGTGACCCGTTATCTGCAGAACGCTGAACCTTTTACCGGCTATGCCGAACTGGTTGACGGCGAGATCGCCAGTGACCTTACTAATTATCTATACACGTCTGAACAGACACCGTCTTCTGTGGCGTTAGGCGTATTGGTCAATAAAGAGGGGCAGGTCATAGCTTCAGGCGGGTACTTTATTCAGGCAATGCCAGGCTGCGCAGAGGAAACGCTGGCACAGCTGGAGGAAAACATCAGTTTAACTCCTTATGTTACGCAGCTGCTGGAGCTGGGTTATACTCCAGAAAAGATGATCGAAACTATTGCCCGCGGTCTAGATGTAACAATTCAGGAGAGCATAGAGCTGAGTTATAAATGCCGCTGCAGTAGAGAAAAGATATTGGGAGCATTGGCGACTTTAGGGCAGGAAGATATCTCGGCCATGAGTCAGGATGAGGAAACAGAGGTGCATTGCCAGTTCTGCAACGAAACCTATAAATTCAGCGGGGAAGAAATTGCCCGGTTGCTGAAAAAATAAATAAATCTTGACACCTCGAACAGTTGTTTGTATACTATTTGTAGATAGTAATTGACAGCAACGAAACAGGAGGCTTGATCAAATGAGTACGGAAAAACTGAACGCTGAAAAAACAAAAGCGTTGGAAAATGCAATGCGCCAAATCGAAAAAGATTTCGGTAAAGGTTCGATCATGAAATTGGGCGAAGCCAGCGCTAAAATGAACATAGAGGTTATTCCTACAGGCGCTTTGTCTTTAGATATAGCTTTGGGAGTAGGTGGCATTCCACGCGGCAGGGTCATCGAGATCTATGGTCCGGAATCTTCCGGTAAAACTACAGTTGCCCTGCATATGATCGCTGAAACACAGAAAATCGGTGGTTATGCGGCGTTTATCGACGCTGAGCATGCTTTGGACCCTGAATACGCACGTAAGCTGGGCGTCGATGTCGACAATCTGCTGATTTCGCAGCCTGATAACGGCGAACAGGCATTGGAGATCGCTGATGCTTTAGTACGCAGCGGCGCTATCGATATCATCGTTATCGACTCCGTAGCGGCTTTGGTACCGCGTGCAGAGATCGAAGGCGAGATGGGTGATTCTCACGTTGGCCTGCAGGCCAGGTTGATGAGTCAGGCTCTGCGTAAGCTGACCGGTATCATTTCCAAGTCTAAATGTGCTACTGTTTTCATCAATCAGATCCGCGAAAAAGTCGGAGTTATGTTCGGAAATCCAGAAACAACTACCGGCGGCAGAGCGTTGAAATTTTATTCCACTGTCCGCATGGATGTACGACGGATTGAAACTCTGAAAAACGGCAACGATATGATAGGCAACCGTACCCGCGTGAAAATCGTTAAAAATAAAATCGCTCCGCCTTTCAAACAGGCAGAATTTGATATTATGTACGGTGAAGGCATTTCCCATGAAGGCTGCATCGTAGATCTGGGT
Organism: Phascolarctobacterium faecium DSM 14760; assembly: GCF_003269275.1. Lineage (GTDB taxonomy): Bacteria > Bacillota > Negativicutes > Acidaminococcales > Acidaminococcaceae > Phascolarctobacterium > Phascolarctobacterium faecium. Next base: position 153,811 of record NZ_QLTS01000001.1, on the reverse strand, counting down.
GCAGAGTTTGACATCATCAATAAAAGCGGCGCCTGGTATTCCTACGGCGAGGTTCGTTTGGGACAGGGCAAAGAAAAGGTCAAAGATTTTCTCAAAGAAAATCCGGAAATGGCTGCTGAGATCGAAGCCAAGATCCGCGAGCATACTATTGCCAAATTAGTAAGCGCAGAAAGCGGTGTAAGCGATGCTGAACCGGTCGTCCAAGAACTTAACGACTGAGCAGGAAGCGTATGATTATGCTTTAGATATTCTGAGCTATCGTGATTACAGCCGTAAGGATATGGAACTGAAGCTGAAACGTAAAGGCGCAGATACTGGCATCATCAAGAGTACTATCCAAAAACTGCTGGAATATGGTTTCTTAGATGAAAAACGTTATGGACAGAGGGTTTTTGAAGCCTGGCTTTCTAAAAAATACTATGGCAGATGTCACCTTCGGCTGGAGCTGCAGAAAAAAAATGTGGCCGAACGTTATATAAACGGTATTTTAGCGCAGTTTTCTGAAGCTGAGGAACAGGAACGGGCGGAGAAGGCTCTGCAGTCTTGTTTAAAACGTAATCCTAAAAAATATGATCCTGCTACGCAGGAAGGCCGGGCCGCTATTGGCAGGTACCTGTATGCGCGTGGCTTTGCAAGTAAATATATTCAAAAAAGCATTAATAATATACATGGTTCTGTGATATTAATGGATGACTGCTAACTTGACTTTTATATAAAATCCATTTAAAATTATAGTATCCAATCGTGTTAATAATTAATGAATGAATGTTATCCACGAGGCGACAATAGTTTGTTGCCTCATTTTTTTTAAAAATTAATAAGGAGGTGAAAATCATTTTAGAACTTATCGGTATTACTATCGGTGCTGGTGCCGTTGGTGGTGCGATCGGTTATTTAGTACGTAAAAATGTTGCTGAAAACAAAATTGCTACTGCTGAAGAAACCGCTATTCGTATCATTCAGGAGGCGGAACAGACCGGTGAAGCTAAACGCAAAGAAGCGTTAGTAGAAGCTAAAGAAGAAATCCACCGCATGCGCAGTGAGATGGAACGAGAAAATAAAGAGCGTCGCAGTGATATCCAACGTCAGGAAAGACGTCTTTTGCAAAAAGAAGAAAATCTTGACCGTAAGATAGAGTCTTTTGAGAAAAAAGAGGAACACTTAGCTGTTAGAGAGACTTTCCTCAGTGACAGTCAGGCTAAAGTCGATGCATTATATCAAAAACAATTGGGTGAACTGGAACGTTTGTCCGGTTTATCTACCGAAGATGCTAAAAAAGAACTTCTTCAATCTGTTGAAGAAGAAGTGAAACACGAAACCGCAATGCTCATTAAAGATTTGGAGCAGCAGGCGAAAGAGGAAGCAGACAAGAAGGCCAGAGAGATCATTTCTCTGGCGATTCAGCGTTGTGCGGCCGACCACGTAGCAGAAACTACTGTTTCTGTAGTAGCCCTGCCTAATGATGAAATGAAAGGCCGTATCATTGGCCGTGAGGGCAGAAATATCCGGACACTGGAAACTTTGACCGGTATTGACCTGATCATTGACGATACGCCGGAGGCGGTAATTATTTCCGGTTTTGACCCCGTACGCCGTGAGGTTGCCCGCGTTGCTCTGGAAAAACTGATCAACGACGGTCGTATCCATCCGTCCCGTATCGAGGAAATGGTTGAAAAAGCACAAAAAGAGGTCGAACAAAAGATCAAAGAAGCAGGCGAGCAGGCTACTTTTGCGGTAGGTGTGCATGGTTTGCATCCTGAACTGATAAAATTACTGGGCCGCTTGAAATATCGTACCAGCTATGGTCAAAATGTCCTGAATCATTCTGTTGAGGTTGCTCATCTAGCAGGCTTGATGGCCTCAGAATTGGGCGTTGACGTAGTTTTAGCCAAACGTGCTGGTTTACTGCATGATATTGGTAAAGCTATCGATCACGAGATGGAAGGTTCCCACGTTGAGATCGGCATGGAAATTGCTAAGAAATATCGTGAATCTGAATTGGTACTCAATGCTATCATGGCCCATCATGGCGATGTAGAGCCTAAGAGTGTTGAAGCAGTTCTGGTAGCTGCAGCTGATGCTGTTTCTGCCGCAAGACCTGGCGCGAGACGCGAAACATTGGAAAGCTATTTGAAACGGTTAACTCGATTGGAAGAGATTTCTGAATCTTTTGAAGGCGTTGAAAAATGCTTTGCTGTCCAAGCAGGACGCGAAATTCGCATAATGGTAAAACCTGACCAGATCGATGATGCTACATCTATTTTGTTAGCGCGCGATATTGCTAAAAAGATTGAAGCCGAGATGGAATATCCCGGTCAGATCAAAGTCGTCATCATTCGTGAAACACGCGCTGTTGACTACGCAAAATAATAAGGTTGAAAATAAATCCCCAAGCCGTCAGGTTTGGGGATTTTTTACATAATTGTTACGATTTATTCGTTTAAAGCACTGCGATTGGCGTTTATTTTATGTTATAATATGAGTATTAATTTATTATCTAAAATTTTCTGGAGGTCAGCTAATGAGAATTGATGGTGCCGGCGGTTGTTTTGATAACCGTATTTACGAAATAAACAATAAAAGCGCTTGGAATCTGTTATTGCTTACAGTCAATGAAATGGGTGTGACGGTTGATTCCCGTGATGATGAAAATGGCATTCTTGAATGCCATAATGATAAAAAGGTTATGCGTTTTTCGGCACAGGCGATGGACGAAGAAACTACTCAGGTTTTTGCTGATGTTCATGGTAAGAGGATTCAGGTTTATAACTGGAAGCCACAGGATAAAGAAGTCAATCTTTTTTACGACTTATTTGAAAACAAGCTGCGTGAATACCGGGCCTTTATCCTTTGTCCCAGCTGTAAGGCCAAAATCAGTTCGCTTGTAAAATTTTGTCCGGAATGCGGTGTACCGGTAAAATAAAAATAAACCAAATACCGTTAGGTATTTGGTTTATTTTTAATAATCATAAATTAGATAGCGCGGGTAACTTTACCGGAACGCAAGCAACGAGTGCAAACATTAACGCGTTTTACAGATTCGTTAACAATAGCCCTTACTTGTTGAATGTTCGGTTTCCAAGCACGTTTAGTATGTCTATTGGAATGGCTGACGTTATTGCCAGCGAGAGTACCTTTGCCGCAGACTTCGCAAATGGATGCCATGAGTCCCACCTCCTTAACGTATTACGAGCATTAGTTACAAATTTAACAAAAGTATCATACCATAGACTGTAGGTAAAAGCAAGTAAATTTTATAGATTGGCAGTGATTTTATGTGGTGGCGTGAGCCTGTTACCAGTTTAAAAGGTATAGGGATAAAAAAAGCTTTAGAATTTCAGAAATTGAATATAGAAACGGTCGGTGATCTACTCAACCGGTTCCCGAGAATGGACAGTTATCTTGATTATTCTAAAGTGAAACGTATCGGAGAGCTGACTACTGATAACGAAAAACAGCTTTTTACAGGGGAAGTGTTTCGAGTTTCAGATAAATATTCAGGCAGAGGGAAACGCTATACTGTTATCACAGTTCAGGACGATGGCAGTTACGCCGATATTTTTCTGTTTGCAGCGCAGCGGTATCAGGCCCGTAAATACAAATCAGGTATGCGTCTGATTGTTATTGGTAAAGTACGCCGCGGTACAACGGCAAAATTTGTTTCCGAAGCGTTTATTCAAATTGCCGACAGTAATGAAAGTATCAATGCTTTAGGAATTTTACCTGTTTATAGTCTGACAGGCTCTTTGACACAGGTAGCGGTACGCACAGCAGTCAAACAGGCACTGGCAAAGGCAGAACAATATTTGCCGGAAACATTGCCGGCAAGTATTATAACGGAAAGGCAGCTGCCGGATCGTTATACTGCATTGAAGAATATTCATTTTCCTGGCAGTTTTGCTAAACTGGCAGAAGCTAAAAAAAGATTCATTTTTGAAGAATTGTTTCTACTGCAATGCGGGCTGCTCTATTATCGCGATCGCATTAAAGAGGTGAGGCAGGGCATCAAGCACGGCGTGGACGGCAAGCTTGTTACAGCGGTGAAAAACTCACTGCCGTTTGAACTTACTGAAGCGCAGCAGAAGGCCTGGCAGGAAATATCACTTGATATGCAGGATAACAAGCCGATGCACAGGTTGCTGCAGGGTGATGTAGGCTCTGGCAAGACTGTTGTTTCGGCTCTGGCGCTGGCTAAAACGGCTGAAAACGGATATCAGGGCTGTATTATGGTGCCGACAGAAATTTTGGCACAGCAGCATTTTGAAACCCTGACAGAATATTTGGGCAAACAGGGGTTAAGAGTCGAGCTTTTGACAAGCAGTGTCAAAAAAGCTAAACGTCGGGAAATTTTAGAAAATCTGGAGCTGGGAGAGATTGATGTACTGGTTGGCACGCATGCCCTGATCCAGGACGATGTTGTTTTTGCCAGATTAGCGCTGGTGGTTACTGATGAACAGCATCGTTTTGGTGTAGATCAGAGGGCGAAATTATCCAATAAATCACAGTTTGCCCCAGATATTTTAGTTATGACTGCTACTCCGATCCCGCGAACCTTAGCTTTAACTATTTATGGTGATCTTGATACTTCCATGATGCAGGGAAAACCTGTTGGACGTAAACCGATTGAGACTTTGTGCTACACCGGTGAGAAGCGTAATGCCGTATATGCTGGACTGGTGCGTCAGGTACAGGCCGGACATCAGGCTTATGTTGTCTGCGCTCTGATCGATGAATCTGAAGGTGTAGAAGCGCGCTCGGCAACAGAAGTTTATACGGAACTGCAGGCAACGTATTTAAAAAATATTCCCTGCGCTCTGCTGCACGGACGTTTGAAAAACCAGGAAAAAGAAGAAATTATGAGCCTCTTTGCCGCAGGAGAAATCAAAGTGCTGATTACGACGACAGTTATTGAAGTTGGTGTCAATGTTCCCAATGCAACGCTGATGATCATCGAAAATGCTGACAGATTCGGGTTGGCCCAGATGCATCAGCTGCGCGGCAGGGTAGGGCGCGGCAAGGATCAGTCGTACTGTGTGCTGCTTACGGATAATGACAATAAGGAAACACTGGAACGACTGCAGGTATTGCGCGACAGTGATAACGGGTTCTTTCTGGCAGAAAAAGATCTGGAGCTGCGCGGTGCCGGGCAATTATTCGGTTTGCGTCAGCACGGCTTGCCTGATTTATATATTGCTGATATACTGCAAGATATAGGCGTTTTGATAGAAGCACGTGAATTAGCGAAAAAAGCGTTCAAGAACCCGCAGATGCTGCGAGAGATCGAAGATGCTCTTAGCAGTCAATTTGACGAACGGTTCCAGCGTATTTTTTATTCGTAATATTAAGGGAGTTTTAATGGAGAATAAAACTAAATGGTATCGTGCCCCTGATGTCATAACTAAAATCATTGCGGTGGCTTTTTTGGTGCTGCTGGGATGCTGTATACATTTTTTTGCTCAGGATTTTTTTGATAAAACTCTTAAACTGGCTATCAGCGGTAACGTCAATGCTTTGGCTGAATATCTGCGGTCTTTTGGGCCCTGGGCAATTGTAATCAGTTTTTTACTGGATGTGTTCATCAATGCGGCCAGTATTTTTCCTTCAATTTTTCTTTCGACGGCTAATGGTTTGATTTTCGGTCTGCCACTGGGAATACTGATTTCCTGGCTGGCGGAAACTGTCGGTGTTGTGATCAGCTTTCTGCTGATGCGTTATTTATTCAGAGGTACTGCTGAAAAGATCATTGCTACAAGTAACAGCCTGAAAAATATCGACGAAGCCAGCGGTAAGAACGGTTTGCAGTGGATGGCATTTGCCAGAGCGCTGCCTTATTTTCCTTCGGGAATTTTAACTGCCATCGGGGCTTTGAGCAAAATCAGCGTCAGAGATTATATTATTGCCAACCTGATCGGTAAATTTCCTTCGACGGCATTAGAAGTTGTTATTGGGCATGATATTGTAAATTTTAAGCAAAACAGTATGCGTTTGACAGTATTGGTTATTGTTACGGGCATCGTGTTTTTTGCTTATAAACGTTATAAAAAATAGCAGTGTGCTTTATTTACTCATATCTAATGCGGCAGTGGCGATGAGTTTTATACTTTTGAATAAATTTATATGGACAGATAAAATAACTGCGTTACGGCAGTTATTTTTTTATCTGCAATTAGGATAATAATTTTCTTTTAGTATCTATTGCAAGAATAATTGAGAGCAGTTATAATAAAGGCAGTGATAAAAGAGGAGGGTCTTTTATATGAGTAAACATCAATTTACAGATATCCGTGTTGCTATTGAACCGGATAATCCTGCTGTACAAAGGTTGGAATTCAAATGCATCAAATGCGGTTCCTGTAAAGCAGTCTGCACCGATTATATCGGTGTCTGCGGTACCTACGATCTCAAGGCGACCGGAGATGTGCCTATCTGTATAAACTGCGGGCAGTGCGCTAATGTGTGCCCGGCAGACAGTATTACTGAAAAGGTTGAGGCTTATGAAGTAGCAGCAGCAATGCGCGATCCTGAAAAGATCGTTATTTTCAGCACTTCTCCTTCTGTGCGCATTGCTTTAGGTGAAGAATTTGCTATGGCAGACGGTAGCTTTGTTGAAGGAAAAATGGTAGCGCTGCTGAAAAAACTGGGGGCAGATTATGTGTTGGATACTAATTTTGCTGCTGACCTTACGATCATGGAAGAAGCCAGTGAGTTGGTGGAACGTATCACAAAAGGCGAAAAACCGCTGCCACAGTTTACCAGTTGCTGTCCGGCCTGGGTCAAATTTGCTGAAACCTATTATCCGGAAATGCTTCCGCATATTTCCAGTGCTAAAAGCCCGATAGGAATGCAGGGGCCAACAATCAAAACTTATTTTGCAAAAAAAATGGGACTTGATCCCCGAAAAATAGTTAATGTGGCTGTTACTCCCTGTACAGCTAAAAAATATGAAATCCGCCGTGATGAAATGAATGCTGCTGCAAGGCATTTAGGTATTAACGGTATGCGTGATATGGATTATGTTATTACTACGCGTGAACTGGCTATGCTGGCCAAAGATGAAAATATTGATTTCACAGCATTGGAAGACAAGGCATATGATGACTTTATGGGACTGGGGTCAGGTGCCGGCGTGATTTTCGGTAATACCGGTGGCGTTATGGAAGCTGCAGTACGCAGTGCTTACACTTTTGTAACGAAAAAAACTGTTCCGGCAGCACTATATGATCTGAAGCCCGTACGCGGCCTGGAAGGTATCAAAGAAGCTTCCGTAGACATTGACGGCTTGAAAGTAAAGGTTGCTATCGTCTATGGTACTGCTAATGTCCGTAAATTGATCGAAAAAATCAAAAGCGGCGAAAAAAGCTATCATTTTGTCGAAGTAATGACTTGTCCGGGCGGATGCATCGGTGGGGGCGGTCAGCCTAAAGACAGGGAATATAAAGGTGATGCGCTGCGTGCCAAGCGTATCGAAGGCCTTTATAAACGTGACGATTCGATGCAGCTGCGGTTAAGCCACGAAAATCCTGAAATCATTAAATTATACGAAGAATTTTACGGTGAACCCTTAAGTGAGCTGGCAGAACAGATGCTGCATACGGTGTATTTTGACAGAAGTGCTGATTTGGGAGGAGTTTATATCGCTCCGACAGAAGTTCAGTCTGCAGCAGGTTTAAAACAATTTCGCTGCAAGGTTTGCGGCTATATTTATGAAGGTGCAAGCCTGCCCGAAGATTATATCTGTCCTACCTGCGGTGTGGGTGCGGAAATGTTTGAAGAAGTGCGCTAAAGTCTAAATAAAAAGCTGAAACCAAAAGGTTTCAGCTTTTTATTATTTATCCAGTAATTTATAAATCTGTGGGAAGGGTTCAACTGTGCGTTTTAAAATACCGTTGATATAGGCGATTGTGATACCGTAATTGGTGAAAGGTATGTTTTGGTCCGCAGCACATTTGATGCGGTACTGCATTTCACGTTCGTTCAGCATACAGGCGCCGCAGTGGATAATAATTTTATACGGCGATAAGTCCAGGGGAAATTCCGTGCCGCTGGTAAAAATAAATTCTGGATTTTTACCGGTATATTCTTTGATCCAGCGTGGCAGCTTAACGGTGCCGATATCATCGCATTGGCGGTGATGTGTGCAGCCTTCGCCGACAAGAATTTTATCTCCGTCCTCAAGGCTTTCAAGTGCGGTAACGCCTTGAACGGCAGTCTGCAGATTACCTTTATAGCGTGCAAACAGGATCGAAAAAGAGGTCAGAAGAATATCAGCCGGCGTTTCAGCAGCAACTTTTTTAAAGACCTGACTGTCGGTGATAACCAGTTTGGGTCGTTTACCTAAATTTTGCAGTGTGTTGGTCAGTTCGTTTTCTTTAACTACAATAGCGGCAGCATCTGCTTCCAGAATATCGCGGATCGTTTGCTGCTGCGGCAGAATCAGTCTTCCTTTAGGGGCGGCAGAATCGATGGGCACTACTAAGACAACGAAGTCCGAAGGCGACAGCAGATCAGCAACTATCTGTGCTTTATTTTCATCTGCAGGTACGGTTTGGGTGATTGCTTCTTTAAGCTCAAAAATATTGAGCTTCTGTTCAGCACTGACAAATAAAAGTTTCCTATTTGGCAGCAGAGCTTGATAAGCAGTTTTTTTATCTTCATTTATGGTTTCACATTTGTTGATAACGATGAGCAGGGGGATTTTTTTTGCATTGATCCGTTTTATCAAACGCAGATCTTCAGCAGAAGGGCCAACTGCAGCGTCAATAATTACAAGCGCGATATCGGTTTTGTTGAGTACCTGATATGCTTTTTGAATGCGCAGGCTGCCCAAAACGCCTTCATCGTCGATACCCGGAGTATCAATGATCATTACTGGTCCCAGCGGCAGCAGTTCCATAGCTTTATAAACAGGATCTGTGGTTGTACCTTTGGCTTCAGAAACGATTGCTAAATTTTGCCCGGTGATCGCGTTGATAAGGCTTGATTTGCCGGCGTTACGTTTACCGAAGATACCGATATGAACGCGTTCAGAAGAAGGGGTAGCATTTAAACTCATAAAATCACTTCCTTTTATATAAATTATATACTAAAATAGTGCGATTATAGTACAGATAAGTTTTCTGAAAAATATACAATATCACACTTGTATACAAAAGTGCTAAATTTATGTAACAGTTATTGACGATGTTGTTAGTTTTAAAGTATATTATATATGCGTGTGGAATAATTCACAACCAAACCAAAATAAAGGAGGCGTATGAATGAGTACTAATAATGATTCAACGCAGCATGTTCAAATCGCAGTAGCCGACCCTACACCCTTGGGACTATTTGGTCTGGCCGTCGTAACAATGGTGGCTTCTGCACAAAAATTAGGTATCGTTGAAGGAGTATCCTGGGTTTTGCCGTGGGCTCTTTTCTGCGGATCCTTCGCCCAGCTGTTGGCTGGTTATTTTGACTATTGCCATCGCAATATTTTTGGCGCAACAATTTTCAGTGCTTTCGGCTTTTTCTGGTCTGCAGTAGGTATGAGCTGGATGATTAAAGCAGGAACCTTTGGTCCTGGTCTTGCTGCCGGTGTGGATCCTAAAGCTATTGGTTTTGCATTTTTGGCCTATTTTATATTTGCCTGCATTGGTACCATTGCTGCGTCCTCTGCAAGTCTGTTCTTATTCGTAGATATGGTTTTCATTGATATCTTACTTTTAGGTTTAGCTTTAGACGGACTTGGTATCGGCGGTCATTTCCCGCACACCATGGCTGCTTATGCTGAAATGGCAGTAGCGCTTATTTCCTTATATGGCGCCGGAGCCGGGTTCCTTAATAATTTCTATGGTCGTCAGTTCTGGCCTGTAGGAGCTCCGCTTGGTATCTGGAAAAAATAATCTTGTTTGATAAAAAAGCACTGTGAGAATCTCACAGTGCTTTTACTTTTTTCAAAATTACTTAACAAGTTCCAGCCGTGGGTTGGGAAGATGTACTCGTCCTGCTTTAGCGCATTCTTTGCCGTCTACCATAACGATATCCGCTGTAAAGTTGATATTACCGTCAAAAAGGCTGGATCCTACTGCATAAGTATCTACAGGAACCTTTAATGCTTCAAACTCTTTGATACGTTCGGCGTCAAATCCGCCGGAAACGATAATTTTTACATAATCGAAACCTTCTGCATCAAGTGCTGTGCGTACATTATGTACTAGTTCCTTGCAGACGCCTGTCGGTTTGAACATACCCATTTGGCTGAGCAGGCTTTTATCTACCATAGTGCCGGAGGTATCCAAGCGGACTCCTGCTAATTTGCGGCCAAGTTTGCGTGCTACCTGTAAAGTCGTACCAACACAGTCATTATCAAAGTCGACCAGGGCAATACGCGCGATATCAGGCGCTACATATTTATCAAAGGCGCTGGTTGCTGCCAGCGTGTCGCCGTTATATGCTGCGATCAGGGCGTGGGGAATAGTTCCCAGACCTTTGCCATTGCTGGCTAAGGCGTTGGCATCAGTAGAGAAACCTTTGATACCGCCAATCATAGCAGCATAGCCGTCAGATTCCTGGGTTTGATAGGTATCATACCGGGCAGGGAAAAAGAGGACCGGTTTGCCGTTTGCTGCTTTGACAACACGGCGTACATTAGTAGCGATACGGCTTTGCCGCGCCAGAAAACCAAGATAGATAGTTTCCAGATGGGCAAAGTCTGCCAGATCACCTTCGATCGTCATTAGTGTTTCCCAGGGGGCAACCTCATCTCCGTCATGTAAAGCATGGATCGTAATATTTTCAGGATTATGTGCGCAGGTTTTGATCAGGGCGATAGTTTCATCGATGCCGCAAACAACTACCGGTTCACGGGTAAAAAGCTGCATAATTACTCTAGGATGGTGATTATCGCCATTCAGTATCTCCTCGGTACGCAGAAAATAAGCGTCGGTGTAATAACCGGCTTTGATTTTTTCTACCGGAAAATGAAAATGTTCAACTGGTAAACGATTTTTCATGATAACCTCCATCATTAATATAGAATAAATTAGCTCTTGATATTGTGCTAATTACATTTTATGATACAATAATAGCGCTACAGGTTCAAGTTTTTTGATAAATTTTTCTTAAATGGAGTTTATAAATGGCATCTTGTGAAAAAAAATATACAATATTATTATTGTCGGCTCCGATAGGTTCAGGGCATAAGCTGGCCGCTCAGGCTCTGGAACAGTCTTTTGCACTGTCAGATAATGTGCAGGTAGTGCACGGAAGTATTTTTGACTTTTTTCCGGGCAGTATCGGCAATGCTTTTTTACGTTTTTATTTATGGGTACTCTCATATTGTCCCTGGCTGTATGAGCTGGCTTATAAATGGGGAAACCGTCAGAGCGGGTCGCTATGGCTGCGTAACTTTATTAATGGTACCTTAGCAGGTTTGGCACAGGATTTTATCGTCAGGACCAACCCCGATGCTGTAATTGCCACACATGCTACACCGGCAGGTATCATGGCTATCTATAAAAAAAAATTCAAGCCGGATTTGCTGTTGGGAGCGGTGGTTACTGATTATACTGTACATAAATGGTGGCTTTGCGAAGGCGTTGATGTGTATTTTGCAGCATCAGAAAATCTGCGTGCACAGTTTGATGGGACTGATGCTGAGGTTTTACCGACGGGAATACCGGTTCGGCGGCAATTTTACCAGGCATATGATCGTCAGGAGCTGCGTCGTAAATTTAATTGGTCTGAGCAGGATATAGTATGTCTGTTGATGGGCGGCGGCGAAGGCTTGTTACCGATGGAGAGCATAGTTAAAGCTTTCCACGGTTATTTGCCACAGCGTTTGAAAATAATTGCGGTCGCAGGACATAATGAAATTTTGCAGCACCGCCTGGAAATTTTTAAAGAAATACCACTGACTGTTTATGGATTTACGGATGATGTACCGGAGTTATTGCTGGCTGCTGATATTGTCGTAACTAAAGCCGGTGGTTTAACGGCGGCTGAAACATTGATTGCGGGCTGCAATTATATTATTTATAAGCCGCTGCCTGGTCAGGAAACAGGTAATGCTGTTTATTTAGAGCAGTATTGCGGTGCACAGGTAGCCGGTTCACCTCAGGAAGTAAAAACGATGGTCTGCCGATATGCGGATGTCGACTCCCAAGTACGCTTGCTTCAGAAGCAGCAGCGCAGCTTGAAATATGGTAAACCTGGAGCTGCAGAAGAAATAAGCAATTATATTTTAAAAAAACTTGAAAAATAAGTAAAAGCTTGACCGTTGACTAAATCAACTCTATAATGAAATGGATTTGGGAAAAATAATATTTTGCGACACCCGGTTTTCGTGTGGATGCCTGCAATTTATCGGAGGCATTGCTGTGGAGCGTTATTATTGGGGTGCTTTAAGCGCTGCTGTCGGATTGGGCAACAGTAAGCTTGAAGCTTTAGTTGCGGTGTTTGGCAGTGCGCGTAGTGCGTATCTTGCTGATAGACAAGAGCTTTTGGCTGCCCGTGTTTATAAAGAGGCGGCCATTGATAAGTTCTTAAAATTTAGAAATCTTGCGTTACCTGAACAGCTGCAGAATTTTTGCGAGCGGCAGCAGGTGCGGCTGATGATAAGCAGTGATGCGGACTATCCGGTCTCATTAAGGCATATCGCATTACCGCCGAAGGTTTTATATATCAAGGGTAATTTGCCCAGGCTTGATTGCAGTATCGGTATCGTTGGTTCACGTCGAGCTTCTACTTATGGGTTAAAGGCGGCGGGTGACTTTGCTGCTGATCTTGCTTCAGCGGGGCTGGTTATTGTAAGCGGTGGAGCTAAGGGTATTGATAGTGCTGCTCACAAAGGTGCTTTACAGGCTGGGGGAAGTACGATTGCCGTACTTGGCTGCGGTATAGATGTTGTTTATCCGCGTGAAAATACGGCGCTTTTCGAGCAGATATGTTCAAATGGGGCGATGGTAACAGAATTTGCACCTGGAACAGAACCTCTTGCTGCTAACTTCCCGTCGCGCAACAGAATCATCAACGGAATGACGAAAGGTATACTGGTAGTTGAGGCAGCTAAAAAGAGCGGTGCTATGATAACGGCTGAATTTGCCGCAGATGAAGGGCATGAGGTATATTGTATTCCAGGAAGTATTTATCTGCCTAACAGTATTGGCTGCCATAGTCTGATAAAATCTGGAGCACAGCTTGTAGATAGGCCGGAAGATATTTTGAATGATCTGGAATTGAACTTCGGCAGTAAGCAGAAAATAGAGAATTTATCGTTGTTTGCCAGTGAAGGAGCAGAGGCCGTTTCAGAACTGGCTAAACAATTGATGGATATAATGACACAGGAACCGGTTACGTTAGAGGAACTGGTAGAATTAAGCGGTCGCTCTCTGGCAGAGATCAGCGGGGAACTGCTGGATCTGCAAATGCAAGGTAAACTTGGCCTGGCAGATGGGCGCAGGTATTACCGAATTTAGGAGGACTTATTATTATGACGAAAAATTTAGTAATCGTGGAATCACCTACTAAGTCAAAAACTATTGAAAAATTTTTAGGGCGCAATTATACTGTCCGCGCTTCAATGGGACATTTGCGCGATTTGCCAAAAAGTTTGTTTGGCGTTGATATCGAACATGATTTTGAGCCTAAATATATTAATATTCGCGGTAAAGGCGAATTGATTAAAGAATTGAAAACTTTGGCCAAAAAAGCTGATAAAATTTATCTGGCAACTGACCCTGATCGCGAAGGCGAAGCTATTGGCTGGCATTTAGCGCATATCCTTGGTGTTGATCCGGAAGCAAACTGTCGGATTGAGTTTCATGAAATCACTTCTGGTGCCATAAAAGATGCTTTGAAGAATCCGCGCCCGATTGATTTGGATAAAGTTGATGCTCAACAGGCACGTCGTATTATTGATCGTATCGTAGGCTATCAGCTTAGTCCTTTGTTATGGCGTAAAATAAGAAAAGGCTTGAGTGCCGGACGTGTACAATCGGTAGCAGTAAAAATCATTGCTGACCGTGAAAAAGAAATCGCTGATTTCATTCCTAAAGAATATTGGACTTTGAATGCTAAACTGCGTGAAAAAGCTAAAGCTCCTATTTTTGAAGCAGAGGTTATCAAACATCTGGGCAAAAAACTGGAAATACATACTGCTGAGGAAGCGGATATTGTAGAAAAAGCTTTGGCTAAAGCTGCTTATATCATTGAAGAAGCAACAAAAAAAGAGCGTAAACGTAATCCGCTGCCTCCGTTTACTACCAGCAGCCTGCAGCAGGAGGCTGTTAAACGTCTGAATTTTACTACCAAAAAGACGATGATGGTAGCTCAACAGCTGTACGAAGGTGTTGCTGTGGGCAAAGAAGGTTCTGTCGGTTTGATTACTTATATGAGAACCGACTCAGTACGTATTGCTGATGTTGCTGCTGCTGATATCCGCAGTTATATTGAAAGTGAGTTTGGCAAAGAATTCAGGCCTTCACATGCAAACAGCTATTCAAGTAAAAAAAATGCCCAGGACGCACATGAGGCGATCCGCCCCACAAGTGTACATCGTACACCGCTGGAAATGGCAAAACATCTGAATAAAGATCAGCTTAAGCTCTATTCTTTGATTTGGAACCGTGCTGTTGCAAGTCAGATGGCATCGGCTGTTTTTGATGTTACTACTTTGCTGATCGGCGCCGGCGATTACCAATTGCGTGCAACGGGCTCTGTTTTGAAGTTTGAAGGCTTTTTAAAGCTAAGCGATAAAAAAGACCTGCTCGAGGATAAGGATAAAACCGTTCCTTATCTGGAGGCTAAAACGCCTGTAGAATTATATAAACTTTTACCGGCTGAACAGCACTTCACCGAACCACCGGCGCACTTTACTGAGGCGACACTGGTAAAAGAGCTGGAAGACAAAGGTATTGGACGGCCGAGTACTTATTCGCCTACTATCCAGACTATTCTGGACCGCGGTTATATTGCTAAGGAAGGCAAAAAACTGATGATTACCGAGCTGGGGCTCATGATCGTCGATATGCTGACTAATTATTTCAAAGATATTATTGATATTCCTTTTTCTGCTGAATTAGAAACAGAGCTTGATGAGATTGCTGAGCATAAAGCTGATAAGACTAAAATACTGGAAAAATTCTATGTGCCGTTTTCAAAATTGATGGAAAAAGCCGACAAAGAAATTGAGGCAGTAGAAGCTCCTGTAGAAGTCAGTGATGTGAAATGCGAAAAATGCGGACGTATGATGGTAATAAAGCAGGGGCGTTTTGGTAAGTTCCTGGCATGTCCCGGTTTTCCGGAATGCCGCAACACGAAGCCGATTTTGCATAAGATCGGTGTTAAGTGCCCTGAATGCAGCGGTGAAGTTATCGAGCGCAAGACAAAAACGCGCCGTATTTTTTATGGCTGTGCCAATTATCCGGAATGTAAATTTACATCATGGGACAGGCCAACAGAAGAAAAATGTCCGAAATGCGGTAAAGTGATGCTGGAACGAATTGAAAAGAACGGCAATAAGAAACTGTACTGTTCTAATGAAACCTGTGAAAATGGCTTGCATATAAAAAAAGGAAAGGCAGGACGCAAAAGTGCTAAAAGCAAATAAACCGATTCATGTTATCGGCGCAGGTTTAGCCGGCTGTGAAGCAGCATATCAAATAATTAGATATGGCATTCCTGTAATTTTGCATGAAATGCGTCCGGTAAAGTCTGACGAAGCGCATAAAACTGCAGACTTTGCGGAACTTGTTTGCAGCAATTCTCTGCGTGCCAATAATTTGGAAAATGCTGTCGGTCTTCTTAAAGAAGAGATGCGCCGCCTTGATTCTCTGATCATGCAGCAGGCTGATAAACATCAGATTCCAGCCGGCGGAGCCTTAGCTGTCGACAGGGAAGGTTTTGCTCAGGGAATTACGGAAATTATTAAAAATCACCCTTTAATTACTGTGGTTTATGAAGAAGTAACAGATTTGCAGCAGTTGGAAGGTTATGTTGTAGTTGCCAGCGGGCCTTTGACGTCAGCAGTATTGGCTGAAAATATCAAAAAGCTGGTAGAAGCAGATTATTTTCATTTTTTTGATGCCGCTGCGCCTATTGTGACCGCAGAGTCCTTGAATTATGAAAAAGTATATCGTGCCTCACGTTATGATAAAGGTGATGCAGATTATTTGAATTGCCCGTTTGAAACCAAAGAAGAATATCTGGCGTTTTGGGAAGCTTTACGAACAGCAGAGCTGGCTCCGGTCAAAGAATTTGAAAAAGAAGTTTTTTTTGAAGCCTGTATGCCTATTGAAGAAATGGCTCGCCGCGGTGAAGATACCATGCGCTTCGGTCCACTAAAGCCTGTTGGACTGGTAGATCAGAGAACTGGTAAACAGGCCTACGCCGTGGTCCAGCTGCGTCAGGATAATGCTGCTGCTTCGCTGTATAATCTGGTCGGATTTCAGACTCATTTAAAATGGCCTGAGCAAAAACGTGTTTTTGGTATGATTCCGGGGCTGGAAAATGCAGAATTTGTCCGGTATGGTGTAATGCACAAAAACTCTTATATCAATTCGCCTAAATTATTGAATGATAAGTTTAATTTTAAAGCGATGCCGAGATTTTACTTTGCCGGGCAAATGACAGGTGTAGAAGGCTATGTGGAATCGGCTGCTTCTGGTTTGATGGCTGGTATTCATACCGCTCGGGCTTATTTAGAGCTTCCCGATATTACCTTCCCTAAAGAAACAGCTCACGGTGCATTAGCACATTATATAAGCAATCCTGAAATCAGGGATTTTCAGCCGATGAATGTTAATTTTGGACTGCTGCCGTCTTTAGGTAAAAAGATACGTAATAAAAAAGAGAAAAACGCTCTGATTGCAGAGCGCTCATTGAATGCTTTGCAGGATGTACTGCAAATAATCAAGTAAGCTGTGATGAACTGGAAAGACAAACATAACTTGTTTTTTAAACTGCTGCGGCTGCACTTTGGTCTGGCACTGTATTCCATTGGTTTGACCCTTGGCATCCAGGCTAATATCGGCTTGGCGCCATGGGAAGCCTTTGGTATCGGTGTTTCCTATGTTACAGGATTGACCTATGGGACGATCAATGTTTTGAGTGGGCTTTTGATTTTAGTAGTGACAGTTGCTATGGGTGAGCGGTTTGGATTAGGTACGATTCTTAATGCTGTATTGATCGGTTTTGGTGTTGATGTTCTTCAGTACTATCATGCTGTACCTTTAATAGAAAATTATTGGCTGGGAATCATCGTAATGTTTTTAGGGCAGTTTTCCATCAGTCTGGGCACTTATTTTTATATCAGTGCCGGACTTGGCTCTGGTCCGCGCGATTCTTTGATGATCGGGTTAAAACGTCGGCTGCCGAAAGTTCCGATTGGTATGATCAGAGGCCTTATAGAAGGCAGTGTTTTGCTGGCTGGCTGGCTGCTGGGAGCGAAGGTTGGTTTAGGTACTATAATAGCTGCGTTTGGCATCAGTACTATTTTGCAGTTGACTTTTAATTGGCTGCACTTTGATGCAAAATCAGTTCAGCACGAAGGCATCTGGCAGACTTTAGGCATAAAAAATTAAAATATTAAGAGTAGCGGCACATTAAATTGGCCGCTATTTTTGTTTATATTCAGATTTTTACACATTTTTGTGTATTCAATAAAAAATTCAAAAAATTTAGTACTTGGTTATTGAAATAGCTTCCTGGTTTGTGATACTATAAGTCTACATAAGAAGAAGGGATTTATTATGGCAGAGTCAATATCGCAATATCCTATGGTTGATAAGTTTCTCAGGTATCTGCAGGTTGAAAAAAACACGTCGCCGCTGACTGTTAAAAATTATGCCGCTGATATAAGTTTATTCAGTAATTTTTTAGCAGAACGGCTGGGGAAAGATTTTCAATGGCAGAAGATCGGAGTTTTGGATATTCGTGCCTATTTAGCGCTGCTCAATAAAGAAAAGTATGCGCGTACGACGATTGCCAGGCGGATTTCTTCGCTGCGTTCTTTTTATAAGTTTTTAATGCGAGAAAATTATGTGGAGCAAAATCCTTTTATTAAGGTAAGAACGCCAAAGCTGGAAAAAAGATTACCTGTATTTTTGGAAGAACTGGAAATCAATGAGATATTAACCTTACCGGATAAAGATACGCTGGGATTAAGAGATCAGGCGATATTAGAATTACTCTATGCCACAGGTTGCCGTGTTTCCGAATTGGTGGGACTTATGGTGACTAATATAGATCTTGGCAGCCAATATGTTTTGCTGCTGGGCAAAGGCAATAAAGAACGTATCGTACCGATAGGGCATACCTGCTGCCAGGCTGTACGGCAGTATTTGCAAGTTACACGCGGAGCTTTGATGGAAAAGAATAAAACAGAGGCGCATGACAAGGTTTTTGTTAATAGCAGGGGAGGTCCGCTGACGGATCGCAGTGTCCGTAGGATCTTAGATAAATATATAACCCAACTGGCTATGCAGAAAAAAGTCAGTCCTCACACGATCAGGCATACTTTTGCCACACATCTTTTAGATCATGGTGCTGATTTAAGAGCTGTTCAGGAATTGCTTGGACATGCTAATCTGTCCACAACGCAGATTTATACTCACATTACGACTGAACGTATTACTTCTGTATATCAGAAAAATCATCCGCGTGCTTAAAATTTGAGGGAGGAATCATCATGGAACTTTTGGAGAAAACAAGAAAAATCAACAAATTGCTGCAAAGAGGGGAAAAAGTAGAATATAACGCTATCGCACGTCTGCTGCGTGATGTTATTGGCGCTAACATTTATATCGTTGGGCGTAAGGGCGGCGTTAAAGGCAGCGCTCTTCAGGATGATTTCGAATGTGATATCATGCGCGAACAGGTTTTGGATGTCAAAAACTTCCCGCAAAAATATCTGGATTTTATTATGGACGCGAAAGAAACAGTTTCAAATATTGAACATAAAAATCAGGAATGTTCCTTTGTTAAAGGTACAAAATGCTTTTTTGATCAGAAAAAAACTACTATCGTGCCTATTTACGGTAACGGCGAACGTATTGGTACTTTGATCGTAGCTAAATATGATAAACCCTTCGACGATGAAGACCTGCTGCTGGCAGAATATGCTGCGACTGTTATCGGCGTTGAGATTCTGCACGAGCGCGCAGCTAAAGTAGAAGAAGAAGTGCGTAAGAAAGCAATGGTTCAGATTGCTTTTTCAACGCTTTCTTATTCCGAACTGGAAGCTATTGTCAATATTCTCGGCGAACTGAAAGGCATGGAAGGCTTGCTTGTAGCTTCTAAAATTGCTGATCGTGTCGGGATTACACGTTCTGTAATCGTTAATGCTCTGCGTAAATTCGAAAGTGCCGGTTTAATCGAAACGAAATCGCTTGGGATGAAGGGAACATATATACGGATTAAAAATGAGTTCCTGCTGGAAGAACTGCGTAAAAATAATTCTTAAATAAAAAATGACCGGATTGCTGTAATGTTGCAGTAAATCGGTCATTTTTAGTATCTTTTAAGGTTCCTAAACAAGATATTGTAAAAAAAATTACAGAAACTACTTGATTTTGTGTAATCACTGTGCTAGTATAGTAAAAATATTTCAAAGAAGAAGGGAGTTTTATAATGCGTACAGACAAATTTGCAAAAGAAGGTTTAACTTTTGATGATGTGCTTTTGGTTCCGGCAGAATCTGATGTTTTGCCGCGTGATGTAGATGTTTCCACTTATTTGACTAAAAACATTAAATTGAATATTCCTCTGATCAGTTCTGGTATGGATACTGTTACAGAATCAAAAATGGCGATTGCCATTGCCCGTGAAGGCGGTTTAGGTGTTATCCACAAAAATTTAACGATTGAAGAACAGGCAGGAGAGGTTGCCAAAGTAAAGCGCAGCGAGCATGGTATTATCGTTGATCCTTTATTTCTGGCTCCTGATAATATTCTTGCAGATGCCGTAAAAATGATGGAGCATTATCATATTTCCGGTGTTCCTATTTGTGATCCTGATGGTAAGCTGCAGGGAATTATTACTAATCGTGACCTGCGTTTTGAAACTAATCTTAATAAACAGATTAAAGAATGTATGATTGGTGAAGGTTTGGTAACTGCTCCTGTTGGTACGAGTCTTGAAGAAGCTAAAAAATTACTGCGCGAACACCGTATTGAGAAATTGCCGTTGGTCGATAGCGAAGGTTATCTTAAAGGGCTGATCACAATCAGTGATATTGAAAAAGCTAAAATGTATCCTAATGCCTGCAAAGACAGTGATGGGCGTCTGCGTGTAGCCGCTGCTGTAGGCGTTGGTGCTGATATGATGGAACGAGCTTCCGCTTTAGTTAATGCTAAGGTAGATGTTATAGTTATTGATACTGCTCATGGACATTCGCACGGAGTCCTGAATTCAGTGCGTCAATTGCGCGAAGCTTTCCCGGAATTGAATATTATTGCCGGAAATGTAGCAACAGGCGCTGCAACTGAAGCATTAATCAAATGTGGCGTTGATGCCGTTAAAGTTGGCATCGGGCCAGGATCTATTTGTACGACCCGTGTTGTAGCCGGTATCGGCGTCCCGCAGATTACTGCTATCAATGATTGCGCATTAGTTGCACGTCAATATGGTATTCCTATTATTGCCGATGGCGGTATCAAATATTCCGGTGATATTGCTAAAGCTATCGCCGCAGGTGCCAATGTTGTTATGATTGGCGGTTTGTTAGCAGGAACTGAAGAGTCCCCTGGCGAAACTATTATTTATCAAGGCCGTTCTTATAAAGTATATCGTGGGATGGGCTCTTTAGGTGCTATGGAACGCGGTTCTAAAGACCGTTATTTCCAGGAGAACGCCGATAAATTGGTACCAGAAGGAATTGAAGGACGCGTACCTTTCAAAGGCCTGGCTGCAGAAACAATCTTCCAGTTGGTTGGTGGTTTGCGTGCAGGTATGGGCTACTGCGGTGCTAAGGATATCGAAGAAATGATTACAAAAACTCAATTTATTCGTATGACTGGCGCCGGTTTGAAAGAAAGCCATCCGCATGATGTCATCATTACGAAAGAAGCTCCTAACTACAGCCTGTAATAAAATTTAGAGGAGGTTTTTCGAGTATGGAAGATGCAGTTTTATTTTCACTTAAAGGTCAGGTTGCTATAATTACTATGAACAGACCGCATAGCTTGAATTCAATGAATGAAGCATTGATTGACGGGTTGCATGAAGCTCTGACAAAGGTAGAAAAAGACCCGGCAATAAAATGTGCTGTGCTGACAGGTAATGGAAAAGCTTTTTGTGCCGGCGGAGATCTGCCGTTTTTGGAGACTCTTGCAGATACTGCTGTAAAAAAGGCTTTCATTACCAAAGTAGGGCAAGTTGCAAAACGTATTACTACAATCGAGAAGCCAATTATTGCCATGGTCAATGGTGTTACCGCTGGTGCCGGTGTTAATCTGATGCTGGCCTGTGACCTTATTTATGCAGTAGATACAGCTAAATTTGCTCAAAGCTTTGCGAAAGTAGGGTTGATACCTGATTGTGGTGGTTTATATTTCCTGCCGAAAGCTGTCGGCGTTCATAAAGCTAAAGAGCTGATGTTTACAGCTGATTTGATTGATGCAGCAACTGCTGAAAAAATGGCGTTGGTAAATCATATCTTTCCTGCAGCAGAGCTTGAGGACGCGGTTATGCAAATGGCTGAACGACTTGCAGCTTCAGCACCTTTAGCGATAGGGCTCATCAAAAAATATCTGAATAATACTGCGATGACTTTAGACGAAGTGCTGGAAATGGAAGCAGTTGCCCAGCCTTTATGTATGGGCACGGACGATAGTGCAGAAGGAATAACTGCCTTTAAAGAAAAACGTACTCCTAAATTTACAGGTAAATAAGAATTCACAAAAAAGACGGAATCGCTGTCAGCGGTTCCGTTTTCTTTTCACGTAAAATACTGTATAATATTACTATTGACGATTATGGAGGTTTGTATGTTAGATTTTGATTTTTCATCAATGTTATATAGGATTCCGGCGCTTTTGATAGCTATCACTATCCACGAGTATGCACACGCGCAGACTGCGGAAGCCATGGGCGATCCTACACCGCGGTTCATGGGACGTTTAACTTTTAATCCTTTAGCACATCTTGACCCTATTGGTGCCTTGATGCTTATTGTGGCCGGTTTCGGCTGGGCTAAGCCTGTAGGTATCAATCCCAATAATTTCAGAAATCGCCGCGAAGGTATTTTAAAAGTTTCTTTTGCAGGCCCTGCGGCAAATTTGTTTTTATGCTTTCTTGCAGCATTGATTGTTGCTTTAATGACCAAATTTGGTGTTATGACCAAAGGCGTTTATTCGTTTTTACTTTGGACACAGCTTTATAATGTTTGGTTTGCTTTTTTTAATCTTATCCCAATCCCGCCTCTGGACGGTTCAAAGATTTTAGGAGAACTGCTGCCGCCGCGGACTGCTTATCAGTATGAAAATATGGTTGGCCAATATGGCTTTTATATCTTGCTGGCTTTGGTCTTTACCGGTATCGTTGGTATGATCATAAGGCCTTTGGCAAGCACGTATATGTCTTTGGTAAACAGTATTTTGGGGATAGTATTTTAATTAAAACGGCTTGTTGAATTATGATTAATGAAGGGACTTGATGTTGATGACTAAAGGTAGAATTTTCAGTGGAATGCAGCCATCTGGACGTTTTCACTTGGGTAATTATATGGGAGCGCTGGAGAATTGGGTTCGTTTGCAGCACGAATATGAATGTTTTTTCTCCATTGTTGATCTGCATGCGCTGACTTCGTCTTATAGCGATACTTCAAAATTACAGGAAAATGTTATGGAAATGGCGATTGACTGGCTCAGTGCTGGTCTTGACCCTGAAAAAAATGTCATTTTTGTACAATCTCATGTTAAAGAGCACGCTGAATTAGCGCTGCTTTTAGGTATGAGCACTCCGTTGTCGTGGCTGGAACGTGTGCCAACCTATAAGGATAAACTGCAGAATTGGTCTGCTCAGGGCAAGGATAATAATACCTATGGTTTTTTGGGATATCCTGTGCTTATGGCAGCGGATATCATGCTTTATAAAGCAACCTGTGTTCCTGTAGGTGAAGACCAGTCTGCTCATTTGGAGCTGACCCGGGAAATAGTACGCCGTTTTAACTATCTTTATAATAGAGAAGTGTTCCCCGAGCCACAGGCAGTATTTTCCAAAGCTAAGGTTTTACCGGGTATTGACGGCCGTAAAATGTCAAAATCCTATGGCAATACCATTCCTTTCGGCGCTGGACCGGAAGAAATGTGGGAACGTATACGTATGATGACTACTGACCCGCAGCGTATAAAAAAGACTGACCCGGGACATCCGGAAGTTTGTATTGTCTACGCTTTTCATAAGGTATTCAATCCTGAGGAATATGAAGAGATTGAGGCAAGATGCCGTGCCGGCGAGATTGGCTGTGTAGAATGTAAAAAACGTTTGGCAGAAAAGATGAATGCGTTGCTGGCAGATATCCATACTAAACGGGAAGAATTATCAAAGAAACCTGAATATATTAAAGAAGTACTTGATTATGGAGCACAGCGTGCCCGCAAGGAAGCTGAAAAAACTATGGCTGAAGTTAAGACCGCCATGAATGTGCTGTAATATATGGCTAACCTGTCAATCAAGGTTCAGGATTTTGAAGGTCCACTGGATCTGTTGATACATTTAATAGAAAAAGAAAAAATTGATATTTATGATATTCCTATTGTGGCAGTGACTGAGCAATATATTGAATATTTACAGGCAATGACGGAGTTTGATATTGAGATTGCCAGTGAATTTTTGCTGATGGCTGCCACGCTGCTGCAAATCAAATCGCGTATGCTTTTGCCAAAACAAACTGCTGAAGGCGAGGAAGATGAAACTGACCCTCGTCAACTGCTGGTGGAAATGCTGGTAGAATACAGACGTATTAAGGTCTGTGCCTCAAATCTAGCTGAACTAAAGCTTCAGGCAGAACGTTGCCGTTACCGACTGCCGCTTTTGTCTGGTTTTGTTGAACGCAGCTTGAAACAATATGAGGCAGAAGAGTTGATTAGTGCTATGCTGACCCTGCTTTCAGTGAAAACTGAGAATACGGCTTATATTGAGCGCCAGGAATTTAATGTACAGGATAAAATGAATGAGATTGTTCATATGCTTTCTCAACATCTCAACGGTGTAGAATTTGCCAAAGTATTTTCACGTACTGGTTCCCGCAGTGAGAAAGTCGCGTCTTTTTTAGCTGTTTTGGAACTTTTAAAGCTTGGTGTTGTAACTATCAACCAGACAGTGGCTTTTGCTCCAATCTATATATTCCTGCGACAGGGGGAACGATAAATGTTTCACGATTACTTAAGGGGTTCTTTAGAAGCTTTGTTGTTTGCTGCCGGTGAACCGTTATCTGTTGCCAAGCTAGCTGAAATAATGCAGCTTGATAAACCTCAGGTATGGGAACTTTTATCGCTTTTAGAGCGGGATTATGAAGATGAAAAGCGCGGCCTGTATTTAAGAAAAGTGGCAGAAGGTTATCAATTATGTACAAAAGAACAGCATTATGAATTGATAAAACAGCTGGCGCGTTCTCAGGAAATGAAATTATCTAATGCCGCTATGGAAACATTGGCTATTATTGCTTTTAAACAGCCTGTTACCAGAAGTGAAATGGAAGCTATTCGCGGTGTTAAGGTCGACGGTGTCGTTAATACGCTTTTAGAATATGGATTGATTAGTGAGACCGGACGTAAGGATTCTATTGGTCATCCTATTTTGTATGGAACTACAGATAAATTTTTGATTACTTTTGGTCTGAATTCTTTAAAAGACTTACCGGAGTTTCCTGATATTTTGTCAGAGCATGAAAACGAACCGGAACAAATGTCACTAATGGCTGAATTTAATGAAGAGCTTAATAAAACAGAAGAAACAGAGGATTTATAATCTATGGAAGAACGTTTGCAGAAAGTTTTAGCTTCTGCTGGGGTAGCCTCCAGACGCGAAGCTGAAAAATATATTTTAGCCGGGCGTGTAAAGGTAAATGGTAAGATTGTTAAAGAATTAGGAACTAAAGTAGGAGAAAAAGCTTTTATTTTAGTTGATGGTAAACCGATTAAACGTGAGAAGAAAGCCTATTATTTATTTTATAAACCTCGCGGAGTTGTTACTACTATGACGGATCCGCAGGGGCGCAGAACTGTTGCTGATTTTGCCAAAGATTTGCCGGAACGGGTTTTTCCGGTAGGCCGGTTGGACTATAATACAGAAGGTCTGCTGCTTCTGACTAATGATGGCGATCTGGCCCAAAAACTCACTCATCCAAAACATGAAGTAAATAAAACATATAGAGTGACTGTTCCGGGACTGGTTCCGCAGGACAAGCTTGATCTGCTGAGGATCGGTGTAAAATTAGAGGATGGAATGACAGCGCCTGCTATTGTTACTCTGATTGGGTATGATAACGAAAAAAGTAATACAACTTTTGATATCGTTATTCATGAAGGCCGTAACCGTCAAGTGCGCAGAATGTGTGATTTTATTGGGTTTCCTGTAAGACAATTAAAACGTATAAAGTTAGGTAATCTGACACTGCAGGGATTAAAACGCGGCGGTTATAGAATTTTGAATGAAGACGAAATTAATGCTTTAATCAAGGCGGCTGCGATCAATGAATAAAGTTATCGTCGTAGGCGGAGGTGCAGCGGGTTTATTGGCAGCAGCAGCTGCTGCTGAACATGGGGCACAAGTAACAGTTTTGGAAAAGATGTTTAAACCTGGAAAGAAACTTTTAATTACAGGTAAAGGTCGTTGTAATATCACCAACGATTGTGACTTGCAGGAAATAATCAAAAATATTCCTGGAAACGGACGCTTTTTAAACAGTGCTCTACGTCAGTTTACTAATGAAGATGTTGTAAAACTTTTAAATGATAATGGTTTGGAAACTAAGGTTGAACGTGGTGGTCGGGTTTTCCCCGTAAGTGATCAGGCCAAAGATGTAGTAGATACATTGTTAAAAATTCTGCATGATTTAGGTGTAGAATTGGTTACTGATATTTGTGTGACTGAAGTTTTAACTGATACTGAAAAAGTTATCGGCGTCAAAACTAAAAGCGGTAAAGTATTTAAAGCAGATGCAGTTATTGTTGCAGCAGGCGGGGCGTCTTATCCAGGAACCGGATCTGACGGGAGTGGATTTAAACTTGCCGAAAAATTGGGACATGCGATAATACCACTTAAACCTTCGCTGGTACCACTAACTAGTGATTCACCTTATATTCCTGATTTGCAGGGGTTGTCCCTGCGTAATGTACAGGCTACTGTTTATTCTTCAGGAAGTAAAGCTGCTTCGGAATTTGGAGAAATGTTATTTACGCATTTTGGTGTATCAGGTCCAATTATTTTATCACTCAGTAAAACAGTTGCAGCACTTTTAAAAGCTAATAAAACTAATATCGATTTGCTGATAGATTTAAAACCTGCTTTGACTTTTGAAAAGCTTGAAGCAAGAGTTCAGCGTGATTTTGAGCAATACAGCCGGAAGCAGCTGCTGAATGGGATGAAAGACCTTCTACCGCAGCGTCTGATCCCCGTAGTTTTAGATCAGGCTTATCTTGATGAAGAAAAGCCTGTCAATCAGATATCAAAAGAAGAACGTAAGCGTTTAGTAGAAGTGTTAAAAGGGTTATCAGTTTCGATTACGGGAACGAGGCCTTTATCAGAGGCTATTGTAACAGCTGGGGGCGTATCCATAAAAGAAATAGAGCCTAAAACATTGCGTTCCAAGTTGTGGCAAGGATTGTATTTTGCAGGAGAAGTCATTGATATAGACGGTTATACTGGCGGCTATAATTTACAGGCGGCATTTTCAACAGGATATGCTGCAGGGACAGCGGCTGCATATCAATAAATAGGCAGGGTGGTAAATGATGGAGAAGAAATTAGTAGTTGCCATCGACGGTCCGGCAGGAGCAGGAAAAAGTACCATTGCTAAACTGGCGGCTGAAGAATTGGACTATATTTATATTGATACAGGTGCAATGTATCGTTCTGTAGCTTGGAAGTTTTTACAAAGTAAGCAGGATTTTTCACCTGAATTAGTAAGTAAACTTGCTGCTGAAATGACTATTACTTTTAAACAGGAAGCAAAATTGAACCGTGTTTTTGTGGATGGACTGGAAGTAACAGATGAAATCAGAACTCCGGAAGTAACAGAAATTGTTTCTAAAGTATCTGCTGTAGGAGCTGTACGCGAAGCTATGGTAGCTCAGCAGCGCCGCATGGGAGAAGCCGGTGGAGTAGTGATGGACGGGCGTGACATCGGAACAGTGGTATTTCCGCATGCTGATTTAAAGATTTTTTTGACGGCTTCTGCTGAGGAGCGGGCATCGCGGCGATACAAAGAAATGCTTGCCAAAGGAATGCAGGTTGATCTGAAGCAGCTGCAGTCTGATATTGAGGCTCGTGATAAGCAGGACTGTGAACGTAAAATTGCGCCGCTTTGCTGTGCAGAAGATGCGATTTTTTTGGATAGTTCTAATATGTCTATTCAGGAAGTTGCTTCTCAAATTTTAACTTTGGTGCAGGAGCATTAAGCTATGTTTTATTCAGTCTTAAAGATTATTTTAAGAATTTTATTCAAAATATTTTTGCGGCTGGAAGTAAAAGGTGCAGAAAATATTCCAGCGACAGGTCCTTTGGTAATTGCCAGCAATCATTTAAGTTTGCTGGATCCGCCTGTAATCGGTGTAGCATCTACAAGAAAAGTGCACTTTATGGCAAAACAGGAGTTGTTTGTACCTGTTTTGGGTGATATTTATAAACTTTTGGGCGCATTTCCTGTAAAACGTGGTGGGGCCGATAGAACAGCAATAAAACATGGTATTGACTTGATGCTGGATGGTGGTGTGTTAGCTATTTTCCCTGAAGGGACTCGCAGTAAAACAGGGGCGTTAGGTAAGGCTGAGCCAGGTGCTTTGATGATGGCAGGAAAAGCTAAAGCAGTCATTGTTCCAACATGCGTAAAAGGTACCGATATCAAACGGCAGGGGAAATTATGGCCGCAAGTAAACGTCAAATTTGGAAAACCTATTTTTTTCCCTCAGGATGTACCGATCAGCAAAGAACTACTGCATGAACTTACAGAAGCTTTGATGCTGGAAATAAAACGCTTACAAGAAGCGGAGTGATAGTATGAAAATCAGAATTGCTGAATATTGCGGTTTTTGTTACGGCGTCAAACGTGCTGTAGATATGGCATATAAATTGGCTGAAGCAAATGAAGCATCTGGAACATTAGGCCCTTTGATACATAATCCGCAGCTTATCGAAGATTTAAATACCAAAGGAGTGCCTTGCCGTGAAAGCCTGGACGAATTTCAAGCTGGAGAAACTGTTGTTTTTCGCTCGCATGGAGTTGGCCCTGACGTTTACGAAGCTGCTCATGCAAAAAATCTGACTATTCTTGATGCAACCTGTCCAAATGTTAAAGCTGCACAGAAAAAAGGACAAGCTTTGGCTGAGGCTGGTTATTTACCTGTAATTATTGGTGAAAAAAATCATCCTGAAGTAAAAAGTATTGTACAATGGGCAGGAAAACATGCTATAGTTATAGAATGTATAAAAGATATAGGTAATGTACCTTTAGCAGATAAATATGGCGTTTTGATTCAAACTACCTTTGAATTGGCAAAGTTTGAAGAAATTCTGGCAGCACTTCAGAAGGAACGTTCCGGTGAATATAAAATAGAAAAAACTATTTGCCTGGCAACGTCTAAACGACAAAAGGCTGCTCTGAAGTTAGCTGATGAAGTAGACGCCTTTGTTGTAATAGGCGGCAGAAACAGTGCCAACACAAGACACTTGTATGAGCTTGTTGCAGAACACTGTAAGCGTGCTTACCATATCGAAACAGCCTCGGAATTAAACGAGGAGATGTTTAAAAACTGTCAAAATATAGGAATAACGGCAGGCGCATCAACGCCGGACCGTATAATTAAGGAGGCTATACGTGTAATGGAAAACATGGAATCTTTTGAAAGTATGCTGGAACAAAGCCTGGAGGACGCACATGTCTACCCTGGTAAGATTGTTAAAGCTACAGTCATCCAAATAGGCAAAGATGAGGTATATGTTGACTTCGGCTATATGAAAGAAGGCGCTATTGCTTTTTCACAATGGTCTAATGAAGCTCCGGAAATTTTGGCTCAAACTATTAAAATTGGTGATGAAGTGGAGGCCAAAGTTATTCCCGGTACTTCGAAAGACGATTTTATCCGTCTTTCGAAAATCAAAGCTGAACAGGATGCTGCATGGAATTATGTAGCAGATTTGGCAGAAGGTGAAAAACGCCGTGCTACTGTAAAAGTTCTGCGGATTATTAAAAACAAAATGAAAAATATTGTCGGCTTAGCTGTTGCAGTCGAAGGCGTTGAAGGTTTTATGCCTGCTTCTCATGTGGAATTACGCCGCGTAGAAGATTTTTCTGATTATATTGGTAAAGAATTGGAAGCGGAAGTTATTGAAGTTGATACGGCAAAAAAACGTTTAGTTGTTTCACGTCGTGATTTGCTTAGAAGTGAAAAAGAAGCAAAAGCCCAGGCTTGGCGTGATGCCAAAGAAGCCAGGATCCAAGCTGCTAAAGAAGCTCGTACTGCCGCAGAAGAAGCCGCTTATGCTTCTGTTGAAGAAGGACAGACAGTTACAGGCAAAGTTGTAAGAATTGCTGATTTTGGCTTGTTTGTTGAAGTTGGACAGGGGTTGGTCGGTTTAGTTCATAATACCGAGTTATCCTGGGATCGTAATGTAAAAGCAGAAGATGCTGCTAAAGTTGATGATGAAGTAACTGTACTTGTGAAAAAAATTGACCGTGAAAACAGACGCGTAGCTCTCAGTATAAAAGCTACTCAGGAAGATCCGTGGCTGACTGAAGCAGCTGCTTTTAAAGAAGGTATGGTTGTAGAAGGTACTGTAGAGAGGTTCCTGCCGTTTGGCGCTATCGTAAAACTTGCCGATAAAGTTGAAGGATTGGTCCATGTTTCTGAAATTGCTGAAACCCGTGTTGAAAAACCGGAAGACATTTTGGAAATCGGTCAAAATGTAAAAGTAAAAGTTATCAAAGTTGATTTGAAACATAAGAAGATCGGCTTAAGTATCGTTAAAGCTGTTAAAGAAGCAGAAAAAGCAGAATACAGCTCTTTTATCAATGACAAACCGGAGCTGACTCTTGATTTAAAAGAACAGCTGGAAGGTTTGAACAATTAATTAAACGGATGGTAGATATGTCGCGAGAGCAAAGAAAATTGGATCATATCAGATATGCATTGGAACTTGGAGATGGACCGCTTCCTAACGGTTTTACCGATATGCATTTTCTGCATAATTGCTTACCTGAGCTTGCTCCTGCTGATATTGATATTACAACGACGCTGGGCGGTATTAAGCTCAGCGTTCCCTTTTTGATAAATGCGATAACCGGCGGTACGGATAATGTTATCGATATCAACCGCAAGCTTGCGCAAACAGCAAAGTCAGTTGGAGCAGCTATAGCGGTCGGTTCACAATATGGAGCTGTAAAAAGTAAAAGCAGCTATCGTAGTTTTAAAGTAGTACGCGAAGTTTATCCTAATGGAGTCGTTTTTGCTAACGTCAGCGCTCTGGCAACACCGGACGAAGCAGCTGAAGCTGTTAAAATGCTTGATGCTGATGCTTTGCAGGTTCATTTGAATCCTGCCCAGGAGCTTGTGATGCCGGAAGGAGACAGAAATTTTAAAGGTCTTTTCGATAATATGCGTCGCATTTTAGAACATAGCGAAGTCCCTGTTATTGTCAAGGAAACCGGTTGCGGTATGGCAGCAGAACAAATCAAACAGATGCTTGTTTTTGGCTTTACCTGGTTTGATATCGGTGGAGCGGGAGGCACGAATTTCCCTGCAATAGAAGCAAAACGGTTTACTTCACAAAAGTCTGTTTTAGCTGAGTGGGGTATAAACACCGCTAAAACTCTTACTGAGGCTTTTTCTGTTTGCGGCCGCAATGATATTATTATAGCCAGTGGAGGAATAAGGGATGGACTGACGGCTGCGAAAGCGTTTGCTTTAAGTGCTGATGTTGTGGGGATGTCAGGGAATATTCTGCGTTATATTATAGAAAAAGACATTGAAGAAGCTCAAAGGGCATTAACAGATATCATCAATGATTTAAAAATGGTAATGCTGCTTACAGGTTCCAGTGATCTGAAAGCTTTGCGTAACGCCCCAATATATTTTACAGGTGAATTACGTGAATTTTTACTTGGCCGTAATTATGATATTTCAAAAATAAGTGCCGCCAGAAAAAGATAGTATGTTTATCCCGTTCTTCAAATAAGAACGGGATTTTTGTGTGTTTTGTCAAATTTGAAATTATAATGTATAATATTAAGATACCAAACTGTGCTTTTAGAAAGGAAAACTATGCAGGGAATCATTAGTGCCGTACGCCGTAACAGTTTAGCTGAAAATGCCGGAATCAAAGCCGGTGAAAAACTGTGTGCTGTTAATGGTGTGTCAGTACACGATATTATAGAATTAAGCTATTTAGTTGCAGACGAACAGATTGTATTGACGATTGAAGATTCGGAATGCCGACAGCGCCAGATAGTTATTGAAAAATATACTGATGAAGAATTAGGACTGGAATTTGAAGCGGCTGTTTTTGACGGGGTTACTACTTGTTATAACAATTGTGTATTCTGCTTTGTAGATCAGATGATTCCTGGTATGAGAGAATCATTATATGTACGTGATGACGATTATCGTTTATCTTTCTTATATGGTAACTTTATTACTCTTACAAATATGAAGGAAGAAGATTTTGAACAGATCATAAAGACGCATATGTCACCGCTCTATATTTCCGTACATGCAACAAGACCAGAAGTACGCTGCCAAATGATGAATAACCGTTTTGCAGGTGAATTGATGTCAAAAATCAATAGACTGGTGGAAGCTGGAATTTCCATCCATACACAAATTGTTTGCTGTCCTGGTTATAATGATGGAGAAGTGTTGGAACAAACCTATCGTGATTTGGAAGCCTTAGCGCCTATGGTGGAAACAATGGCTGTAGTTCCGGTTGGGATTACAAAGCATAGAGAACATTTGACACCGATGCGCTTGTTTTCTAAACCTGAAGCTGCCGCTATAGTTGATAAAGTTACTGTATGGCAGCAGGAATGCCGCAAAAAATTTGGAAAATCCTTCGTTTATCTGGGAGATGAGTTTTATTTATTAGCAGAAAAACAACTCCCTGATGCATCATGGTATGATGGATTTCCACAAATCGAAAATGGCATTGGTCTGAGTCGTAGTTTTATTGACGAATGGCAGCAGATCGCTGCCAAAACTGATGTTTGCAATCATAGTGTTGATGCAGTGATACCGGTTGGTACCAGTGCTTATAAAATTTTGCAGCCACTGCTGGATAATTTTAATAATAAAACTGGTTCAAAACACAGTTTTATCCCGGTAAATAACGAATTTTTCGGTGAAACTATCAATGTTACCGGATTATTAGTTGGTAAAGATATTTTAAATGCTGCCCAAGGCATGAAGAGAATTATTTTGCCTGCTGTTGTTTTGAATCAGGATAATTTGTTCTTAGATGATATGTCCTTTGATGACTTTAAAAAAGCTTTTGACGGCAAAGTAGAGCGCGCCGTTAATGCACGCGAGTTGGTTATGCTGCTTAGCAGGTAGGAGGCCGATTATGAAAGGTTATGGTTTACTGCAGGTTTATACAGGCTCAGGGAAAGGAAAAACTACTGCGGCATTGGGTGTGGCTTTGCGTGCAGCAGGCAGGGGTGCCAGAACGGTCATGCTGTCATTTCTCAAAGATGATCCTGATTATGGTGAAGCTATGGCAGCACAATACCTTCCACATTTTTTACTGAGGCAGGTTGGACGCGATGCTTTCGTAAATTTTCATAATCCAGATCCTATTGACCTTAAAATGGTTCGTAAAGGATGGGAAGAAGCAAAAAAAATTCTTATTGAAGATACTGCAGATTTACTGATTTTAGATGAACTGAATATTGTTTTGGCAACAGGAATGCTGCCATTAGAGGAAGTTATTGATTTTTTGAAAAAATATAAAGGTAAGACAGAGATCATTACAACAGGACGTAGTGCGCCTGAAGAATTGATTGATATAGCCGATTTGGTTACGGATATGCAGGAAATAAAACATTATTTCCATAAGGGCGTCAGCTCCCGTGACGGAATCGACCATTAGAGAGTGAGGATGAGAATGTTATGGGAAAACCGATAGTCGCTATCGTAGGTCGGCCAAATGTAGGTAAGTCGACATTATTTAATATTTTTGCTAACAGCAGGATTTCAATAGTTGAAGATACTCCTGGTGTAACTCGTGACCGATTGTATGCGGATACTGAATGGCTTGATAATGAATTCATGATGGTAGATACCGGCGGTATCGAAATTATGAATACTGATAAAATAGCTGTTTCTATTCGTCAGCAGGCACAGATAGCAATTGCTGAAGCAGATGTCATTTTGTTTGTTTGTGATGCGCGTGCTGGTATTACTCATGAAGACGCAGAAGTAGCTAAAATGCTGCGTCAATCGAAGAAACCAATAGTTCTTGCTATCAATAAAGCTGATTCTCCGAAACAGGAAATGGAAATTTTTGAGTTTTATAATCTTGGTATAGGTGAACCGATTCCAGTTTCAGCTGCAAATCATCTTGGACTGGGTGATTTACTGGATGCAGTTGTGGAAAAATTTCCTGAAACCTCAGCTTATGGTGAAGACGGCAATGAGGATGAAATCAAAGTGGCTTTGATTGGTCGTCCTAACGTTGGCAAATCTTCAATTTTTAATACTTTAGTAGGCGAAGAACGTTCTATCGTAAGTGACGTTGCTGGAACCACACGCGATGCTATTGATACTCCCGTAATTAGAGAAGGTCAGAAATTCCTTTTTATTGATACGGCAGGTATGCGCCGTAAAGCACGTATAGACGAGCCTATTGAGAAATACAGTATAATTCGTTCATTAAGGGCTGTAGACCGCTCAGATGTCGTTTTAATGGTTATAGATGCTATCGACGGTGTTACGGAACAGGACAAAAAAATTGCCGGATATGCGCATGAGGCTGGTAAAGGGATTGTTTTAGTAGTAAATAAATGGGATTTGTACGATAAAGATAATACGTCTACCTTACGTTATACAGAAAATCTGCGCAGGGAATTGGTATTTATGCAGTATGCTCCTGTAGTCTTTGTTTCAGCAATGACTAAACAGCGTATACACAGACTGCCGGAGGTTATTCATTATGTAGCGGAGCAGAATGCTATGCGTATTTCTACTAGCGTGCTTAACCAGGTTGTTGAAGACGCTATTGCAATCAATCCGCCGCCTACCGAAAAAGGTCAGCGATTAAAAATATTGTATGCCACACAGGTTAAAATCAAACCGCCGACATTTGTTATTTTTGTTAATGAGCCGGAAATCATGCATTTTTCGTATCAACGTTATTTAGAAAATAAATTACGCGAAGCTTTTGGTTTTGAAGGAACACCGCTGCAAATGATCATTCGCGGTAAAAACGAAGAAGAATAAGGTGGGGGAGAAATGGCAGAAGGCTTAGTATGGCTTGTTTGCTTCATTGTCGGTCACGTATTTGGTTCGATACCATGCGGGTTATGGTTAGTAAAAGCTGCTCATGGTATTGATATCAGAGAATATGGCAGTAAAAATATAGGAACAACTAACGTTTTTCGTACTGTAGGTGGTAAAACAGCTTTTTTTGTACTCTTATGCGATATGATGAAGGGGATTCTTGCTGTAGCGTTAGTGGCTTATTTTACCAATAACGCAATGGGAGGAATGGTTGCTGCCGGTATCGGAGCTTTGCTCGGACATAATTATTCTATCTTTTTAGGATTTAAGGGTGGACGCGGTGTTGCTACCGGTTTGGGACTGATTCTTTATTTTATGCCTAAAGTTTGCATTGCTAGCTTTGGAGTCTGGTTGATTTTGGTTTTACTTACGCGCTATGTTTCGCTGGGGTCTGTTGTAGCTGCCATTTGCACACCGATTTTTGCTTATTATTTTGGTTACTCTCAGCCGTTAGTAATTTTTGCTGTCGTAGCAGGAGGATTTGTTGTTATACGTCATGCAGAAAATATTAAAAGACTTTTGAATGGTACAGAAAGTAAAATAAAACAAGGTAATGCAAAAGATCTACAAAAAAAATAATAATATTGATTACAGCCGTATTTATGTACTAAAAACGGCTGTTTTTCTATTTTTATAAGAAAATCTTAAAACATATGGCTTTTACCACGAAACAATGATATAATAAAACACATGTAAAAACCATATGGACATTTAATAAAAGGGAGGACGATATCAATGTCTGACAAATCTACTTTTTACTTAGTGCGTGAAGAAATTTTACCGGAAGCAATCAAAAAAACTATTAAAGTAAAAGAAATTTTAAAACGCGGTGAAATCAAAACTATTAATGAAGCTGTTGAAAGAATGGGCTTAAGCCGCAGTGCTTATTACAAATATAAAGATTATGTATTCCCATTTTATGAAGCCAGCAAAGAGAAAATTATTACCTTATCCTTGTTGCTTGAACATAAAGCTGGTGTCCTTTCCAGAGTTTTAAACACTGTTGCCAGTGATTCCGGCAGCATTATGACTATTAACCAGGGTATCCCTTTGCAGGGTGTTGCAAATACCACTATTTCTATTGAAACAAAAGACCTTACAATTGATTTGGAAGCCTTATTAGATAAATTGCGTATGATCGACGGAGTGAAACGTTTGGAAGTTTTAGGCCAAGTTTAAGTTATATCCGTTGATGCGCTTTTAACCTTGGAGGGGATATTGTGAAAGAGTGCATTAAAGTCGGGCTTTTAGGTGCAGGAACAGTGGGCAGCGGTGTATTGACTGTTTTAGAAGAAAATACTGCTGAGATAGAAAAAAAAGTCGGTGTTCCAATCCATGTATCTAAAATTTTAGTCCGTGATATGAAAAAAGCTAAAGAATTATCAGAAAAATATCAGTTAACAGACAAAATCGAAGATATTGTTGAAGATCCTGAAATTGATATCGTAGTTGAGCTTATAGGCCGTGAGCATCCGGCGAAGGAATACATTGCCGCTGCTTTAGAACATAAAAAGAATGTTGTAACGGCTAATAAAGATGTTTTAGCAAAATACGGTAAGGAATTATTTCCATTAGCAGAAGAAAATAAAGTGGATTTTATGTTTGAAGCAAGTGTAGGCGGCGGTATTCCTATTATCAGACCCTTAAAATCCTGTTTAGCCGCTAATAAAGTTACTTCTGTAATGGGTATTGTTAATGGTACTACCAATTATATGCTGACAAAAATGTCGCAGGAAAATATGGATTATGCTGATGTTTTGCGTGAAGCGCAGGAAAAGGGGTATGCAGAATCTGATCCTACCGCAGATGTTGGTGGCTTGGATGCAGCCAGAAAACTTGTTATTCTTGCGTCAATAGCATTTAATACGCGTATTGATTTAAGTGACGTTTTAGTAGAAGGTATTGACGGGCTGGATCTATGCGATATTGAACATGGTAAAGAGCTCGGTTATGCAATTAAGCTTTTAGCTATTGCTAAAAATAATGCTGAACATGGTATTAGCGTTTGTGTGCGTCCGACGATGCTGCCGGTATCTCATCCTTTAGCTGGTGTAAATGATGTATTCAATGCCATTTTTGTTACAGGTGATGCTATCGGAGATGCGATGTTCATGGGCCGTGGAGCTGGTAAAATGCCTACAGCAAGTGCGGTCTGCGGCGATATAATTGATGTTGCACGTAATATTATTCATAAATCGAACGGACGTATTAATTGTACCTGCTTTGATGAAAAACATCTCTGCAGTTTGGAGAATATGATGTCTCCCTGTTATATACGGTTACATGTACAGGATAAGCCAGGTGTTTTAGCTGCTATTGCTGCTGCTTTTGGAGCGCAGAATGTAAGCTTAAAGAATGTTGTACAAAAGAGTAAAGTCAAGGGTGTTGCGGAATTAGTCGTTATTACTTATGATGTCTCTGAATTAAATTTACAAATGGCGGTACAAACATTGAAAGCTCTGCCGATCGTTGAAAAGGTTTGCAGTGTTATTCGTGTTGAAGATCACGACCTGGAGTAATTTTGATATGAAAAATAAAATAACTGTTATTGTTCCTGCTACATCAGCTAATTGCGGACCGGGATATGATTCCCTGGGTTTAGCCTGCAACTTGTATAACGATTTTACTTTTGAAATTTTAGATACTCCTGGGTTTGCTTTAGAGGTTATTGGCGAAGGCGAAGATCGATTGCGGGCCGGTGGCAGAAATTTAGCATTTCTGTCATTTTTGAAGGTTTGGAATGAAGTTAGAGGTACTAGAATTGGCCTTAAAGTAACGATGCAGAACCGAATCCCCTTATCACGAGGTTTGGGCAGCAGTTCTACTGCCATAGTTGCCGGACTTGTAGCGGCTAATCTGCTTACTGGATCAACTTTACCTAAAGAGCGGCTTTTAAATTATGCTACAGAAATCGAAGGACATCCTGATAATGTGGCCCCGGCACTTTTAGGCGGTATTACAATCAGTTATATGGATAGATCAGGGGCACATTCACTGCGTTTTCTGCCGCAAAAAGAGCTGCGTTTTATAGCCGTT
The DNA here is from genome assembly GCF_003269275.1 of Phascolarctobacterium faecium DSM 14760. Classification (GTDB taxonomy): domain Bacteria; phylum Bacillota; class Negativicutes; order Acidaminococcales; family Acidaminococcaceae; genus Phascolarctobacterium; species Phascolarctobacterium faecium. The sequence goes on along the minus strand of NZ_QLTS01000001.1, from coordinate 116,093 downwards.
GTACCAGACCAGCCTCTTTCCACGCATAAGGCACGTCAGGCAATACCACAGCACATTCCTCATCAGGATGCTGTTTTCAACGCCAGTCGTACTGCACTTTATGTTGGCGCGTTGATGAGCGGCAATTATCAATATCTTAATGCTGCTTTAGAAGATCGTCTGCATCAGCCTTATAGAATTCCCTTAATTACAGGTACAGAGGCAGTTTTTGAGGCAGCCAAAGCGAACGGTGCTTATGGAGCTATTATTAGTGGAGCTGGATCTACTTTGATGGCCTATGCTGATCCAGAAAAAGATTGTGATATAATTGCTGCAGCAATGACCGACGCTTTTGAAAAATATGGACAGCGTAGTACTGCTCATATTCTTAAGTTAGATTTTAATGGTGCCCGGGAAAAAGAACATAGCTGAAATTAAAATATTGCTTGACTTTTATATGCAGGATGGGTATAATACTCATTGTGATTCGGGGCGTGGCTCAGCTTGGTAGAGCGCTTCCTTGGGGTGGAAGAGGTCGTGGGTTCGAATCCCGCCGCTCCGACCATTTCGGATCGCCAGCCTTTACGGGTAACCCCCGTAAAGGCTTATTTTTTTGTCTGTGGGTAAGGAGGTTCACACCTATGATTCGTACGCTGCCTTTGGTTTGCAGTAATTGTGATAATAAATTCGTTCCTGCTGAAGAATTATATTATCGTGACAATTTTATGAGTAACAGTATTAGAGATGTGCATTTTATCTGCCCTGATTGTATAAAAAGATGGAAAGACAAATGGCGCATTAAAACAGCAGTTTTTTCTGAAAAAGATTATGTGATGACAGTGAGTATTACTTTGGAAGATGGCACAATATATAAAAATCTTGACTGTACTCCGTTAGAAGAAACTGTTGTTACAAGTGAAGAAATCCCAGAAGAAGCACAGCGGAGATTATTCAGCATTTATACTGAATGGGATTCCGAACGCAAAAAGAATTCCTTGAAAGATTGTACTTTTAAAGATGAGTTTATGCGTACAACTTTTAGCTGCGAAACCTATGGCGGCGAAAAGTTTAACGATATTGCCTTCCGTTTCAATATGAAAGGGCAAATAGAAACAGAAACACCGGTACCTGAATATGTTTTGAAACAAATAATAGATGCATATCGTTTATATGAGATGCAGAATAAAGAATAATTAGGGGGATAATATGCAGGAATTGTTGGAGAAAATTGAGAAAAGGCGCACTTTTGCCATTATTTCTCATCCTGATGCTGGTAAAACAACCTTAACTGAAAAATTGTTGCTATATGGAGGGGCTATCCATCTAGCCGGCTCAGTAAAAGCGCGAAAAAGTAATAAACATGCAGTCTCTGACTGGATGGAAATTGAAAAACAGCGTGGTATTTCCGTAACATCTTCTGTTTTACAGTTTGATTATGCTGGGCACCGCGTAAATATTCTTGATACTCCTGGCCATCAGGACTTCTCGGAAGATACTTATAGAACCCTGATGGCCGCAGACAGTGCTGTAATGCTTATTGATGCTGCTAAAGGTGTTGAACCGCAGACTAAAAAGCTGTTTTGGGTTTGCCATCGCAGGAAACTGCCAATTTTTACATTCGTTAATAAATTGGATCGTTATGGAAGAAATCCGTTTGATTTGATGGCAGAGCTAGAACAGGTTCTTGGTATTCATGCTTACCCAATTAATTGGCCTATTGGCATTGATGGTAATTATAAGGGCGTTTATGACCGTATCAAAAAGCAGATCGAACTTTTTGAGGATGATAATAGCCATGGTTCTAAAATTTTAAAATCTACTACCGGTTCTCTTGATGACCCCCAGATTATTGAGGCATTAGGGCAAGAGTTATATGATAATTTGTGCAATGATATTGAACTTCTTGATCTGGCAGGCGATGAATTTGATATGACGCGTGTAAATAATGGCGAACTGACACCGTTGTTTTTTGGCAGTGCTATGACTAATTTTGGTGTTCGCAGCTTTTTAGAGAAATTTTTAGAGCTTTCTCCACAGCCACAGCCAAGAATTTTGCAGAATGGTGAAATTTTAGATCCTTCTACAGAAGAATTTTCTGCATTTGTTTTTAAAATTCAGGCTAATATGAACCCAGCTCATCGTGACAGAATCGCTTTTATGCGTATTTGTTCCGGCGTCTTTGAAAAAGGGATGTCTGTTTATCACAAACAGGGAGGAAAAGTGGTTAAACTTTCACAGCCACAGCAGTTTTTGGCTCAGGAAAGAACTATCGTAGAAAAAGCTTATCCCGGTGATATTATAGGCGTTTTTGATCCAGGTATCTTTGGAATCGGTGATTCCTTAAGCGATGAAAAAATGAAAGTCCAATTTGAGGATTTCCCTGTTTTTCCGCCGGAAATTTTTGCCAGAGTGCAGCCAAAGGATTCTCTGAAGCGGAAACAATTTGTCAAAGGAATTACTCAATTGGCACAGGAAGGCGCTATTCAGGTCTTTGAACAAAAGGATATCGGCATCGAAAGCTTTATTGTTGGTGTTGTTGGTGTTCTTCAGCTGGAAGTATTGGAATATCGGCTTATCAATGAATACAGTGCCCAGCTTTTGATGAATCAGCTTGCTTATACCGTTGCCCGTTGGGTTTATGCGGAAGATAAAAAACTTATTGATAATATTAAAGGACTGGATAGCGGTATGCTTGTATATGACCAAAAAGACAGACCTGTTATTCTTGTTAATAACGAATGGTCATTGAACTGGATTTTAGAACGAAATCCTGGCATTCAATTTTTGACAGTTCCTTCAGATGTTGCTAAAATTTAGATATTAAAATATAAATTATGTAATAATTTAAGTAAAGTTAATTGTAAAAACTTTAAAAAGTAGTTTATGCTATAAACAGTGGCAAAAGAATTTTTGGTGAGGTGAAAAGTATGACATATAAAAACGGAACAAATAAATTCACCTTATCACAAAAAATAGTTCTTCTGATAACGTTTGTTATAGTTGCATCATTATTGCCTGCCAGTTTGCTTATAGCTCATAGAGTTTCCGGTGTCGTTGATGAACGTATAAGTGTAAATGCTGTCAGTATTACTACTTTACTCTCTCATTCGCCAGCTGTAATCCGTTCGCTGACATATGAAACTGATATCAATAATACCAATGAAACTCTGAATAATGTCGTTAACATGGCGGCCAAGTCATGTAAAGCCAGTATTATTATTTTAGACCGCAATAAAAATATACGGGTATTTCACAATCCTACTTCGATAGACGGATTTGAAGATGAAGCGCGTCAGATAGTGGCTGAACAGGGACTGAGTACTAATCTAAACTGGTATGATACTTCAGTTTTTAATGAAAAGGCAGTAGGGGTCATTCGCGATGACCGTAATACTGTTGTTGGCTATATTGTAGCTGGAGTATCACCTAAAATGATTCAGGATTTGACAGTAGAATCAGTTCTGCTGATTTTTCTGGCAAGTTTATTTGGTTTGTTTGTAGGTATAGGCGGTGCTGTTTTTTTAGCACGTCATGTAAAAGCTACTTTATTTGGATTAGAGCCTGAAGATATTGCCACATTGTTACAAGAACGCAATGCATTGCTTAATTCTGTAAAAGAGGGTGTTGTTGCAATCAATAAAGATGCTGAAATAACTTTGATTAATACTGAATCAGAGTTTTTGTTTGCTCAGGCAGGAATACCTAATCCACACACACTTCTAGGCAAACCGCTTGAAACAGTTATGAACGGATTAACGCTGGATACTGTTTTAAAAGAGGGAAGAGCAACATTGGATATGCCGGTACAGGTAGGTTCTGTTCTATTTATCGCAACTCTTGTTCCGTTATTTGACAATGGACATATCGGTGGTGCCATTATAACATTTCGTAAAAAAACGGAATTAGAAGAATTGGCTAATCAGTTGACTGGTGTACGTAATTATGCTGATGCACTAAGAGCTCAGACACATGAATTTATGAATAAAATGCATGTTATCATGGGTTTGATTGATATGAAAGCTTATGACGAGTTAAAACAGTTTACGATGGAAATTGCCAATAACCGGCAGGCTGAAGCTGCTTATGTAGTCACCAGATTAAAAGATATTACATTAGCAGGTTTTATTTTAGGGAAAATCAGCAGGGCAAGAGAATTAGATATCGAGTTTTCTTTAACAGATGAAAGCGAACTTACAACCGAATTTATTCGTCCTACAGTACAGGAGCTGATTCTTATTATTGGCAACTTGATTGAAAATGCTTTTGATGTTCTGCGTGATCATCCCAGTGAAAGAATTGTAAATCTGAGTATTTTAACCTTTGATAATGAAATAATGGTCATGGTTGAAGACTCCGGACCTGGTATTCCTGAAAATAAACTTGAAACTATCTTTGAAAAAGGTTATTCTAGTAAGGGGCCCAGACGCGGTATCGGACTTTTTTTAATAAAACAGACAGTTACCCATTTAAAAGGTACTATCGAGGTTGAATCAACCGTAGGCGAAGGTACCACGTTTACCATAAGATTACCAATCGTAAGGACGGTGAAAACATCATGATCAAAGTTTTAGTAGTAGAAGACGACCCGATGGTAGGGAAGCTTCACGAACATTATTTGACCCAAATCAAAGGTTTTCAACTATGTGATATCGTTCGCAACAGTGATGAAGCTTTGAAAATTATGCAGACTAAAGAGTACAATCTTGTCATTCTTGATATTTTTATGCCAGGAATGGATGGTCTGCAGCTGCTGGCAAAAATCAGAGAACAGGAATATGATGTCGATGTCATTATTGTATCCGCTGCCAATGATAAAGATAAGATTAAAGCAGCACTGCGGTTAGGAGCATTTGACTACATTATAAAACCTTTTGAATTTGAAAGATTTAATCTGGCGTTAAATAATTATAAGAGCCGCTATAACTTGGTTGAAGAACAGTCCATCCTTAAACAGGATGAACTTGACAAAACTATCATTCATCAGGATACAGATGTAGAAGTTACTTTACCGAAAGGTTTGGACAAGAATACTTTAAATACTGTTTGGTCTGAAATTATTAAAATCGACGGAATGTTTACTACAGAAGAAATTTCGGCTAAAGTTGGTATTTCACGTGTTTCAATCCGTAAATATTTGGAATTTCTTAAATCCTTGAAACTATTGAGCCTTGATCTTCATCGAGGCAGTGTAGGTCGTCCTGTTTACAAATACAAATGCATTGATAAAAATGCAAATATTATTGATCTATATATTCAATAAAGGTTGTTGCTGATGGAAAAAATTACTGCTATTCAGGTTTTGGATGTACCTGTGCACCCATATAGTATGGATGCGGCTGTTCAATATCTTGATGATAAGATACAAGAACAAAAGCACTCATTTGTAGTTACTGCTAACGCAGAAATTATTATGATGTGTCAAGACGATGCAGAATATAAAAATATCTTAACTAATGTTGCCGATTTAGTCCTGCCTGATGGCGCCGGTACCGTTTGGGCAGGCAGACAGTTAGGATATGCTGTGCCGGAGAGAGTTGCAGGGTTTGACTTATTTAATCGTTTACTTAATCTGGCTGCTGAGAAAGGTTATAGAGTTTTTTTCTTTGGCGCGTCGCCTGGTATAGCTGAAGCTGCAAAGAAAAAAGCAGAAAGTTTATATCCTGGTGTAACTGTAGTTGGATGCAGGGATGGTTATTTTAAAGACAGTGATAACAAGTCTATAATAGATGCCATTAATAATAGCGGCGCACAGATTTTATTTATTGCGTTGGGAGCCCCTAAACAGGAAAAATGGCTTCAGACACATCTTCAAGAGCTAAAACCTTATATTACTATGGGAATAGGCGGTAGTTTTGATGTGTTGGCCGGAAAAATGGAACGTGCACCGTTATGGATGCAAAAATATTCTTTGGAATGGCTTTTTAGGCTCTACAAACAACCGAGCCGTTTTACAAGAATGCTTGCTTTACCTAAATTTGTTATTAAAGTAATTTGTTCCAAATGAAATAAAAATGGACAAAAAGATATGGCTGTATTATAATAATGTGATGAACTAAAGGTTCATCACATTATTGTTTTCTTTTTCTTTTCTTAAACTTGCCGAAAGAGAGGGACTCTCTATGAATATAGTCAAAGACGGTCATCCGTTCATATTTGCTTTTGCTATTATTACTTTTGCTGTAGGTTATTGGGGTAGTTTAATATGGGCCGTAGTTCCTGCAGTGTTAATGCTATTTTTTATTTATTTTTTCCGTAATCCCAATCGTCCTACACAATCAGATGACTCTATTATTTATTCTCCTGCAGATGGAACAGTAATGGCAATAGAAGACTTTTATGATGAAGAATATTTAAATGAAGATGCTATAAAGGTTACTATTTTCCTTTCCGTTTTTAATGTGCATGTCAATCGCAGCCCTGTTAATGGTGAAATAAAATACCAGCGTTATACATGTGGGCAGTTTGTGCCGGCATATAAAAAATCTGCCTCTTTTGAAAATGAACGTCATGCTATTGGAGTTCAAAACGATAAGATGAGAGTTTTGGTTATTCAGGTTGCAGGATTACTGGCGCGTCGTATTGTATCGTGGGTGACTTTAGGTCATAATTTGAAACAAGGCGAATGTTATGGTATGATTAAATTTGGATCAAGTACTGAACTCGTTTTACCAAAAAATGTTGAAATTCTTGTAAAAAAAGGTGATTCAGTAGTTGGAGGAGTTTCTCTGATCGGGAGGGTTCATTAAAAGATGAATTATCGTCGTATCATACCTAACAGCATTAGTGCATTAAGTTTAACATTTGGCGTGTTATCTATTTTTGATACATTTGAAGGCAATTTTTCCAGAGCAGCTATATTTATAATATTGGCTGTTATTGCAGATTCTATGGATGGAAGAGCTGCTCGCTTTTTAGGAGTAGGAGGCGGGGAATTTGGTAAAGAACTGGATTCTTTATGTGATTTAGGTTCTTTTGGTGTCGCTCCTGCTATTCTTATTTATCAATATGGTATGACAGATTTAGGTTTACTTGGAAAACTCATTGCTTCCATTTTTACAATTTGTGGTGCTATGCGTTTAGCAAGATTTAATGTAAATGTTGGTGAGGTAAAGGGATATTTTCAAGGCATGCCGATTCCTGCGGGAGCCTGTGTTTTAGCAACGTATGTTCTTTCTGATTATTCCTTTTCCACTTATTTTGTTGCAATTCTAACTTTTGTAATTGGTTGTATTATGTATAGTAATGTAAAATTTCCGGATTTTAAAGGTAAAGGAAATCCAATGTTTTTACCTCCGGTAATTGTTGCTGCTGCTGTTGGCATATATTTACTTTATGTAAACCTTTCAGCATGGCCTTTTGCGGCCATGTTTACCTATTCGTTAGCTGGGATTATTAACTGTGTTTATGCAAAAATGCTAAACAAGCAGTAAATATTTTTAGAAAGCAAGGAGATTTTTGATGAGTACCTATTTTGACTTGATCATGATTCCGTTGCAGCTTTTAATTGTATTCTTCACGATCTATTATTTTACGCTTTCTTTCTTTGGCCTTTTTGGCCGCAGACCAGAAGAAAAAATTTATGATGAGCAAAAAACTTTTGCTATGATCGTTTGTGCACACAATGAAGAGCAAGTTATCGGTCAATTGGTCGAGAATCTGCATCTGCTCAATTATTCTGATCATTTATATGATATTTTTGTAGTTGCAGATAACTGTAAAGACAATACAGCGCAAATTGCCCGTCAAGCAGGAGCAATCGTTTATGAACGCTTTAATGATAATGAAAAAGGCAAAGGATTTGCAATGGATTGGATGTTCCAAAGGCTTTTTGAAATGGAACGTCAATATGATGCTGTTTGTGTCTTTGATGCAGATAATTTAGTTCATCCTGACTTTTTAAGAGAAATGAACAGCCGTTTATGTAAAGGCGAACGATTAATTCAGGGATATTTGGACTCTAAAAATCCTAATGATACCTGGATTTCAGGAGTATTTTCTATTTCTTTCTGGGTCGTAAACCATGTATGGCATTTAGCTAAATATAATATCGGTTTATCTAGCTGTCTTGGCGGCACTGGTATGTGTATTTCTACAGATATATTGCGCAGACATGGCTGGGGTGCTACATGCCTTACAGAAGATATGGAATTTACAATGAAAGCTTTGTTGGAAGGTATACCTACTACTTGGGCACATGATGCCATCGTCTATGATGAAAAGCCTCTTACTTTTATGCAATCCTGGAATCAACGTAAACGTTGGGCTCAAGGGCATTTTGATGTAGCAAACCGTTATATCGGTAAATTGTTTGTAAAAGGCATTAAGGAAAGAAATATCGTTGTTCTTGATGGAATAATCAATTTATTCCAACCGTATTTCTTACTTATTTCTACTTTTTTTGTCATTTGCAGTTATATCTATCAATTTTATCCTTTCTATACAAATGTCTTATATGCTATTCTACCGTTAGAAGTTTGGACGCTGATAGGTATAGGTCAGTATATTTTTCCTATGATTGTACTTTTTAAAATTCATGCTTCTTTTAAATCATGGATGTACCTTTTATTGTATCCGCTCTTTATTTACAGCTGGATACCTATTACTGTACTGGGGTATATTCACAGGCATGATCATGAATGGAGCCACACTGCTCATACTCGCGGAATAAGCTTTAACGAAGTTTTAATTCCGGAAAATGCTGAACTTGGCCCGAAACAAGTCGTATTTCCTAAAAAACAATAACTTTTGACCGCTCTTCTAAAGAGTGGTCTTTTTCTTTATAAAATGCTTGAATTCTTTATTTTATAAGGCTTTTATGTTATTATAAGATGATAAGATATAAAATATATAAGGAGAAGTTTGTGAAGATACGCGGTATTTTATTTGATTTAGATGGAACATTGATCGATACTATCGATTTGATAATCCAAGCATTTGAACACAGCTTTGCAGTTTGCTTGAATAAAAAGATGCCACGTGCAGAGTTGGTGAAATATTTTGGGCTGCCGTTACGCAGTGCTATGGAAAATTATGTAGATAAAAATCAGGTAGAAACATTATGTGCAGTTTATAGAGAGTTCAATCTAAAATATCACGATGAGCTTATTAAACCGTTTCCAGGGGTTAAAGAAACATTGTCTGTTTTGCAGCAGCGTGGAATAAAAATGGCTGTTGTTACTTCCAAAAAGGTACCAATGGCCAAACGCGGTTTGCAGTGTATGGGGTTGGAAACCTATATAGAAGCGGTTATTGGATGTGATATATGCCAACATCATAAACCACATCCAGAACCAATGGAGAAAGCCTTGAGCGCTCTTAAACTGAAAGCTGAAGAATGCCTTTGTATCGGCGACAGTCCTTTTGATTTACAAAGTGGACAGGCGGCAGGCTGTTATGGTACGGCAGCTGTTAGTTATACCAGCTTTGACTGGCAGGAAATGCTTGATGAAGGTAATCCAACGTATATTCTGAAAGAAATGCCAGATTTGATAAAGATTATTGATGATTTGAATAATAAACACTAAGGAGGACAATATGCGTAAAATAGCAATCATAGGTGGAACAGGAATCTATAGTCCGGAAACGTTACAATGTTTTGAGGAAAAGGTGATTCAAACTCCTTATGGAGCAGCTTTATGTAATATTGGAACAATGTGCGGCAATCAGGTAATTTTCATTACCCGTCATGGTGTGGGACATAAAACAGCTCCGCATAAAGTAAACTATCGTGCAAATATCTGGGCACTGAAAAGTCTCGGTACAGAAGAAATTTTTGCGACTACTGCAGTTGGATCTTTAAATCCTGATATGGAACCCGGACATTTCGTTGTATGTGATCAGGTTTTAGATTTTACGAAAAGCCGTATCAATACTTTTTACGACAATCCAGAACGTGGTGTCGCTCATGTTGATTTTACCAATCCTTACTGTCCAAGATTACGAGACAAAGTAATTAATTGTTTATATAAAACAGATATTATTTTTCATAAAAAAGGCTGCTATGTATGTACTGAGGGACCTCGCTTTGAAACTGCTGCTGAAATAAAAATGTTTGCAATGTTGGGCGGTGACCTCGTTGGTATGACTAATATGCCGGAATCCTTGCTGGCCAGAGAAGCAGAAATGTGTTATACAAATTGTTCCATAGTTACTAATATGGCTGCCGGAATTTCTCCGACACCTCTTTCTCACAGTGAAGTAGTTGAAGCTATGGATAAAAGTATTAAAAATATGGAACAGCTTATCAGCGCCTTTATTGCTGCTAATGAAGCTGATAGTATGGAGTGTGGATGCCCGCAGTGTATGACTGAATTTGGTGGTTTTACTTTATAAGGAGCCTGTAAAAATGGTTAAAACTATGGAATGGCAGGGACAGAGCCTGCTTTTATTAGATCAGACGAAGCTGCCATCAGAAATTATAACTATTCTTTGTAAAGATTACCGTAGAGTAGGAGAAGCAATAAAACGTTTGGAAGTACGAGGAGCACCTGCTATTGGTGCGGCTGCGGCCTTTGGAATGGTATTAGGATGGCAGGAGCTTGCATCAAGATATGCTGATTTCAGCCAGGAAACTCTTTTAATAGAGTTCAAAAAAATAAAAAACTTTTTGCTTTCTACTCGCCCGACAGCAGTTAATCTTGGTTGGGCAGTTGAAAAAATATATAAACATGCTGTTGCTATGATAAATGCACAGCAATCTTTAAAAGCTATTGAAACTTCATTGGGAAATTTAGCCTGTAAAATTTATCAGGAGGATATTGAAGTCAATAGAAGGATTGGTATCTATGGGGCCGCATTATTGCCGCAGCAAGCCAGAATACTCACGCATTGTAATGCAGGAGCTTTAGCTACCTGTGGATGGGGAACTGCCTTGGGGGTTGTCAGACAAGCTTTTTTAGATGGACGGCTGGAGATGGTATACGCAGATGAGACACGACCGTTATTACAGGGGGCGCGTTTAACAGCCTGGGAATTAATAGAAGATAATATTCCTGTTACTTTGATTACCGACAATATGGCAGCCTGGGTTATGCAAACTCAACATATAGACTCTGTTATAGTCGGCGCAGATAGAATTGCTGCCAATGGTGATACGGCAAATAAAATCGGTACTTATGGAGTGGCATTGGCTGCAAAATATCATCAGATACCATTTTATATTGCTGCACCGATCAGTACTTTTGATTTTACTTTAGAAACTGGCAAACAGATCCCTATTGAAGAACGTTCTGCTGACGAAGTACGATTGCTTCATAGTGTGGTAACAGCACCACAGCAGGTGAATGTTTTTAATCCTGCTTTTGACGTCACTCCGGGAGAACTGATTACCGGCATTATTACAGAATATGGTGTTATATCTGCGCCATATATAGAAAATATAAAAAAATTGCAGAAAATACTGCAAGAGGAGGACTAATATTAACTATGGAAAGTATGATTCGTGATATAGCTTTAGCACCATCCGGAAAGCAAAAAATCTCTTGGGTAAAGGAGCATATGCCTTTGCTCAATATTCTTAATGAAAAATATAGTAAAAATCAAATTTTTAATGGTTTGAATATGGTAGTTACCATTCATTTAGAAGCGAAAACTGCATATTTGGCCCAAGTACTCAAAAATGCTGGCGCTAATGTAGTGGTAACCGGCAGCAATCCGCTGTCTACTCAGGATGATGTAGCTGCAGCGTTAGCTGATAGCGGTGTTACTGTTTTTGCAACCCATAACTGTACTGATAAAGAATACGATATGTATCTCAGCAAAGCATTAGATGTTGAGCCTGATCTTATCATTGATGATGGCGGGGATCTTGTCAATATGCTGCACGGTGAACGCAAAAATTTGGTTGCCAAACTTATTGGCGGCAGCGAAGAAACTACTACTGGCGTGCATCGTTTAAAGGCTTTATCCAATAACGGTAAGTTGGCTTTCCCCATGATTGCAGTTAATGATGCTTATTGCAAATATCTTTTCGATAATCGTTATGGCACTGGCCAATCTTCTTGGGATGGTATTATGCGCACTACAAACCTTTCTGTTGCAGGAAAAACAGTAGTCGTTGCTGGTTATGGCTGGTGCGGCAAAGGTGTAGCAATGCGTGCTAAAGGATTAGGAGCTAATGTTATAGTTACTGAAATAGACCCTATTAAAGGGATAGAAGCTGTTTTTGATGGGTTCAGAGTAATGCCTATGCAGGAAGCTGCTAAATATGGCGATTTCTTTGTTACCGTTACCGGCTGTAAAGATGTTATCACAAAAGAACATTTTGCTGTTATGAAAGATGGAGCCATTCTTAGCAATGCTGGTCATTTCGATGTTGAAATAAACATCAAACATCTTGAAGAATTAACTGTAGAACCGTCGTATGAGGTTAGAAAAAATATCAGAACTTTTACGATGTCAAATGGCCGCAAAATAAATTTATTGGGAGAAGGCCGTCTTGTAAATCTGGCCTGCGGCGATGGACACCCTGTAGAAGTAATGGATCTTTCTTTTGCGATGCAGTTTTTAGCAATGAAATATCTGTTGGAACATAAAAATGAACTTGAAAATAAACTTTATGTTTTACCAGAAGAGTTGAATACAGAAATTGCTGCGCTTAAATTACAAGCTATGGGTGTAGGTATTGATAAGTTAACGCAGGAACAGGAAACATATCTGCACCAGGCCTAAAGGAAGTGTTAATCTTGCAGGATGATCTCATTATTGATGCGGCTCGTAGACAAATAGTTACTGCAGGCATAAAAATGGTCGAGCAAAAAATGATTGCAGGATCTTGGGGAAACCTAAGTATAAAAATAGATACTTCACGTTGTGCAATAACACCATCTGGACGTAGTTATGACAGCTTAAATACTGAAGATATTGTTGTTGTGGATATGCAAGGTAATAAAATAAAGGGAGCTTTGATTCCTTCATCAGAAACACCTCTGCATCTGGCAATCTATAATGCTATACCTGCAGCACAAGCCATAGTTCATACACATAGTGTTTATGCCAGTGCCTGCGCTGCGCTGCATAGATCGATACCGGCGTTAATTGAAGATCTGGTGCAAATAATAGGCGGTAGTGTGGACGTTGCCGAATATGCGTTACCGGGAACAAAAGTATTAGCTGAAAATGCCTTAATAGCTTTACAAAATAAAAAAGCTGCATTACTAGCTAACCATGGAGTTGTATGCTGGGGAAATTCTTTAGAAACTGCTTTAATGGCTGCTGAAATAGTTGAGAAAGCAGCACATATTTATTGTATTTGTGAAACTATGGGCGGTGCTAAATTATTACCGGAATCAGACATTGCTATAATGCATGATTTCTACAAGCAGCATTATTCTAAACGCCAAATAGAAAAGGGAGATGAAGTACTTGAGTAAATTACTAATAAAAAATGTAGAAATAATTTCTGCTCCCGATAACGAAAAATATTTTTTAGGCATTGATAATGACACTATCAGTGTTATCAGTAAAGAAATGCCGACAGGTTTTGAAAATGCCGAAATAATCAATGCTTCTGATAAGATTGCAGTGCCTGGTCTGGTAAACACTCATACACATGCTGCTATGACTTTATTGCGCAGTTACGCAGACGATATGGTATTGATGGACTGGCTGCAAAATAAAATCTGGCCTGCAGAAGCGGGATTAAATGATGAAGATATCTATTGGGGCACAATGCTTTCAATCGCAGAAATGCTTAAAACAGGAACTACATGTTTTGCAGATATGTATTTTGCAATGGATAAAGTTGCCCAGGCAGTGAATGAAACTGGTATTCGTGCTTCTTTAAGCCGTGGTCTGGTTGGACTTACACCAGATGCTGATGAAAAACTGCAGGATAATGAAATGCTTTTTAAAAACTGGCATGGAAAAGCTGATGGCCGTATTAGAGTAATGTTTGGTCCTCATGCTCCCTATACTTGTCCTGTCTCATATTTAAAGAAAGTTGTAGCTAAAGCCGGTGAATTGAATGCGGAAATTCATATGCATTTATGTGAAACGGCAGGAGAAGTAAGTGATTGTGTAAAAGAGCACAATATGACACCTATAAAACTAATGAATAGTTTAGATATGTTTGATTGCGGAACTTTAGCTGCACATTGCGTGCATGTAAGTGAAGCAGACTTGGATATAATGGCTGATAAAAAAGTCCGTGTAGCACATAATCCGCAGAGCAATCTAAAGCTGGCCAGCGGTATTGCTCCAGTGCCGGCAATGCTTAAACGTGGTATTATAGTCGGTTTAGGTACTGATGGAACTTCCAGCAATAATAATTTGGATCTTTTAGAAGAGTGCCGTCTGGCAGCTATGCTTCATAAAGGAATAAGCGGTGATCCATTGCTTATTCCCGCCCAGGAAGCTTTAAAATTGGCAACTAAACAAGGTGCTTCGGCTTTGGGATTTACTGATGTAGGAGAAATTGAGGTAGGTCAGAAAGCTGATATTGTTCTTTACGATATGCAGAAGCCTTATTGGTATCCACGCCATGATCGTGTTTCTTTACTGGTTTATGCTGCAAGCGCAACTGATGCTGATACAGTTATTGTCAACGGTAAAGTTTTAATGAAAAATGGCGAACTGTTGGAAATGGATGTAGAAAAAATTTATGCGGAGGCCAATATGCGAGGCCATCGCTTAACTAGATAAAGCAAAAAAACTTTAGGAGTGACGAGAGTGGCAAAAATACTTGTAAAAAACAATTTAGCACCTGCTGTTTATGAATTTATTATTGAAGCGCCAATGATAGCTCATAAATGCCAACCCGGTCAATTTGTTATGATTCGTACAGATGAAAACAGCGAACGTATCCCTTTGACTATAGCTGATTTTGATCGTGAAAAAGGGACAATAACTTTGATTGTGCAAACAGTAGGCAATACTACAACACATCTTTGTGAAACTTTTATTGTTGGTGATGAAATTTTAGATGTTCTTGGCCCATTAGGAATGCCTTCACATATGGGTAAATTCGGTACTGTTGTTTGCGTTGGTGGCGGTATCGGCGTTGCACCGGTTTATCCCATTGCTCGTGCTTATCATAAATTGGGTAATAAAGTCATTTCTATTATCGGTGCCCGCAATAAAGATCTGATTATTTTTAAAGAAAAAATGGAAGCTGTCAGTGATGAATTGATTATTACTACTGATGATGGAAGTGCTGGTCAGAAAGGCTTTGTTACAGATCCTCTGAAAGCAATGCTTGAAGCCGGTGAAAAAATTGATTTAGTCTTGGCTATTGGACCTGTTATTATGATGAAGAATGTTGCAGAAACTACCCGACCCTATGGAACTCCGACTACTGCAAGTTTAAATACTATTATGGTTGACGGAACCGGAATGTGCGGTGGGTGTCGTGTCAGGGTAGGGGATGAAAATAAATTTGCATGTGTTGACGGCCCGGAATTTGACGCACATTTAGTAGATTTTGCTAATCTTGTTCAGCGTCAGCAAATGTATAAAGGTCAGGAAATGCTTGAATATAGCTGCGGAGGTCATTGCAAATGCGTGGAGGAATGAGAAATCCTATGCCGGAACAACCGGCTGATATAAGAAATAAAAATTTTGAAGAGGTAGCGCTTGGTTATGATATGGCAACTGCTATCGATGAAGCACAGCGTTGCTTAAATTGTCCTAAACCGCGCTGCGTTGAAGGTTGTCCGGTTAATGTAGAAATACCAGCTTTTATTCAAGCTATTGCTCAAAGTAAATTAAATGAAGCTATAACTATCCTGAAACGTAAAAATAGTTTACCAGCTGTTTGCGGACGCGTTTGTCCTCAGGAAAATCAGTGTGAAAGTAAATGCGTTTTAGGTATCAAAGGAGAATCCGTTGCTATCGGACGTCTCGAACGCTTTGTTGCAGATTATGCTCGTGAGCAGGGAATTGATATCACCAAAACTGATATAGATTCATCAAAAGATAAAAAGATAGCAATTGTTGGCAGTGGTCCTTCAGGTTTAACAGCTGCAGGAGATCTTGCGAAAATGGGCTATGATGTTACTATGTATGAGGCTCTTCATGCTCCAGGTGGAGTTTTAATGTATGGTATTCCACAATTTCGCTTGCCGAAAGAAATTGTAAAACACGAAATTGACGCCTTAAAAGATTTGGGGGTAAAAATAATCCCTAATGCCGTCATTGGCAGAACCTTCACCATCAAAGAATTAATGGATGAAGAAGGATTCAGTGCCGTTTATGTAGGTACAGGTGCTGGATTGCCACATTTCATGCATATAGATGGCGAAAATTTAAATGGAGTCTATTCTGCAAATGAATTTCTTACTAGAGTTAATTTAATGCGTGCATACCAATTTCCTAATGTTGCAACTCCTGTATATGTAGGTAAAAATGTTGCCGTTGTCGGTGCTGGAAACGTTGCTATGGATGCCGCGCGTACAGCAAAACGTCTTGGCGCTGAACAGGTATATATAGTTTATCGCCGTAGCGAAGACGAAATGCCGGCTCGCAAAGAAGAGATAGGCCATGCTAAAGAGGAAGGCATTGAACTGAGACTGCTCAATAATCCTACCCGTATTCTCGGAAATGATAAGGGCTGGGTTAATGGTATGGAATGTATAAAAATGGAACTTGGTGAACCTGATGCATCAGGACGGCGCTCTCCTGTAGAAATCAAAGGTTCAGAATATGTTCTTGATGTTGATATGGTAGTTATGGCGATAGGCCAAGGGCCTAATCCTTTACTCAAACAAACAACACCTGAACTGGAAACTAATAAACGCGGCAATATTGTTGCTAATGAAGAAGGTGCTACATCTATTCCTGGTGTTTTTGCCGGTGGCGATATAGTTACTGGTGCGGCAACAGTAATTTCTGCTATGGGAGCCGGTAAAAAAGCAGCTCTGGCAATTGATGAATATTTGTCAAAACATTAATTAAAAATTTCTTTCTCTGATAATAATAACCGTATAAAATATCCGGCAAAAATTTGCCGGATATTTTTAATTTTCTATTCATATTTGTTTTTATTTTACTTAACTTCAGAATGGTAAAAACTTCTATGATATGTTAAAATAAGTAAGATAAGTTTTATATTAAAAAATTTTCTTCGAGGTGAATAAAATGCAATTTCCGTTAGTATTAGGAGTTTCTGCACGTCATGCTCATTTATGCCGCGAGCATATGAACATTTTATTTGGTGAAGGGTCTGAATTACACCCAAAAAAATATATTGGACAACCGGGACAGTATTCTTCGGAAGAGCAGATTACTTTAGTAACTGCTAAAGGTGAGATGAAATTAAGGATCATCGGTCCTTTGCGTAAATATACACAACTGGAGCTATCTTTTACTGATGCCAGAAAAGTAGGTCTGAATCCTCCAATTCGAAATTCTGGAGATATTAAAGAATCTGCTGGAGGAAAATTAGTAGGACCTAAAGGTGAAGTAGAAATTACAGAAGGTGTTATTATAGCTGCACGGCATATCCATTTATATCCTGAAACAGCAGAAACATATGGTTTAAAAGATGGCGATATCGTTTCTATCCAAACAAATGGAGAACGTGCTTTAATTATGAATAATGTTTTAGTGCGTGCCGGTGAAGGGAATGCTGATGAAGTACATATTGATACTGACGAAGCTAATGCATGCAATTTAGACAGTGGTATGATGGTTGAAATTATTACAAAATAATTAACGAGGTGGTAAAGTGATAAAATTCTTGATATTTCTATCCCTGTTAATTCAATTGTCATTACTAAATATCGGTTATGCAAAAGAATATCGTAATCCTGAAGCTGGCTTTAAAATAAACATACCACAACAGGAAATAAACATTGTAAGTAAAAATTTTTATGGTGGAATGCAGCCTAATGGTAATTTTATTTACGTTTATAGCCTGAATCAAAAACAGGCATCAGATTTATTAGAAGAAAATTTCACTACAGATGCTTTTAATGATGATTATACGGCAATTGAATTATTGGAACGTTCTGGTATTGATCCTCAAAAAGCCAGTCTTAAATTATTGGATCCTGTTCTCTACTGGCCTTCAGATAAACCTTTTATTAAACAGCTGCCCAATGATGTTGCTTTTAATATTCAAACTCAAAAAATCCATGGCAGAAAAAGTTTAAATATGCAGTTTACTGAAAATATGGAAAACGAAATTAAGGATAAAAATTCATATTTATGTTCAATCGATTTGCTTTCTGCAAATAACAGATTATACGTAATCAGTACCAAAGTCTTAAACAGCCAAAAAGAGTCTGAAGTATCAGCTGAATCAGTACGTAACGAGTATCGAAAAGGTGTGTTAATAACAAAACCTTCTGCAAATACTAATACATTAATTTACACTGATAAAATAGGAAAATTTAGATTTGATCTTCCTGAAAATTGGTATTATGTTCAAAGTTACTTTTCTGATAATCCGAAAGCTTGTTTGACTTTTGCCTTACCGTTGGAAACCTTGGAAAAAATTAAGGAAAAAACTCAAAATTTGGAAGCGAATGACTTAGATAAAGAGAAAATAGCTGATAATGTTTCCGAAGAAAATATAGCGTCATGGATGGATTTACTAACAGAAAGCGTATGGTCAGTTTCCTGTGAAACAAAAGAATTTGAGACAGCTGCTTATTTAGAAAATCCAGAAGCTACTAAAGCAGAGATGCAGTTGTTGTTTTCAGAGCTAAAAAACTATATTGAAAGCAGCCGCTACTATAAAAACAGTAAGTTTGATTTTGATGTCAATATTACTCCTAAAATAGGATATATAAATTTCGATCTATCATTTAATTTAAAAGATAAAAAAGATTTCGACAATACCGGCAGAATTTTCTTTACAAAGAAAAAAGGTGGTCTTGTAGTTTATACATCCACTCTTAGAAATACAGAACAACCAGCTTCTAAAGAACTCATAGAGAATATTAAGATGCTTGATTTACAGTGATTTTGATGCCCCTTTACTTAGCAGTATGAATGCAAAGGAGACATAAATATGAGAAAAACAATCTGTTCAGGAATCATCACATTCGGTATCTTGGTTAGTCTTTCCAGCTGCTATGCTTTCGACTATCGCAGTGAAGAAGCTGGTTTCAGTGTCGATATTCCAGATGATAACACTATTATTGTCAGTAAAGATCTGTTTGCGGCAGGCAGCAATAAGTCTGGCATGCATGGTATAGCAGCTATAAGTCAGCAATCTATTGAAAAATATACGAAAACAGCTTTTGCTACCAATAAATTTGAAAGTGATTTAAAGAAGATAGCTGAAGATATTAAAGCTGGAAAAGATATCTTAGCTGATCCTGCTTATGCTTATCTTACTGTACCGCAAAATGAGTTACAAGTATATATGCAGAAACTTATGCAGGATAATCCACAATCTTTACCTGGTAATAAAAACTATAAAATAACAAAGATTAACAAAATACCAGCATTAGAAATCAACAATGATATGCTGTTGAATTATGAAATAAAATTGCCAATTGCTTATACTCGGAAAGAACAGCAGAATATACAAAAATATAATCCTTATGTTAAATTCAGTGCTGATGGTAAACAGATGACAGCTCAGTACAATTTAATTTCTAAAATTTATATTTTGTCACAAAATAATCAATTATATAACATAAGCAGTGGATATGTTGAGTTTCCTGCAATAGAACAAAGTGAAACAGTGGTTGCAGAAAATAAAGCTGATAAATTTATTCAAAAGTTTACAGACAATAAAGTTGATAAACGTGCATATAAGAAATTCTCTAAAGCGTTTACAAAAAAACTGAATTTCTTTAAACCACAATTATCTAATTCTGAACTTATTATTAAAGATGGTATTTTTAACAATGAGTTCAAAGTCCCACATAACTGGCTGTACATTCAAAGCAATCAAAAAGTGGAAAATATGCCTGTCAGTTTCTTCGCTGCATTACCTGTCAGCAGCTTGGAAAAGATGGGGAAGGAGTATATAGATTCTAAATTATTTAATATTGAAACTACCAAAATAGGTATGAATGTGGAATCTAATAATATTGATGACTTTGATTTTAGCAAAATTTTAAAAGCTTATTCCGAAGGTGTTATAGGTATTTCGGCAGAATATAAGCCAGCTCGTCCTCATGACCAAGGCCCAAAGCAGTTTTTAGAAAATCCTGTTTTTACTAAAATTATGTTCGAAGAATTTATGAACAAACCGTTTTTGAATCCACGTGAAAAAGCAAAACTAGAAAAGTTTGTTCAGATTAAAAATTTTACACATGATATTGATATCAATAAAGAAAACTGCCTGCTTCAATTTACTTATGATGTAGATTTACATTTGCCACAAACTTTATCTAAAATCAACCGACCTGGTTATGACATTTTTCAAGAAACCGATTTAACAGATTTATCTATACATGGGCAAAAGAAAGTTTACTTTGATGCAGATAATCGAATTAATCTGTTATGTTATTTTACACAAGATAAAACGATGAAATCAAATTTGATCCAAAAAGAATACGACAGCTATAATTTATTCAAAAGTTCTTTGTTAAAAGAAAAATATTAAAAAATACTTTCTAACACCTGGATAATAAGTCTTAAAATATTATCCAGGTGTTTTTATCTAAAAATACATCGTCATAAATCGTTTTTAAGGCAAGTGAAAAACAAATTGAATAGAAGTTATAATACAATCGATTAAAACAGCTTAAAAGAGAAATTTACGCATATATGTGGATTTATGTTAAATATTTACGTTATAGAGTTTAACTGTATCAAAAATATCGTTAATACTTGCCGATGGCCGTGTTGCGGTTTATAATCTTTATGTAGCTGCTTTACATAATATATATACAAAGGACATAAACTATAGACTAATTCATTATAAGAAACTGACACACAAAAAGATTCGTAGGGGGTAGTTTTAGAATTTGGTGTCAGTCGGCACAGTTACATCAAGTGGGTAACTGTGCCGACCCCTTTATTCGGGGTTTTAACGAGTAATTTTACGAATCACTTTGAATAGGATTATCGTTGGAACTACTATTCCCAACAGGAATATCACTGAGTACATCAATAGGTTTATTAAATAATCCAAGTTTAACACCTTCTTCATGGTTTTCAGGATCTTTACAAAATTCTACCATGTTTAACGGATTATTGTCAAAACGTTTTCTTATGGACGCTGGGAGAGCGTCAAATTTCTCCTGAGCGTCGATTAATATATGTTGGGCTACCTGATAGTCTGGGATATCACTAAAATCGCCATAAAGGGGCTTTTTAGCCGTCAGATGGTCTATTACGCCTGTCTGCTCATAACGTTTTAGAATCAAATTAACATCACATTCATTTTTAAATTGTTGTTGAGTAAATGAAGGTGCATAGAATGTTTTACCAGGAACTAATTCCTTTTCATAGTTTTTTCTGAATTCCATATCATTCACCAATGGGGGACTTTTCGCCTACGGCGATTCCACTGTCTACAGGTGCAGACGCTACGCTGATTTCTGCACCTTGCGCCAGCGGCTTTTCATGAGGATGAAACTCAATAGCTTCATGTACTAAAATAGGAGTAGGGTAAGAAGCAAGGCTACCAGTATGTTCATCATATTCACCAAGAGAAAATAAGGCGAAATCATTAGGATATTTATAGATCATAGAATCCATACTTTCAACGGCTCCAGCAAAGGCTCGAACAGCTTCAATTTGAGCGGAAACAGCAATAATAGAACCAAAGAACATAGCTTTACGGTCATAGATAGCATACAATTTTTTCATAATAATTACCTCACATTTCAATAGGTCGAATTAACGACTCAAGTTGTTTATTTTTACATTTTTCTTTAACACCTAAACGGATATAGTCAACAGTTTGGTCAGTTTTAAGAGCTTTTAATTTACGGACTGTTAATACATCTTTAAAGGCAATAGGATCAATTTCATCAAATATTTTGTCATAGTATCGTGGGGGCCTAACTACTAATCCATCTCTAATAACGCATTTATCATTAGGAAATATATCATTTTTATAGCGTAAGAACCATTCGTGCGCGATACCAGGACGCCGACTCATGGTAACGTATTCTGGTTGTCGCCCTTTGTAGTGGGCTTCTTGAGCATCTCCTGTAACCTTTTTAAGGACGTATCTAGCCACATATGCAGCAGATTCAAAAGAAACATCACCAATAGAAGCATAGCCAAAAGGCCAAAGACGTGAGAGACTATCTGATACATATAATTTAAAGCCATTATTCACCTTCCATAACTTTTTATCCTCAAAATCATGATTAAACAATATAGCATGATAGTGGGGACGTTGATTTAAAGAACCATACTCTCCACAGTGAAAGAATCTAATACCTTCTCCGTAACGCTTTCTAAGACGCTTCATAAAATCTTGATAGTGTTTCATCTTAAGCGAACGGTCAGATGGTAAATTTTCATCATTGTAAGTAAGAGTAATAAAACAATTACGTTCATGGAGCGAAGCCTCATGAACGCAACGGACAGCCCATACTCGGGAACGTTCAAGGCGACAACCTACACACTGACCACATGGTATTTTCAATGGCTCACACTCCCGCCAATTAGCGGGAGCAGTGAACACCAAAGAAGACTTGCCAGTCTTAGGATTAACCTTAGAGGAATCACGCCATGCTAACAAAGGATGATAACAAGGCATTTTAATTCACCTAAATTCTGTAACCGCCACGCATTGGACGGGAACGGAGATTTTTGGAACGAGTACGAGAAGCAGTTTTACTAAATAGTTTTCTGGAACGTCTGCGGGACATTTTATGTCTTCGCACAATCATCACTCCTTAAAATTTAAATTGGGTAATACTGGAAACGATAGCGGCTAACAATGCAGATACAAAGGTAGCATACTTTACAAACTTGTCTATATTAATCACCTCCTTATCAATATCCATACATTGGGAAAACATTAGAAAACATTTCACCTAAACGAGCACCTTTTTGACCAACAGAATCATGTCCATTATCACTATCATAAATAGAATAACGAGTGCTTTTCTTTTTATAATCTAAATCCATATTAGCCATCTCTTTTTCAATCTTAGCTATTTGCTTAGCACTAAAACCTGCATTTGTCATAGCATTATGCCAAGAAGCTCCAGCATTAGAAAGAGCAGCATCTCCAGATTTGTAATAATAATCTGCTTGAGCAGCAGTAAGTATTTTACTGTTTTCAATATCCTGCGCTAACTTTAGTCCTTGTTTAGTAAGATACAAGACATTAGCGGCAGAATTAGCAGTATCAACAGCATTTTGTGTTTTAAGACGTTCAACGGTAGCATTGTTAGTACCTACAGTAGAGTTACCAACTTTCACTCTGTTTTCCATATCTTTAAGTTCAAGCTCTTTAAGACGTTTATACTGATAGCTTGATGTAGCTAAGCCAGCGGCAGGATTTTCAGCAGTAGGAGCGGCAACAGAGGGAGCACCAACAGAACCATGAGTAGCACTTAGAATAGGATTTAGACCAGCTTTTTTTAGATCTGCAACTTCCCATTGATGTTGGTTTTGATAGAACTCTTTTTGTCTGTTATAAGCGGCTTTTGCTGAAGAACTATTCATACCGAAGGAAAATAAAGAACCTGCGGCTTGTAAGCCTAAATCACTTCCAAAGCTCATATAATCACCCCTTAGAAGTGGTCAATTAAGCCAGGTACACTATACACAGGCATAGGACGCACACAGTTAAGCTGAATGTAACTATCAAACAAGAAATGAGGTTCGGACGGAACAGCAACAACTCGGTCAATAGGGGGTTCATCTACGATAAATTCAGCATTTAAGACGGGACGTGTTTCAAATTTCTGGCTAAGATGCCAAGCGTCCAAAGGCTGTGCGAAGGTAGAACGGAATTTCCCTGTAATTTTAGAGGGGAAATAACGATATTCTGCAAAACGTTCTTGATAACCAAAAACATCATCATCTGCGGCAGTACCATCTGCATATATCTCCTTATTGAGTACAGCTTGTTCTCCAAGATGTGCAAGGGCAGGCCAATAGAAGTCAAAGCGGGTTTGTCTGCTCCACATTCTGTTTAAACCTTGCTGATAGGTAAGATCGGCACGGACATTAACTAAACCGATAAGATAACCATGTTCAACGAATGATTTTGTAAAACCATGAACACGGCTACCAACAAGACCATAAGCGGCAAGATTGCCCTGGGGAGTGGTGTTATCTGTCGAAGACGTTTGCTGTACAGGGTTTATAACGACAGGTGAGGAGGAACCGCCGAGATATTCAGGACGCTGTAAGCGAGCGTCAGGAGAGACAACACCAAAGTGAGCAGTAAGCATTTCCGTGTAACGAGTACCGCCACGAGCATCACGCTCATACAATCGTTGTACTTGGAAAGCCATACGGAAAGAATTAATTGTTACGGCAGTAGCAGTAGAAAGGTCAGCAACTAAACCGCCTGCAGGCAATGAAGCCAAAGGATTATAAATATTAACTGATGCACCTTCAAAATTTCCTAGTCCACCAATTTGGGAAGAATCAAGACGAGGAACAATCCCATGACCTTGCTGGTCCGTATCCCAATAAGTAGCAGGATAAGGTTGTTGGTTAATATTAAAAGTCAAAGGAATAGGCGCATTAACATCATAATCATCTGCAAATTTAACATCTGCTAAACCACCTACAGGTAATTCAACTCCAGGCCCTTTTTGTGGCCAAGGCAAGCAGGAAGTAAAATAATCATGACGTTTGCCACGTCTAAGAAGTTGATAATCCATAACATCATCAGTACCATCATCTTTAGGAACATCAACAGAATCCTGTAAATTTTCATCTCTGAACCATTCGTTCCAGATAAGATTATAGGCTCGGAAAGGCATAGAATTGATATTAGATAATGAAACACCTGTAGGAATACCAAAGTAATCGCCTAAAGTACCAACATCAAAAGTCGTATTATCGGCTAATGTAGGGATTAAATAATCGGTACTATCTCCGGGGTTATCTTGTGCACCGTTAAAGCGTTCCCAGTTTTCCCAGAGTAAGCGACATGGAACAAAGAAAAAGAATGTATCCATGAACAGATTATCCATGAAGGGAACTATAGGAGTTGCCAAACGTGCAAACAAAGTAGCTCGACAGTTAAACGTATCACCGGGAAGCACTTCATCGACAAAGAAAGGAACTAAATAGCCAGCATCAAAAGTTGTCTTATGACCATGAGAACGATTAAAGCTTGACCGTTGTATTTCAGCACGAGGAACACGGCTAAAATTATGGGACATTACTGATTTCAAAATATCACTCCTTTACGTCAAAATAATTATTATGGGAATTTGCTTGTATATAGTCGCCACAATGATTATCAGAATTTCATTTTACATAATATATATTATCGGACGTAAAGTGAAAATTGATAAATTTCGTTGTAGATAGTTGTTGAAGAATAATTTCATTAAACGAACAATTGCAAACAGATGTTTTGACATTCTTACCTGTTCCTGATATAATAGAAACAATTAGAATAGAAATAAATGAACTTACTATCTTTAGAAATTTTTTGAGTATATGATGATTGGAATTGGAGGCTGGTTTTATGGCAAGAAGAGCACGTTTCAGCGATTTTGATGGAGTTATTACAGAGGAAATGCTTTCCGATCGGCAAAGAGCTATTTTAGATTTCATTCGTGAGCACGTTTATGCTAAGGGATATCCTCCTGCAGTACGTGAAATTGGTAAGGCAGTGGGTTTATCTTCAAGTGCCAGCGTACACACTCATCTGCATAAATTAGAAGAATATGGTTTTTTGCAAAGAGATCCAGCCAAACCACGCGCTATAGAATTGATCCAAGACAGCAGCTGGCGGCAGAAAACGGTCGTTCCTGTTCCTTTGGTTGGCAAAGTCACTGCAGGGCAACCTATTCTGGCAGTTGAAAATGTTGAGGAGACCTATCCCATTCCACTAGATTTGCTTGGCTGTCAAGAAGATGTTTTTATGTTATCTGTTTCTGGAGATAGTATGATCAAAGCTGGTATACTTGATCATGATTACATTGTTGCCAGAAAGCAAAATTTTGCTAATAACGGAGATATAGTTGTTGCTCTTATTGATGGTGAAGAAACAACAGTTAAGCGTTATTTTCGTGAATTACGTTCAATTCGTCTACAACCAGAAAATGATGCCTATACTCCCATAACAGGTACTGATAATATTCAGGTTCTTGGTAAGGTAATAGCAGTATTCAGAATGCTGTAATGTCTATAATACACCAAAAAAATATCATAAAGACAGCTATATGATGTCATATAGCTGTCTTTATTTTCTGAGATAATTAAAAAGCAGATAAGAGGAACAATAAAAATCCTCTTATCTGCTTTTCTATTGATATAAAATTTGAGTTTTTATTTCTCCCCTACCATTTTTGCAGCTGACATAATTGCAATACGCCCGTGCTCAAAAGTAAGTCCTCCTTGAAAATATACATTATAAGGTTCACGGCAAGGGCCATCAGCACTTAATTCTATTGATGCGCCTTGTACAAAAGTCCCCGCTGCCATAATTATTTCATCTTGATAGCCAGGAATTATTGCAGGAACTGGAACAACATGTGCATCAACTGGTGAATTTTTTTGTATGGCTATACAAAAATTACATAAACGCTCTTTAGTTTCCAAACGAATAGTCTGAATTATATCACTGCGTCTATCATTTGCAGAAGGAGTAACCTGATAACCCAGGCGTGAAAATACTGCAGAAGCAAAAATTGCTGTTTTAACAGCTTGCAAAACTATATGCGGAGCTAAGAATAAGCCCTGGTATAATTCTCTGGCCGTATCTCCAAGTGTAGCCCCCATTTCTCCGCCTAATCCTGGAGCGGTTAATCTATATGACGCAAGTTCTACTAAATCCTTTCGGCCAACAATATAACCACCAGTAGGTGCAAGACCGCCTCCAAGGTTTTTGATAAGAGAACCGGCCATTAGATCAGCTCCAACTTCTGTTGGTTCTTGTTTTTCAATAAATTCACCATAACAGTTGTCAACAAAACAAATAATATCAGGCTTTATTGCTTTTACTGCTTTACAGATCGTTCCTATTTCTTCAATTCTTAACGTTTTACGCACACTACTGTAACCGCATGAACGTTGAATATGTATCATTTTTGTTTTATCCGTAATTGCAGCTGTGATTTTTTCAAGATCAATTTGTGAACCAATCATGGGAATTTCTTTATAGACTACGCCTAAGTCAGTAAGAGAGCCAGGGGTTTTTACAGGTACGCCTATGATAGTCTGCATTGTGTCATATGGAGCTCCTGTAGCAGCGATTACTTCATCGCCTGCTTTCAAAACTCCGAGTAACGCAACGGCTAATGCATGAGTCCCTGAAACAAACTGAGATCGTACCAATGCCGCTTCCGTTTTAAAAATATCAGCATATATTTCATCTAATTTTTCTCTGCCAACATCGGAATAGGCATATCCAGTAGTTGGTTTTAAATAAAAATCTGATACCATATGCTTTCTAAAAGCTTGCATAACCTTTTCTGTATTATACAAAGCTGCTTCTTCATAGCTTTCAGCAGCATGTAATACTTCTAATAATGCTTCCTCTTCTATTTTTTTAAAATCAGTCATTTACGTATAGTCCTCATATTATAAATTTTTCGAAATCCTCTAACTGTTCTGATGCCAGACGTACCTTCATAAAAGTACCGTTTTCTTTATATTCTTGTTCTAAAACAGTACCTATAGTATGTAGTTTAGCAGCTTTTTCAGATTCTGTATATGGAATAAGCAGAGTGACTTCTATAGATTTTAATTTCAGATTTTCTGAAATCAGAGCAAGGAGTTCTTCGATACCAATACCACTCTTAGCCGATATACAAACACTATTTTCTTGCTGTGCTAAACGCTGTGCCAAAGCATTTTCAGAGGGAAGTTTATCTATTTTATTGTAAACGGTGAGTATTGTTTTATTTTGTGCACCTATTTGTTCTAAAACCTTATAAACAGCATCACTTTGTTCCTGATATAATTCATGGCTCACGTCAATGACATGCAGCAATAAATCTGCCTCAGCAACTTCTTCTAAAGTAGATCTGAATGCTGCAACTAATTGATGAGGCAAACGTTGTATAAAACCAACAGTATCAGTAAGTATTGCTTCGTGCTTGTCTGGTAATATTAACTGACGTGTAGTAGGATCAAGAGTTGCAAACAATTGATCTTTCGCATAAATATCAGACTGTGTTAATAAATTTAGTAATGTAGATTTACCTGCATTAGTATAACCAACAAGACTTATTGAAGGAACTTGGTTTTTGGCGCGCTTAATCCTATGTAAAGTCCGGACAGCGCGAACTTTTTCTATGGAGTCTTTGATAAAAGCTATACGATCGCGAATACGCCGTCTATCAACTTCTAATTTTGTTTCGCCAGGACCGCGGGTACCAATACCGCCGCCTAAACGTGATAAAATAAGTCCTTTACCCATAATTCGCGGTAGATTATATTGCAGCTGTGCTAATTCTACTTGTAATTTTCCTTCATTAGTACGAGCCCGCTGGGCAAAAATATCCAAAATTAAAGCTGTTCTATCAAGAATACGAACACCCATTACCTGTTCTATATTTCTTTGCTGCGCCGGTGTCAGTTCATCATCAAAAATGCACAGATCAATATTTTCCTGTTGTGCATGCAAGGCCAGCTCCTGTACTTTTCCTTTTCCTATAAAAAATGCCGGATCCGGTTTAGCACGACGTTGAATAAAACGGTTCACTACTACAGCACCTGCTGTATCCGCAAGCTGCTTTAACTCTTCAAGCGAATCTTCAGCAGTCCAACCGCCTTTTATCTGTCCCCAGTCCATACCAACTAAAATGGTTTTCTCTGCTGCTACTGCTAAACTGGAACTACTTGTTTGCTTGTCTAAAATCCGCTCTATTGTATTGATTACATTAAGAAAATTAATAGCTTCTGCTTCTTCCAGAGAAAAAGGTCCATATTCATCGCAGATAAACTGTTCTTCTTTGTCAAGCCCAACTATCATGCCAAAAGAAATTATGGACTGCGTGTAATCAGGTGCGGTAACACCTATTGTAACCATGGCATCGAATTTATTATTTTTTAACGCTGAAAAATCAACTCCACTCAACACTGGATTACCATTTGGATGAGTGTGGACACAACGGATTCCACTTAATCTGCCAATACCTCTGCGACCTTCTACTGCTGGCAGTTCTACACTGTCATTACCACCGATTACAATATTAGTTATTTGCCCGCTTCTAGAAATATAAAGAGAGATTTCTCTGTTTATAAATTCTGTAATATCAGCTAATTTTAAAGCTAATTCCGCAGAAATGAGCTGCCCTAAAGGCACTTGTACATCGTACAAAGCAATTAATTCATTCAAAACAGAATCCCGTATTCCTTTTTTGTTACCTAAAATTTCACGCATGATTTACACCTTAAAGAGCAGACATGGTATTTTACCATATCTGCTCTTCCTTTTCTTACAATTACTGACGAACGCGTGCCGGCTCGACATTTATTTTATAGCCTTTAATCGTGTTTTTGTGCATTACACCCAAAACTTTTTCGGCCATATCTTCTGGGACTTCTACAAAGGTAAACTTGTCATAAATATTGATCAAACCTACTTCTTTGGCAGGAATATCAGCTTCAATAGCAATAGTTCGAACTATATCCTGAACAGTAACTTTTTGGCTGCGTCCAATATTCATGAAAAGACGAACCATGCCAGGACGACCACCAGTATTACTTAAATCTTTCGCCAGAATATCTTCAGGCGAAGCTTCTAAAGCTTTATTACCTTCCTGCATCAGTTTTAACGCAGCAGCAACCACATCTTCAGCATCATATTCTTTTAATAAGCTTGCTGCAATAGGCATATAATCATGATAGTTAGACTGATCCAGCACACTCTGCATTTTGGAAACGATCATTTCACGCTGACGCTCAATAACATTGGCTGTAGTCGGTAATTGACGACGTGTTATTTTGGTTTTAGTAGTGCGTTCGATAAGTTTCAACTGACGGAATTCACGCGGCGTAATAAAGGTCATAGCAACACCAGTATTACCTGCACGGCCGGTACGTCCAATACGATGAACATAGCTTTCCGGATCCTGAGGAATATCAAAATTGATAACATGAGTAATATTATCAATATCTATGCCGCGGGCAGCGACGTCCGTAGCGATAAGAATATCAGCTGTTCCGTCACGGAATTTCTTCATAACACGATCACGTTGAGTTTGGCTTAAATCGCCATGTAAACCTTCAGCCATATAACCGCGGCTTCCCAATGCAATAGCCAGATCATCAACACCTTTTTTAGTGCGGCAGAAAATAATCAGCTTACCATCTATTTCTGCATCAAGCAAACGACATAAACCTTCGATCTTATCCTTAGTTTCAAAATAATATTGATCGATAAGCGGAACTGTGAGTTCCTCTTTGCTGATCGTAACATTTTTAGGAGCCTTCATATATTTTTTTGTGAGGCTTAGGATCGGTCTTGGCATAGTTGCTGAAAACAACAAGGTTTGACGTTCTGCAGGAAGATTTTTCATAATTTCTTCCATATCGTCTACAAAGCCCATATCCAACATTTCATCAGCTTCATCCAGGACTAAAAATTTAATATGATCAAGTTTGATAGTTTTACGGTTTATATGATCAATCAAACGGCCTGGAGTACCAATAACTATTTGCACGCCGCTGCGTAAAGCTCTGATCTGACGGTCGATAGGCTGTCCGCCATAAACAGGTAATGCTTTAATTTTAGAAGTACGTCCAATTTTACCAATCTCTTCTGCAACCTGGATTGCCAGTTCACGGGTTGGAGTCATAATCAGAGCTTGAATATGGCGATGATCGGTAATACTTTGTACGACCGGAATACCAAAGGCGGCTGTTTTACCAGTACCAGTTTGTGCCTGACCTATAACATCGCTACCCTCTAGTACTAAAGGAATAGTTTGCTCCTGGATCGGAGACGGTTCTTCAAAACCCATAGCTGTTAAAGATGCTACGATTTTTTTATCCAGCAGTAAGCTGCCGAACATTTCTTGTACATTAGTTGTCATTGTTTAAATTTCCTCATTTCTTCTTGCTTTTATTTTATCTATCACCATAGAAATAGCCGTTAACGCACTACGCAGTTTATTTTCAGTTCTGGTTCCGCCGAAAAGATGTTTCACACAATGTACGTCATTGCCATCAGCTACAGCCATATAAACTAAGCCTACAGGTTTTTCTTCTGTGGCACCACCAGGACCTGCAATACCAGTGATACCTACACCATAAGTTGTTCCAAAAAGATCTCTCACTCCGGACGCCATCTCACAGGCAACCTGTTCGCTGACAGCGCCGTATTTTTCTAAATTTTCCGCAGATACGTTGACCAGTTTTTGTTTGGCCATATTGCTGTAAGTCACAACACTGCCCAAAAGATATTCACTGCTGCCAGGAATATCAGTGATCATGCTGCTGGCTAAACCTCCTGTGCAGGATTCCGCAAAGGCAATCGTACTACCGCTTTTTAATAGTTCCTGACCAAGATATTCTGCTAAAGAAGCATCATCAACGCCATAAATAAATTTACTTAACCGTTCATAGATTTGTGCTTCTGTGCCGGAAATCAAGGCTTTGGCTTCTTCAACATCGGACGCTTTAGCTGTAATACGAACAATAATTTCACCGCGACGAGCATAAATGGCAATGGTAGGATTACTTTGTGAAGTGATAATATCATCAAGCTGCGCTGCAACAGATGATTCTCCAATGCCACGCATTTTTAAAATACGCGAATAGATTATACCTTGTTGAGCATAACGCTGCATAAGTAACGGTAAAAAGCGCTGTTCACATACGTAATTTAATTCTGACGGAGGTCCAGGCAGCAAAACAATTAGCTTGCCATTATGTTCTAATACCAAACCCGGCGCAGTTCCAACTTCGTTGATTAAAATTTCTGCACCTAAAGGAACCATTGCCTGTTTATCATTATTAGATGACATACAAAGACCTTTTTTAACAAAAAAACTATTAATCCTATCCCATGTATCTAAATCCAGATACATTTCCAGTCCCAGCATATCAGCAATAACTTCTTTAGTGATATCGCCTCTTGTAGGGCCAAGACCACCTGTAGTAATAACGATATCCGCTCTTTCTAAAGCAATTTCTAAAACGCTTCTAAGCCTGGTCTCATTATCGCCAACAGTCGTCTGATAAAGCACATCATAGCCTAGTTTATTTAATTGTCGTGATAAGTACTGAAAATTAGTATTAAGTATTTCTCCCAACAGCAGCTCAGTACCTGTATTTACAACTTCAACGATCATTTGTTTTGCCCCCTTGCTGGCAAATTAAATTCTCTCTCCTACCATTTCGTAGGTGAAACCCTGTAAAATTTTTACTTTAATAAACTCACCTGCTTGAACACTTCCTGCGTTTTCGACAAAAATACTGCCATCAATATTAGGAGCTTCTTTATATGAACGACCAAAAACAAGATCAGGGTTTTCCTCATCGCAACCTTCAACAAGTACTTCTAAAATCATATCTTCCATATTATGATGCATATCTTCTGATATTTGTGCCTGCAAAGACATTAATTCATGAAAACGTTCTTCCTTGATTTGCGTATCTATCTGTTCTGGCAAATCAGCTGCTACAGTTCCCTCTTCTTGGGAATAAGAGAACACACCGGCATTGTCGAAACGCTGTGCTTCAACAAAAGCTTTTAATTCTTGGAAATCAGCTTCTGTTTCTCCAGGAAAACCGACAATAAACGTAGTTCTGATAGTAATACCTGGTATACGCTGCCGTAATTTGTTCAGCAATGCCTCAACTTCTGATTTAGTATCATAGCGATTCATGCTGCTTAGCAATCTATCGCTGGCATGCTGAAGCGGAAGATCCACATATTTGCAAACCTTATCCAAGCTGGCAAAAGCTTCAATCAAATCGTCAGTAAAATTATTTGGATAACAATACATGACCCGGATCCATTTAAGGCCTTCCAGTTTATTAAGTTCAGACAAGAGCTCCGGCAGGCGCAGTTTACCGTAAAGATCTTCACCGTATCTGGTGGTATCCTGTGCAACAACTATCAGCTCTTTAACACCCTTATCAACTAATGCTTTGGCTTCGCCAAGCACTTGTTCAAACGGTTTGCTGACATAAGGTCCACGTAATTTGGGGATGATACAGTAAGAGCAGCAATTATCACAGCCTTCGGCAATTTTTAAATATGCCATATAATCAGGAGTTGTTAAAATACGCGGTGCCGGGATTGGCGGCGCCAGTTCTGCTTTTTTCAGAGACTCCAGCATAATGAACCGCTCTCCCTGAGTGACCCTTTGGATAACATAAGCAATATCTTCATAGCATTCAGTACCTATAACGGCATCTGCTTCAGGAATATTTTCTAAAAGTTCTTCTGCATAACGCTGCCCTAAGCAGCCGGTAATAATCAAATATTTACAGGTCCCTGTTGTTTTATACTCCCCCATTTGTAAAATAGTATTAATAGATTCTTCTTTGGCAGATTCTATAAAACCACAGGTATTTATAATAATCAAATCTGCTTCTGCAGGATCGTTAGTAATTGTTATCTGCTGTTCATGAATCAATCCCAACATTGTTTCAGAATCAACGAGATTCTTAGGACAGCCGAGACTTACTAAGCCTATTTTCACGTTTGTTCCTCCATCTATTTTACTGCAAATCTAGCCGACTGCAGCCATTTATTTGTTAAAATCTCCTGTTGTACCAGAGTATTATAAGCCGTATTAAGCCATAATTTTTCAGGCTGCTCAATATGATTGCCATTTAAACCATTGGATAGTAAAAACATATAACCTGTATTTTGCTCCAACGCAACTTTCTGCGGTGCCGATGACATTAAAAGCCAGTCTCTGAACATTTGTGCATCCTCATATTTTTTAGAAGCAGCATCAACGGCTACCCCATATAAGCTTACAGGAGTCCCTTCACTGGGAAAGACGATATATGCAGGAAAATCATTTTCCAAATATTTGAATACGTAGCTGCGCCGAGTAATAGCCAAGTCTGCATCACCAACAGTGGTCAGGCGAATTGGTGTGAAAGGAAAGCGGGAATATTGAGGAATTTGTCTGTTAAGACCTCTGAAATATGCCAGGCTTTTTTCCTCGCCTCGAACACTTGCAAAAGCAGCTAAAAAGTTACGCGTATTTGCCGAATCGGAAAGATTTTCCATAGCCACACGCACATTTTGAAGCTTAATGATATCCTGCCAACTCAAAATATTTTCCTGACCGTATTTTCTGGCATAACTTTGATTAACCAAAAAAACTACAGGGTCATAAAAGACACCGAACCATTGACTTTGTTCATCTTTAAAAACAGACGGTAATAAATCTCCAGCCTCACTTAAAATGGCATATAAACGCTGCTGTTTACTTAAAAGCTGCAGCTCATTATGCTCTAATAGATACAAATCAGGTAATTTTCCCTGTTCTCTTTCTTCCGGCAGTAATAGTTTTATCACAGCATTCCGATCAGAGTCATTATTATACTCGCTGATTAAAGCCTGTAGAAAACTGTTATCTAAATTAGAATATAATAATAATTCAGTTTTTCCATGCACCGCTATACTTGTTTCATTTTTGTCAGAATCAAAAATAAACCAGGCTATACATGCAAACATCAGAGCAATGATTAACAGTATTTTTTTTTGAGGCATCTTTAACCTCCTGTTTTACCGCCGTTTGTTAATTTTAGGGTTAAATGCAATTTTGCTGTGTCGTGCTTTTGGATTATGGGAAGAAGATATTTTCAGTAAACATTTCGCATCATCACCAATAAGGTCACCACGATTAGTCTGCTGTAAAGCTTCTTTAACCAACTGACGGTTTTTAGGATTTTTATATTGCATCAGAGCACGCTGCATCGCTTTATCATGAGGATTACGGGCAACAAAAACCTTTTTGCCAGTTTCAGGATTGATACCGGAATAATACATTGCTGTCGATGCGCTTCCTGGAGTTGGAATAAAATCCTGCACCTGTTCAGGCTGATGTCCGATATCCCTCAAAAATTCACTTAACTCAACTGCATCACGCAGAGTACAGCCGGGATGACTGGAGATAAAGTAAGGTACTAAAAACTGTTTGAGGCCTATTTCTTGATTTTTCTTATTAAAAGCACGCATAAATTTTAGATAAACAGATTTACCAGGCTTGCCCATATTAGCTAAGGCATGTTCTGCTACATGCTCTGGAGCAACTTTTAATTGCCCGCTGACATGGTAACGACATAATTCATCTAAGAAACGATCATTTTTGTCTGCCAGCAAATAATCGTAACGGATACCGGAACGAACGAATACTTTCTTTATTCCAGAAAGCGCACGAACTTTTTGAAGCAGTGCTATATAATCGCTGTGGTCAGTATCAAGATTAGGACATGGTTTTGGAAATAGACACTGCCTGTCGCGACAAACTCCTACTTTTAATTGCTTGGCACAGGAAGGATGTCTGAAATTGGCAGTCGGACCGCCAACATCATGTATATACCCCTTAAAATTTGGCAATTCAGTGATTTTTTTTGCTTCACGAATGATAGATTCATGACTGCGTGTCTGGATTATTCTTCCCTGATGAGAATGAATAGCACAGAAAGAACAACTGCCAAAACAGCCACGGCAACTGATCACACTAAACTGTACCTCTTCTATTGCAGGCACTCCTCCGTATTTTTCGTAAGACGGATGATAAGTACGCACATAATCCAAATCATAAATAGCATCCATTTCTTCCTGTGACAAAGGAAATGGCACTTGATTTTGAACAACGAATTTTTTGCCGTTCTTTTGGACAACAATCTTCCCGGAAAATGGATCAAGTTCTTTACTTTGTAGGTTATAAGCTTTAGCAAACGCTTCCCTATCTTTTAATATATCTTCTAATGAAGGTAATTCAATAAATTCATCTAACGCTTGCAAATCATCTGCTAAATAAGCTGTACCCCGCACATAATGGATATCTTCGATAATAGCTCCGCCAGCTAAATAGTCAGCAATTTCAACGATCTGCTTTTCACCCATACCATATATCAAAAGGTCGGCATTGCTTTCGACTAAGATGGAAGGCAAAATTTTATTTTCCCAATAATCAAAATGCGCAAATCTGCGCAAACTGGCTTCAATGCCTCCGATAATAACCGGCATTTCCGGCCATAAGCGTTTTATTTGCTGCGCGTAAACTACAGTAGCATGATCAGGGCGCTTCCCCATCTCGCCACCAGGTGTATATGCATCTTTTTTTCTTGGTTTTTTAGCCGCAGTATAGTGGCAAAGCATCGAATCAAGATTTCCACCTGAAATAAGCACTGCCAGACGAGGCTTGCCCAGCACCTCAAAATTTTTCAGCTTGCGCCAATCTGGCTGACACAACAGTGCGACTTTATAACCCTGCGCTTCTAATACACGACAAATAACAGCCGGTCCAAAAGAAGGATGATCAACATAGGCATCGCCGCTGATAAACAAAAAATCTATTTGTTCCCAACCACGAGCATTGATATCTTCCTGGGAAATCGGCAAAAATTCTTTCATTAGGATTTATGGCCTCCGATATTATTTCTTATATTCTTTAATGACAACTCCATCAACTTTTTCAGCTGGAGCAGGCTTTCCGTTAACAGCAATCTGCATTGCCTTGATGTTGCCATATTTTACAATAATTTTTTTATCAGCAGAGAAGTTTTTTTCCTGATTGCTTACTAAAGTTCCTTCAAAAACTTTTTCTCCATCTACAGTAACTTCTACCCAGCATCTGTCATTACAAAACATATAGAGATTTAGATTGTTTTTATCAGGAACAGCTTGCTGCTTCTGCTGTACTTGCTTATTGTCAGCAGGCGTTTTCTGTGCTTTAGCAGCAGCCGCTTGTTCAGCGCGTTCTTTGGCTTTTTTTGCATCTGCTTCTATTTTTGCTTTTTCCTGCTCAGGTATTTCATTGCTTTTGGCAGTATCATCACTTAAAGCTGATTGTTTTGGTGTCACAATATTTTCCGGCTGATCACTGCTGCTGAATAAGAAAATATAACCGGCAGCAGCAATTATAACTAACAACACAAATGACAGCAGATAAGTAAAAATATTCGAAGAATTTTTTTGCGGTTTTAGATGAGGAGCAACACTTATTTTAGAAGTTGTACGGATTTCAGCAGGTTTTATTTCTTCTGGATCAACACCTGCACAAGCAGCTTTGTAAAGCGTAACTAATTCTGGACCGTTGAGCCCCAGATAATTACCATAGGTGCGTATTATTCCTTTAGTAAAAACATCACCTGGAATTTTAGCGTAGTCACCTGTTTCAATAGCCGCTAGATAGATTTTTCGGATACTGGTAGCTTCTTCTACCTGCTCTAAAGAAAGTCCTTTATCAAGTCTGGTATTTTTTAGAATTTCTCCTATATTATCCATAAGCTTACCCTCCTCTATCATACTTTATTGCGCTGTAAAAAAACGTTCTTCTATTTCATGACGCGACATAATTAATTCGCGGGGTTTGCTGCCAACAGACTGACCTACGATACCAAGTTCTTCCATACAATCAACTAAGCGTGCAGCACGCGTATAACCAATTCTAAATTTACGCTGCAGCATTGAAGAAGATGCCTGACCAGTATCCATGACTAAACGGACTGCATCTTCAAAAAGTTCGTCACTCATCAGATCGTTGCCATTTTCAGATGCTGCGTTAGAACCTTTAGTATCACTTTCTAACACCTGCTGAGTAACTTCTTCTGAATATTCGACTGGTATGGATTGCTTCTTGATAAAATCAACAATCTTATTTAATTCTCCATCACTCACAAAAGCACCTTGTACACGTACAGGTTTATTTGTACCGATAGGATAAAAAAGCATATCGCCTTTGCCCAATAGCTTTTCAGCACCGCCCATATCCAAAATAGTACGGGAATCGGTCTGTGAAGAAACAGCAAAAGCAATACGTGAAGGAATGTTTGCTTTTACAATTCCTGTGATAACATCAACAGACGGACGCTGAGTTGCCAAAATAAGATGGATACCAGCTGCGCGGGCTTTTTGAGCCAAACGCAGAATAGCATCTTCTACATCTACTTTAGCCACCATCATCAAATCTGCTAATTCGTCAATAATAATTACGATAAAGGGCATTTTTTCCGCGGCCTGTGCATTATAGCTATTGATTTCCCGCACATGATTATCAGCAAAAGCCTTGTAACGGCGTTCCATCTCGGCAACAGCCCAATGTAAAGCTGAAGCAGCTTTTTTGGAATCAGTAACAACAGGAGTCAGTAAATGCGGAATACCATTATAATTAGAAAGTTCAACAACCTTAGGGTCAACTAAAATCATTTTGACTTCTTCAGGACGGGCTTTGTATAAAATACCGGCAATGATCGTGTTGATACATACAGATTTACCGGAACCGGTAGAACCGGCAACAAGCATATGAGGCATTTTAGAAAGGTCTACCGTAATAATATTACCACTGATATCCTTGCCAAGACCTACACAAAGTTTTGACTCTGTTTTACGAACTAAATCGCAGTCGACTACCTCCCTGAAAAATACCGGATCATTTTTTCGGTTCGGGACTTCAATACCGATGGCAGCTTTGCCTGGTATCGGCGCCTCAATGCGAACACCTGAGGCGGCAAGTTTGAGCGCTATATCGTCTGCTAAGTTTACTACTGAACTTACTTTAACGCCAGGAGCAGGTTCCAGTTCAAATCTGGTGACGGAAGGACCGCGGGTAACAGCGACGACGCTGGCGCGAACGCGGAAATCTTCAAGTGTCTGTTCTAAAATAGCACATTGTTCTCTGATATCCTCTTCGGTATGCTTATCTTTGGAAACATACGGAGGATTAAGTAACTCCAAAGGTGGAAACAAGTATGTACTTGCTTCTGCTGCCGGCAGAGTTTCTGTTTTTACTTTTTCACTGACAGCCTTTTTAGGAGCCGGGTTGGCAGCAGAAATATTTTTATCAGCAGTATCAATGATCTTTATATCGCCAGGATTCTGATTTTTGTAAGGATTAAGAAAATCATGCTCTGGCATTTGTACTGCTGTTTCCTTTGGTTTATTAAAATCTATAATCGGCCTTGTAATAATATGAGGCTCATTTTTCTCAGCAACAGGAAATTCTTCGATAAATGGCTGTTCATCATCAAAAAACGCTTCTTCATCTTCAGCTTTACTTTCATTTTTGCCAACAGCTTTTCGAATGATCTGTTTAAACTGGCTTTCTTTTTTGATTCCTGAAGTAAAGCCTGCAAAATCATCACTGTTGTAAGGATTAACAGTGTTCAAAACTTCCATATTCTTAAAATCAGAAGTTTCAGCAGTAGTTTCATTATCTGAATTTTGATAAGTTACAATATTTTTAGCTTTTCTACCAGCTGTTTCTGCCGAAGCCTTTAAAGACAATTTCCCCGTTAATAAAACGCTGCAGATGATACCTGCAATCAAAATTATCAATGCTCCAGCTGTTCCTGACAGACGTCTTAATGCTAAAAGAAAAGCTCCGCCCAATAGACCGCCACCTTCTTTAAGCTGTTCAGGAACCAGCTCTTCCCCTACAGGTACAAAAACATGATGAGCTGTGCCTAAAAGGCACAGCATCAATAATGTTAGGGCTAATCCTTTTTTTGAAAAACCAATTCCCTTGTGGGAAAAAGAAAATCTGATACCAAGAACTATGCATGCGAGCGGAAACAAAAATGCCCCTTTACCTAAAGTATAGTTCATAACTTTATCTATAAAAGCACCTATTGTTCCTGTAGGAAGCCCAAAATAAGCTGCTGCTGCAAAACATCCTAACGCAAGCAAAAGAACGCCGCTTATTTCCAAACGACTGTTATTCTGTTGTTCCGTACGTTCTGCTTTGGTTCTTCTCAAATTAGGCACCTCATTTACAACATTAGATCTCCATTATAATAGGCAAAATCATTGGTCTTCTGCGTGTTTTTTCGTATAAAAATCTGCCAAGTGAATCGCGGACAGCAGATTTTATAACAGACCATTCAGAAACATTGCTCTGTTCGCATTTATCAAGAGCCTGCTGAACTTTCTCTTTAGCAGTTTCCATCAAGCCCTCTGCTTCACGCACATAAACAAAGCCGCGAGAAACTATATCCGGACCGGAAACTACAGTGCAGGTATCCTTATCGATAGTAACGACAACTATCATGATACCATCCTGGGACAGCTGTCTGCGGTCACGCAGAACGATATTGCCAACATCACCTACGCCGAGTCCGTCTACAAGTACTTTTCCGGAAGGAACGCGGCCATTGATACCAATACTATTGCGTGTCAATTCAATGATCGAACCGTTTTCGCCTACGACGATATTCTCGCGCGGCATACCCAGACTGCCTGCAAGCTGTGCATGCTTGATCAAATGCCTGTATTCGCCATGCACAGGAATGAAAAATTTAGGACGCACCAGATTGTGCATCATTTTGATTTCTTCCTGACTGGCATGACCTGAAACGTGTACACCATTGCTTTTTTCATAAATAACATCGGCACCAAGTTTATACAAGTGGTCTATTGTTCTGGAAACCAGCTTTTCATTGCCTGGAATAGGTGTTGCGGAAATAATAACAGTGTCTCCGGGAACAATATCAACTTTTTTATGATCGGACATAGCCATTCTTGTTAAAGCAGACATAGGCTCTCCCTGGCTGCCGGTAGTAATGATAACTATCTTATCAGGAGTATAGTTGTTGCTCTCATCAATGTCGATCAGTACGCCTTCAGGTATTTTTAAATACCCTAATTCCATGGAAATATTTACTACATTTACCATGCTGCGCCCGATAACTGCTACTTTACGTTTATAACGAACAGCGCTGTCAACTACCTGCTGGATACGATGTACGTTTGACGAGAAGGTAGCGACAATAATACGGTTTTTGGCATAACGGAATTCATCATCAAAAGTCTGCCCGACTATTTTTTCACTTTGCGTATAACCGGGGCGTTCGGCATTGGTACTGTCAGCCATTAAAGCCAGTACACCCTGATCACCGAACTCTGCGAATTTATTAAATTCAGTTACCTGTCCATCTACAGGAGTCTGGTCAAATTTGAAATCACCGGTATGAATGATAATACCAATAGGAGTATGGATCGCCAATGCAACTGCATCTGGAATACTATGGTTGACACGTATAAATTCCACTTTGAAATTTCCTGCGTGAATTTTATCTCCAGGTTTGATAATTTTGCATGCTTCAGAGCTGACCCCGTTTTCTTTCAATCTTCCCTGAAGAATACCTAAAGTCAAAGCAGTTCCGTAAACAGGAGCGCCGATCTGTTTCATAACATACGGCAAAGCACCTATATGATCTTCGTGCCCATGAGTCAGGAAGATAGCTTTAACCTTGTCTTTGTTCTCCACTAAATAAGTAATATCAGGAATAACAAGATCGATTCCCAGCATATCATCTTCAGGGAACATCAAGCCGGCATCAACGAGAATTATATCGTCGCCATAACGGAATACCGTCATGTTCTTACCGATCTCCCCCAATCCGCCCAAGGGAATAATATTTAATTTACTTTGTATTTTACTCAAAAAAAATACACCTCCAAAATTTTTTTAATTTATTTCCGTACAAGTATTTAGACCTCTAGTAATAAAATCTATTAACCGCACACCTACTCTACGGTATATTATACATTAAATAATGCAGAAAAACAAATGTTTAATCAATTATCAATAAATTTTTATTGTAAAGATTCAGTGAACTGAACATAAAAAAACAAGCATACCTTAAAAGGTATGCTTGTTTGAAGCTCTTACAGATCCTCACCATGGTTTTCGATAGGACCTTTATTTTTATTCATGCGCTGCCAGAAGAAAGCAACTGCAAGAATTGCTACGCCAATAGCATCAGTAACAGCGCCAGGAATAATCATATTTAAGCCGCCAACAAAGAACAGCAGTCTTTGCAAAAAGCTGAGCTTGGACTGACAGAACCCAATCATGGCGACAGATACGCCCCACATGCCGATAATCGCCGTTGCACAGGCAAAAGTGATCGTAAATGGAGTTGCATCAATCATAAGCAGTTCAGGTGCCAGAACAAAAATATACGGAACGATAAAAGCCGCTATTGCCAATTTTGCTGCTGCAAAACCTGCCTTCATTGGATCGGCACCGGAGATACCGGCACCAGCATAAGCAGCCAAAGCAACCGGAGGAGTTACGTCCGCAACGATACCAAAGTAGAAGGCAAACATATGCGCTGCCAAAACAGGAACATCCATCTGCACCAAAGCAGGAGCAGCAATCGTAGATGTAATAACATAGTTAGCAGTAGTCGGAACGCCCATACCAAGGATCAAAGACGTGATCATTGTAAAGAACATTGCCGGCAATAAGTGTCCACCTGCAAGATCCAGCAGTGCCGTAGCCAATTTAAGGCCAACGCCTGTTTTGGTTACAACACCGATAATGACTCCGGCTGTAGCACAGGCAATCAAAACACCGAGAACACCTTTAGAACCTTCGATCAAGCCTTTGACTACATCACCAAAGCTGATACGTGTAGATTTTCTGAGGCAGGAACAGATCAGAGTAAGACCAATCGCCCACAAAGCAGCACGCATCGGCGTATAACCGGATACCAACAAGTAAACGATGATCGCCAGCGGTAAAATCAAATGGCCTTTTTCCATAAACAGTTTACCAAACTTAGGTAATTGATCACGCGGCGTCCCTTTAAGCCCAAACTTTTTAGCTTCATAATGTACGCCTATCCAAACACCAATGTAATATAACAGCGCCGGAATGACGGCAGCTTTAACAACTTCGATATAAGGGACTCCGACAAATTCAGCCATCAAGAATGCAGCCGCACCCATAACAGGAGGCATCAGCTGTCCGCCAGTAGAAGCAGCAGCTTCTACCGCGCCTGCAAAAGCAGGACGATAACCTAATTTCTTCATCATCGGAATCGTAAAGGCGCCTGTACCGGCTACGTTAGCAACAGAGCTGCCTGATACTGTGCCCATCAAACCAGATGATAATACGGCAACCTTGGCAGGTCCGCCTGCGGCCCAGCCGGCAACAGCGTTAGCCAGGTCGATAAACAACTTGCCCAAACCCGTAGCTTCCAAATAGGAACCAAATAAGATAAAGAGATAAATAAATGTTGAAGATACGCCAAGCGGAGTACCAAAAATACCTTCTGTGGTAAAGAAAAGATGATCGAACATCTCCTGCACACCAACTCCGCGATGTGCCAGAATCCCCGGCATATACGGGCCGGCAAAAGCATAAAACATAAAAAACAGTGCAACTGTAAGCATCGGCCAGCCGACAACACGGCGAGCTGCTTCAAACAGAAGCAATGTACCGATAAAAGCGATACTGAAATCAAATTCAGTATTCATACCGGCTCTTAAAACAAGTTCGTCGTAAAAAATTACGATATAAAGTGCACTGGCAACACTTAGAACAGCGAAAATAACATCAAGCGGATGCATTACAGATCTGGACCAGTTTTTCCTGCCGGGATACAGCAGATAAATCAAAGAAAATCCAAATGCCAAATGGATTGCTCTCTGTAAGTGTGCATCAAGTACACCGAAAGTTGCGGTATACAATTGAAAAACGGCGAAGGCAATACAGATAAAAGAAATTAATTTGTCCCACATTCCTGTTAAATTACGTTTGTCAGACTCTTTGTCAAACTTTTGCAGGACTTCTTCTGCTGACATAGTTGTTTTATCTTGTTCACTCATTCTGCCCTCTCCTCCCCTTTTGCAAAATTTAATTTAACCAATATTGATAACGTTTTTCTGCCTTGATTTCAACCAAGGTTCCTTGTCCATATAGATCGCAAAGATCATAGACTTTATTTTTATGTATAATACGAGGCTTTGCTTGTACGGCAGTTCTTAATTTTACAGTCTTATAAGGCCGATCCATTTTTAAGATAAACTTACCGTCAGGAGTATTAGTCAAAATTCCTTCTGCAGGTGAATATGGCAGTCCTACTCCCAGTGATTGATACCGAGTATGTGTCATAACCAGATCATCTGCACCGTCAACTCTAAAAAATTCTTCCACCGTTGTCAACTGGACCGAATGGGTAAATTCAATATTCCATTCTTCTCCTCTTTTTGCAGTAAAACATTGTTTTGGCAATCCATCTTCGGGATTAATAGAAACTACTAATTGGTTGGCATACCAAAACAATATTCCCAAACCAACTAATACAGTAACTGATATCAGAATCATTTTTTTAGAAAAAGACCGATTACCGGAAGTTCCCGGCAACCGGTCTCTCAGGTTCATCATATAAAATATTTAACTCTTATTTTTCTTTCAAGTATTTTTCTGCGCCCGGATTAACAGGAACGGACATACCGTCCAATGCGGTTGCTTTAGAAACTGCATTAGCTACAGAATGAGCTGCTTTCAAACGATCGAGATTGCTGAAAATAGCTTTGGTGATAGCATAGCCGGTATCAGCATTCATTTTATCAGTTA
Source organism: Phascolarctobacterium faecium DSM 14760 (assembly GCF_003269275.1). Classification (GTDB taxonomy): domain Bacteria; phylum Bacillota; class Negativicutes; order Acidaminococcales; family Acidaminococcaceae; genus Phascolarctobacterium; species Phascolarctobacterium faecium. Next base: position 71,595 of record NZ_QLTS01000001.1, on the reverse strand, counting down.
CTGCCAACATAGCACGAACTGCGATTGCCTGAACGTCGGCTTCTTGATTCGGGTAAGTTTTGGCTGCAATAGTAAGTTTGGTATAGAAAGGATATTTTGCAATCAAAGCGTCAGCTTTATCGCTGTCAACCGGCAGTAAAACTACATGGTTTTGAGTCGCGATATCCTGAATAGCTGCGGTCGGATGGCCTGCAGTTACGAATGCAACGTCAACATTGCCGTCTTTTAATGCATTGGAAGCTTCTGCGAAAGAGAGGTATTGGACTTTGATATCGTCATAAGTGATACCATAAGCTTCGAGGATCTGGCGGGCATTAGCTTCAGTACCGGAACCTGCGGCACCTACTGCAACGCGTTTGCCTTTAACATCGTTCAGAGATTTTACGCCAGTTTTATCCAACGTTACGATTTGTACGGTTTCAGGATACAAAGTCGCCAAGCCCTGGATACTGGGGACTTTTTTATCTTTGAACATTTCTGAACCGTTAACAGCATAATAAGCGATGTCATTTTGTACAAAAGCGATATCGACTTTATCCTGCTGCAACAAGTTGATATTTGCTACAGATGCACCGGTGGATTGTGCTGAAGCATTAGCTCCGGGAACATTTTTATTCAAAATGTCAGCGATAGCGCCTCCCAATGGGAAATATGTACCAGCTGTACCGCCAGTAGCAATATTAATGAATTTTTGCGCAGCCGGTTTTTTTTCGTCCTTTTTGTCAGAACCACCGCCGCAGCCGGCTGCCATAGTAGCAAAGACCATGATCGCCATCAGAAAAGCTAAAAGTTTTTTCATAGGATCCCCTCCTCATTTTTGAGTGTACACAGTTGTATCATGAAAAATAAAAGCTCATTTTTCAAATGACTATGCCACTTTACTTACTTAGTTTAATTCGATAAATTTCTATAAAATCCTGCAAGTTAGAAGAAGCTCTATATTGTATACAATATACTTTATCTGTTTTTCTTAAATTTTTGCCGCTTTGCTAAAATTAAAAGAATATGGTATCATATATATCGTTATCAAATATTCAGAGGGCAATAAATTCCCTTGCCAATAAGAGAAAAGGATGTGTGTTTTATGAGTTCCGGAGCTTATACTCTCAAACTTTCACGTACGCTTTACAACGATACTTTCCGTGCCCAGCTGCTTGACGAAAATCAGCAGGTCATCGGCCATCTTCGTATCGTTCCAGGTGTCCCGCTTGACCGCAGCCTGGTCCCGGAAGACGCGCCCAGCGTTCCGGCTTATCTTTTGGTCATTGTCGATGACGCCGATATCAACAAGGATAATCTGATCGATTTTGAAGAACGTGCCAGTTATGCTTTACTAAAACGTTTTTCAACAGAAGCAATCAGTTTCCAGCATTGCCAATTCTATTATCCTTCACCTGCTTTCATTTTTGAACAGGCAGATGCACTTACTAATCCTGTTATGTGAAAAAATCCCTTCAACATTTTTGTTGAAGGGATTTTTTTTTATACATTTTTGTTATTTTATTATCTTCAGATAAATTTGTCACTGCCTTCGGCGCTTTCCCCGTTTTTAAAGCTGCGGTATTTGTCATAAATTATCCGCATAGCCGTTGCAACGGCTTTTTTAGCACTGCCCTGATATTGACGTTCTAAAATATTCTGCAGCTCTTCGTGCCCATTGGAAAGATTGTAACCAATAAGGCACTGCGCAATATATTGCCGTGCCAGTTCAGTCGCCAGTGTGCAGTCTGCCTTTACGATAAGTCCACTCTTCATATCTACAACCACAATCACGCCTATTACCTTATACATTTCCGCAGCTGTAATTCCTACCGGTAATTTTGCATACCCCGAAAAAAGTACTCTTTCATTACTTTGTTCGTTTAACATAAAAATCCTCCTGTTTTTTTACCGACAAGCTGCGGACGGAAACATTGATTGTTTTGACCTGCATTGCCGTCATATATTCTACTTTTTCTTTTATTTTGTGTTGGAACAATTTTGTTACTTCAAAAATCTTAACGCCGTAATACAATACGACATCGACATAAATGCTGATGCCTTTCGTTTCGGCACGCCTGCGCACTTTGATGCCTGTTACTTTATCAATGCCCATCATTTTTTCGGCAATGAGATTGATAATGTCATAAATAGCGTAATCGGAAATCAACAGCTTGCCATAGTAGCTGAACGCCGGTCTGACTATCGAACGGTCTTCCCCGCTTTTCTTCCTTTGCTTGGAAAATAAATTATATGGTAAATCAGCAAAATAACCTGTAAAATGCGGCTTCAACTCGACAGTCGGTACCGGAACAATATGCTTGCCGTCGCGCAGCCGGGCCTGTTTCGCCTTTTTGATCTCCTGCTTGGACGCAATCTGCTGAATATAAACGGTCTTTTCAGGCTCAGGTAACTCCAAACGCTTAACTATTTTCTCTATCATATTGTCGGAAGTTGCCAAAATCAGAAGCCGCCGGACGTCATTACCTGCCAAAGCCTGACGCACTGCTTCTGCATGATCTTCTTCAGTAAAAATAGCGCGCTTGACCGCCTGTATTCTATTCGTTTCATTTTTAGCAGAAGTTCCGGCTAATATTTTGGTTCCTTTGATAAGTAATCCGTCATCAATAATAGCATCACAATTATTTTTATGGGCAATACCTATTGCTCGATGACTTTTACCAGTACCGCTGGGACCTACAAAAGCTACTACTTTCATAAAGGCCTCCGCAAATCCGACTTAAATTTATTGTTTATATTCTATCACATTTTTGACATTTGTATATAAAACTTCAAAAATTCCTAATTGCTCAGGAAAACGCCCGCTCACTCCGTGAAAATCTGAACCGCCAGAAACCAGCAAATCAAAATTCTGCGCCAGCTCCAGCCAGTATTTCTGCTCATTTATATCTGCGGAAGGATGATAGACTTCGATACCGTCAAATTTTACATTCTTCATCAAACAGTTCACCAGCGGCTTATCCTCCAACTCACTTGGATGCGCGAGCACCGCCAGGCCTCCTGCCTGGTGCAGCAGCTCTACGGCCTCCTCCGGCGATAATTTAGGCTGCGGTTCATAACCGGGCCTGCCTCTCTTTAAAAGCACGTCAAAGGCTTCCTGCACCGTAGCAAAATACCCTTTGGCAACTAAAGCTTTAGCCACATGGGGACGTCCGACTGCTCTGTTGTCAGGATCACATTCGGCCACCTCGACATAATAGCCCAGAGCAGCTATTTTCTTAAGAATCTTCTGCAGCCTGAGTTCGCGCGCATGGCGCATTTCATGCATTTTCGTCAGCAAACGCTCATTACTGATATCAATATGATATCCTAAAATATGTACGCTGGCTTCACCGGCCTGAGTACCAAGCTCTACGCCTCTGATGATGCGGGGAGCGTTTTTTATATTTACAGCAGCGGCTTCTGCCTGAACAATGCCATTTACAGAATCATGATCAGTCAAAGCCAGTACGCCTATTTTAGCAGCAGCTGCCGCTTCTACCAGCTTTGCCGGAGTATAAGTTCCATCTGAACTTGTGCTATGAGTATGCAGATCTACTAACATTTTACATTTCCTGCGCCAGCTTAATCAAAGTGCTGACGCCAAATCCGGTACCACCCTTAACTTTAAAACCCGCAGTTTTAGCAGCGGTAGAAGTACCGCCGATATCAATATGGGCCCAGGGTATCCCTGCTTCGACAAATTCACCGATAAACAATCCGCCGCTGATACAGCTGGCTTCACGTCCGGCACTGTTGAGCAGGTCAGCAACATCACTTTTCAACGCTTCCTTGCATTCCGGCAGCGCAGGCAGCTGCCAGTAGCTTTCGCCTGCTTTTTTACCAGCTTCGATAATCTGTCTGATCAAAACATCATCGTTGCCGACAACACCAGCTGTTTCTGTCCCCAAAGCAACAATAACGCCGCCAGTCAGCGTTGCTATATCAACTACCTTGTCTGCGCCCTGCTTGCAGGCGTACCAGACCGAATCCGCCAAGACCATACGTCCTTCGGCATCTGTTGAAATAACCTCGATCGTTTTACCGTTAGCTGCTTTTACAACATCTCCGGGACGCTGAGCGCTGCCGGAAGGCATATTTTCAGCACAGGCAATGATCCCCATCACATTGCAGGGTATTTTCAGTGCGGCAATAGCCCTTAACGCGCCTAAAACTGCACCAGCACCAGCCATATCGTCTTTCATCTCACCCATATTGTCACTGGGCTTGATCGAAATACCTCCGCTGTCAAAAGTAATACCCTTACCGACATAAGCAGTATAAGGCGCAGCACCTGCTCCATTATATTTGATTGTAACCAGACACGGAGGATGGATAGAGCCCTGCCCTACAGCCAGTAAAGCATGCATGCCCATCGCTTCCATCATTGTTACGTCTAAAATTTCAAATTCCATATCATATTCCAGAGCCAATGCTTCTGCTTCTTCAGCCATAACGCTTGGAGTCACTAAATTGCCGGGCCGGTTGACCAGATCGCGTGTATAACAAACCGCATCTGCCACAACCTCAGCTTCTGCAAGCACCCGTTCAGCATCAGGAATACCGGAAATAATAGAAAAATCAAGTTCCGGTTTAGCTTCAGGTTTACCCTTACATTCCGTAAATTGATACCCTCCCAAAACCAGCCCCTCTGCCAAAGCAGCTAAGTAATGGACCCTTGCCGGATTAGAAAGAATCGGTGCCACAACAGCAGTCTGCTTTATTTTGGCAGCAATTAGAGCCCTGGCAGCACTGCCTGCAGCTTTACGTAGATTGTTCGGCTTGCATTCATCACCTTTGCCAAAGCCGGCAACAATAACTCTCTGCAACCTTCCATCCTGCGCTATAACAAGATCAGTCAAGCTTCCTGCTGCTGTCAAATCTTCATTTTTTTCAGCCAGCCCATTGACAGCCTGCACTATATTAGCTGGAATATTCATTTTTGTTAAGTACGGCAGACATTCCCTGCACAAAAACAAGGTAACAGACTCCGCATTAACTATACTTTCTTCTTCAAAACCATCTATCACTGATTTTACTAACTCTTTTGCTGTTTCCTGATCTAAATCCATAATACTGCTCCTTTATACTTTTTTATTTTTATCTGAAAGTTACACAGGTAGTCAACTCATCCAAATAGGTGTTGCCATTTGATTTCTGCAGATTCAAATCACTGACAACGACCTTCATTACACTATGACGCGTACCGCCCGTATAATGGCTGCCCAGAGAATGAATAGCATAGGGAATCTCGTTGGAGGAACCGAGATACAACATCACGTGTCCGTCCATATGCAGTGTAGAACCAGGAGTTAAACCTTTTATGACATTGGCACGCTGAGCACTGCTCATATTGCCCATTTTTTTATGAATACCAGCGCTTGTTTCCTGCTCGTCAGCATTGCGCGGCAGAAAAATACCTACTGTACGGTAAGCATTACTGATAAAACTGGAACAATCGACGCTTTGCTGCAGTCCGCCCCAACCATATACAGAATCGTAAAATTTAAAAGCGCTGCGGATAATATTATTAGTCGTATAAGGCAGATAACCTTCGTGCAGCGAAGCATTGGCAGCCAAAACTACCTTCTCTTCCTGCAGCTTGCCCTCTTTAGTCCTGACAGGAACCTTCACCGTATAAGCAGATGCTTTTTTATCAGCCAGCTGCAAACGAGCGCCCTGCTGAAATAAAACCTGAGCTCCGTCCGCCTTTAATGTGTAATCCTTAGCAACTACGGTCAGAAAATTCTTAGGCTCCGCATAACGCAACCAGATACTGCGGTCAGTTTCGGCAACATCAAATTTAGACAGCCAGCCACGGTAATTATACGCTTGCACATAATAAAAATAACCGTTAGTACTGGTATGCAAAATAGCGACAGCCTCGCCCGGATCCAAAGCGGTTTCCTGCAAAGCATCAAAATTACGGTCACCGGCATAAAAAAACAAACCTTCACCTGTCGGCAGATTACGCAGATTAGCACGCCTTACAGTAACGCCATAACGCACAGTGACCTCAGCCGGTATTGCCGCCGCATTAGTTTGCGAACGCAGAATATTTTTATAATTATCACTGACGAGCTTACCTTCCCGGTACAGTTCATCACTCAAATCTGTATGCGTATTGACATAAGTTGCTACCGTTTTACCGCTCAGGGTTTTAGGATAAGCGGCCATATCATAAACTGTCGGCGATGCGGCAATGATCTTTTTATTGAAAGCCTCTACGCCCGCCGCATTTAGCACTACTTTATCACCGTCGGCATTATGTTCCGTCCAGTAGGCCGGGCTGATAAATTTTTCATAAGCAGTAATACCTGCTGCCTCCACAGGTCCTTTAGGCATCAGCAATATCATCAGCATCATACACAAAAATAAAATTTTTTTAATCACAAAAAACTACCTCCTAAACCAATCTTCACAAATATTATTGCCGACAAGACCGGTATATTTGCCGGCATTCTCCGCGGCCTCAGCCTGTTTGCTGAATCTGACAGCTTTAAGCGTCTTATTTAATTCGATAATTATTAAATTCTGTACCGAGGGTAAAAATCCTGCCCCAAACACAGAAAAACTACCGTAGTTTTATAATAAAACTACGGTAGCAGCAAGCATTAAAAAGCTTCGTAAATGCCGTCCTGACGTTTTTTCTCTGCAGTTTTGGAAATATACGAACCAAAAATAACAGGGTAACCTTTACGTTCTACGATTGTCTTGATGTAGTCTCTATGTGGACAAGGCGGACGGTGATAATTGTCTGATACGACGCACGATGCTAAATGTACCACAACATCCCTGCGATCATCACCCCAGCGTTTAAGTTTACGGTTCAAATCTTCGATTTTTCCGGCTACACCAGCACCACAGCAGCCGCCGCAGGTAATCGTCATATATTTGGTATCGGCATCATAACCGGTAAATCTGCCGCTGCGCTCATAAAACGATTTCATGCAGGCATAACCAACGCATTTTTTCTGCACGATGTCACACTGAATTATCACTACTAATTTCGCCATTATTTTACAAGGCCGTATTCTTGGAGAACGGCGACCATTTTTGCTTTATTTGCCGGTTCCATCGGGGTCAGCGGCAGACGCGGCTGACCTGCATCAATGCCAGTAACGAGCGTTACCGCAGCTTTTACCGGGATAGGATTGGTTTCGATAAACATAGCGTTTGCCAACGGCACCATTCTGGCATTCAATTTTGCAGCTTCGCGTACGCGGCCGTCTTCATAAGCCTGCATAACGTCCTGCAAGATACCGCCGCCAATATTGCTGAGCACAGAAATAAGCCCGGTCGCGCCGACAGACATAAACGGAAGAATCAGTCCGTCGTCACCGCTGTAGATCGTAAACTCTTCCGGAAGAACCGAATAAAGCTCGGCAACCTGAGCAACATTGCCTGCAGCTTCTTTGATCGCAACAATATTCTCAAAATCAGCAGCCAGACGTGCTACTATTGCCGGAGAGATATTGGAAGCTGTACGTCCCGGAACATTATAAACAATGATAGGCAATCCTGTACTTTGCGCTACAGCTGCAAAATGCTGGTAAAACCCTTCCTGTGTCGGCTTGTTGTAATACGGACCAACTATCAAAGCGCCATCGACACCCATTGCCTCGGCCATTTTCGTCATTTTGACAGAATCAGCAGTGTTATTAGAACCTGTACCAGCAATAACAGGCACGCGTTTATTGATACGATTAACAACTACGCGGAACAATTCCAGTTTTTCCTCCGCACTCATAGTAGCAGCCTCGCCGGTAGAGCCTGCTACGACCAAGCCGTCAGAGCCATTATTGATAAGCCATTCAGCCAGATCAGCCGCCTTTTCATAATTGACGCTGCCATCAGCATTAAAAGGAGTGACCATAGCGGTCAAAAGTCTGCCAAAATAAGGATTTTTCATTACTTACACCTCGCTTATAATTTAAACGCTTTATGAAGCGCCTTCACAGCATCGATCAGATGTTCCTGTTTGATTATCGCGGAGATAGTCGTATCAGAATCCACAGTCTGCAGGATGCTTATTTTGCAGCCGGTAAGCGCTGCAACAAAATTAGCCATAACACCGGGTACGCCGCGCATCGCCGAACCGACAACCGAAACCTTGGCACAATCCTCGGTTAAAGTATATTCAAAATCTGTACCATTTAAAACTTTATTTGTATGTTCCACATCATCGGCAAAAACCGCAAACATAGCATTGCTCTCGGATAAATTCAAACAGCCGACGCTGATACCGGCATCAGCCAGATCCTCAAACAGCTTGCGGCCGCTGGCGATATCCTCAGGATTGAGCGCAACCCGGAACTGAGCCAGATCGGTCAGATGAGTTACACCGCTGGCCAGCCTGCGCTCATTGATAGAAGTATCCTCTTCCGTTTCTGCACAATCATTTGTAATGAGTGTGCCGGGAGCATCGCTGAACGTAGATTTTACGATCAGCGGTATATTTTTCTTCATTGCGATCTCTACTGCGCGCGGATGGATAACCTTTGCGCCCTGATGCGCCATTTGACAAACTTCGCCGTAGGAGATCTGCTTCAATATCGAAGCCTCTTTTACCAAACGCGGATCCGCTGTCATAATGCCTTCGACATCAGTATAAATCTCGACACATTCAGCATGCAAAGCGGCGCCTATTGCAGCAGCCGTAGTATCACTGCCGCCGCGGCCCAAAGTAGTAAACTTGCCGTTATTTTCCGTCATGCCCTGAAACCCGCAGACAATAGGAATAACGCCTGATTCCAATAAATGATGCAAATTGCTGACATTGATATTTTTGATCCGTGCCGCACCAAACTGAGAATCCGTAATAATCCCGGCCTGACCGCCCGTAAGCGCCATAGCATTGATCCCGAATTTCTGCAGCGTCGCTGCCATAACGCAGGCTGCCATGATCTCGCCGCAGCACATCATCATATCCAGTTCGCGCACGTTGACTGAAAGATTCGTTTCCTTCAGTACCTTGATCAGGGTATCGGTAGCGTAAGGTTCTCCTTTGCGTCCCATCGCAGAAACAACTACAACCGGAGCAAAACCGCTGCGTACGGCTTTCTGCACCTTATCCTTAACAGCGATGCGCGCTTCCTGTGAAGCAACGGAAGTACCGCCGAACTTTTGCACTAAAATTTTCATGAACTGTGTCGCTCTCCTATCTTAGATCCAGCCGTTTTTGATCATCGTTTCGGCGATCTGTAAAGTATTCAGCGCAGCGCCTTTACGGATCTGATCGCCGACGACCCATATATTATAAGACTTCTCACATGATTCGTCCCTGCGCAGACGTCCTACATAAACATCGTCTTTTTCGGAAGTATATAACGGCATCGGATATTCCTGCTTAGAAGGATCATCCTGAACAGTAACTCCCGGGAATTTTGCCAGCGCTTCGCGCATAGCCCCCAGATCGACTTCTTTTTCCAGCTCGATATTTACAGACTCGGAATGACTGCGGTAAACAGGTACGCGGATCGTAGTAGCAGTGATCCGCATTTCATAATCCTCCATAATTTTTTTCGTTTCATTGACCATCTTCATTTCTTCCTTAGTATAAAGATTATCGCAGAAAACATCTATTTGAGGAATCAGATTAAAAGCAATAGGATAATGCTTCTCAGCGCTGGCGGAAGGAAGGATATTCGCAGTCATTTCCCTGCCCTCACTATGATCCCGCACCTGAGCGTCAAGCTCGTCGATACCTTCTTTGCCGGCACCGGAAACAGCCTGATAAGTAGACACGATGACACGCTTTATTTTTGCCAGGTCATAAATAGGTTTTAAAGCCATAACCATAATAATAGTAGAACAGTTTGGGTTGGCGATAATACCTTTATGCTTCAAAATAGCCTGCGGATTGACCTCCGGCACTACCAACGGTACCTCAGGGTCCATACGAAAAGCACTGGAATTATCAATGACCACCGCGCCGGCTTTCACCGCATGCGGAGCGAAATCTTTAGAAATGGAACCGCCTGCAAACAAAGCGATATCTATACCTTTAAAGGAATCGAAAGTAGCTTCTTCAACAGTGTAGGTTTTACCCATAAAAGCTATTTCTTTACCGGCGCTGCGTTTAGAAGCCAGCAGGCGTAATTCGGAAAACGGAAAGTTCCTTTCCTCGATAAGTTTCAAAAACTCGGCTCCTACCGCTCCGGTAGCGCCTAAAATAGCCACATTATATTTTTTCATCTGCTTCCCCTCCATAAATTTTATTATAACAGCTTATCCAAGCCATAAGTCAAACCAACTTTATCCATCATCTTGCGGCAGCCAAGCATCACACCGGGCATATAACATTCACGGTTGACCGGTTCGTTGCTGATGCGGAGAGTTTCGCCCTGACTTCCGAAAATGACCTCCTGAGAAGCAACATATCCGGGTAAACGCACGCTGTGGATCTTCATACCTTTATAATCAGCGCCGCGGGCACCTGCCAGCAACTCTTTTTCTTCCGGATGTCCCTGGTGCATTTCCTGACGCACCTCGGCGATTTGCTGGGCTGTAATAACCGCAGTCCCTGAAGGAGCGTCAAGCTTTTTATCATGGTGACGTTCAATGATCTCAACATTAGGAAAATATTTTGCTGCCTCGCAGGCCAGCTTGATCATCAATATTGCCCCCAAAGCAAAATTAGGAGCGATCAGAATACCTGTATTATTAGCTTTAGCCAACTCATCCAGCTCTGCCAGATCAGCCTCGCTGAAGCCTGTTGTACCAACAACCGCACGAACTCCTGCCGACAGCACTGTGCGCAGTGATGCCATTACTACATCAGGACGGGTAAAATCAACAACTACATCAGGCTTTACTACCATCAGTTTGGCTTTAAGATCAGTAGCTACTGCCATCTGATTACCGTTTTTAACCGGAATCATTTTATCGGCGCCGAAAGCATCGACTGCGGCAACAAGCTCCATATCCTCCTGTTCAAGAACAGTTTTCACGACCTCGCTGCCCATACGTCCCAAAGCGCCATTAACTAAAACCTTAATCATTAATTTCACACTCCTTATAAAAATCAAAAACCGTTGAGAGCAATACTCAACGGTCAACAGCATTGTTACATACAAATATAATCTGCATAGTTGAGATAGCCCTCCGCCTGTAAGGCGACAGTCCGGCGGTTTTTTACCGACGGCCCAGCATAACCGCATGGCTGCCGTTATACTTCGGCGGTTACCCTTTCCTTCGTTTCAGCGATCCCTCTCCGCGAAGTACTCTTGCTTTCCGCTCCTCTATCTAATAATATTCTGTTGGATTTATTATATCTCTGCGCTATACACTTGTCAAACAAAAACGTTAAATTTCTTTAAAATATAACATTTTTTACTTTTTTTGTAACTAAAGGCGATTTAAGGCCTCTATCACTATTTAAAATCCGGGAAACAAATTTTTTCCCAAACTCCTCAAAGCTCCTCCAATCTCCTTCAATCTCCTCAATATTCCTCATTTGCTTTAATATTACCGCTAAGGTAGGATATAGATACAGGAACTTGCGCAAGTTTCGGAAAGGGTGTCCCAAATGTACAGCAAAATAAATGTAAAACAAAGTTTCTCGGACTTCATCTTATATATTTTCCCGTCCGTAGTTACAATGGTTCTGGTATCGTTCTATTCAGCGATCGACAGCTGGTTCCTGGCACAATACGTATCAACTAACGCCATGGCCGCTATCAATATCGTCCTGCCTTACTCAAACCTTATCTGGGGTCTGGCCGTCATGTTTACCTGCGGCTCCTGTGCCCTGGTCGGCATTAAGCTGGGCGAAGGCAAACGCAGTTTAGCCAATACCTACTTCACCTCAATGTTCTGGTTTCTGACGGGATTTACGGCAATTTTTGCAATCGTCGCTTACTTTAATATGGACCGTATTATTTATTCTCTGGGTTCTACAGCGCTGCTGTTTGAAGATTGTAAAACTTACCTTAAATATATGATTTTAGGTACGCCGATCCTGGCGGTCAAGCTGTTCCTCGAATATTATATCCGTCTGGACGGCAGACCTGCCTATTCTCTGGTAATGTCCTTAACAGGATTTATCCTCAACATCGTCTTAGACTATTATACTATCGTTGTTTTAGGCTGGGGAGTTTTCGGCGCCTCGATTTCTACGATCACCTCGATCGCCATCTCCACGCTGATGGGTCTGGTTTATTTCAAACTCTACGAAACAAACCTGAAATTTACCAAATTCCACTGGAACAAATGGTACTTTATCAAGTCCAGCTTCAACGGCGCCGGCGAAATGCTCACCGAGCTTTCCTCGGGTATCGTAACGATTTTCTTTAATATCGCTATTATCAAATTTGCCGGCGAGGATGGCGTTGCGGCTATGGCCGTCAACATCAACATCTTCTACTTCCTCATCAGCATCTATCTTGGTATAGCAACAGGCGCACAGCCGGTTATCAGTTATGCCTACGGCGCGCAAAACAAAAAACGCCTGGGCGAGATCATCGATCACTGTAAAAAAGCCATTCTTTTTGGCTCCCTGGCGGTCTTCACCTTAGCCCGTTTTTACGGCGCCAACATCATCTCCTGGTACATCGGCGATAACCAGCAGGTCATTGATTTAGCAGTACACGGTTTCAGGATGTTCTCCTACTGCTTTATCTTCCTGGGCTTCAATATCTTTATCGCCGGCTTCTATACCGCTATAGGTAACGGACTGATCGCAGGCATCATCTCGCTGCTGCGTTCGCTGATATTCGTACTGGCAGCCTTATTTACCCTGCCTTCACTGATAGGCATCAACGGCATCTGGCTCTCTGTACCTTTCGCAGAACTGGCAACAATGGCGATTTCGATAGTCTTTTATCTGATGTTCGTCAACAGCTACTTCAAAAAGCTGGTGTAATAAGCAATAAAACTCAATCGTCCGCAAAACTCTGCCCTCATCGGCAGAGTTTTTTTGTTTTTCTGTATGCTGTTAAAGTTTTATATAGCCTTTTTATTTTGTAAATCTGCTAGAACGTGAATCTCAACCCGGCGTTAAACTGCCAGTCGGTACGAACCGTACTATTTAAAGTTTTCAGCGCATCAAAATACAAATTGCTGTTTTTGGTAATGCCCAAATTTGCGCCCAACCCGATTTCATACCAGCTCCCAGTCAGGTCGCCTGTCTGCATAGCCAAACTTTTAATGCCATAATATCCTGTTGGACCGCCGTTGCCGCCGAAGTCGTGCAGCAGTGATGCTTTGACATAGGCATTGCTCGGGCGCCCGCCAATGCTAAACTCTTTACCACCCAAGAAGCCTAAACGTACAATAGCGCTGTTAACTCCATCCTGCCGGATGCTGACACCATTAGACGTTGTATAATCAACTCTACTAATATGGCCCAGGCTAAGTTCGGCCTGCGGTTCTACGAACCAGCCTGCGTTCAGGTCCTGTCTGTAGCCGTATTCGGCGCTGATACCGTAAGCCCAGGTATCATAATCGGCTTTGGCGGCATTGCCGCTTAAATCGACCAGTTTAAAGTCATTAGTCAGCTTGCTGCCGCGGGCGATAACATCCAGATAATGTCCCTTGCTGCCCAGCCAGCTGCCATACAGGCCCACTCCTGTGCTGCTCAGATCACCGCTGCCTACCGTATAGCCGGCGTTGCTGTCGATGCGGTTGACGGCGATACCTGTATAAAGCTTACCGCCTTTGTAGTCCTGCACTTTGTCTATACCGCCCTGAAAGCCTGTGTAATCCTGACTGAAACTACTGTCATAATTACTGTCAGCACTCAGCTCACCGCGATAGTAGCGGGCCCAGACGCCGCCTTTTCCCGCTTCGGTACCACTGCGCAGCTCACCCATACGTTTCATAACGTTGTTGCCTTCGATCCGCCAAACATTGCGCAATGCCAAACTCGCGTCATTACTGATAATCATCGTATCAGACGGTCCAATATCTTTGTTCAAATCGATTTTACTTATCCGAACCTCTGTATCATCAACTACTACAGTCGGTGTTGCCGAAAAACGAGAAAGCGGGTCATCCATTATACTTTCCTTCCCAACGAAATTACCCAGTGTCTGACCGTTCAGGTCAGCAACACTCAAAACTACAACATTACTGCCGCTGATACTATCAGCACTGCTGCCGTCAAAAGCTTTGTCATAACCAACAGTAATGTATTGTTCTTCCATACTGCTGCCAGATGCCAGCTTAGCAAAATTAAATCTGTCCGATTTGTTATTTGCCAGGTCTGTCGTTACCCTAAATTCATTACTGCCTGACAGCTGCAGGGTGCCGCCGGTAACCTTCCTGTCGGCACTGGTACCGCTGAAGCCAAGGGTAGCATTGTTCAAAGATGTCAGTACATTATTATCCGGTGTTGAAGCTCCGTCACTGGTATTCAGCTCGGCATTACTGCCAAATAGAACTGTACCTTTATCGGCATAAACTGCGTAGGCTTCGTTAGTCACACTACCAGCGGCAGCTTTAGCACCGATCTTGATAGTGTCGCCGCTTTTCGCACTCAAATCGATTACCGCCCCCTGATTGGCATACACACCATAAGCTTTCGCTTCTTTTCCAGCGGCTCCGTCACTGCCTGATGTAGCGACACCACTATCATAACCATCATTAGAACTAGTAGCTCCTGCACCGCCAGCACCAGCAACAGCTTCTGCACTAATCTTATCTGCAACGATCACAGTACGGCTGCTGCCACTGCCAAAAACACCGTAAGCATTGGCACTGCCGCCATCACCGCCGTCACCGCCTGTACCTGCAGCAACGTAAGAGGAACCATCTGATTTATCTACGCCACCGCCTGCGCCGCCAGTGCCGCCGTTAGCACTGATCGTAATTTTAGCCACTGTTACGCCGGCACTGCCGCCGCTGTTACTGACGCCATAGGCAGCAGCAGCCCCGCCTTTACCGCCCTTGCCGCCGGTTACTCCAGCCCCGGTAGCATTTACAAAACCACTGCGAGGTTTTTGGCTGGTACCACCGGTAGCCTGCACTGTAATTTCAGCCACTGTCAAATTTTCTGCTAATCCGCCTAAAACATTGATACCGTAAGCGGCCGCAGCTCCACTGTCTGCGCCAGCGCCGCTGATCGTACTATAGGTGCTCAATCCCGCGCCGCCAGCACCACCGGTAGCAGTTATTTCCAGCTTCTGTACATCTGCCGTCAGGCTGCCGTCCGTATTTTGTAAGCCGATAGCTGTCGCCTCGCCGCCTTCGCCGCTTACCCTTTCGGCAGCTAATATTGCCGCATCAGCCTCTGATACGTTTTCTAGTCTATAAGCACTAGTGCCGCCACTGCCACCAATGGCCATGATCTTGATATCTTTAGCTGTAACATTACTGCTGCCGCCCCGGTTATCAATGCCGGCGGCCAATGCCTCGCCGCCTTTGCCTGCAGCAGACTGCACCGCTCCTGTCGCTGTCAGTAAACCTTCACTTTCCAGTTCTAGCCAGTTTAACTTGCCACCGTTACCGGCAGTAGCTTTAATGTCAATTGCCTCCGCAACATTCAGCTGTACTGCTCCGCCTGTACTGCTGATACCGGCTGCATAAACAGCTCCGCCGGCACCGCCGTTGCCACTGATCCTGTTTACAACATCGCTGCTGTCATTACCATTCTTATTCGTAAGTTCAATTTTTATTGTTTTTATGTTACCGTCGGTCTGTCCACCTTCGGCATTGACGCCAAATGCAGTGATCTTTCCGGTATTGCCGGTCTTGCCGGCTGCAGCCGCTGAATTACCGGTACCAGCACCTATACCACCGACGCCGCCATTTATATAGTTACCACTGTATGTTACGTTATCGATGGTTATGTTTTGCAAATCTAAATGAGCTATCCCGCCGTTTACATCAACGCCGTAAGCATAGGCATTGCCACCGTTGCCTCCGTCAACACCTTTACCAGTATTGACCTCTGTCCTTGTGCCGCTGCCATCTGCACCGAGAACCTTATCAAACACTATATCTCCGGTCAGCTTTGCGCTTACCTCGCCGCCATTGACCTGGATACCATAAGCTGCTGCATCACCGCCATCAGACAATTTAGTTCTTTCTGTCGCGATTACATCAACATTTAAATTATAAACTTCACTATCAGCGATAACCTTGATCTTACCGGCAGTAAAATCAACAGTACCGCTGTCCACCTTAAGGCCTACTGCCATCGCTTCGCTATGTTTGTCTCCAGCTATATCCGTTCTACCACCTATTCCCGGAGTATGATAAGTCATTCCAGCTTTTACAGTGATATCAGCCGCTGTAATAGTAAGATCATGCTTAAGCTCGAGCCCGTAAGCCGCTGCCGCGCCGCTAACGCCGGACGTTCCCTGGTAAGCGCTGCCATTCGCTCCTGCGTAAGCACTTACTGCTATATCTCCTGTTGTGACGCTGCTCAGAGTTCCGTCTATCGTTACTTTAGCGATAGCGTCGCCGCCTTTAGCCCCCTGCTTTACTGTTGGGTCGTCGGCATTATCCTCACCACCCTTGCCGCCAGTCGCTTTAATTGAGATGAGCTGACCGGAAAGATCGCTCGTTTTGATCACTCCGGTATAACTTAGATCTTCACCATCAGTAATGCCTCCGCTGGCACTAAAATCATTGCCGGGAGTTCCGCTTTTCGTAAACTCACCGCCGTGCTTAATTTCTTCATTTTCTAGTAATATTTTTTCTGCGGCATACACCTCATTGACGACTATATTGATGCCGCTGGAATAGACGATCGACATCGCCATCAGGGTATGGGCTATTTTCTTGGCTAAACCTGCTTTACGAGACATTTGCATACTTCCTTCCCAAATTCATCATTCATATTTGTCTTTCAAAAAATATTTTAATAAGGCTTCGTAATACGACGCCGATTCGGCATATTTACCCTGCTTATACAGCAGCCGCGTTGATGACAATACCGTTATAAATTTTCGGCAGTTCGGTAAACCAGCCATCGATAACGCCGTTGAGTGCGTCCTGGTCGCCCCAGAGTATTTTGGTGTTGCCTACCTGTTCCAGCCATCGGAACAGCTTCTGCGTCAGCTTTTGCTGCCGCCACTTTACCAAATCCATTAAAAGCACGCCGGAATTGAAATAACGGCCGTTCTTCAAACCGATACGCCCGCAGCTGCGATCCTCACCCCAGTCACGTACAGCTCCTAAAACTCTGCCCTGCAGATCGGTATGCCACAACGGCAGGATGTCGTCTTTGCAGATGATGTCGGCATCCAGATAGATAAGCCGCTTAACTGATTTTGGCAGCAGATCGACAAACAGATAGCGGTAATACATGGCCTGCGTGATATGACCCGGCGGTACGATAAATGTCATCCCCTCGGTGCTGGTGATCTGGTAGAAGTGCAGTGTCAGGTTACGGTATAACTGCTCCGTCTTTTTTAATCTGTCCATATCCTCCGGCAATAATTCGTCATAGACGATATGGATATTTAAATCATGTTGAATGTTGTTATGCACCAGTGAGGTAATGGTGATCCCGGCGAATCTGCCGAAGTTTTTGTCGATCCCAAAACCGATATGTATTTGTTCTGCCACTTTGCGCCTCCTTTCTTTCCCAGTTCAGTCTTTTTCGGTCTTTACTGCTTTTTGTTCTGCCGCGCTGCCCCCTTAGAAAAACTTGTTTATATCCTCGCAGTTATTACTGCGGAGCTGGTATTGAGAGTTTTTATCCAAGCTGCAAAAAGTACAGCCGCTGCTTTCAGCGGCCCTTACTCAGCTGCAGCAGCTTCAGCAGCAGGCGCACTTCCTCCAGCGAGTACTTCTCCTGTTCGTCAGTTTCTGCGGCGGCAGTTTCAGGAAAACGCTTGCTTTTTGCACCCGCCGCCTGTTCGTCAGCCTCGGCATCATGTGCCTGTGCCCACTCGGCCGCCGCTTTTCTGTCCAGCAGTGTTTCCAGCGTGCAGTCCAAAACATTGGCGCTGCGCACCAGCAGCTTTAGGCTGACCTGCACATTGTTATGCTCGATATTGCTCAGATGGGTCTGACTGATGCCGATACGTTCGGCAAACTGCTGCTGGTTGAACTGACAGGCACCGCGCAGCAGGCGGATATTACTGCCGATACGCGGCAGGCAGCTTTCATCGTACATACTTCACCTCAGTTTTCGAGAATATTAGTATTTTAATTTAAAATATCGAAACCAAAGCATCACTTTTTTTTTTATATCAAAAACATTTGTTATAGTAATAACCGTAATCATTATAGCACGTTTGTACCCCCCCGCAAGACACTTGCTTTGAGCCTGTGTAAAACGTCTGCGAGTCTTGCCCGGCGCATTACGCCAGCGGCTTTAAAACTGTTGACGTCTGCGCGTTTTTTTAAGGCCTAAAAAAACCGCCAGCCGAAGCAAGCGGAAATAATTATTTTAAATTTTTTGCTGATATAGCATAATTCTCTGCTCTTAATATATAAAGGGGATTTTAGAAAACAAAAAACACAGGCTTGCTAGCCTGTGTTTTTTTATGTTTTTAAAGATATTATACAGCGATCAAATCATTAGGACTTGGTACTGCCAAAACCGCCGCCGCGAACAGCTTTGTCAATATCGGCATCTCCGTCTGCTACAAGATATTTATAAAAGATGCCTTGGGCCACACGCTCATTTTTGGCAAGCGCTACAGGTTCAGTCCCCATATTAAGCAACGCCAGCATGATATGGCCCTCGTTATCTGCATTATTATAATAGTCGGCATCAATGATGCCCTGATTATTAACAAGAGAAATATGCTTTTTTACGGCGATGCTGGAACGGATATGCACGCCTAAATATTCGTCATCCTGCATATAGGCCTTGATACCAGTCGGTACCAGCTGCAATTTTCCTGGCAGCAGTTCTATATCTTCCGGCAGACAGATATCATAGCCTGCAGATTTCTGTGTTTTACGCTCCGGCATCGAAAACTCGACCGCAGCATATTTAGTGATTTTTTCAAAGCCTCTTACTTTCATAGTACACCTCGCTTATAAAAAATCCCGCCGAAGGAATCAGCGGGATCTTAAATTTCTTGCTTATTTTTCCAAACCGTTAGCCAAAACAGCTTTGCGGGAAAGGTTGATGCGACCTTTTTGGTCGATCTCGGTTACTTTGACAACGATTTCATCGCCAACAGAAACCACATCTTCAACCTTGCCTACACGTTCGGTAGAAAGTTGGGAAATATGGACCAGACCCTCTTTACCCGGCAGGATCTCGACAAAAGCGCCGAAATTCATAAGGCGGGTAACTTTACCGGTATAAACCTTGCCAACTTCAGCATCAGCAACGATACCGTGGATCATATCAATAGCTTTAGCAGCAGACTCGCTGTTTACTGCAGCGATGAAAACCTTACCGCTGTCGTCGATATCGATTTTAGCACCGGTTTCTTCAACGATCTTTTTGATCATTTTGCCGCCGGGGCCGATTACTTTGCTGATTTTTTCAGGATCTACGCTGATCGTAGTGATTTTCGGAGCATATTGAGACAGCTCTTTGCGCGGTTCGGAAATGCATTCCATCATGATACCCATGATATGATCGCGGCCGCGTTTAGCCTGTGCCAAAGCCTGGGTGAAGATATCTTTATTGATACCGTCGATTTTGATATCCATCTGGATTGCAGTGATACCTTTATCAGTACCGGCAACTTTAAAGTCCATATCGCCCAAGGCATCTTCCAGACCCTGGATATCGGTGAGGATAGTGAAATATTCGCCGTCCTTGACCAGACCCATGGCTACGCCTGCTACAGGTGCTTTGATAGGCACGCCTGCATCCATCAAAGACAGGGTGCTGGCGCAGACGCTGCCCATAGAGGAAGAACCGTTAGATTCCAGAGTTTCGGAAACCAGACGGATAGCATACGGGAATTCGTCTTCGGAAGGAATGACCGGCAGTAAAGCACGTTCTGCCAAAGCGCCGTGACCGATCTCACGACGTCCGGGACTGCGCATGGGTTTGGTTTCACCAACGCTGTACGGAGGGAAATTATAATGATGGATATAACGTTTAGTATCTTCTACTCCCAAACCGTCAAGGATCTGTGCTTCACGCAGCGGAGCGAGTGCCAGAACGTTGAGGATCTGAGTTTGGCCGCGGGTAAAGAGCGCACTGCCATGCGGACGTGCAAGCAGGCCTACTTCGCAGGTAACAGGACGTACTTCATCCAGCTGACGTCCGTCAGGACGGATCTTATCAACGGAAATAGTACGGCGAACGATCTTTTTCACCAGCTTTTGCGTGATGTAAGCTACGTCTTTTGCATTATCAGGATATTTTTCAATGAAAACTTCTGCGATTTCAGCTTTTACCTTAGCAACGTTTTCTTCACGCTCTAATTTATTAGCATCCATCAAAGCTTCTTTCAGTTTATCTGCGCCATAGGCTTCGATCTCGGCAGCGATTTCAGCAGGAGGTTCATAAACAGGAACTTCCATTTTAGGTTTACCGACTTCAGCCATGATTTTTTCCTGGAAGGCTACCAGCTCTTTAATAACGCCGTGGGCAAACCAGATAGCGTCAAGCATTGTTTCTTCAGAAACTTCTTTCGCACCGGCCTCAACCATCAAAATAGCGTCTTTAGTACCGGCAACAGCCAAGTTCAGCAAGCTGACCTTAGCCTGTTCCACAGTAGGATTGATAACAAATTCACCATCGACAAGACCAACGCGTACACCTGCGATCGGACCTTCGAAGGGGATATCGGAAATAGATAAAGCGCAGGAAGCGCCGATCATTGCCGGCATATCCGGAGCATTATCAGGGTCAACAGATACAGCAGTAGCTACTATCTGCACATCATTATGATAACCGTCAGGGAACATCGGACGGATCGGACGGTCGATCAGACGGCTGGTCAAAATGGCCTGCTCGCCGGGACGACCTTCACGTTTGATAAAGCCGCCGGGGATTTTACCGACAGCGTACATTTTTTCTTCAAAATCTACAGTCAACGGAAAGAAGTCTACTCCTTCCCTGGGTGTTTTTGTACCAGTTACCGCAACAACTACTGCGGTATCGCCATAACGAACCAATACGGCTCCATTTGCCTGCTTAGCGATCTTACCGATTTCCATGGTAAGCGTTCTGCCGCCAAGCTCCATACTGTAAGTATGCATTCTTCTGCCTCCTCTAAGTTTTCACAATTTAGGTTACCTGATTGTATTCGCCATAAATTGCGTTTCTCCTTTTACTTTTTTAAATTTTCTTAAAAAATCTTTACTGTAACTCCCTGCTTTTTCTGTAGACAAAACTATATAAAAAAGCACAGGCACTAAGCCTGCGCTTTTAAGCAGTTTGCTTCAGATCATCTTTCCCGCTAATATTTCTCGATAATCCTGATAGTTTTCTTCCAGCAGTCTGGGAGTATCCAGGCCATAAGGGCATTTTGCCTTACATTTACCGCAGTGCAGGCAGTCTTCGATCTTTTTCATCATAGCCTGGGCCTTGTCAGTAAGCTGCGCTGCCTGCGGTGCTCTCCTGATCATCAGCGACATTCTGGCACAGGAATTGATCTCTATTCCTACCGGACAAGGCATACAATAGCCGCAGCCACGGCAGAAACTGCCGATCAGCTCCTGCCGGTCTTTATTGATTACTGTCTGCAGCTCTGCTGTCAGAAGCGGTGGGCAGTCGATATAGTTCAAAAATTCATCCAGTTCATTTTCACGCTGCACACCCCAAATAGGCAGTACATGATCAAATTGCGCCAAATAAGCATAAGCGGCTGCAGAATTATTTATCAGCCCTCCCGCCAGTGCCTTCATGGCAATAAAGCCCATGCCGTGAGCAGCACATGCACGGACAAGCTCCAGTTCCTTCTCAGTCGTCAGATAACTGAAAGGAAACTGCAGCGTTGCATACAAGTCAGATTCTATGGCCTCGCCGGCTACTGCCAAACGATGGTTAGTAATGCCGATGAAACGGATCTTCCCCTGTTCCCTGGCCTGCTGCATCGCTTCATACAAGCCGCTGCCGTCACCCGGTTTAGGGCAAAAGGCAGGATTATGAAATTGATAAATATCTATATAATCAGTTTGCAGCAGGCGCAGACTGGTTTCCAGGTCATTCCAGAATCCTGCTGCTGTAACAGACGGTGTTTTAGTCGCAATAAATACCTGCTCGCGGATACCCTTTAGCGCGACGCCAAGCTTTGCTTCACTGTCCGTATAACTACGGGCCGTATCAAAAAAATTTATACCTCGTTCAAACGCCCTGCGCACCAATTTTACTGCGTCGTCCTGCGGTATCCTCTGGATCGGCAGTGCGCCAAAACCGTTTTTATTGACAGTGATCCCTGTTTTGCCCAAGCTAACTTCAGTCATCGTAACGCCCCATTTCTCACTCGATTTCTACTACAAATATAGCATAGAAATAAATAAAAGTCGAACAAAGCGCCGCAGCTCTATGTTCGACTTCACTTTTGAACCAGCTTTAAATATGCTGAGTTTTAGTAAAAATATTTTTATTAGCTTCGATACTTTGGCTGCTGCCCACAACACACAAATACTTCTCGCTTAGTGTATCCCTGATCAGCGGCGCCAGCTTCTGCAGGTCGGCATTCGTCAGGTCTATGATCTCACTGCGCATTTGCTGCCGCATTGCCGTATCTACCTGTTTTAGATGATAAACTCCAGCCTGCTCCAAACGCATGGAGTTGGTCAGAGGCGTATCCAGACCGCTGATCGTGCCGATGATGTATTTTGTCAGCTCACGTTCCGAGAGCTCCAGTTTTTCGAGCCAGGACGGCATATCATAATATGCCTGCAGCGATTCTTTCAACTTCGGATCACGGTAGGAAGCAAAAAACATGGTCCCGTTACGGTCAAAACGCGCCGTCGCACCGTAAGCGCCGCCCTGTACCCTGATTTTAGTCCACAGATATTCGTAACGCAGGATAGTTTCCAGTACCTTCATTGCGCCGTGGAACTGATAGCCAAATTTGTGAAAATCACCGCCGGCAGCAACATATTGTACCTTGCCGGGTGTCATGATCCCTTCATTTTCTCCCGGCGCCTCTAAAAACTGCGGTGTTTTACCGGCAACAGCTGACTGCGGCAGTAAAGCTGCAAAATTCAGAGCCTGCTCTAAAACCAGCATCCGTTCGCTTTCTTCACAGGAATAAGCCAGAAGATATTTGCTGCTTTCAAAGAAAATACCCAACAGCTGCCTTAATTTGGCTAAGGTATCCTCTGCCCTGCCAGCAAAGTCGGCTGACAGCTCTTTTAAAAATTCGTAATAGCTGAATTGATCCTGTTCATTGACTCGGGCTGCCGTTGAAAAATATGAAGCCAGACGGGTACAGGCTACAATCTGCCCCCGAGAAAAGAAGCTGCTGTCCCAATCTGTTTTTACTTCGTCTAAAATTTCCTGCAGTCGTTTGGCGTCGTCTATTTTACTGCCAAGCGCAACTGCCTGCAGAATGTCGAACAATTTATCCAGATTAGCCGTCAGCGCTTTAGCCTGAACGGTGAACTTGATCGTATAATCGTTAGCGTCGTCGGCAGCTGAGTAAGCATGCATCTGGAAAGAAACACCGCCGGTATATTTGTTAGAGGCCGTGGCCAGCTCCTGATAGGTATACTTGTCGGTATTAAATTTTCCAAGCACATCACTGAGCAGATAACAGTAAGGCAACAGGTCTTTATCAATACCTGTCAGATCAAAATACCAGTTCAGATAAGCTATTTTATTGGTAAAAGCCGGTACATATAAGATATCGTTTGTTCCCAGCTGTTTCAAAACAGTTTCTGTAACTTCTACTTCACGTCTGATATCGCTGCGTTCCAACAGCGGGATCGTTTCCAGCGCCTCGGCAGTATCAGCTGCAGCCTGGCGTTTGTGCAGTTCGCTGCACAGTTCGATATTTTGGGCAATAGTTTCAGTATCCATCGACGCTTTGAGCGCAGCCATTTTTTCTGCCAGTACTTCCTGCTCCCGTTCCTCTTTCCCCTGCTCAGGATTCAGAGTCACTATAACCTTATGGGTATTGTCCAGCAGATAATTTTCAATCAGCTGCTCATAATAACGTGTTTTGATACCTTCGCGCAGCTGCTGTAAAGCCTCAGTATAGCGCAGACCTGCTAAAGGATCTCCGTCATACAGCCAGGAATCCATCACGCTGATACCATAAATCAAGCCTTTGGGATAAGCGCCGAAATCAGCTTCCCGCAGCTTAAATTCCAGATAATTGAGATGTGCCTCTAACAGCTCTTTATCGATGCCATTGATCGTCAGCTGCTGCAGCGTGTGATAAATAATACTGATAAATTTATCGCGCTGTTCCGGTTTGGAACCGGCGGCTTTAATCGAAAAGATCGGCTGGCGGTAGCTTCCGGCATAAGAGCCGCTGATGTCTTTGGCAACACCGGATTGCAGCAACGCCAGACGCAGCGGTGCCGAATTGCCTTCCAGCAGAACACTTTCCAATACTCTTAATGCCATCGAGGTTTTAACATCACGTGCATCACCAGTAACTATATGCAGTTCGTGATAAGTTTTATCTTCGGTAGCTTCGTCAGCTCCAACCGGATAAGTGCCAAGAACTTCCTGCGTTCTGGCAAAAGCATTCTGCAGAGGTATTTCCGAGTTCACTGCGCCGGTGCGTTTAAAGCCGCTCAAATATTCGTCGTTCAGATACTGCAGTGTTGTTTCGATATCCATATCGCCATACAGATAAATAAATGAATTTTCAGGGCTGTAATAAGTGGTATGGAAATGCTCGAAAGCTTCCTGAGTCAATTCTGGGATAGCATCCGGATGGCCGCCGGATTCAAAGCTGTACGGCGTGTCGGGGAACAATGCCTTCATTGCCTCATAGTCAAGCAAAGCATCAGCAGAAGAAAATACGCCCTTCATTTCATTATAGACGACCCCGTTATAGCTCAAAGCGTCCGTCGGTGCCTCAATATTATAATGCCAGCCCTCCTGGCGCAGGGTATAGGGATTTTCATAAATCAGCGGATAAAAAACAGCGTCCAGATAAACATCCATCAGATTTTGAAAATCTTTGGCGTTGCGGCTGGCAACCGGATACATAGTCTTATCAGGATAAGTCATTGCGTTCAGAAAAGTATTCATTGAACCTTTAACCAGTTCTACAAATGGCTCTTTTAAGCGATACTTGCGCGAACCGCACAACACTGAATGCTCTAAAATATGCGCCACACCTGTATCATCATACGGTGGCGTCCTGAAGCTGATCGAAAAAACCTTATTATCATCATTGTTACCTAAATATAAAAGTCTGGCACCGCTGTAAGTGTGCTCCATCACATATGCTTCTGACTGAATCTCGTCGATATAAGCAGCCTGCCTGATCACAAAGCCGCTGTATTGTTTATTTACGTCTAATTTCATTTTTGCCTCCGAATATTTAACATTTGTCATTATTTTATCACAAATCGTCCACACCAACTAAAAAATCTTTGTGACAACTTGTCAAAATAAAATATTTTCTTTATAATAAACTTAGCGACGTTAGATTGACGTTTCTTTGATGTCATATTTTTAGGAGGAGCAATTATGGACCAAACTCGTTTTACTCTGCGTATTCATCCCCTGATTATGAAAAAATTAAAAGTAATTGCTGATCACAACGGCCGTTCTGTCAACAAAGAGATTGAACAGATTTTGAAGTGGATCATCGACGATTTTGAAAATAAATGCGGTAAAATACGTACTGAAGAACTGGATCTGATCGACCACCCTGAAAAAAAAGCTAAAATCGAGCCTGTTAAAGACCGCCCGATGGATATGCTTTTTAAATTGTAAGTCCACAAACTAAAACGCGCATCTGCATTGCAGGTGCGCGTTTTCATTTTATTATTTAAAGTAGTTGACACCGGAAACAAAGATTTTCTGATTTTTATTGCCGGTAATATTGCGATACAGACCATCTACAAAGCGTTCACTGTGGCACATTTTACCGAAAACGCGTCCGTCGGGACTGGTAATGCCTTCGATTGCATACAGCGAACCATTGGGGTTATAGGGCATTTCCATAGTAGGAACTCCCTGTGGGTCTACATACTGCGTTGCGACCTGTCCGTTTTTGAACAGCTCTTTGATAACAGATTCAGGCGCATAGAAACGGCCTTCACCATGAGATACTGCTACCGCATGGATATCACCGGGTTCTACTTCGCTCAGCCATGGAGATTTATTGGAAACGATACGGGTGTCGACGATCTGCGATACATGACGGCCAATATTATTAAAGGTCAGTGTCGGAGATTCTGTTTCCAGATCTCTGATTTCGCCATAAGGCAGCAAACCTAATTTTACCAGTGCCTGGAAACCATTGCAGATGCCAAGCATTAAGCCGTCACGTTCATTCAGAAATTCAGTTACCGCTTCTTTGATCCTGGGATTACGGAACATGGTAGCGATAAACTTACCGCTGCCGTCCGGCTCGTCACCGGCACTGAACCCGCCTGGCAGCATAACGATCTGAGAATTTTTGATCATGCTGACCATCTTTTCTACTGACTCATCAATAGCCTGGGCAGTAAGATTTCGAATGATAAATACGTCTGCAACCGCACCGGCTTCTTCAAAAGCTCTGGCACTGTCATATTCGCAGTTTTGTCCCGGGAATACCGGAATAAAGACCCGCGGTTTTGCTAAGGTCACAGGAGCTGTCAGCGGCAAATCAGCTCTATATAACGGCTGATTTAATTCACCTTGAGCTTTTTCTTCGATTTTATAGGGGAAAATTTCCTGCAGCGGTTCCAGATATTCTTCCTGAGCCGCGTCAAGCCTGATAGCGCTATCGTTGATGGAGATAAACTGTTCTGCTGTCAGATGACCCAGAAGCATACAGTCCAGACCGTCAAACAATTCTTCGATACTGGTTCCGTCTGCCATTTCCAGCACCATACCACCAGGCTGCAGCGTAAATAAACGCTCAGTATCCTGGAACGGTTTAATGAATTCAAAACCCAGCTGATTGCCAAGGCACATAGTAGTAACGGCAGCGGCAATACCGCCTTCTTTTACAGCAGCAGCGGCAAGCACCTTACCTGCCAGAACCGCTTTATGTACAGCACGCATATTTTTACGCAGCGCTGCAAAATCCAAAACTTCAGCATTATCGCGCGGACAGGACAAGAATACCACTTTATGACCAGCTGCTTTAAATTCTGCAGAAACAGCTTTTTCTCCATCGATAACATCAACAGCAAAAGAAACAAGTGTCGGCGGCACTGTTTTATCCATAAAAGTACCAGACATACTGTCTTTACCGCCAATAGCCGGCAAATCAAGCGCGTCTAAAGCTGTAAAAGCACCTAAAAGAGCGCTGAACGGCTGTCCCCAAACTTCAGTATTATTAAGCTTGGGGAAATATTCCTGCAAAGTCAGACGCAGTTTATCAGGGTCAGCACCCAGGCATACTGCACGCACAACAGACTCAACTACTGCATACATTGCGCCGTGGAACGGGCTCCAGCATGCAACATCAGGATGATAGCCGCAGGCCATGACAGAAGCGGCAGTAGTCGTGCCATTGAGCACCGGCAATCGGCAAACCATACCTTCGCTCGGCGTAAATTGTGTTTTTCCGCCGAATGGCATCAATACCGTGCCGCGGCCAATAGTGCTGTCAAAACGTTCGGAAAGTCCTTTCTGACTGCAGACATTTAAACGGTTTAAATTTCCCAGCCAGGCTTGTTCCAGAGAAGCAGCTTTATTAACACATTCAGGTACTTTATCAAAAGCATTTTCGCCTTCAGCAGCTTTAACTGTGATATTAGTATGCTGCGCTACACCATTGGTATCGAGGAATGCCCGTGCCAAATCAACGATTTTTTCTCCGCGCCAGTACATAACCAGACGTGGGTTATCAGAAACCTCAGCTACAACTGTGGCTTCCAGGTTTTCTTTATCAGCATGTTTAATAAAATCATCAAGATCTTTGGCTTCAATTACGACGGCCATACGTTCCTGCGATTCAGAAATCGCCAGTTCCGTACCGTCAAGCCCTTCATATTTTTTAGGAACTTTATCAAGATTTACGACCAGACCGTCAGTCAGTTCACCAATAGCAACGGAAACGCCGCCTGCACCGAAGTCATTACAGCGCTTAATCATCGCCGTAACAGCAGGGTTACGGAACAAACGCTGGATTTTACGTTCTGTAGGAGGATTACCTTTCTGGACCTCAGCACCACAGGAAAGCAGCGAATCTACAGTATGTTCTTTAGACGAACCGGTTGCGCCGCCACAGCCATCACGTCCGGTACGGCCGCCCAGTAATACGATCAGATCGCCTGCAGACGGACGTTCACGACGTACAGTATCACGCGGAGCAGCGCCAATAACAGCGCCGATTTCCATTCGTTTAGCAACAAACTTATCATGATAATATTCCTGTACATGACCGGTTGCCAGACCTATCTGATTACCATAAGAACTGTAACCGGCAGCAGCACCGACAGTTATTTTTCTTTGAGGTAATTTACCTGGCAGAGTTGCTTCGATCGGTACGCGCGGATCAGCAGAACCGGTAACGCGCATAGCCTGATAAACATAGGAACGTCCTGAAAGCGGATCGCGGATCGCACCTCCCAAACAGGTAGCTGCGCCACCAAATGGCTCAATTTCCGTAGGATGATTATGCGTTTCATTTTTAAACATAACTAGCCATTCTTCTGTTTTACCGTCTATTTCTACCGGAACAACGATCGAGCAGGCATTGATCTCTTCAGAAACGTCCAAATCGTCAAGTTTACCTTCCGAACGCAGTTTTTTCATACCGATAACAGCGATATCCATCAATGTTACCGGGCGCTCGGTATCCTCTCCGTAAACAGCATCACGGGTAGCCATATACTTATCGAAAGCCGCTTGAATAGGTTTATTATACTCGCCAGCTTCAATTTCAACATCTTCTATCTGCGTCATAAAAGTCGTATGACGGCAGTGATCGGACCAATAAGTATCAAGTACTTTTATTTCGGTAATAGTAGGTTCACGGTGTTCTTCATTAAAATATTTCTGACACCACATCATATCTTCCAAGCTCATTGCCAGACCCATTTCCTGGCGCAGCGCTTCCATTTCATCGCTGTTCTTGGTCAAAAAACCGGCAACCGACTTGATCCTGGCAGGTTCTTCACAGGTTGCGATCAAAGTGGCAGGTTTCTCCCACTCTGCTTCCCTGGCTTCAACAGGATTTATACAGTAGCTTTTGATTTTAGCGAGTTCTGCTTCGGTCAAATTTCCTTCTAAAATATAAATTTTAGCAGAAGCTACCATCGGACGTTCTTTTTGCGTAATCAGCTGAATAGCCTGTTCGGCAAAATCCTCCCTTTGGTCATATTGTCCGGGAAGATATTCCACGGCAAAAGCACAGCAGCCTGCAGGCACTTCAAAAATTTCGTCAGTAACAATATCTACCGGAGGTTCCGACAACACTATTTTTCTTGCAGCAGCAAATTCTTCATCACTGACGCCCATCACGTCATAACGATTTAAGATTCTGATGCCTGTCAGATTTTTCATGCCTAAGTTATTGCGCAGATCGGATAATAATCCATGTGCTTCAACAGCAAAAGCATCTTTCTTTTCCACAAAAATACGTCTGATTGTACTCATAAACTCAGCCTCCAAAATAAGATGCGGTTAAAAATACTCGTTAATATAATTATGACACTTGGGAAACAGCCTGTCTAACAATGAAGCCGCTTCCTGATTATGTATCTTCAGCCTGTTTTCAGCAGCCAGTTCCTGTACGGAAAACTGACCAAAATATAACTGTGTAAAGGCTGCTACATCCATTTCAATATCCTGCATATCCACTGTACTCTTAATATTGATCTGACTGGCATTTATTTCCAGTTTCAATAACCCGTTATTAAGAGGCAGGGTTTTATCATTTATCAGCAAAGATAATGTTCCCTGTACATCTGCAGCTATGTCAGTCAGCTGTAAAAGTGCCTGACGCACATTAATGCAGCGTGCCATCATAAACGGCTGCAAACTGCCAGCATATTTCTGATCCTGTAAATGCAGATACGTTTTATCCCAGACTTCTGCCAGCCAGCTGAAATTTTCAGCTTCAGTAACATGCTGTCTGGCAAACTGCAGCAGAGAATCACGCGCCGCTGTTTCTTCTGCCATAAGTTCCTGCACAGCAAATGTTTTATCATCAATACTGTAAAACATATAGCCAGCAACTTTTTCGCCGCGTTTAACAAGCACCGCTTTAATCTGTTCACCCTGATGAACTGTCAGTAAATGCAGCCAGTTTTTTAAATCACGTTTTACTACGCCGTGATAAGCTGCAGTCACGGTATCATAGACCTTTTGGAAAA
Organism: Phascolarctobacterium faecium DSM 14760; assembly: GCF_003269275.1. GTDB lineage: Bacteria > Bacillota > Negativicutes > Acidaminococcales > Acidaminococcaceae > Phascolarctobacterium > Phascolarctobacterium faecium. Next base: position 41,340 of record NZ_QLTS01000001.1, on the reverse strand, counting down.
CTTCGGCCTTCTCCAGTCCGGTTCGGTGCAGTGTCATATCAGAAACTTTATCGCCTTTGGGTAATGCGGCCAAAGGCATCTCGTAACGATGCCTGTAATAACAGTAATCAAACTGATATGGACGGTAAATACCGGCACTGATCGGCATTAATAAAACAAATGCCTGACCCTGAGCCCGTAAAACCGAAAAAGCAGTTTCCAGAAGCGGAGCAAATAAATGTCTGCCCCTGTATTCCGGCGCTGTTGCAACGCCGACAATATAAGGCAATTTCAAATCCCTTCCACGCAAATTGATAGTATAAGGGTTCAAATGCAGCATATTCATCAAATTGCCGGATTTTTCATCAAAGCCGCCAAGCACCATATTTTCTTTTAAGCAGTATTCATTAAAATACCACTTAAAAAAAGGAGTATCGTTTTTTTCAAAGCAATAATCCCATAATTCCATTATTTTAGGTAAAGTTTCGTCATTAATAATACGAAAATCCATATTTACACCTATTTAAAAACAGACGAATATTTTTTGATCATAAATTCAGGATGATATGATTCCTTAGCAGTACGCAGCCCTTCATGCCCCATATCTTCTTCTCTGTTTAAATAAACTACATCCCCCCATGCATGTTCGGCAAATTCTTTATTGATTGCCGCATAAATACCACGGATATCAGGATTTGCTTTTTCTACATGCAGAACGGCCGTGTCGTCATTGATTTTTTTACCGAAGCTGAATGCTTCAATTTTTCCGTTGACACGGATAGCGCCGCCGCGCAAACCAAGTGCTTCAAAATTATCGATCGCTTCATGGATAGCACATTGCTCACAGCGCAGGCTCTCGTCTTCGCCAACACGTTTTTCGCACCATTCATCACCAAAAGCCTTGCACTCTTCGTAATTCTCTGGTCCGATCGGTTCGTAAACATAATCGGGATATTCTTTTTTAAACGCATTGTAATGATTTTTTTTACCATGATATTTACGCCCAGACAAACTAGCCAGTTTTTCACGCAAATAAACATAATCCCAATTATCACGATCTTCAATAAATTCCATCTCTGGAAAAGCTTTTGCCAGCCGCTCTTTGCCATCGTCATAAATACCATGGATCTCAAAAGGCTTGCCTTCATGATATTCTTTAATTTCTGCAAACAATTTAGGCAGATCTTCATCTTTACCGCCAAAAGGCTGCAAAAAGAAATCCACTTCGTTGCGTTTCACCTTGATCACCAGAAAGTCATGTACTACTGTCCAGTAAATGCCATAACAGTCCTGCCATACAAATAAATTTGTAAACGCACATTCAGAACCCCGTTGGTCAGGACGTGATAAATAACTTTCGAACAAAGGCCTGTCAGCCAATGTTATTTTTTTTAGTTCTAAAATAAAAAGGACCTCCTTAAGATACACAACTTTCCTATTCTGATATTATACCATAAAACTGTCTATTTACTAAAGAAAAAACCAATTGCCTAAGCAATTGGTTTTTTAACTTCATTAATTATTAGCCTTTGCGAGCATTGAAGCATTCGCGGCAATATACCGGACGATCCATGGAAGGACGGAACGGTACTTCGGTGTCTTGACCGCATTCTGCGCAAGTAGCATGGAACATTTCGCGAGCCGGGCGCTCGTTGTTGATGCCCATACGTTGTTTGCGAGCTTGACGGCAACCAGGGCAACGGCCGGGTTCATTTGTGAAGCCTTTTTCTTCGTAGAATTCTTGCTCGGAAGCAGAGAATACGAATTCGGTGCCGCATTCACGGCATACTAAGGTTTTGTCTTCTTTCATTGGTTAATCACTCCTTACATTAAACATACCCCATAAGGACTTATAGATGTTACCACTGCTTCCTCATGTTGCGTATGTAGCATGGAAGAAGTTCGGAACCCTACCCGGACCACTGAGATATACTATAAGCAGTATATCTAAAAAAAAGATAAAAGTCAACAAGAAATGTACATTTTAAAATTTATAATTATTTAGGATATTTTATTCCGTCGGAGTTTACATTATCATTTAAATAATGTGTATCATTTACATACTCAATTGTAAAGCGGTCCTGCCATTTACCAATACAGGTTGTGCTGGCATTATGTACGCCAAACACCCACAGTTTATTGATATCAAGCCCCAGTAAAAGGCAAAGCTGTACTCTTATAACGCCGCCATGAGAAACAATTGCTATATTTTTATCGCTGTTATTTTTAAAAAGGTCTTCACAGACAGAACGAACCCGCAATGCAACATCGTCGAATGATTCCCCGCCTGGCATTCTGCACTGTGCCGGCTGTTTAAAAAACAACTCTAACTGATCACTCCATTTTGCTTTGATCTCATCATAGCTCAAACCTTCCCATTCGCCAAAACAAACTTCCTTCAGTTCATCTAAAGGCTGAACAGTAAGTCCATGAGCTTCAGCCAAAGGTGCTGCAGTCTGTCTGGCTCGCTGCATGGAGCTTGAATAAATTTCGTCCAATACAATATTTTCATAATGCTGTCCCAATGCTGCAGCCTGACACAGACCCTTGCTGTTAAGAGGATTATCTATGTGCCCTTGAAATTGAAATGTTTTATTAGCTTCTGTTTCTCCGTGCCTTATAAGATATATCTTGCCCATATTGCCTCCTTATTATTTACTTTTTACCTGTACTGAATGCGCAAATTCTTCCACTTCAGCATGTACTCCTGCTTCAGCAAATGTTTCCATTTCATTATACGCCTTAATGCCTGCATCAAACAAGGTAAAAGCTAAAACTGCGCCTTCTCCCGCCCCACTGTTAATATCCAACTTTAGCGGTGCAGATAGCTCCAGCCAATTCAATAATTTTTCCATACCCGGTTCTGCCGACACATGCCCTGCCATACAATATTCAAGAACTACCGGAGCTAATTTGCAGGCTCCGACAGCAGCCAGGCATGTAGCGATACCATCCAGCATTACAGGTACCTTGCAGGCAGCAGCCTGTAAAACAGCACCAGTCATAGCGGTTATTACCGGATCGTTAAGCTTTTGCAGAAATTCAATTCCTTCCAGCCGTAAAAATGCTTCTGTTTGTTCTGTAAGAGTATATTTTTCCAGACTTCCCAAGGCCAGCATTTGCAGTTTATCACTGACAATATATTCTTTTGTCAGAATAGCGCCTTCTTCAAGCGCTTCCTCAAGATTACAAGATGTGACCAGCAATGGGTAAACCTCTGCTTTAGCTTCTCGTGCCAGCAAAACAACAGGCAGCTCCTCCTGCATCGCTTTAGCAACAGAATCTGTGTCAGCACTCCACAAAAACAAAGCTTTTTTAGGATATTGAACAGATTTTTTATCAGCACTGCCGATAATACCGGCGTAACGCGAAACCATAGCTTCCAGTTTTGCAAGTGAACCGACCGGTTTGATAAGATTGTCAAATCTGTTTTGTGCTTCCGCTACTTTTTGACGATCGATTGGTTTTATTTGTTCAATAATATTATTTATATCCATCTTTAAACCTTCCTTATCTTAGTAAGAATACTGCTGTCAGTAAGTAAATCACATTGCCGCATTCAGTCAGTGCACCATATGTATCACCGGTAAGTCCGCCTAACTGTGTTTTTAAATATTGCGCTATTATCAAAGTGACAGTAAAACATATTCCTGCCACCGCCAGATATTGTAAACCACAGGCCGCAATAATACCTGCGCATACTGCAAAAGCAATATACGTATAAAATGGTTTGGCATACTTGGTAAACATATGCCCTATTCCTTCTTTACGCGCATAGGGAAAATTGACAATAAAAACTACCATAAAAGTTCGTGTCGCAACGGACATCGTCAGTAAAACCCAGGTCAGTGTTTCACCGCTAAGTTCAAGATAGGCAGCTATTTTGAGCAGCAGCAAAATAATTATTGCCAATACAGCATTAGAACCAACATGGCTGTCTTTCATTATTTCCAGCATTCTCTCGCGGCTGCGGGCAGAAAAAACGCCGTCAGCAGTATCCATAAAACCATCGTACATCAACCCGCCGGTAATAATGATCTCGGCCAGCAGCAAAAGCGTTACCCGTAAAAAAAGCGGCGTTTCGATATAAAATAGGCTATAGTTTACTGCTGCCAAAAGGAATCCGATAACCAAACCTACCAGGGGAAAATACGGCACACTGCGCGAAAAATCTTCGTCACGCCAATCTGTCCGTTTTGAAAAACGCACTCGCGTCAAAAATTCCAGGCAAGTGATAAAATCACGCATGCATGCCACCACGCTTATACAGTTCTTTATAGGTATTGATCGCCATCTGTAAAATAACAATCGCCAAAGACGCTCCTGTACCTTCGCCAAGACGCATACCCGCGTCAACTATCGGCGTAAGTCGCAAAACCTCCAGCATCTTTGCATGTGATATTTCAGCAGAAAGATGTGAACAAAGCATATAATCAGCACAGGCTGGTTCAAGTCCGTATGCAAGCAAAGCAGCGGCAGTCGCATTTACACCGTCTACCATTGTAGGAATACGGCGTCTGGCGCCAGCTAAAATCATCCCCGCCAACCCGGCATGGTCATAACCGCCAACCTTACAGAGGATGTCCATGGCATCGCCCAAACGTGGTTGATTTTTAGCCAGACCATCAGCGACGACCTTTCTTTTTATCGCCATGCGTTCATCGTTGATACCAGTTCCCCTTCCTACTGTAAGCTCGGGCGGCAACCCCAGAAATGCAGAAACGATTGCTGCGGTCGATGTAGTATTCCCGATTCCCATTTCTGCTGTTACTAATAAGTTATAACCTTTATCAATACATTCATCTGCTACCTTCATACCAACTTTCAATGCTTTTTCGGCCTGCTCCACTGTCATGGCCGGTCCCTGTGTAAAATCTTTTGTACCCCAGGCAACCTTCTCCTGATGAACTTTAGGCATTGCACTCAAGTCAAAAGCCGTACCTGCATCGATCACAAAAACATCGGCACCGGCATGACGTGCCATAACGTTAGCGCCGGCAGTTTCTCTCATGTAACCGTTTATCATCTGCATAGTTACTTCCTGCGGATATGCGCTTACGCCATATTTGGCAATTCCATGATCGCCGCACATTAACAGCATTGCACTTTTGATTTTATCAGGCAATGCCGTCCCAGTCATGGCAGCATATTTTTCAACCATTTCCTCCAGCTTACCTAAACTATGCAGCGGCTTATCCATTTTAGCCCAGTTATTTTTTATTACTTCTGCAGCGTTGCTATCCAACGGTGGAATCATTATTTTTTCCATTGCTCTGCTCCTTCATCATCAAAACTAAATGCCATTTTCTTTAGATCAACAGCTTGACCGGCGACACAATAAAAGACCCTGTCACATACATCGGCAACCTGCTGGTTTATCCATCCGGCAAGATCTCTGTACTCACGTGCCATAACATTATCCGGTACGATACCACCGCCAACTTCATTAGTAACAAATACTACCAGTTTTTCTGTTTTTCTGGCGGCTTCCAGTAATTTTACAATTTCACCTTTGACAAATGTTACCTTTTCTTCAAAAGTTCCTGCAATTGCAACCTTGCCATACATCAAATTACTCATATACAAAGTAAGACAGTCAAACAAAATTGCATCCGCTTCCTTACCTGCCTCAACCATCACCTGTTCGGCAGCATAAGGTGCTTCATAATTATTCCATCTTTGGGGAGAACGACGTTCCTGATGTAGCCGAACACGTTCAGCCATCTCGTCGTCAAAGATTTCAGCCGTAGCTATATAAGCGCATTTAGATCCATAATGCAAAACAAAACGCTCTGCGAATTCACTTTTGCCGCTTCGTGCACCGCCAGTTACTAAAATCATTTCTTTACACATCCTTAAGCCTCCCTTCAAAATAAAAATACCCTCTCGAGAGAGGGCATAAATAAACAACCTATGCAAGTATCCACCTATCTCCCGTAGGTGTAAGATACCCGTAACAGGCAGGTCTCCTGGCTCAGGTTCAACATTCAGCTGCGCCTTCCCAGTTTCCCAGTGGCATATTGCAGTGAACTTCCCTTTACAGTAGCGGGACTGCGCCGGATTTACACCGGTCTTCCCTATTAAGCGCCGACCGCAATCGGCACACCTGTTGATTTTTTCCAATACTATATATTCTACATTCTTTTGCAAAGTCCTGCTGACCTGCAAAGCATTTTTTCATATTCTTCATCTAAATAATCATGGGCGTCATTAACATTCCTTACGGTAATCAATACACGGCTGCGTCCAAACCAGTAATACACCCTGATTTCATACCATTGAGCTACACCATCCGCTCCGACGAAACGACATTCGCAGCCAGAATAATCAGGAGTATTATTGTAATTTGCAGATAAAACGTCAAAATCAAGCTGAGCCGTAAATTTTTCAATATCTTCAGGATAAAGCAATTCCTGAACGATATGCTTGTAATCATTTTTATAATCACCTGTATACGGAATAAAAACATTCCCTGTAGGATTAAAAGCCATTCTTGAATAGCGTCCATCTTTTAGATTCAATTCAATTGCAAAATCATACATCTGCGGGAATAAATCGCCCAAATCTCTGTATGATGGTAATTTTACAGTACGTCCGTAACCGCTGATGCTGCGACGTTCAGCATTAACTATTTCAATCTTACTTAAATTAAGCAGATTTTCAAACTGCGGCCTTCTCAACGGCTGGCAATAATAGAATCCCTGAGCTATATTGCAGGAAACACTTTTCATTATCGCAACCTGTGCCTCAGTTTCAACACCTTCACAAATCATCGTGATATCCAATTCTTTTGCAATAGCTGCCATCCCTTTGATGATTTTGATATCTTTATCATTATCACAGGCGGCAAGCATTCTTTTATCTATTTTTAAAATATCAACGCTGATATCACTTAAAATACGCAGAGACAAATACCCGGCGCCAAAATTATCAACAGCAATCTTAAATCCCTGATTTTTCAGCTCGTCAACCTGCATCCCAGCAAAATTCACATCATCAGCCAATAATCTTTCAGCAAGCTCAACTACCAAAAGCTTGTGCGGAACATTATGCTTATCGGCAGCTTCTTTTAAAGAATCAATAAAATTTTCATCTTTAAAATGTTCAAATGAAAAATTACAGGAGATTGGAAAAACCTGTAACCCCAAGGCAAGGCGTAATGCTAAGAAATGGCAGACTTCTTCAAAAACAAAATTTTCAAATTTAGATAACTGGTTATTATCTTCAAGGATAGGGATCAAAACTTCCGGAAGAATTATCCCGCGCGTAGGATGCTCCCAGCGCAGTAAAGCTTCCGCACCAACAATCTCATTAGTATAGATATTGTATTGCGGCTGAAAATAAACAGTGAACTCTTTATTATTAAGAGCACTGCAAACTTCTTCAGAAAGAGAATTATAACCAGTTGTGAATTCAAAATCATTGATTATAAAGAAACTGCGGCAGCATTTGTGAAAAACTTTTTTGTTGAGCTGAGCAACAGTTTTTACCATTGCATCTTCCAGCGAGTCTTCGACTCGACATACATAAAGATCTCCGCGCAATTTGATGCTGACATTGCAAATACGCTTGACTTCGCTTTCTACCATATCAGATAATCCGTCAAACCAATTATTATGCGTTTCTTCATCTGTAAAAGGAACAAGGCAAAAGAACTTATCTCCGGCCTGTCTTGTTGTAAGATATCCCTTCACAACACGTCGGTTAAGCTCTGTTCCCAAAATGCGTAAAACATTATCTGCTGTCTCACGCCCATAAATATCAACGATATCATGGTAAGGGTCAATATCTAAATGTATTAGCGCCAAAAGCTCTTTTTTGCGCTGCAGCATTTCATCCGCTTTTTCTTTAAACTTATCAAATCCCAGTGTACCGCTTACTTTATCACGTACATATTTCTGCGAATACAACATTCTTTGATGTTCAGAAGACTTAAGGTAGAGAATTGCTACAAACACACCAAAAGCAATTATCGACAACAGGTAAAAATTCATAGTAATCTCCCATTATCTTTCAATATAATTATAGTAAGTATATATCTTTCGTATAAAAAATACTACATTTTTAACTACTTCAAAACATTTTTAAAGTAATTTAACCCAAAAGAAAATGACCATACAGTTCTTACCGAACCTATGGTCATTTTGTTTTAAGCTTCTACTTCTACTTCAACTCTTGATAAAATGAAACATAAATCAGAAAGTCTGTTCAAACAGATAAGAACCTGCTGATTGACTTCTTCTGTTTCAGATAAGCGGAGCAGACAGCGCTCGGCACGACGAGTAGTTGTACGCGCGATGTCCAAAGCAGCTGATCCGGGGGTGCCTCCGGGGATGATAAAATGACTCAAAGGCTGGAGCATATTATCGAATTTATCGATAGTTTCTTCAAACATTTTCACATGCTCTTCTTTGATATAAGGCTCAGGCAAATTCAAGCTTGCTATATCAGCCATCAGTGACATCAGAAGCTGCTGAACTTTGTAAATCGTTTCCCTGACATCTTCGCGTCTGACTGTAGCTCTTGCCAGGCCAAGCGCCGAACTGATCTCATCAACTGTACCGTAAGCTTCAACTCTCATGCTTTGTTTTGGTACACGTTCGCCTGTATAAAGTCCGGTAGTGCCTTTGTCACCAGTTCTGGTATATACTGCTGCTTTCATTTTGTCACCATCCTTCCGGAAAATTTTAAATTAATAAATTTCTTCAGCTTTAAAGAAATTTTTGATTTCGCGTGCAGCGGATTCTTCACTGTCACTGCCATGAACGATATTTTCGCCGATAGTCAGCGCGTAATCGCCGCGGATAGAACCAGGAACAGAATCTAACGGATTAGTAGCACCCATCTGGCCACGAACCGCTTTAATTGCATTCTCACCGGAAATAACCATTGCTGCAACAGGGCCGGAAGTAATAAATTCAACCAATTCACCAAAGAAAGGTTTGCCTTCATGTTCAGCATAATGATATTTAGCTTGTTCTTCAGTGATTTTTACTAATTTTAAAGCCGAAACTTTCAAGCCGCGGCGTTCAAAACGAGCGATGATTTCACCAATCAGATTTTTTTTGACACCATCGGGTTTTACGAGTACGAGTGTTTGTTGCATTGGAATCTCTCCTATCTAGACTATTTTAATTTATACTAAATCGCAAAACGATTTTAGCCTTTTAAAAGCTGCTGATACTTTTTCTTATCCAGTTTCTCGATCATTGCTGTGATCAGCTGAACAGCACCTTGATAATCATCCATATGAATAATGGATTGATGACTATGTATATAACGGGTAGGGATACTGAATGTTAATGTCAAAACACCGGCATCGTGTAAATGTATACGACCGCCATCAGTAGCACCGCCCTCTGAAATACTGATCTGTGTTGGCAGCTTCAATTCTTCAGCAACTTCTTTTGCAAAATCACGCAATGCTGTATTGGGAATCATACCAGCATCAAAAATTGTTATAGCAATACCCTTTCCCAATTTCGCAGGAGCTACATCATCACTTACACCTGGCGTACCACCAGACACACATGTATCAATAACGAAAGCAACATCAGGGCTCAGCAGATTAACGCTTGTTTGAGCACCACGTAACCCGACCTCTTCCTGTACTGTCGCTACACCATATACAGTATTAGGATGCTTTGTGCCGATATTTTCCATAACGTCTGCCATGACTGCACAGCCGATGCGATTATCCCAGGCTTTACCAAGCAGAGTTTTACCATCGCCCATAACTGCAAATTCAGCATATGGCGTCACTGGACAGCCTTCGAAAACTCCTAAATTGCGAGCCATGTCTTCGTCGGCAGCTCCAATATCAATATACATATCGCGCTTGGCAACCACTTTTGTTCGTTCTTCCGGTGTCAGTATATGTGGAGGTTTACTGCCGATAACGCCAACAAGATCACCCTTGCTACCGTGTACAGTAACGCGCTGGCTCAGCATAACCTGCTCCCACCAGCCACCTAAACAAGTAAATTTTAAAAAACCTTCTTTTGTTATATGCTTAACCATAAAACCAATTTCATCCATATGGCTGGCAAGCATAATTTTTGGCAAGTCCTTGCCTTGACCTTCATTAGTAAAAACAGCGCTGCCTAATTTATCATAAGATACTTTGGCTTTGCCCTGCAGCCGCTTTTGAAGCAAATTTTTAATTGGTGTTTCAAATCCTGAAACACCGCAGGTTTCAGAAAGCTGTTTTAACCAAGTTAATTTTTTATCCAATTATTTCGCACCTCCACTGCTGCGCATAGCTTTGGCCTGCGCGCGTAACCGTGCCACACGGTCTGCGGTGCTGGGATGTGTACTGAATAACTGCTGCATATCTTTTGCGCTAAAGGGGCAAATGATAAACATATGAGCAGTATTTTCAGTAGCTCCCGGCATCGTTCTGTTTTTTGCATACGATTCTATTTTCAGCAAAGCGTCAGCCAAAGCATCCGGATTACCGCTTAACTCACCACCGGATTTATCAGCCATATATTCCCTCGAACGCGAAACAGCCATCTGAATAATACCTGCAGCCAAAGGCGCCAGTATCATCATAGCCAAACCAACAATAGCACTGCTGCTATTGCGGTCTCTGTCGCCACCACCAAAGAACATCCCCCAGTGAGATAGCGTCGTAATAATACCTGCCATAGATGCAGCTATTGTACCGATTAAAATATCACCATGTTTGACATGACTCAATTCATGTGCCAAAACGCCTTCAATCTCATCTTTATCTAAGGCATTGGCCAAAGCGGTAGTTACTGCAACCGCAGCATGTTCAGGGTTACGGCCGGTTGCAAATGCATTCGGCACAGGGCTGTCAATAATATATACTTTAGGCATCGGCAAATTGCCTCTTTCCGCCAAACGCTGCACCATTTTATATAAAGCAGGCGCACTTTTTTCATCAACCTGTTTGGCATTATACTGTGCCAAAACCAGTTTATCGCTGTTCCAGTACGAAAATAGATTCATGGCGAGGGAGATGATAAGCATCATCATCATACCGCGGGCACCGCCGAAATAATCTCCGACCAGTACCAATAACACAGTAAGAGCCGTCATTAAAAAAGCTGTTCTCATACTTTTTTGTTCCTCCTCAAAATAAAAACTATCGAACATTATCTATAAGACCTGCGTAAGTCTTATAGCATATTATACCAATTACTGCACTATTTTTCAATTTGCGCTTTAACAGCTGTCAACATATTTTCACTGTTTTCACGAACTTTTTTCTTTAAAATAGGATTTAACAGCCCGGCAATCATCGGAATACCAAATTCAAAATCTACCAGCAGGGAAACTTCTGTCCCTTCACTCACGGGTACAAGTCTCCATTCCCCTTCCATTTTTTTCAAATCACCCTCGGTCTGACAATAAGTGATACGCATTTCTTCCGGATAAAAGGTATCGCGTTCAGTCCAGACGATTTTACGACCATCAACATTAGATACCCAATGTGAAACAGTAGTATTTTCTCCGCGTTCTAAAATTTCTACACTCACCAGATCATGCATAAAAGAGGGGTAAGCTTCCATATTTTTTATAATTTCAAAAATAGGCTTACTATCGCCGTTGATCACAATCTTTGTTTCTACGCAAGGCATAATTCTGCTCCTTTTATAAATCTTCAATCACTTCAGCCGTACTGCTGACAGCTTCTCTAAAGATAGTCAAAACCTGATCAATAACATCTGTAGGCATGATCAGAGGCGGTTCAATACGAATAACTTTAGGATTATTTAGAGTATAAGCAATAATAACTCGTTTATCGATCATCAGCGACATCAGCATTCCACCGGCGCCTTCTTTTGTAAGCTCAATTCCGATCATCATTCCGCGGCCGCGGATCTCTGCGATGACCGAAGGATAATCTTTTTGAATTGATTCCAACCCTTTTTTAAAGTATGCCCCCGCCGCAGCACTGCGATCCAGCACATCATTTTTTTCAATGTAATTCAGCGCAGCATTGGCAGCAGCACACGCTAATTGATTACCGCCAAAAGTTGAAGTGTGTAAAAAAGGTGCTTCTATTAATCCAGCCCAGGCATCAGCCGTAGCGGTTATAGCTCCGATCGGCATCACCCCTCCACCTAACGCTTTAGCCGTAGCCATGATATCCGGAGTTATCTGCTCATGTTCAACCCCAAACCAGGTCCCGGTTCTGCCAATACCAGTCTGTACTTCGTCCGCAATCAGTAAAGTACCGTATTGGTCACATAACTCTCTTACTGCTTTAAAATAACCTTCCGGCGGAACGATAATGCCGCCTTCCCCTTGAATCGGCTCTAAAATAATGGCAGCTGTTTCTTCATCAATAGTTTCAGCAAGATCATCTATATCCCCATATTCTACATGTGTAAAATTATCCAGCAGCGGTTTAAACGGATCTCTAAACAAATCTCTGCCAGTAGCTGTCAACGAACCAAAAGTTTTTCCGTGAAACGCATTCCTTGCCGCAATAAACTTTTTCCTTTTTGTAGCCAGTCGCGCAACCTTCAGGCATCCCTCAACAGCTTCTGTACCGCTGTTAACGAAAAAACTGTATTGCAAAGCACCGGGAGTAATTAAAGCCAGTTTTTCAGCCAGATCTGCCATAGGTCTGTTAAAAAGCACTTTACCGCTCATTGGCATTTTATGCAGTTCTGCTTCTACAGCAGCTACGACATCAGGATTGCGATGTCCTAACGCAAACATTCCGTAGCCGCCAAGACAATCAATGAATTGTTTGCCCTCGCTGTCAGTTATAGTCCACCCCTCTGCATATCTTTCAACGCTTGCCAATCCCATAAACCGAAATAATTTCGCCTGAGCAGGGTTAATATATTTTTCATATTTACTGATCGTTTCTTCAACATACATATGTATAATCCTCCGACTACTTCAATAAACTACTTACAGGAACTAATTGAATACCAGATGCATTTACCTCGTCGATAACTTTGCTCCACGCTGCGGCAGTATGCGGTCTGGCATGACAAATGGCAATAGCGCTTCCATTTCTGTCCGCCATTTCTACAGCCTGCCATATTTTAGCAATAATGTCATCTTCGTCGGAACTGTTGTCCAAAAATATATTGTTACGGGCAGTAGGAACACCCATACTGCGTGCGACCTGATCACCTATAGATTTAGAGTATGTACTGCTGTCTACAAAAAACAAGCCTTGTTGTTTTAAAACTTTCAGTACAGCTTTCATCGTTGCTTCATTACTTGTTGCTTTAGAACCCTGATGATTATTGACACCTTCGATACCTGGTAAACTCTCTACCGCTTTCCGAGTTAATTGCTGCGCCTGTTCAGCAGTCATATCAGTCAAGATTGTAATCTTACCCTCAGACATAGCTGCTCTGTCCATAGGTTCCATAGGCAAATGCAGCATCGCAGTCTGACCGCCGCCTTTTATAACATGCAAAGCGTCACTGCTGAAATCTTTATAGGGAAGAATAGCGTAACTGAAAGGCGCATTCAAATTGACCAGCTTTCTCACCGGTGCCAGATCGTAACCACAATCGTCAATAATGACAGCCAATTTTCCATGATATTTCTGAGCAGTTTTTTTGTCATCTTTCTTCGTACTTTCGTCTTCTTTGATATCTTTATCTTCTTTAGTCAGATTTAAGTTATGATAAAAGTAAACCGTATCGGTGATAAAATTCATTTTACCAGTTCCTGCTTTAGCTGAAATAGCAATTTCCATACGTACAGCTTCCCAACCATTATAAGTAGCCTCACGCTGATTGAGAACAATCATTTTCGTACCGGAAATCTTTTCGCCAAGCCAGGCTGCCGCACCTTCTAATCCAGTACTTGGCGGAACTCCAATAGCCAGCTGCCGCTTATTCCAGACAACTTCTCCACCTGTTTCTTTCATACGTTCGTGCTGATCTTCACGACCATTATCAGTTAACTGCCAGTTATCCTTCGATAATAAAATATCATCGACTGCCCTATGCGCTTCTTTGGACTCTTCCCGCAAATCAACCGAAGAAGAACCAGTCAAGCCTTTATCAAGCACATCTTTTTCTCCGTCTCTGCTCGCCGCATAATAAATGCCTCCAGCAACAGCTATAGCTAATAATACTAAAATCAAAGTCAGTACAAAACCTCCTCCTGACCCTTTTTTTCTATTAGTCCTTCTTGCCATAGTAGCCTCCTCTATGCCCGCGGATGCGCTTTTTCATAAATATCGCGCAGGCGTTTATTTGTCAAATGCGTATATATCTGTGTCGTAGAAATATCCGAATGCCCTAAAAGCTCCTGGACAGACCGCAGATCAGCACCATTGTCAAGTAAATGTGTTGCAAAGGAATGCCTCAGCATATGTGGTGTAAGCTCCTTATTTAATCCTGCCTGATGCCCATAACCGCGAATGATTTGCCAAAACCTCTGCCTTGTCATTTCATTTCCGCTCATACTTAAAAATAAATTCTTTACATTAGGATTTTTAGTATGAAGCAGTTTGGGCCTTACCACATTCAGATATTTATCCAAATATTCAACTGCTATGCCGCCAATGGGTATTAACCGCTCTTTAGATCCTTTACCGAAAGCGATGATATACTTCATTTGCAGATTAACGCCGCTGACAGGCAAACCCAATAATTCAGAAACACGCATTCCCGTTGCATAAAGCACTTCCAGCATCGTTCTGTCACGATAGCCTTCATCCGTTCTCAAATCAGGCTGTTCCAAAAGCTTCAAAACCTCTTCCTGATTTAAAACTTTTGGCAGCTTGATACCTTTTGTTCCAGCTTCTACAACTTCCGCAGGATCAATCTCCAAATACCCTTCTGCTGTCATAAAACGATAAAAAGATTTTATAGCAGCAAGTTTTCTGGCAATCGTTGCTGCGGCTAAACCTTTATTTTTCAAACCTGTCATATAGCGAATAACCTGCTCACGCGATACAGTTGCCAAGGCGTCATTATCCTTTAATCCTAAAGCTTCTTTAAACAAACGCAAATCACGCTCATAAGCTAATCTTGTATTTGACGCTAAGCCTAATTCAACTGTCAGATATTCAAAAAACAAATTTAATTTATCGTTCATATTTCATCCTCAAAAAAGAAAAACAACGCTCAAGCGCTGTTTTTCAAAACATTATTGTTCGCGCTTCTCTGGCTGCATAATTGTAATATTAGCAGCCGGCGAAATAGTCGATATAGCGTGCTTATAAACAAGCTGTTGTTTGCCTTCATTTTCAATAATAACAGTAAAGTTATCAAAACCTCTTACCAGACCTCTGATTTGGAAACCATTAATCAGGTAAATAATGACGCCAAGGTTTTCCTTACGCACATGATTTAAAAAACTGTCCTGTAAATTCATTGCTGGCTTTGATCCACTATTATTCATAGCTTTCCCCTCCAAAATAATTTCTATCTATTGTTATAATTTTACCGCAGTTTAAACTTTTCCACAAGCGTTTGCTGCATCTCGTCAATAATCTTTTCATACACAGGCTCTTTTTCCAAATCAAACCATTTAATATACGGCATCTGACGATACCAGGTAAATTGGCGTTTAGCAAAATTACGTGTCGCCTGTTTCAATTTCTCAACTGCTGCCAATTTATCCATCTGGCCTTGTAGATACCAGACTATTTGTCTGTAACCAATGCTGCGCATCGACTGAGCATCCAATGATAGCCCACTGTCGAGTAAAGATTTAGTTTCCTCTACCAGACCATCTGCCATCATTTTATCAACTCTGGCATTGATCCGCGCATATAAACTTTCTCGTTCCATTCGCAGACCAAAAACAACAGTTTCATAAGGCCATTCCTCCGACTTCCTATGAGCTATTTTTTCACCACTCTGTGCTGCTTCAATAGCTCTGATAATTCTTCTGCGATCATTTATATGTAATCTTGAAGCGGTCTCCAGGTCAAGTTCCTGCAGTTTTTCATACAAGGCGCTGTTGCCGTGTTCTTCAGCAAATGCTTCCAATTCACTGCGTAGTTCACTGCATTCTTCAACAGTATTAAATTCATAATTTTCAAGCAGGGCCTTGATATAAAGACCGGTACCGCCAACAATTACAGGTAATTTACCACGACTATTGATATCAGCAATTATTTTTTCCGCTTTTTCTTTAAAATCAACAACGCTGAAAGCAGCATCCGGCGGCAAAATATCGATTAAATGGTGCGGTACTGCCGCCAGTTCTTCAGCAGAAGGTTTAGCTGTACCAATATCCATTCTTTGATATACAAGCATGGAATCACCGGAAATTATCTCGCCATTCAGACGTTTGGCTAAGGCTATCCCGCAATGGCTTTTGCCTGTTGCAGTAGGACCTAAAATGACTGCAACTCTCGGTTTCATGCCGTTACCTCCTTCGGATACCATATTTTACACGGCTATAACGGCCGCCCAGAATTTCCGTACACCCTAAAGCTTCCAATAATTTTTGTCCGCGTTCTTTAACCACTACACAAGGAGCTACTCTAAGTGCCGCCTTAACAGTCGCTTCTGTTAACGGTTTCTCACAGGAAATAGGCCTCAATGGCTCCATATTTGAAGAAGCATTTATCGGGATTCGAAACATTGGGTCAAAATAAACAACATCAAAGCTGTCGGCAGGCAAAGTGTACAAATACTCATCTGCTTCCGCATATACCGTTTCTATTCTGCGCATGGCATTGTTTAAATCAACATCTTCAGCCTGATAATTCTGCAGGCCTTCGCTAACTACAAAATGTAACAACGGCGAAGCCTCAACAGCACAAACACTTCCTGTCCGGCCTGTAATAAAACTGGCAACAACAGCATCACTTGCCAGCCCCATCGTACAATCCAGTACTCTCATTCCCGGTTTAAGAGCCAATGCAGCACTAAAGTGATCAGGCTCGTGCTTTTTTAAACGCTGTACCCGCAAAACGGCCATACTTGGATGAAAAAAGAAAGTTCCAGAAGCAGTATATACCTGCGGGCCTTTATTTGTTGCTACTAAAAGTGCTTCTACCCGTTCTTGATCTAGTAAAAAACCCAAAGACCCCCTACTGCCACGTTCCACATATTTTACACCAAATTTTGCTGCCCATGTTTGCGCAAGTTTTTCTAAGGCAACATTTTCACTGCGTCCAACTGTTACTGCAAATTTAAACGTTTTCTGCATGTTTAAGTTCGCTTAAACATCTTGTATAACTCGGCAGAATTTATTTCAACCATACACGGTCTGCCGTGAGGACAAGTAAAAGGATGCTCTGTATTGCAAAGATCAATAATCAGTTGTCGCATTTGGCGCATATTCAGCACCTCACCGGCTTTAATTGCTGCTTTGCAAGCAGTCATATGTAAAATATTCTGACGCAAATCACTTGGATTAATCGTTCTTAATTCACTCAGCATTTGAGTAATTTCACGCACAAAGTCCTCGGCATCATCAGCCTTAATATCTGAAGGCAAGCTTGAAACGCGCAGCATAGATTCGCCTGCAGCCTCAATATCGACACCCAAGCGCAGAAATTCTTCCCGATGTTCCTCTATCAAATTTACATCCTGGGCAGTAACATCGATATATAAAGGAATCAACATCTGCTGGGCCGGAATATCATTATGGGACGCAACAAGCTTATCGTATAAAATGCGCTCATGCGCGGCATGCTGGTCAACCAAAAACAAAGAATCATCAGATTGGGCAACAATAAAAGTTCTGTCAATCTGTCCCAATGGCCAAATCGTATCAACACCACTATCGGTATCAGTGAAGTCGATAATATTAGAAGCAATGTTATCCTGCTTGTCAAAAACATCACGAGTTTCACTGATCGTATAAACAGGCTCCGTTTTTGGAGGCCTGTATGTGTATTCAGGTTCTTTCCAAACGCTTTGCTGTTGTGACTTGTAAGCCGAGTAAACCTCAGCCTTTGCTGTACTGATATTTGTCTCAGTTGTTTTTAAGGCCGGCAACTCTGTCTCAGGCACTTTAGTTTCAGCGACTGGTGTTTCAACAACTATCGATGGTTCTGTTGCTGCCACAACTGCTTCAGCAGACTTGAATACCTGCAGTTCAGAATCATCCAATAATGTCAGGTCCTGAGGTTTAGCGCTCATAGGTCTTGTCAATGCATCAGTCAAAGCTTTATACATCGCTTTATAAACAGTACTGTCATCGCTGAACTTAATTTCACTCTTCTGAGGATGTACGTTAACATCAATACTTTCAGTATCGACGGTAATATTCAAAACAGCAAAAGGGAAACCGCTTTTCGGGATCTGAGACTGATAGGCATGATCAATCGCCTTGGCGATCATTCTGTTAGTAATGATACGTCCGTTTACCAGCAACGTCTGCCATTGACGCGTGCCTTTTAGTAAAGTAGGTTTACCAATAAAACCTCTTACCTTAACTTCGCTGTCAGCAAAATCAACGGTCAAAAGCTCCTCACTAACATTTTTACCATATAGTGCCTTAACAGTATCAACTAAATCTCCGTTACCCGGCGTACTCAAAACCTCTTTATCATTGCTGACAAGCTTAAACCGCACATCAGGGCGTGATAAAGCCAATTTTGTGATCAATTCACTGATATAACGGCTTTCAGTCTGTACAGTACGTAAAAATTTACGCCTGGCCGGAACATTAAAAAATAAATTCTCAACAATGATCGTCGTACCCGTGTGCCCACCAGTAGCAATACATTCTGCCTGATCGCCGCCTTCAATTTTTATTGAAGTAGCAAACTCCTCGGTAACAGGACGTGTCAGCAGCTGGAAGTTACTAACAGAAGCAATACTCGGCAACGCTTCACCGCGAAATCCTAAAGTGTTCAAATGCAGCAGGTCTTCAGCAACTCTGATTTTGCTTGTAGCGTGCCTTAAAACTGCTAATTTTGCATTTTCTTCCGACATACCGCTGCCATTATCGACAACACGAATATATTCTGTACCACCGCCAAAAATAGTGACCTCGATATTATCTGCACCTGCATCCAAAGAGTTTTCTACAAGCTCCTTTACTACAGAAGCAGGTTTTTCAACAACTTCACCGGCAGCGATCTGATTCGCTGTATTTTGATCTAATAATTGCACTTTTTGTTCGTTCATAATCCACCGCCTTCCCTTTTTGCTTCATCCTGCAATTTATACAAAGCATTCAAGGCTTCGATTGGCGTCATCGCCATAACATCCATTTTTAAAATCTGCTGCTGCAGACTGCTGGCAAACAATGATCCCATAGGTGCTGTTTCTTTTTCTGCCCTGGGTGTTATCTGAACGCTGCAGGCAGTTTCACAATTATCATATTCTTCCAGAATATCCTGGGCCCTGTCAATGACCTTTTTAGGCAGTCCTGCCAGCCTTGCCACATGTACGCCATAACTGCGGTCAGTACCGCCAGGCACGATTCTGCGCAAAAAGACAATATCATTACCACGTTCTTTAACTGCCACAGAATAGTTTTTTACTCCGTTCATCACGTCTTCCAACGCGATCAACTGATGATAATGTGTAGCAAATAATGTTTTTGCTTTTATTTTCTCATGAATAAACTCCATGACAGCACGTGCAATACTCATACCGTCAAAAGTACTTGTACCACGTCCAACCTCATCCAAAATAATCAAACTGTCTTTAGTTGCGTATCTGAGAATCTGTGCAACTTCATTCATTTCTACCATGAATGTACTTTGACCAGTCGCCAAATCGTCACTGGCACCTACACGGGTAAAAATCTTATCTACCGGGCAAATAGTTGCCTGACGTGCGGGAATAAAGCTGCCCATCTGTGTCATCAAGACCAGCAGAGCAACTTGGCGCATATAGGTCGATTTACCTGCCATATTCGGTCCTGTAATAATAATCATACGTTCATCATTATTATTGAGGGTTGTATTATTAGGAACGAAAATCTCACGTTCCAATAAACGCTCTACAACAGGATGACGACCGTCATAAATCTTTATTTCACTGCGATTATTCAATTCCGGACACACATAGTTGTATTTAAATGCTACTTCCGCCAACGATACTAAAACATCAATATTGGCCAAAGCACGAGCAGTTTCCTGCATTTGAATAATCTGAGACCTTATTTTTTCGCGCAGCTGTGTAAAAATATAATATTCAAGCTGTTCGATTTTTTCTTTAGCGCTTAAAATTTTATTCTCAAAATCTTTTAATTCCGGGACAATATACCGTTCAGCATTTACAAGTGTTTGCTTACGTACAAAATAATCCGGTACATTTGCACTTTGACCTTTAGATACCTCGATATAATAACCAAAAACTTTATTATAACCAACCTTTAAGGTTTTGATACCAGTTTCTTCTTTAATCTTAAGTTCAAAATTCTGCATCCATGTTTTGTTATCACTGGCAATTGAATGCAGTTCATCTAACTCTAAATCAAAGCCGCTACGGATCATGCCCCCTTCACGTACAGAAAAGGGCGGCTCATCAACAATTGCTGCCAGCAAAGTAGTAAACAGCTCCTGATGCAAATGTACATCTTCGCATAACTGCTGTAAAAGTTTACTGTTACAATATCTTAGTAAGCTTTTTATTTCTGGAAGCACCGCCAGCGAAGAACGCAATGAAACCAGATCACGTGCATTAGCACTGCCAACTTCGATACGTGAAACTATTCGTTCCAAATCAAAAATTGCTTTTAATTTATCCTGCAGATTACCGCGCATCTGTACATTTGTCAGCAATTCTCCTACCGCATCCTGCCTTGACCTTATCTGTGATAAATCAAGCAAAGGACATTCTATCCAATTCCGGAGTTTACGGGCACCCATGGAAGTAGCGGTAAAATCAAGCACATCTAATAATGTACCTCGTTTAGAACCATCACGCATATTCTTTATAAGTTCTAAATTTCTAACAGCTGTTGCATCCAAATTCATAAACTGCTCTTTAGCTATGCGCGATAAGCTGTTAATATGCGACAAATCAGCTTTAACGGTTACATGCAGATAACGCAGTAAATGTTCTACTGTATCATGTACTAAAGTATCGGCAACATCATCACTGCCAAAATGCTGCGCAAAATACTGCGGTGCACCTTCTTCTTCCTGATATACAGAAACAGCACACTCTGGAACTTTACTTTTGATCCAAGCTGCTAAATTTTCCCAGTTTACAATACCGCTATACGCAACTAACTCTGCCGGTTGAATGCGAAACAATTGTTCCTGTATCGCCATTAAACGCTCTTCACCAGCAGCACTGAACCATTGGCATTCGCCGGTAGAAATATCGGCAGCAGCAAGACATAATTCACTGCCATCCTCCTGCAGGAAGACTAAATATCTGTTGTGCTTATCATCTAAAAGCTGTTCACTCAAAACAGTGCCCGGTGTAATGATCTTAACAACCTTGCGTTCAACTATCCCTTTAGCCGCTTTAGGGTCTTCCACCTGCTCACAAATTGCGATGCGGTAACCTTTTTTGATCAGTTTTGCAATATAATTATCGACAGAATGATAAGGCACACCACACATCGGTATCTTTTCTTCCATACCGCCGGCACGCCCAGTCAAAGTAATATTTAATTCTCTGGAGGCAGTCAGCGCATCCTCAAAAAACATTTCATAAAAATCGCCTAAACGGAAAAACAGCAATTCATCATCATGCTGACGCTTTACTTCAAGGTACTGCTGCACCATCGGCGTATAAGCAGTTGTCATTCTACCGCCTTCCCTTTCACAAGCCAGGTCTGCGCAGTTTCAATTTGCACCTGCACTTTATCCCCCAGCTCAAAATCACGACCTTCGACTGGCCATAAAACCAGCTTATTTGTACGCGTTCTTCCGCTCCATACTTTATTATTATTATTACTTGGGCCTTCAGCTAAAACTTCCAGTGTTTTGCCAACCATGGCTTCATTACGCTGCAAGCTTGAAATATTCTGGGCTTCCATCAATAAATTCAGCCTAGCTTTTTTTATCTCTAACGGAACCTGTTCTTCCATCGCCGCAGCCGGTGTTCCAGAACGCTTGGAATAAATAAAGGTGAACGCAGCATCAAAACCAACTTCTTTTACTAAATTCAACGTATCACTAAAATCAGCTTCTGTTTCACCCGGAAAACCGACAATGATATCCGTTGTAATAGCAGCTTCAGGCACATAACGTCTGATCATGGCTACAAGCTCTAAATATTTTTCTCGTGTATAACCGCGGTTCATTGCTTTCAAAATTTTATTGCTGCCAGATTGAAACGGGATATGAAAGTTTTCGCAAATATGCTCACATTCGGCAACTGCTTTGATAACATCTTCGTGCATATCACGCGGATGACTCGTCATATAGCGAATCCGTTCCACTCCAGGGATTTCATTTACACGGCGCAGTAATTTAGCAAACTGGTCTTTCACACCAAAATCTTTCCCATAAGAATTTACATTTTGCCCTAACAACGTAAATTCTTTATACCCCTTAGCAACAGCCTGCCTAACCTCGTCTACAATATTTTCTATACTGCGGCTGCGTTCACGCCCACGTACATAAGGAACAATGCAATACGTACAAAAATTATTGCAGCCATACATAATAGGAATCCAGGCTGAAAAACCGCTTTGACGAATACGCTCACCCTCAAATTCGCTTTCTTTTACTTCTAAACTATTATAAACACGCTCACCCTTTTCAGACAAATACTCAGCAAGTATTTCTTTAAATCCGTTGACATGAGCCGTGCCGATCAACAAATCGATTTGCGGATGTTTTTTTATAAGCTTCTCACCATCTTTTTGTGCCATACACCCAGCAACACAAACTATCTGCCCTGGATGATTAGCTTTGACCCCTTTCAATTCACCAATTTTCCCTAAAATACGCTTTTCCGCACTCTCACGCACACAACAGGTATTTACTACCACAACATCTGCATCATGAAAATCCTCAGCAGCTTTATAACCAAGCTCCTGCAGCTGCCCAGCATAATGCTCAGCGTCACTTTCGTTCATCTGGCAGCCATAATTTAAAATTGCATAAGTTTTTGCAGTCACTGAATACACCTCATATTAAAATTGAAACTGCATATGGGCAGCCTCTCAAAATTATCTATATTATATTATTATACCTTTTTCGGTTAGCAGTGGCAAATTTTAACAATTAAAATTTTAACCAAAAAAGCAGAGCATATGCTCTGCTTTACAACATTCTACTTCTATACCAGGCCACAGTTTCATCCAACGCTTCTTTAAAAGCATATTGCGGAGTCCAGTCCAATTCATTTTTTATTTTTTCACAATCCATAGGATATCTTAAATCATGCCCTGCTCTATCTTCTGTAAATTCAATTGCATTTTCATCTTTGGCTAAAATTTTCAGTACTAATTTTATAAAGGTCAGATTAGACATCTCAGTACCGGCCGCAACATTATAAATATGACCTGCTTTTCCATGTCTGATGATTTTATCAACAGCAACACAATGATCCAGCACATATAACCAGTCACGTTTATTTAGTCCCGAACCATAAACAGGTACCTTTTGACCATGCTCTGCTAAAGATATGATTTTAGGCAAAAGTTTTTCGGTGTGTTGCCACTTGCCGTAATTATTACTACTGCGACTAACAGTAACATTTAAATTATACGTTCTGGCATATGCCAAGCATAACAAATCTGCTGATGCCTTTGAGGCTGCATAAGGACTGGAAGGCTGTAATGGAGACTCTTCTGTAAACCCACGCCAGTCATAATCAAGCGGTTTATCCCCATATACTTCATCTGTCGATATCTGATGGAATCTTTCTACTGCAAATTTAACACAGGCATCTAACAACACACCTGTACCTTCGACATTAGTTTTAGTAAAAATAGACGGAGACTTGATAGAGGTATCGACATGGCTCTCTGCCGCAAAATTTATCACTGCGTCGAACTTATACTGCGCAAAACAACTTTCAACAAATTGCTCATCACAAATATCGCCCTGGATGAAAGTGAAATTATTTAATTTAACGACATCTGCCAGCGCCGCCATATTAGCAGCATAGGTCAGCTTGTCCAAACATACAATTTCATCACTCGGATACTGCTGTAAATGCCAATTTATATAATTGCTGCCAATAAAACCGGCACCGCCGGTAATCAATAAACGCATAAGTACCTCTTTATTTTTTATATTTACTACCGCTCTATTATATAACAAAACACCGTATTATAAAAACCTATAAATTTATTTACTAAAATAGTCATCATATATAAAAAACATAAACTACTTTAAAAAACTATTTAGTTAAATGTATTTGTTTCGCATTTAAGAGATCATCTACATTATCTACTTCTGTCCAATGATAATCACAAACATCAAAATATTTTAGTTTAAAATTATGCATAAAAATCATCTGTACCAATGCATTTTCATACCATTGGTCATAATAACCTTTATTTACCATACTATTTACCTCATCTAATAATAATTTACTAGAACAACTATCTAATTTAGTTATTCCGGCATATTCAGCATAATATTCCTTTAAATCTTTACTCATTACTGTAACAGCATCATCATGTATCTGAACATTATAATCACCATCCGTTTTAATAGAACTGTCAACTAAAACAAATGCACCTTCAAATTTTCTAATAATAATTTCTTCACAAAGTCTCTTATCAAAAACAATATCCGCATTTAAAATCGTTACATCACCAGTTAAATACTGACGAGCAAACCATAACGAAGCAATACTGTTAGTTACTTTATAAAATGGATTATATATATACTTTACATTTTTTAAATGTTTAGTTTTCTCTCTTATTTTTTCTTCAAAAAAACCTGTTACAATAATGATCCTACCATTACAATCATTATTATTAATCATCGACACAGTTCTTTCTAATATTGTCATTATATCATCTAATTTATACAAACATTTAGGGCTTTCATTTGTTAATGGATGTAATCTTGTACCTACACCAGCTGCTAAAATTATATAGTTCATTCCATACTCCTTTCACCAAGCAATTAATCCAAATCTATAAAATTTATTTATTAATGGAAATTCTATTTTTATGCCAATATTGTCTAAACTTTTTATAACATTAACTCCTGTAGCTTCCAATGGTATTCTAGCCATTCCTGGGTTATTACATTTATCTTTTGCACAACCATTTTTACAAAGTTTACATGATCCCCCAATAAATGATATAGCCAAACTATCGTTATGTTCATATAAATATTTTTCTAATTTCAGTAACATTCTATGAACATCATTTGTTGATTGATTACGAATTAAATCAAATTCCTCTTTTTTAAAAACTCTCTCATATTTTAAGATTGCAATATTTTGGTATTCTTCTATAATCGCTTTGTAATCAAATTCTGGAATTCTCGGTGGACAGGTCCACTTAGTATTATATTTAGTACAATAAAAACAATTTAGCCTAACCCTTTTTTCAAAGATAAAACTTTCAGATCTTATTGACTCTAATGTAAGATATGGATTAACTTGTATTACTTTTTTCAATTCTTCTAATGCAGTCTTACTCATAACAATAACCTCCGTCAATTTCCAGTAAACTGCCATTAATATATGCATTCTGAGAAATATCCCAACACAATTGAGCGATCTCTTCAGGTAAAGCAAATCGCTTTAATGCAATTTTATTTTCGATACGAATTCGTTGTTCTAATGGTTTACTTTTTTGCCAAGGTGTATCAACAAATCCTGGAGCTATAGTATTTACAGTAATTTTGTATGGCGCTAAATGCTTAACCAACTGCCTACTAAGCATATGCACTCCTGCTTTTGATACAGCATACGGAATACTTATTGCATGAGGATAAATACCCATAACCGCACCTATAAAAAGAATACTACCACCCTTGATAATGCAATCAACTAAACTCTGTACTATAAAAAATGGCATCGTTAAATTCACATTAATTACATAATTCCACTCATCTATTGTCATATCACTAAAACTATTTCTATTAGTTGCCCCTGCATTTAATATCAAATAATCTATTTTTCGATACTTACACCTGATAATGTTACACATAATTTTTACTTCTTCTATTTTTGAAAGATCAGCTTTTATAATTTCATATTTATCTTTGTAGTTCACATCCAATTCTCGTTGAAAAAGTTCTGCTGTTTCGTCATCACTAGAATAAGTAATTATTGCATAACAGCCTTGATGTAGATATTTTAGAACTATTGCCTTACCAATTCCTTTAGTTCCACCAGTCACTAACACTATATTCATCATTCACCATACTTCCCAAGTAAATATATACTCAAACTCGCTCTGAATTTTTATTTACATTCAACGCCAAAATGCCACAAATCCATGTTTAGGTTTTTGCTCTTCTTCAGTTGGTAAAATCATATATTTACCATACCACAAATTCAATAATTTTTTATAACCAGATGGAACGCTTACATTTAGGCATTCAAATATTTTCAACATCCTCTTCTCAAAATAAACTCTATTTAATGCAAATTTTCCTAACGGCCAATCTGCTAAAATTATCCCTAAATATTTTGAACTACAATTTTTTGAAGAGTAATATTGTGCTGAATGTATTATCATATTTTTAAAATATTTAAACCCCATAATTTTTGCAACTATAATGAGTGGTAAAAATATCAATTTTAGGCAAAACTTTATAATCGAAGAACTCCTCAATTTGGCTCTTGATAAAATTAATCCTTTTTTGTGAACCCAAATCCATCCAAACCATAATTTTCTTATCATGATATTCTCAGGAAATACATCTAATGGATGGATATCAATAAAAACACCTATTTCAAAATCAATTTCTGTAATTACGGTCCTATTATCATACACTCTAACTATTAAGCTTGAACTATGAGTATTATGCAAAGGATTATCAATTTTTATAAAATCATTAAGACCATTCTTTTCTGTCAACTCTATAAATCTTTGGTAATCATACCGAGGCATACATACATCAATGTCGTCATCCCAGGGAATGATTCCATTATGTCTTATTGTTCCCAACAAAGTACCATACACTACAAAATATTTGAGATCATTATCATCACAAAATTTGATAAATTCGTTTAGTACATTTACTTCTACCATTTGTAATTCTTGTAATGTAATTCTTGAATTCATGCTTTTTCCTCACTCATTAATAAATCACACCATTTATCTAACCAATTCGAATCTGTTCTTATGTACCCTTCACAAAATTCCTTTTTTATTTGTTGCGTAAAAGGATCATCCCACCATTTCTCCAAATCATCATAGACTAAATTTAAATGCTTCGCTGCGTCCTCAGGTGAATAAAATAAAATCTTAGCACATTCCAATTTATCTAATATTTCATAATTTGCTTTATAAAGTGTTTTTTCAATTATTTTTTTATCTAAAAAAATAATTGTTGGGATATTATTAATCAGTGCCTCAGCAATGCAAGTAGATATGTTATCACAAATAAAAATTTTTGTATCTATAAGGTCATGCACAAAACTATGAATATTGGCATTAGAAAATTTGACCCAAGGACATTTTACTCTTATTTTTTCCGAATATTGCCAATTTTTTTCTGCAGTATTTCTTAAACGTACAACTACATTATCACGTTTTTTTTGATCAATACTATTTAAAAATATTATATTATTGTATATATAATCAATAAATTTACTATATTGTATCGAAACTTTACAACGATTATAATCTGTCAGTCCATATAGAATATTCGAGCCTTTTCCTTTAATATTTTTATTTTTTTCTAAATCCCAAGCGCAAAATTTTTTTATTTTTGTATTATCGTTTTCGTACAAGTTACCCCAAGTATAGAATATATCAGATAGTATATATTCCGTCCTTCCAATATCTTGCTCAAATTCATAATTAAGCCCATGTTGTGCCCCTATAATTTTGATACCTTTTTCTCTCCAATATGCTGTATACATATTAAAATCATCACTTGTAAAAAAAGGAGATACTCCAAAAATTTGTCGTGGTCTATCCTTTATAAAACTAGAGACAAAATCAACCATATTATTATATCCTTCTAAATAGGATTTAGGTAAAGCATAAGGAATTAGTTCAGTTAAAATACTACAAAATCTGTCATCTTTATCAGTATTTTCTTTCAGATACATTATTAGTTTATTTCTATCTTTTGCAGAATATTTAGATATTAATTTATTATTTTTATCCATATAAGAAATTATTTTAAATTTAGATTTAAACAACAATTTCAATAAGTTTAGTCTTCTATGAAAAGAGTCCGGAAATGGAAGCCGCAAAATAATTCTATCATCACACCCGAGTAACTTCTCACTATTTTTCAAAATTATTAATGATAAATTACGTCCTACATATTCAAGTATCTTCTCAGGATGCTTTAATAAGCTTTTTATTTTACCTACATAAGACCTTTGATTGCATTGTACAAACGAATAAGAAAGTTCTTTCTTTACAAATGAAATATTTTGAAAATATTTCATTTGTAAAGAATATGTTATTTTATTAAAATTTTTATCACTACATAATTTATCAAACGAATCATTTATATTTTCTGCAGTTAAATATTCATTATCTTCATAATAATCACTAATGTATTGTTCATCATCAAGCACTATATTAATTCCTTTATATATGTATAACTCTCTTGAAATGAACTCATATAGCCACGGTGTTAATATAGTTTCCCAATATATTTTTTTATGTTTTTCATTATGTTTGTTATTAAGCCATTTACTCAACAACTCCAAAAACAGTTTATAATAGTAACCTATTTCACCATTATCTATATTTATTTTTTTTAATTCTTGCAGACTTTTATCTTTCAACATTTCTTCTATATCTTTATTACAAGAAAGAATTGATTCAATATTAAGGAAGATATGATTATTAATTTGTTTCTCAGTCGTATCAAAAATTAATTTTTTCACCACACACCTCCTAAAATATTTGGATTCTATTATTTAAATCCAGACTTAATTGCAACAATGACGTTTTGATTTGAATAATATGTACCATTAATAAACTTTAAAAGTGTTTTATTTATGGAACAACAAAAATTATTTTAAAATCATTCTTACATTCATTGATTTGACACTCTATCAAACTCTTGTAATGCAAGTTTCTCCTTACCGCCATTTGATTTTACCCAAAAATATCAAATTCATAAACATTCTTAAAGAAATTATCTGAAATATCTAACAATAATGGTAACAATGTAGCACCTTCACTACTTCCTGTTTCTCACAACGTCCCTCATCTCTACATTTATGCTAATAAAACCACCTATTTTTTACAAACTCAGTTTTACATTGTATGTTAAGTTGATGTTCTTTAATATATGATCCTGCCTGAAAAACATATGCTATCATTATGTCTTCTAAATTGAGTTTGCATTTTAACTATCAAATTCTTTTAAACAAACAATAATATTTATATTTTTATCATATATTTTTAGTTTATTTAATAATGCTAATTTCTCCATATAAACAACTCTTTTTGCTTATCTAAATCATATCCCATGTTAGCGCCGTCCCTCGTTTTACATTTTCTTTCACTTTTTTGCCCAGCAAAATATCATAATACTTTGGAGCTAAACCCAATCCTGGCCTTATACTGCGCATATTGCGTTCGCTAATAACATCCCCGGCCTGCATGTCTTCTACAATATATAGACTTCTTCTGAACTGGAGTGATTTCTGCTCCTGTTCATTAATACCATATTTAATACTTCCAAGTGCTGCATGAGCAGCTTTAGCTTCCATAACCAACTGTTTCATTTCTTGTGGTTCCAACGAAAAAGCTGCGTCTACACCACCATCAGCTCGTGAAATTGTAAAATGTTTTTCGATTACAGTCGCTCCTAATGCAATACTTGCAATGGCTGCGCCAATTCCTAACGTATGATCAGACACGCCAACTTTGCAATCAAACAATTCACGCATATGTGGTATAGTAAGCAAATTGCTTCCCTCTGGGGTAGCTGGATAGCTACTTGTACATTTTAATAATGTTAGATCCATGCAGCCGTTTTCTCTTGCAGTACTTACTAATTCACCCAATTCTGCCAAACTGGCCATACCGGTTGAGGCTATAATCGGTTTGCCTGTTTGTGCAACCTTTTTTATCAAAGGCAAATCCACATTTTCAAAAGACGCAATTTTGTAGAAAGGAACATCCAGTTCTTCCAAAAAATCAACCGATGAGAAATCAAAAGGCGTACTAAAGCCGATAATTCCTTTTTCTTTACATCTTTGAAATATCGCTTGATGCCATTCCCAAGGAGTATATGCTTTTTGATAAAGCGAATATAACGATTCACCCTTCCACAAACTTCTCTTATCTTCTATAAAAAACTCACCGTCATTTTTGTCAATAGTCATGGTATCTGCTGTATAGGTTTGGATTTTTAAAGCATCCACACCAGCCTCAGCTGCCAAATCAACTATTTCTAAAGCTCGATTTAATGACTGATTATGGTTGCCAGACATTTCTGCAATAATAAAAGGCTGCCTCATGTTAAACTGGTTCATTTCTTTAAATATCCTCTCTTTAAAACAAATCTTCATTTGATTATTTACCATACATTCTAAAGAATTTTAATATATGTTTTAAAAATATCTCTATTTGTATTTTGAAGAATATAACCAAGTCTCTCAAAAGCTACCTGCGAAGAAATATTATTTTCTTTTACTAAAGCTTTTAACATATACTTGTTTTTAAACCGCTCATATAGCTCGGTTTCTGCTAAATGTAAAATTTGCTTTCCATAACCCAAACCTCTATATTTTTCTGCAATACTATAATTGATAATTGCAGTATTATCCAACTCTAAATCTATTCGTATTTGACCAACTTCCTGTTCTTTACATATCAGAATAAAAAATAGTACCGAAGACTTTACTAAAGTAGTATTAAACCATTTCACATGCTCGTTCCACTCAACAGGGTCCATACAAAAAGAATTTTTACGAACAAGTTCATTATTCCGCCAATCAAATAACAGCTTCATATCCGTTTCTTTAACTCTCCGTAAATATATCTTTTCTTCCATAGCAAGCTCCTTCGATCAAACAATTTTGTGCAAGCCTTAATAGTTCTCCACCTTCCAGCTTATAAATCTCTTTACTTAAAAGAGTAGTTGTAACCTTACTCTTATCACCCAAAAATACAAGAATCCCTTTACTGGCACAATTGACAGTTAATTCTACCTGGTTTTCAGCAATCGCTATAACCAATGCCGGCAAACCTAAAAAACAACGTTCCCAAGTCACTGTACCACCTGCTCCAATTGCCAAGTCAGCTTGATTCATAAATTCTGCTATATTATCTATTTGGCAAAAATAATACATATTATTTTTTTTGCAAAAATTTTCTATAGCTTCTTTGTTCGGATTACTTTGTCCTACAATGACATTGACCCTAATATCCTGACGTTGAAGTAAAACTATAGCTTCCAGTGCCTTTATCGTTTCATTACTCAGATCGCTGCCGCCAAAAAAAACTAAAATATTCTTTATTTTTCCATCGCGAAGGCGCATTTTTTCTCTTGCTTTATAAAACTCTTCACGTAAAATAGCATACCGCGCCCCTAAAAGCAGCTTGCAATTTTGCGGTACCAGACCTTCATATCGCTTATCTTTATTAAGATATTCATTTTGATCTAATAAAATATCACAATCATGCTTCCTGTTTGCTAAATCATCAATAACCATGATTTTTTTTACGTGAAGGCGCAATATACTTTCCCATTTTATATCTATTGCATAGCTGTCGATAACCAATACATCCGGTGTTCCTATGGCTTTCATACTTGCAATAGTTTCTGCTGCATCCTGCTCCTGTGTAACTGTAAGCCATTTTGCATAACCAGATAATGCTGAAGACGATCCAGCTTGCGGCAATTCCAAAACAGAAATTTTTTTTTGCTTCACCAAATCTATTAAATTGCCACTTAAAGCACGCATAACAAAATATACATCGGCGTCATTCTCTTTTTTCAATCGTTCAGCCATGGTAAGACAACGCATTAAATGCCCGCTGCCAATCTGCAGCGATGAATCTACGCGAAAAACAACTTTCATATATATGTTACCTCTGTTGCGCCAATTGGTATTTTATTTCTGCAATTTGCCAATCTTCTATATTGTCGATATCCTGAACTTCTAGATCAGATAAGATATAGGGTTTTATTGATAATTCAGTCGTTTGTTTTTGCTTGTAAAATACTTCAGCATCAAAGAAATAGAATTGTCCGGCATCATGATAAAACGGCTCAAGATCCTGTGACCGTTTACGTTGATTTTCAGGCCATTTATACCGTAAGGCTCCAGCAGAATCAATGATAAATCCCCTTTGAGGTGGAAAAGAAAACTGCACTACGGGGATAACCTGATCTGTCTTACAATCCTTCAGCATATCATAAGCCTCTCTAAGCTTTTTAGCAGATACAAATGGTGCTGTCGGATAAATACAGCAAACGTAATCAAATCTTCTTTTCAGTTTTGTTTTATATGTTGCTATCACTTCATCTAATACATCTCTGGTAGTCGAAAAATCATCAGAGGTTTCATTGCTACGCAGAAACGGAACTTTAGCTCCATACTGGATAGCAATATCAGCAATCTCAGGATCATCTGTCGATACCATAACTTCAGTAAATATTTTGCTTGCGAATGCCGCCTCAATAGAATAAGCAATTATCGGCTTACCGCAAAACTCTTTGATATTCTTTTTTGGAATACGCTTGCTGCCGCCTCGTGCAGTTATAATAGCTATTGCTGACATTGACAAACCTCTTTTTTTATAACAAATCTTTCCTACGCCATTTGCCATTGGCATCTTTTACTAAAATATCCTTATTGGCAAATTTATCAACAGTTTCATCAAATTCTTGCACAGTTATACCAATCGTTCTACAAAAATCTTTTTTCGCAAGCGGATCGCAAATATAATCAGAATCTTTTATTAATTGCAGTGCCTGTTCTTTTGTCAATTTCCCTTCTCGTACAAATCTACATGCCATGTCTGATACGCGCTGGAATCCAAATTTAATAAATTTGGTCCAATGCTGTATCATATAACCTTTGCTATCTATTTGCGTAAAATCATCAATGCTGCCCTGTCTTTGCCAATCATCAAAATCAGATAACTGCTTGAACCCCATTTTTTCTGCCTGTTCAAGTGAATCAATATTTGAATATGGCCAAATGGATCCCATAAATATTACTTTTGTTTTCTCATTACTTGCAGGATGAAAAATCTCACACTCCTCACTTTCACCATACTCAAAAGCAGGATTTTCTCCCATAAATACCAGTGGTATATTAAATGCTGCAGCAATTTCTAAAGGCTTTGAATATAACTGTGATTCTATCCATTTCAACGGATGTAATTCCTCAAAAAAGCTCTTTTTCGTTTCTTCAACAAAGGTTTGAGGCGCACACCTAAAGTTTATTAAGTCTAGATTATATTTTTTAGCCAGATTATCCAAATTATGTAACCCTGCCAATGACGGTGTAAATTCATCGCAAACATGTACCAACAATGCTTTTTTTACACCATGACACTCAAACAATCTTTTTACAATGGCACATGAATCTTTCCCGCCAGATACACCAACTACACAATCCCACTCTACATTTCTATTTCTAGTTTTTTCTATATATGCTGTTAACCACTTTTGCCTCTCTTTCCAATCAATACTATTTTTCCTGTCTTTATTTAAACAAGATAAACATATACCATTTTCAGATTTCATATTAGGCCTGGTATCAAGAATAAAACCACACGCTTTACAAACCTTTATCTCCATGATAATTACCTCCATAATAATTAAACTATTCGCCTAACACCTCAACTAAACTTTTTACGATGTGATCCTGCTGCTCATCAGTCAATGCATAATATAACGGCAATGTAAATGCTTCTTCATAATATTTTTCACTGTTGGGAAAGTCCCCACCTTTAAAGCCCAAATTTTCATAATACGGCTGCGTATGCACAGGAATATAATGTAAATTTAAACATATCCCCTTCTCTTTCATCTCGGCAAAAATTTGGTTCTTAGTTTTACTTATTTTAGAAAAATCCACCCGGACAACGTATAAATGCCAGGAAGATTTAGTATCTTCATTTTGATCTGGCAACTGAATACCATTGATGTTTTTTAATAATTCATTATATCGTTTGACTAAATAACGTCTTTTACTGACAAATTCATCAACTTTCTGCATCTGGCTATATCCCAAGGCAGCCTGCATATCAGTCATACGATAGTTAAATCCTAAATCTATCTGTTGATAATACCAGGGACCGTCAGCAATCCCAGTCATAAGTTTTGGATCGCGTGTTATGCCATGACTGCGATACAATACTAACTTTTCATACAAATCTTTATCATTAGTCAAAACCATGCCGCCTTCACCAGTAGTTACTATTTTTACCGGATGGAAGCTGAATACTGTCATGTCGGAATACTTGCAGCAGCCAACCTTAGTTTCTTTATAATCAGCTCCTATGGCATGTGAAGCATCTTCAATTACTTTAAACCCATATTTCTGTGACAATTTATAGATTTTGTCCATCTCACACGATTGACCAGCCAAATGTACCGGCACTACTACTCTCGGCTTTATCTCTGCCGCTTGTAGTTTTTTCTCCAGCTCGGCAATACTCATGTTATATGTAGATGGATCTATATCTACAAAATCTACATCAGCACCACAATATCTTCCACAATTAGCAGATGCAGTAAAAGTTATTGGGGATGTCCAAAGGATATCATCTTTGCCCAACCCAGCTGAAAGACAGGAAATATGTAAAGCAGCCGTAGCGCTGGTAACCGCTACAGCATATTTAGCACCACAATACTCCGCTACACATTTTTCAAATTTTTCAATAGCAGGTCCCTGTGTCAAAAAATCAGACTTTAAAACCTCCACTACTGCATCTATATCATTTTCGTCAATGCTCTGCTTTCCATAAAAAATCACTATTTATTCATCTCCTTCAACTCTTCGACGGTTAAGAAATGAGGATTATTACCAGAGCTGTAGTCAAACCCATCAGCTACATAATAGCCTGTTTCACCTAAAGCATTTGTTGTATAATCAACAGCCGTAGTAAAGGTAATACTTGGTTTGATAACAAAATGGTCATCAAATTCAATAGTATCGTAGTACAAATCAGAGGGACACATGACCTCATGCAATTTTTCACCAGGACGAATACCAATAACTTTGATTGGCAAATTCGGAGCAATCGATTTAGCCAAATCAACTACACGCATAGAAGGGATTTTAGGTACAAAAATTTCTCCGCCCTGCATCCGTTCAAAATTCTTGAGCACAAATTCTATCCCATCCTCCAATTTCAACCAGTATCTGGTCATACGCTCATCTGTTATTGGCAGAAATTCTGCACCTTCTTCAACAAGCTTTTTGAAAAAAGGTACTACAGAACCACGAGAACCTACAACATTGCCATATCTTACAACAGCAAATCTTGTTTCTCTGTCACCAACTAAATTGTTAGCAGCTACAAAAAGTTTATCCGAAGCCAGTTTAGTCGCTCCATATAAATTAATTGGATTCGCAGCCTTGTCTGTTGAAAGCGCGATCACTCTTTTTACATTACAATAAATCGCTGCATTAATAACATTTTGTGCGCCATGCACATTCGTTTTAATACACTCCATTGGATTATATTCTGCTGCCGGAACCTGTTTAAGAGCAGCTGCATGAACTACATAATCGATCCCATTCATAGCCTGCTTTAATCTATATTCATCACGAACATCACCAATAAAGTAGCGCATACAGGGTGAATTGAATACTTGCTGCATTTCAAATTGTTTAAGCTCATCTCGAGAATAAACAATTATCTTTTTAGGCTGATATTTTTCTAAAAGAATCTTTATAAACTTCTTACCAAAAGAACCCGTCCCACCAGTAATTAAAATTGATTTGTCATTGAACATTGATTTCATCCCTTATCTTAATTTATTATTTCTGCTTTACCATTTTCAAATTTAACCTTAAAATCACACTGTTCCAATGTCGTTAATCTGTGGGCAACAGCTATAATTGTTATTTGCCCTTTAAGTTTTAAAATGGTATCAGTAATACTTTTTTCTGTTTCGTTATCTAAGGCTGATGTTGCTTCATCAAGCACAAGGACTTGTGGCTGATAATACAACGCCCTTGCAATGCCAATCCGCTGCCGCTGTCCGCCGCTAAGCTTCACACCTCGTTCGCCTACGGTTGTATCAATACCTGCTGGCAGTTCCTGTACAAAATCATAAAGTTCTGCCATATGCAGTACTTTATTGATCAAAGCATCATCTATTTCTTTTTCATCTATCCCCAAGGCAATATTTTCTCGGATGGTACCGTCTATTAAATAAATGTTTTGGGGAACATATGCTAAATTGGCCTGCCATGTGCGTATATCGTCATAAATATTCTTCCCGTCCACACTGATTCTTCCACTGCTTGGTGGTAATAGACCCAACAAAATATCAACAAAGGTCGTTTTGCCAGCTCCGGAAGGTCCAACTATACCAACAAACTTTCCTTTTGGGATACTAAAACTTATATTCCTTAAAACCTGCTTTTCTATTTCTGGATAAGTAAAACCGAGTTCTTCTACAGAAATCACATTTTCAAACTTCATTTTTTGCTTATTATTCTGTAAAACAATCTTTGTATTGTGTTCGATTTTACTTTTTATAATCAGCAAATCATCATATAATTCGTTGAATAACGGCATTTGAAATCTGATGTTATTAGATAAATTCACTATCCTGTTAGCACTAGGCATTAACCTGAAGGCCGCTAATGCCAACACACCCAATAAGGGAACTATTTCTGCCGGCTGGCTACCTAATAACAGCTTTGTTATTATCAAGAGCAGCAAACCGCAGACAATAATTGTCTCAATAAGCATCCTGGGCAACTGATTCATAAACAGAAACTTACCATTGGCTTTACCATATTCAAAATATGCTTTTTGAAAAACGTCCAGAAAAAATTCTTCTTTACACGATACTTTTGTTTCCTTAATGGCACCTAAGCTTTGATTTATACATTTTATATATAAAGCAGAATATTCATTTTGAATTCTGCCCTGTTCAGTAATTTTTTTACGAAATCCTTTAATAATAAAATATAAAAGACTTCCGATAAAGCCAGCTACTATAATTGCAGTAAAAGCGTCTATCACAACCAACAGTAACCATATAGTTACAGCTGTTATTACTTCAGTCAATAACGTAAAAGTTGACACCATTATATTGGAAAAAACAACAACACCGCCAGCATTAACGTTTCTTAATAACGTAGCTGTGTTATGATTAAGATGATAAAGATATGGCTTATGCAAATATTCTGCTAACAATCCTTCTGAATAATAAATTTGGTTTTGAATAGCAAAGTCAATCTGCATTTTATTTTGCCATACTAAATAAATATTTTTTATAACATATAGTATTAAAAGCAAAAATGTAGCTGCCATAATAAATTCTATATGTGTTGTTATACCAAAAATTTCCGCATATTGAGCGACATTTGGATATACTGTTAAAAAATCTTGATTTCCCATAATGGAGATCAATGGTAAAATTGCTCCTATACCTATTGCCTCTAAAATAGCACCTATAATCATTGCCAATACTATAAATACGCATTTTCTTAGTTGTGACGGTGTAAATATTGTAAAAATCTTAAATAAAGATTTCATTAAGTTTTTCTCCCCATTAAGCTACGCTAAAAGCATTCTTTAGAATATAGTCGCAACATGGTATCATATATTCTTAAATTTACCGAAAGTAACAAGGCTGCCAGTTTTTTCTTAATATTTATATCCTCATCCAACAAAAACAAATATAAATATTTACGCAAATTTTTCTGTTCTTTCTGCTTAATTTCATAATCATCACATATTTTCCTTAGAAATGTAAGATAAGAAAGAGCTCTATATGCCCTTCCAATTTTTACTGCTGTAAGCAAATCAGGGTATGCCTCTAAAATCATTTGTTCTCTTTTAGCAATTGTTATATTATTTTCTGAAATTATTTCAACATTTACATTATGCGTAATACTATTAGAGTTTTGTCGATAAAAGTATAAGTTATTGTCGATAAAGACCATCCTATTAATTTTTAGAAACACACTCGTTAAAATTTCATAATCTTCTAACATTACCTTTTGAGATGAGAATCTTAATCCATTATACAAACTCTTTTTTATCACCTTATTCCATAAAAAACTTGGCATTTTTACTTCTTTGGCGAGATGCTTTAATATATCTTTAGATGTTAATATATCCATTTTTTTAAATAACTCTATTGTTTTTAGTTTACTGGAAGGACTTCCAAAGCAAGTATAATTAAAACTATATGCATCATCACCACTGCATGAAATTTTTTCCCAAAGAGTGTATAGTAAATCCATATCTACAAAATCATCAGA
This sequence comes from Phascolarctobacterium faecium DSM 14760, assembly GCF_003269275.1. Lineage (GTDB taxonomy): Bacteria > Bacillota > Negativicutes > Acidaminococcales > Acidaminococcaceae > Phascolarctobacterium > Phascolarctobacterium faecium. The sequence continues at coordinate 2,983 of NZ_QLTS01000001.1, read as the reverse complement.
ATCCACCCATACAATATATTCACCGTTTGACATTTCCAGCAATTTATTACGTGTATCAGAAATTCCTTTGTTACTTTGAGATATAACAGTAAATCTTGCATCATTTTCGATAATGTCATTTATTAAATCCAGACTATTATCCGTAGAACCATCGTTAACAATGATGCATTCAAAATTTTTATAGCTTTGATTTTTTATCGATTTAATACATTGCTCTATATAAAGAGCAGAATTATAAACAGGAATCAAAATACTAAACAACATATCTCTTCACCGACCAAACACCCATCTCTTAAAATACAGTATCTTTTTCACATGAGCTACACCTATTAAATTTATTAATATTTTCCTTATCATTATTTTTCTACTCTCACATTTGTTAAGCCACGATCCATTAAAATGATGTATCGTATAAGTGTTTTCTGTCTTGCTCACTTTCCCTGAAAAAAAATCTTTCGCACAAAAATACTCAAATGGGAAGATAGCATAATTTTCTCCAAATATTTGAAATGTATTATTTAGTTCAACATTATATTTGTCCTTTATCATCTTGGTAATTGTTATGACATTAGTAGTAGTATCATAACTGCCATCTGCGTCCTTAAAGTGTTTTTCATTATAGTAGGATAATAAATATCCCAATAATTCATTATCCCGACAGGAAGCCATGATTCCTGTCGGGATCTGACTCTCCGACTCAAATCCCGACCAAAAAGCATAACCTGCTAAGTGATCTAATGGTTTGCATACTTCAACGTCAGTATCCATATAAATACCACCATAGTCATATAAAATCTTTAATCTAGCATAATCACTGACAAAAGCCCACTTTCTGGCTTCGTATGCTTCACTGCAATATTTATTCTGATTGACATCAAAATTATTTTCATTCCACTCTTTTATTTCATAATCGGGACAATATTTCTTCCAAGTTTCAATATATTTTTTTACTACATCAGGTAATGGACTACCGCCAAACCAGCAATAATGGATCTTTTTAGGTATCATTGTTTTTCTCCAGATTCAGCTTTTTCAAATTTTTTTCGTTAACTTATTATCAAAAATACCGCTCAATATGTTTTTTAATGCACCAAAAATACTAATATCTTTTTTATATTGATTATGCTTAGAAATTGCATAATACAATCCATATGTACAGCTTAACCCAAAACCCAATATATATCTGGTTGACATACCTTGTTTATAAAAGAAATCCGCATCAAATCCAGTAAACCATGTTGATTCATTTTCTGTCATTACTGCAATCTTTTCGGGCACATGGTATATTTTTAAACCTTTATCATAACAATCCAGTAAAAATTTATTTTCTTCTCCGGCTCCATTTCCTGTACCTGCGCCAAGTTTTACATCGAATATAAGTTTATTATCAATTATTGATGCCCTTTTAAAGGTTATTTGACAAGAACATACCCTCAACATTTCCAACCTTTTTGGTAGATAAATTTTAGGCTTTAATTTTGTAGGTTTATTATGTAAATCAAAAATAATAATATCTGCATCTGGTAAATCCTCATATGCTTTTAATATCTTCTGTTCACAATCATCATCAAATTTTTCATCATTATCTGCGATTAAACATATGTCCGCACAAGAATTATGAATTGCCATATTTCTGCTTTTAGACAATCCTCGCTCTGTACTATTTATCCATTTTACATATTTATTATTGTTGATATTGATTTGATTCATAGAATTTTCACTGCATTGATTTATGATTACTGTATTCGTTTTAATATTCGATCCTGAAATTATTGAATAATCTTCCTCGTTCATACAGCTTAATAAAATTTCTACTGAACGCATGACTTTCTTTAACTCCATTTCTTAAGTCCACTTTTAATGTAAAAAAACATGTAATAAATAGATTGTACAATAGATAATCTTTGCGATGTTCTATAGACATTCCATGTCCAATACGCACTTTTAAACTTATTGCTACTTACCGATTTTTTACCAACTCTGTAATATGCCAAACATTCACTTATACCATAACCGACAATGCCATATTTTTTTAAAACATTTAACCAACAAATAAAATCTTCATGTTTATCATTAGGCATATAAATTTCTTCAACTATATTTCTATCTATACAGGTGCTTAAGCAGCTTCCAGTACTATTTCCTTGTAATAATTTTTCATAATTCACTTGTATAGGTACGTTGATAATCTTTCCCAACGAATTATCTGAAACTATAAATATTCTATATGAATGATATGTAAAACTATAACCATTCTTTTTCATAAAATTTATTTGTTTTTCTAATTTTTCCGGTAACCACATATCATCACTATCTAAAAAAGCTAAATACCTACCTACTGCATTTTTTATTGCTGTATTCCTGGCATTTGCAACACCTTTATTTTTAATTAAAGAACAAAGTCTAATACGCTGATCCTGTTCTTGATACTTTTTTATGATCTGTTCTGTCTTATCGGTTGAACAATCATTAACAATAATCAGTTCCCAATTTGTGTATGTCTGCTTTAATACGCTTTCGATAGCTTCTGCAATATATTTTTCTGCATTATAGGCAGGCATTATTATGGAAACTAAACCATCAATCATTTTCCCTGTACTCCTTCGGTACTGCTTTTTGTCAGCAAAACTTTGAATGTCTGCAGCATGATCATCAGGTCTGTTTTGACGCTGACATCCTGTATATACAGCAGGTCGTAGATCAGCTTGTCATAGGCACTGGTATTATATTTGCCTGCTATCTGTGCCAGGCCCGTGATGCCTGGTTTTACGTTGTGGCGATAGTCATATTCAGGTTTTTGGGCAATAAACTGCTTAACGAAGAATGGTCGTTCCGGCCTGGGGCCGACGATGCTCATTTCGCCTTTCAGCACATTGAACAGCTGCGGCAGCTCATCAAGTCTGGTAGCCCTCATAAATCTGCCGAATTTTGTGATCCTTGGGTCCCCTTCCGCAGCCAGTACCGGCCCGCATTTGGCTTCCGC